>CAZRZO010000031.1:0-1535 GCA_964604635.1 Microcaldota archaeon | reverse complement strand
ATTTTATTACTGCAACACTCATTTTTTTATCGACTGATTTTGATAAAAATAGTCTTTTCTTGCCTTCTTTAATAAAATTTAGAATTTTAGGAACATCTCTATTTTTGATGTTTCTTGACAAAATTTTATTATGTCCGTCCGGGGTTTTTTCAACCAGTTCAAAATCAATAAATTCGACATTTTCTGTTTTGCCTCCTTTATCGAATTGCGCTTGTCGTAATTCCATATTGCCGGTGAATTCGACCTGTTCTGCCGTTCCAACCTCAATATTCTTATAGACGATATTTTGCATATTGTCATTTATTCTTTTCTCAATTTCTTCTATTTCGTTTTTCATATCTATCACTTTTATACTATAATATTTTAATAATACTGAATTAACTTTTTTTCTATCTTTTCTAATTCTCTTCTATCATCATTTTTATGATGCAGATAGAGTTGTTTTCTTATGTATATCCACAAATCTTTTTCAAGTTCTTTTTTTAATATATCATCTTTTAATATTAATAATTTAAATTCTTCTTCCTCAGTTCTTTTATGTAATAATTTTTGACCTGCTACAAGTGCACCATTTAAAATTATTAATCTAATCTGATCAGAATTTAAATTATTTAACATTGTTTCACCATTTATCTTCTACATAAACCAATTTTGTTTATAGTATTCTTCGTTAATTCTTTTTTTCAGTTCCAGTAACTCCAATTTTCTATATGGAGTATCTGAAATTGTATTACGAATACTTCGAAGAAGACATACTTGTTCTTCTTGTATATCATTAAATAATTCTTCTATTTGTTTTTTTATTTGTTTTCTTTCGTTCATTGTTTCACCATTAATTTTCTTTACAATATTTTTTAACTTTCTTAATATATTGTATATATTTTAGTCGTGCTTGTTCAAATTCCTCGATTTGATTACTTGTTAAATTTAATAATACTTTTTTTGATTTTGTTATTTTTATATCAGTATGTCTAAATACTAATATTTCGTCGATTAATTTGCTTTCGCTTTGACCTTTATACAGAGCCCAAATTTCAGTATTACCAGTTCTATGCAAATCCAGATCAAAATGCGGAAAAGATATAATTTTTACATCTTTTTTATTTTGACAAAATGCACCCTCGTGAAATGAATAAAGAATTTCTTGTTCTCTTTTTGTCAATTCTCTATCCTCTTCTTCATACTTCTGCTCTTTAATTCGTCCCCAGCAAGCAATTTCAGTCTCGTTTATATTTTCATTTTGCATTGTTATCATCTTTTTTATCATTTAATCTTACATTTAATTTTATTTCATCAATCATTTCATTATAAACTTCTAAATTTGAACTATAAAAACTTTCATAAGAAATTAAACAACTATGTGTATTTTTGCATAATAACCAGATTTCTGGTGTAATATATTCATCTTTGTATCGATGCTTTTGCCACGGACTTTTTAAAATAAATCTAAATCTTACATTAGATTTATCAATATTCTCCGCTTTCAAAACATTTATAAAATCTTGTTTCATATCTAATATTTTTTCTATTGTCAT
>CAZRZO010000030.1:0-1722 GCA_964604635.1 Microcaldota archaeon | reverse complement strand
TTAGCAAAAGTTATTTTATTAATTCATTTAGTTCAATTAATAATGGTTGTAGATTTTTAAGTATTTCTTTTTGCTTATCTACCGTGCATTTATCACAAATCCAATTACATAATTTTGTTTTATCAAGGTTTCTAATTACACTTTCTGCTCCATATTTATTTTTTCTTACTTTTTCTGTGTAAAAATTGTTTTTATTAAAATCATCAGGTAAACATAATCGATTTTCAATACCTATTTCATACAAAGTATTTACTTCATTTTTAGGCATTTTTTTTATAAATAGATTTCCCAATTTTTCTTCTGGTTTATTTGTGTCACTATCGTAAAACAATATAATTTTAGATTGTATTATATCTGTGTTAGCAAGAAAAAATGATTTAGCTTGATTTAGTGCTGTATCTCCAGTAAATTCACTATTCCCGTTTTCATTAATTCTTCCAATCCAAGATATATCAAAATTTAAATCATCTAAATTAAATATTTCTTTTGCTTTATTATAATACTTTTCATCTGTTTCACCTTCCAGAAAAAGTTTCCCTTTTGTATTTGCAAGGTCATAATCTATTTTAAATGCTTCTTTTACGGTTCTACTTTTTGTCCAAGAATAAAATTCAGGTTCATTCAGTGTAGTAATACGTCCATTATCTTCCTTTGAAAGAATGATAACCTTATCATTGGAACGATTTGGATTATGAATTATAAATGGCGAATGTGTAGCAACAAATAATTGAGAAGATAATCTACCGTTGCTTTCAATAAATAGGTTTTTATAGAAATCTAAAATCTCAATTTGCCAAGTTGGGTGCATACTTATTTCTGGCTCATCTATCAATACAATTGATCCCCTACTACTTTCTTTATCTTTTAATAAAAAACCACCACGGAATACAATCTGTTTTTCGCCAGAACTTAATTGGGCAATTGTCATTTTCCTCCCATTTTCTGTAAAAATAACCTCTTTATGTCCGTTATTGTTTATAATTCCAGAAAAATTTTTATCAGAAAACATTTTATCAAATGCTTTTGTAAACCGTTTTAACCTTGTGTCGATTTTACTTTTATCAACGGGTTTGCCTAAATTTTGCTTTCCCCATTGCGAAAATTCTTGAGAATCTAGAGCTTGAATATCTATAAGAAGTTGGGTAATTTCTGTAGCAAGATTATTCCCTGACTTATAACTATTTGGGGTTTTTTCATCAATATCTTTCGATGTAACTGAATTTAATACTTGAGGCGTGTAATTTATTTCAACATCTGAGTATATTGCTCTGATAATCTCTTTGATTTCTGGCTGAACAAATGCATCACCTGTTGATGTTTTTAATTCACCATTTTTACTTGAGAATTCTATTTTAATTTGATTCCAGTTTCCAGTAATATTAAAATCAAATATAAATTTGAAAATTCCATTACTAAATCCTTCTGAAAATAAATGCTTATAATTTTGATTCTGTATTAACACAAGTAGTTCCTGTTCTGAAAAAATAACTTCAAAAATTCGTTTCTCGTTTCTCTTGTTATTTTTAATATTTATATTTGAAAAATCGTATAATAAATTAAGGATACTCGTTTTTCCTGTGCCATTTTCACCTGCTAATATGATTGTGTCAACACACTCTTCTTCTTGATTTGTAAAATCTAAAATTAAGTTTCCGAGAATAGGATGGTTTATTAATTCTATTTTTTTAATTTTCATTTCGTCTCCTAATTTTTGCTAACGGT
>CAZRZO010000029.1:0-2039 GCA_964604635.1 Microcaldota archaeon | reverse complement strand
AATCATTTTAATATTTTTATTTCTTATTGACAGTAATTATTTAAATTTTTAATGTAATTTTTTTATGTTTATAAGTTCTCTTTCAATTAAATCAATTATTATTCCTCTTTTAAATATTATAAATATATTTTTTATAAATAAAGATAAATATAATTAATAATTATTTATGTTCTTAGATATTTTAAAAACCTTTCTGTTTTTATACTTAATATACTGTTTATATTAATTTAAATTCATAAGATATAATTAATATAAGTTATTGATACTATTAAAACATATAAAACTAAAAGGTGATGATATAAAAGGTGTTATACTTGCAGGAGGAAGCGGAAAAAGGTTATATCCTTTAACTAAAGTAACAAATAAGACTCTTTTGCCAATTTACAATAAACCAATGATTTATTATCCCATCAAATTTCTTGTGTCTTTGGATATAAAAGATATAATATTAATTATAAATAAAAGAGATGCAGGGGAATTTATTAAGTTATTAGAAGATGGTAGTGATTTAGGTGTTAATATAACATATATAATTCAAAAAAAACCATTAGGAATTGCGCATGCTTTAAGTTTGGTTAAAAATGTAATAAACAATGAAAATTTAGCAGTTGTATTAGGTGATAATATATTTGATTTATCTAATACTGAAAAAACTGCTATAAAACAAAAAATAAATAAATTTATAAATAAAGCTGGTGCAACAATATTTATTAAAAAAGCAAAAAACCTTAATAGTTTTGGAGTTCCTGTATTTAATGAAAACAAAAAAATAATAAAAATAGAAGAAAAACCAAAAAAACCAAAATCAGAATATGGTGTAACAGGTTTCTATTTATATGATAATACAGTATTTGACAAAATAAAAAAACTTAAACCTTCTAAGAGGGGAGAATTAGAAATAACAGATGTAAATAATATGTATCTAATAAATAATAAATTAGATTACTTTATATTAAAAAGTAAATGGATAGACACAGGAACTTTTGAATCTTTACATTTAGCAAATAAAATAGCAAGATACAAAAAATTATGATAAAATGAAAAGTAGAATTAAAGAAAACAAAAAAGAACCTTTTGTTATTATAATTGTTCCAAATTATAATGGAGGAATAATATTATTTGATAATAAACCAATATTATATAATTGCTTGAATTCATTGAAAAAATTAACTTATAAAAATTATAAAGTTATTATTGGTGATGGTAATTCTACAGATAAATCAAAAGAAATTGCAAAAAAATTCAATATTGATTTTTTTAGAAATAAAATAAATAAAGGACCAATTAAAAATAATAATAATTCAATAAAATATGTTTTAAAAAAGTATAATCCTGATTATATATTATGGTTTAATAATGATGCAATAATTACTGATAAAAAATTCCTAACAAATATGATCAATGCAATAAATGAAAATAAGAAAATAGGAATAGAAGGTGTAAAATTAATTTATCCCAATAAAAAAATTCAACATGCAGGAGTTAGTAAAAAGCTAGGATTTAGAAATAGAGGTAGATTTGAAATAAATAGAAATCAATATAATAAAATAGAAGAAATTGATGCAGTAACAGCTGCAGTATGTTTGTATAATGTAAATATGCTAAAAAAAATAGGATTATTTGATGAAATATATAATACGAGTTGTGAAGATATTGATTTATGTGTAAGAGCAAAAAATAATGGTTATAAAGTAATATATAATGGAACAACAAATGCAATTCATTTGGAAGGTTTTACTGTAAAAGCGTCAAATGATGATTCAATAAAAACAAAAGATTTTTACGCGCGACAAGAAGATTATATTTATTTTGCATTAAAAAATTCAAAATCTTTATTATTAACATTAAAAATATTTAGTATTGAATTAGCAAGATCTTTTTTTATTATGGAAGATCCTGATAAATCAACAAAATCAAATGTAATAATTGGAAGAAAAGGAGTATTATTAAATATAGTAGCATCTTTAAAAGCAATTAAAGGAGGATATAAAAAAGCCAAAAAAAGCAAATTACTTAATAAATTTAATTAATAATATTTT
>CAZRZO010000028.1:0-2057 GCA_964604635.1 Microcaldota archaeon | reverse complement strand
TTAAACCAAAAAATAAAAAGAGATAGAATGTCAAATGATTATTATACAATACTTGGAATTCCAAAAGATGCATCAGCAGATCAAATTAAAAAAGCATATAGAGAACTTGCAATGAAATACCATCCTGATAGAAACAAAGATAAAAATGCAGAAGAAAAATTCAAGGAAATAAATGAAGCATATGCAGTATTAAGCGATAATCAAAAAAGAGAACAATATAATGCTTATGGACCAGAAGAATTCAACCAAAAATATAATGAACAAGAGATTTTTAGAAATTTTGATTTTAAAGATATTTTTAAGTCAATGGGATTTGATTTTAATATATCAGATAATGAACAACCTGATGATATCTTTGATACATTATTTGGATTTTCAAACAATAATCAAACACACAATAACAATAAACAAATATCAATAACAATAAGTCTTAAACAAGCAACACAAACAATAAACCAAAAAATAAATATAATGCACGCAGTAAAATGTAGTGCATGTAATGGAAAGGGGATTGAACCAGGAAGTAAAATAATAACATGTAATGTTTGTAAAGGTAGAGGCCAAGTTAATACTGTTCAAAGAACTCCTTTTGGAATTATCCAAGCAATAACAACATGTCCTACTTGTAGAGGAGCTGGAAAAACATATGAATCAATATGTAAAATATGTAAAGGAGCTGGAAAAAATAGAAAAGCAGATACAATAGAAATACAAATACCAAAGGGAGTTGAAGATGAAATGAAATTAAGAATAAAAAATGAAGGAGACTATGAAAATCAAAATGCAGGAGACCTTTATTTAGAAATTCATATTCAAAAAGATAAAGAATTTATTAGAAAAAATAATGATATATTATATAACATAAAAATTCCATTTTACACTGCAATCCTAGGTGGGAAAGTAAATGTTAAAACATTATATGGTGTTGAACAAATGAATATAGCTCCAGGAACACAAGATAATGCAAAACTTATTTTAAAAAATAAAGGAATGCCTCATTTTAATAGTAATACTTATGGGAATGAAATAGTACATATTAATATTGATATTCCAAAACATATTAATGAAGAAGAAAAAGAATTAATAAGTAAATTTAGAGATTTAAATGATAAAACAGACTCTGATCAAAAAAAGAAAAAATATGGATTTTTTTAATTGATTATATTTTATTAAATCAAAATAACACTCAATTCTATAATAAAATTGTTTATTAAACAATTACAATAATTTAATATATAAATGTTTTTTAGTTTATATTTATTTTTCTATTGAATTCTATATTGCTTATATACTTATTATTTAAAAAAATTGAACAATTAATATGAAAACATATTTATCAAGAATTAAAACAAGTAGCAATTGTTGATTTCAATAATTCAATTGGAGTATTAAATGAAATATTTGTAAATTGAGTAAATGATGCTGAACATATCTGATTTTCATTAATAGCATATAAAATATATGAATTTGAAAATTTAGAAATTGTTGAATTAATACCCATCATATTTTGAGATAAATTTTTTATTAATTTATTATTGATAGGATTATATTGTTTACTTAAATTTTTATTTGTTTTATTAAAATTTATAGTATTAGTAATAGAATTATAATTAGTTGTATAATTGTTTTTAAAATTAGTTTGAACTATTAAACTTTGATTAAGATTATTTTTTATAGTATTAAATTGATGTGAAGCTACTAAAGAATTTGCAAAAATTTCTTGTTGCACATTGATAATGTATTTTTTATTAACATAATAAGTGCTATAACCATGATAAGCAGGATAAGAAATATTATTTATAATTACATTTGAATTGTTTATTGGATTACTAATAAATCTACTGAAATTAGAATTATTTAATTTTATTGGAAAAGGAGTTGTTGAATTAATTGTTGTATTATATACTATTGCAGACGAAGAATTAGTTTTTTTATAATGATTAGGAATAATATAAATATAAAATATTGTTCCTATAATTACTGCTATTGAAATAATCAATATAATCCACAAAATATATTTATCCATAAAAATCATTTTTAATTTGTAAACCAAGGAG
>CAZRZO010000027.1:0-2236 GCA_964604635.1 Microcaldota archaeon | reverse complement strand
GAAAAGAAATTATTACTAAAATTAATATATTGAATAAATTTACAATAATAAACTGATTGAAAGGATCTTTAGTCAATATTTTATTATTTTTAGTATTTACTGAATAAAATTACAAGATTAAAAAAAATATATCTAAATAAATATAAATATATTGATGTATATGAAAGCAGAAAAAAAACATAAATCAAAAAAATTTATTAAAGAACTTAAAGGTATTAAATATTTAAATAGAGCTGAATCCTTTTTTACATGTACTTGGGAATATTCATCAAAAGCTCAACGAATTATTGCAAATGATAATACATCATATATTGTTAAATTTAAAAATAATCCACAAAGTACACGTGTTTTAGCAAATGAAATTATTGCAAATAGTATTGCAAAATTAATTAATATCCCAATTCCTGAATTTTCAATAATAAATATTGATGATAAATTAGTAAAACACATAAATAATATTAATAAAGTAGACTTTATATCTGGAAATCAATTTGCAAGTAAATATATATCTAATAGTTTTGTTGCTACAGGAGAATTTGAAGTTCCTTTAGTACCAATAAACACCTATGTACCAACAACTTATTTATTAAATGAAAATTTTGAAACATTAAAAAAAACAATAAACTTTCAAGATTGGACAAAAGTAATAATATTTGAAACATTAATTCAAAATATTGATTTTAGAAAACAAAATATTTTATTTAATAATAAAATAAATAAATTTTATACAATTGATCATGGATTTGCATTTAAAAATCAAAAATGGTCAGAAATAAATTTCAAAAACATAAAAAATTTACTCTATTTTAATGCAGTAATGCTTACACAATACATAAAAAAAAGAATAAAACTAAAAAAATTGTTTTATTATAATGCAAATATTCGTGATAATATTTTAAATTTTAATAAAAAGAAAAAAATTAATACTATTTTTAATGAAATTATTGATACTTTTAAAATAAATGATGAAAACATAAAAAAAATTATTAATATTCCTGTTTTAGAAGAATGGGGTATTGATTCAAAGGATAAAACAGTAATTGCTGATTATATTACTGATTTTAATAAAAATACAAAAAAAATTATTAATATGATTAGAAAATAAAAATATTACATATTAATATTTTTTATTATTTGTTATATCTAATAATAATCTTAAAACGATTAGAAAAATATATATATCTAAATAAATATAAATATATTTGTTGAGTAATATGAAAACAGAAACAAAACAATCAGAAAAATTTATTAAAGAACTTAAAGGTATTTTACGTTTAAGCAAAGCTGAATCAATTTCTAATTGTGCTTGGGAATCTTCATCAAAAGCTCAACACATTGTAGCAAATGATAATATATTATATATTGTTAAATTTAAAAATAATCCACAAAGTACACGTGTTTTAGCAAATGAAATTATTGCAAATAGTATTGCAAAATTAATTAATATCCCAATTCCTGAATTTTCAATAATAAATATTGATGATAAATTAGTAAAATACATAAATATAGTCAATAATGTGAACTTTAATTCAGGAAATCAATTTGCAAGTAAATATACACCTAATAATTTTGTACATGAAGATAATTTTGATAAAATAAAAGAAACGAAGAATTACAAGGATTGGACAAAAGTAATAATATTTGAAACATTAATTCAAAATATTGATTTTAGACAAAGAAATGTTCTGTTTTATATTGATAAAAAAGACAGAGAACATAAATTCTGCGTAATTGATCATGGATATGCATTTAAAAATCAAAAATGGTCAGAAATAAATTTCAAAAGTATTGATACTTTATTAAATTTTAATAGTATAATTGATGTTAATAAAACAAAAGTTAATAAAAAGAAAAAAATTAATACTATTTTTAATGAAATTATTGATACTTTTAAAATAAATGATGAAAACATAAAAAAAATTATTAATATTCCTGTTTTAGAAGAATGGGGTATTGATTCAAAGGATAAAACAGTAATTGCTGATTATATTACTGATTTTAATAAAAATACAAAAAAAATTATTAATATGATTAGAAAATAAAAATATTTTTTAATTCTTATTTTAAATTAATTATATATTGAAACATTGAAAAGTCAAACAATAATATTTGCAAATCACTTGTTTTAAACTAATTAGTATTAGATTATTTTACATAATTATTTATTTAATTTATAAATTATATACTGGATGTTTGATACTAGATGTTTATACTAGTATATCTATGTTCTTTATTG
>CAZRZO010000026.1:0-2664 GCA_964604635.1 Microcaldota archaeon | reverse complement strand
ACAATCCATATAATTTTAAAAATGGATATCAAGGAGAAGGTTTTTACAATCATATTAATAAGTTAGTATTACAAGTATATATTTTAAATAAAAATATGTATAATCAACTTGTAAATAAAAATTATACAAGTGTGTTTTGATGAAACAAAATAAAGATTTGTTTTATAAATCCGAATATTTTAAACAACTTGAAAATCAAAATGATTATTTTAATAATAGTTTAATCAATATAAATAGAAGAATTGATAGATTATATTATATTTTTATCGGTTTTAGTTTAGCAAATATTGGAATTTTATTCTTTGGAATTAAAATAGGGTTTAATTTATTTGGTGTTAAATTGTGATGAGTTTTAATATCTTTATAAAAAATAAGAAATACGATAATACTAACAAAGCAATAATTAGTAAGCAAGCATATAATAATTTAAATATTTTAATTGAAGAAAGTAAAAGTAAAAATACATATGTAATTATTACAATTACTAATGAACAAGCAAGTGCAACGCCAGCAAATTTTCAACAAATGATAAATATTAATAGTAGTAATTATACATCAAACGAAGCAGATGATTTATCAAATATTTATTTTTCTACTGATATAGAAGGTGAAAATATTGTTAATTCTTGGCTTGAAAGTGGGAATAGTAATATTAGTAATTCAACAATTTATTATATTAAATTAGTAAATAGTATAAATGCTAATAGCAGTATAAAAATTTATATGCAGTTTGATAGTTTAACTACAAATAGATATAATAATACTACGACAGGTCTTGCACCACAACTTTCTAGAAATTATGGAGAATATGATAATGGAGAAAATGTATTTAAATTTTATGATAACTTTGCTGGAACAACTTTAAATACAAGTAAGTGGACGCTTATTAATGATAATTCTTCTTTTGATATTAACAATAGTATTACTTTCTGGTCTGGAACAAATACAAAAATTGGATTAGTATATGCTACTCCACAAAATCCAAGCAATATTATTATTGAAACTACGTTGAATATAGTTGGAACTCCAACAGGTGATACATCAACTGCTTTACTTGGCAGTTGGGCTCTTGGAACAGAACTTGGAAGTGCGTGGGGGGGCATTGGATTATTTGGTGATACTGGTTCTCCTGAATACTATGGTGGAGCATTTTCTGGAATATATGTCCCAATGGGGTCATCTTCAACAGATTATAATTTGTTTGAGCAGTGGACTTTTTCATCATCAGGAACATTTACTTGGACTTCATATGTAAATAAAGGTGGTAGTCCCGGTGCTATTAATTTTCAAGCATCAACTACTTTTACTCTTGCTGATTTTACTTCTTTTTATTCATCATTTGCAAAGGCTGCATTACATATTCAGTGGACGCGTATTCGTATATATCCACCAAATGGAGTAATACCAAATGTAAGTGTAAGTAGTATAATTAATGGTTAGATGCACGTTTATTTTATTACATTAGAAAATTATATTAAAATAGAAGATAATATATCATACAATCCAAATAATACTAAAATAGTTAAATTTTGTGAAAAACATTTTAATTATTTAAAAAATAAATATCAAAATATTAATATGGTTTTTAAAAAAATTGTTTTGAAATATGGTCCATATTCTTATTACGAATTTTTAAAATCAATCTGGGGTAAAGACGATTTGATTTTAATAGAGCACGATAGTTTAATATTAGAAAAAGATTTTATAGAAATGATTGAATGCAAATATGAATATGTTTGCAGTGCATTGTATAAATCAAATAAATTGATTAAAAATAAAGATGAAGAACATTATTATTTGATATGTCCAAATCGAAATGCAATATTTGATAAGACCCGAGAAACGAAACAAATTTATAGAGGATTTAGAAGAATTACACCGCTCGAAGATATTCAACATTTTATTGGTGGTCAACTGGAAGTTAAACATTTTAAAGATGTTTCAAATTTATATGATATCGGTGGTTTTGGATTTACAAGAATACCAAAGAAAATTCAAGAGAAAGTTATGATACCAATTAATATTTGGAATAGTTTAGATAGTGCATTCTTCTTTGCTTATATAAAAATATATGGTTTTAAGAAAGTGCATAATCATTCATATATTTCTCATCTACATATCTTCTGATATGTAGGCATATTTAATTTCGTTTAGAAATTAAACATCATCTACATATCTTTTAGTAAATATCTTCTAAATCATTAGCAAATCTTGATTTGCTAAAATTTAGCAATTTTAATAAAAAATTGCTAAATCTTTTTTCTTGTTTTTGTCTTTCTTAATGTTAATTTCTTTTTTTATATCTATTGTTTTTAATAGGTGTAATAAATAATCAACATACTGCTTATTATCTGTTTGTTCTATTTTTCGTAGATAATATATTAAATCGTTTTTTTTACTCATTGTTATCATCATTATTCGGCTGGTATTATTCCACGAAATCGATTAAGTTCGATTTGCGCTTCTTGTTTTAACTTTAATACTTGTATTAATATATTAGTATTAAATAATAAATTAATATTATCTGTTAAAACTAATTGAGTTTGTTCTAATCTTTTTATTAAATTATTAAGTTCTATTCGTGTTTCTTTATCTTTTTCTTCTTGTGTCATTTTATCACCATTTATAATATAAGATTATATTATAGATTTATATATGTTCGTT
>CAZRZO010000025.1:0-2806 GCA_964604635.1 Microcaldota archaeon | reverse complement strand
GAGTATATAAATCAGTAATTGATATAAAATATCCTACTTTATATGTAGGGGAAGTCAATAGACATATTTCAAATTATAAAAAAAACAAAATAATAAAAAAATGGTTTAGTATTAAGAATAAATCAATGATTAATATATATGTTAAAAGCTTAAACAAACATAGAAGGATATTAGCAATGGCAAGAATATCTCATATAAAAGGAATACAAAGAATATTGAATCAAAACTATTAAAGAAATATAATAATGTTAAATCAATGAATTGAAATGAGTTTTTAGGTAAGTTAAAATAATTGATGTTTAATGGCTATCAATTTAAACAAAAAAGATGAAATTAAAATATATTTCTAATAACATTAATAGTTTAATCTTAATTAATATTATAACTCAAGTTCGCTATTCAGATAACATCCATTTTAAAGTATTACACTAAATAATTGTCATATTTAATACTAAAATTTAAAATACAACTGCATATTTTTAAATTAGTAAGCTTTGTCATAAAGTTTGTAATCTACTAATATAATCATTTTTTCATTCTCATTTATTTCATAAGTGATCACAAAATGACCTATATGTATGCGCCAAATATTTTTCATACTATATCTTAATGGCTTTCCGAGTTTTGGATTTTTTTAATATATGTGTATGCGCTATAGGATCCTTTTTTGAGTTACTATTTTTTTATTATAGAACTCTAAAATAAATTTCTTTGTTTTTTATATCTATAAATCAGTATGAGCTAAAGCAAACTAAAGTATTTTTTAATGTTCTGCTAACTATTCTTTTTCATAGTTCTAAGTATATCTAGGTTTTAATCCTTTTTGAGTACACTCAAACGTTTCTCTAGTTCAGCAAATATAAGAGATTTTTTGTTTTTGTTTAAGTGAAATAAGGTTTTTAATACCATCTTATCAGAAACAGTAAATATATAATTTAGTTTTATTACACTATCTTTTATTGCGCCTTCCTTTACAGAAAGTGGTATTCCCTTCATTTTGAGATTGCTAGTTATACCTGCAATTACTATATTACCTAACTCTGTGAAAAGTACTATCGCAGGTCTTATTTTTATTTCAGTTGTATCTGTAAATTGCACTTTGACAATTATAACATCTCCTGATTTAAACACTTTCCCAAACCTCATCTTCTTTATTGTCCCATAATTCTTTCATCTTTTTTTGTTGTATTTTATGGAAAAAATTATCATATTGATTTTCTTTTTTTGAAATTTTTATACTCTTTATTAAATTTGAGATAACTTCATCATAAGTTTCTCTTGAATACTTCTTTATATTTTTTAGTTTCTTAACAGATGATTTCTTAAGTTGAATTGTTGTCATATCTTCTTTCATTATATATCACTTATAACTAAATATAATATATTATAATAAATATAAATCTTTGTAATATTACTTTTAGTGAGATATTTACTTTTATATTTATAGTATTAAAAGTAAAAATTTACTGATTTAAAAAGTCACTCTTTCTTAACCATAATATAAACTTTCTCAAATACAAATTAGTTGTATCTAACAAAAAATACTAATACCATAGGAATAGATAATGTTATTATATCAATTGCTTTCAATTAGTTACATACTTTTTAATTTAATTTTTTCTTTTTTCTCATTGCATATAAGACTAAATAATCTCTGATTTTCAAATTTTCTCATATTTGTTATTTTGTGTCAAGTTCATGAATTAATTTTTCATAAATACTATCATCTACTTCTACATTGCTAATTTTTCTTTGTGCATCAATAAAAAATTCTTATCAAATTCATTACTTTCTATAATTTTAGAAAGTTCTAAAATTCCTACAACTTTGATATTATTTTCTTTCATATCAAATAGTTTTTGAATATTTGATTCATTGCTATTGATTTTGGATAAAAATATTGCAAGATTAATGATCTCTGGTTGTTTATTATTTATTTTCATTGAATATTCTGAATTAATAAATTCGTAACTTTTATGTTTTCATACTAAATACACTGAATATGCATTTTCAGCATTATTAATTTTATCAGATTTGAGCATTTACTCTTATTTTTCTATTATAAAACTCTAAAATAAACTCCTTTGTTCTTTATATTTGTAAAAACTAAAGAAAAGTATAATAATTATAATATTATATTTATTACTCTCTCTTTTTACATTCATCTTAATATAAGAAGGTTTAGTCTTAAGTTTTTTGATACATTTTATATATTATATTTAATCTTTTTTATATATTTTATTCCAGTTAATTATTATGAAAAGTATATATTAATTTTTATACCTATTCTTGCTAATAATACTTCTATTAAATTTAATTTTCTTAAATATACTTTAACAATAATTTTAAGAATTGAAAAAAATTGCAATAGAAAGAATGAATAGCAAAAAAGAAAAAAACCAATACTTTGAAAAAATAAAATTTTTAATTAAAGTAAGTAAATAATATAAAAATTTATCAAAAAAATATAATAATATATTTATTCTAAATTCTAATAAGACTATATTAAAAATACATAATTAAATAGTAAAAATAATAAAATTAAAATTATGTGCTCCTATCGTCTAGTTCGGCCAAGGACACAGGGCTTTCAACCCTGTAACGCGGGTTCAAATCCCGATGGGAGCATATTTAAGTAAAAATAAGTAATATATAGTTAAAAGAAATTCATAAATTATTTTATTTTTATTGTTTTATTCTCTATATTACTTGAAAATATATTGTATTTTTTTGCAAAATATATTTTTTTTTAATTATTTAAAATATTATAAGTTTAAAAGATATCAAATATTAATAATATTTTTCA
>CAZRZO010000024.1:0-2954 GCA_964604635.1 Microcaldota archaeon | reverse complement strand
GCCTCGGAATATCTTTTATCACTTGTTAAAGTTAAATATATAAAATCTTTTATAATATTATCTTTAATATGAGGTTCCACCTTGTCTTTTAATTTGTTGTCATAAATTATAGAAACATAAAATAATATATTTGTCATATCAACCTCATCAATTATAATTCTATGTTCTGATGCTAATTCCTTTATTCTATTGATTATTTTTACTCTTGATTGTTCTTTTTCTGATAATAGATTAAAATGTCTTCCACTTTCTGAAACTGCTGTATCAAAAGTTCCTAATCTACTTTTTGTTCCAATATTTGAACTATTATCGTTTAATGAAACACCATTGTCAAACTCTGTATCAAAATACTCTCCACACGTGGAGCAATATCTTTCTTCTGTTTGAGGGTCTCTTATTACATTATGTTTATGTTTTTGTTCGTTCATAATATCATATTGTGGAAAATCATATTAGTAAGTTCTTTGTTAATATTTCTTGTTCTTTCGTCTAAATCCTTTATCTTTTTGGGAGATAATGTTTCTCTTCGAAACCTTGCTTTTTCTGTTACAACAAATATTTGGTCTCGTTCAACAATTAATTCTTCTATTCTATTTTGTTCTAAATCTATCAACATTTCTAATTTTTTTGTTGTTTTCATATTATCATCTAATAAGTTCTTACGAATAAATCATTTTGATTATCTAATTCTCGTTGAACATTTCTTAATAATTCTTCTAACTCGGCTTTTGTATCAGGAGTTTCTTCAATATCATCTCGAATACTTCCAATAAGATTTAATTGAGATTGTTCAATTTCATCTACAAGTTCATCTATTTCGTCTCTTAATTGAGTTTTTGTTTGTGTCATATTTTCACTTTTTTTATTATATTATTCTTCTTTCATTAGTATAGTGTGTAGTAAATTGAGTTTTATTCTATTTAGTAGTGGGGGTCCTCGTGAAGGCTTTTTAAATTGTATCATAATTTAACTTAAAACTGCTTAAAAAGTAGTCTTTTAAACTTAAAGATTGTAAAATATCCATATTTTCATCAAATTTATACTTAAACATTAATACATTAAATGGATTAAATATTTTTTTTTCATATAAAAATAAGTTTAAATCTGTAATACGATGTTGAATAATACAACTATCTAATTTTTTAACTACTAATTTATTTGTAATTGAAAATGTTTTTTCTTCTTTTCGTAATAATTCTAAATCTAAGTCTTGAAAACCTCGGGTTTTATTAATTATTTTATTGTCTATTGTAATTTGCTGTTGTATTCCATTTTCAAATAAAGTTATTGATTTTAATTTATCAATTTCAACATCTCCTAATTCCTTAGAAACCATTAAATTTAATTTGTTTATTGTTTTAGGGTCAAAAAGTTGATAGATTAAGCCGTCAGTTTCGTATGATATAACTTTACCATTATTATTTTTTACTATATAAGCAATTTTATTTATTTCTCTACGACAATATGAAGTAATATATGAAGCATAAATAAAATTAGTAAATTTAGTTTGTAGTGGGTGTTGTTCAGCAGTTATACCATAAAGACTATTAGCAATAGTCTTAACCAGCATATATTGAAAAGATTTTTTACCAAATTTTACTTTGATTTCTTTCTTTTTAGTATATAAACTATCTACAATTTTTCTATATATTGTATTACCTGTTGTTAATACACCATATCCGTCAATTATTTTATATTTTAATTTGTATAAATCCATTGTTTCTTTATCAATTCCAGTAATAGAATATATTAGTTCTTTTTCTGAATATACATATTTTAAAACTCCTTTAATTTTTGTTGGGAATAATGGGTTTGCTTTGCATTTAATTTTATAAAATTTATAAAAACATTTATTAAAATCTTTATCACCATAATATAATATTTTACAATTAGTTAATCCATTTATTTTTTTAATAAAGGTTGGATAAGCACTATTGATATCAAGATTATATACATCTTCATTAAAATTACCAGCATAATTTAGTTTAAATAAGCCTCCGTGAAAAGCATTTTTAGCATATTTTTTAACAATTGCTGGAACGTTTTTATCGTATCCTGTTATATCCTGTAAAATAGAAGGTGTATTATTCAATACGTTTTTTGTAATAGATGCTTTACTAAAAAATTTGTTTGGTGCTGGTAATCCCAAATCGTAAATTGCTTTTAATATTAGAATAAATAATTCTCGTGTTAAAGATGCGTCATTAATACAATATTTGATTATTTTTTCTCTATGCGCTTCATAGTATCCTTTCTCTTCACCTATTTTAGAAGCATCTATTTGTAATTCTTCTGCATTTTTATGTTTATGTAAATATAATTTACTTGCTTGTTCTAATGAAATAAATTTAGAGTTTATCGCGAAAAAACTTGCTACATCATAAAAAGATACACATCTTTTACTACTAATATGTCTAATTGAAAATGATTTGTCACCAACACGCGAAACAATGTAATCTCCAACATAGAATTTTATTTTTGTATTATCATATTTTAATCTTAATTTACCAAGCAATTCATTTTCTTCTTCTGTTTTATCTGTATTTTGTTCCAATCTTTGTATTTTGATGTTCAAACGTTTATGTTTTTTATATTCATTCATTACTTCTTTATTATCTTCGAAAAATTGCTTCATAATTGCACTAAAATCGAAGCCTAAATTATACCACACATTAAGACTTGTAAAACTACATTTATTGTATAAAAACGCTATATAATCGATTGATTTAGTGCTTTCTATCGATGTTTTATCGCTACTACAAAGTATTTTAGCCCTACCATTAAAGGTTTCTGTATCAAATCCGTAAACATTTGTTGTTAGTTTAAACATAATTAACCACTACCCTCAAAATAAGGGTTCTCTATATTGTCTTGAAATTCATCTATTACTACACGCCCTTTTTTAGAGAATGTAGTATTAAAAATAGATAATTTGTTTACTCCGTTACTTGTTC
>CAZRZO010000023.1:0-3000 GCA_964604635.1 Microcaldota archaeon | reverse complement strand
TAAATAAAATAACATTATACTAATTTATTATAACTTAATATTAAATCAAAATTAATATTTTTAAAATGTTTTATATGTATTTTCAATACATTCAATAAATAAGTTTTAGTAAAAAACATTATGTTTTAAGATTTAACCAATAAATATTATATTTAAATAATTACGTTTCAATATATTTTCAAAACAAAATTTAATTATTTTTTGATTTTCCAATAATCTATTGTTTTATTTAATCCTTCTTCTAAATTATATTTTGGTTCCCAATCAAGTAAATTCTTTGCTTTGGTGTTATCACCAATTAATATTTTTGCGTCAAGTGGTCGTGAAGGTGTTGAATTCCATATTATTTCTCCTTTGAACTTTGTTAATTTTAAAATAAATTCAGCTGTTTCTTTAGTTGTATATCCTTTGCCAGTACATAATTGTATTGTTTGATTTATTGCTTTTGAATAATGAGTTAATGCTTTTATATAACCATTTACATGATCTTCTACATATAACCAATCCCTAACACTTGTAGGATCTCCAAGATATATTTTATCTTTTTCAAGAAGCATTTGAGTTATTGTTCTTTCTATAAAAAAATGTGTATTGTCTTTTCTTCCATATGTATTGAAAGGTCTTAAAATAATATATTTGAATTGATATGCATCAGACATATATTTTAAATATAAACTAATAGCAACTTTGCTTACTGCATATGGACTATTAGGATATAAATCTGAGTTTTCATTTAATTTTTTATTTATATCTTGTAATGTCATACCATATTCTTCACTTGTTCCTGCTACTATTATGTGTTTGAAATCAGGTACTTCTCTATACAATGCTTCAAATAAGTTTATACTACCAAGATAATTAGTTTCATTTACTTCTAAGAAATGATCATAACTAAAACTTACTGCACTTATAGCAGCAAGATGAATACAATAATCTGGTTTTATTTCTCTAACAATATTACGTATTACTGGATAATCAGTTAAATTCCCATAATGTTTTATAATGTTTGGAGAACTATCTAAACTATATCTTCCAGTTACATATCTTTCTAAAACATGTATTTGGTATTTATTCAAATATTCTTTACTAATTAATTTTTTTATGATTTCTTGTCCTATAAAACCGCTTGCACCAGTTATTAGTATTTTTTCCATTTTATCACATATTCATTAATTACTAAAATTATTTTTATACAATAATTTCAAATATAATTAAAAATGAATTTATTTATATGAATATTAAAAATCCAATAACAACAAAAGTAAATATTCTTGCACACAAGATTTAAATATATAACAAGCAAAATTAAAAAGAATGTTAATATGAAAAAAAATATTGAAAATGCTGTTGCAGAATATACTAAAAGTGAAGAGCAACTCAAATATTTATTGAGAAATGGAAGTACTTCAACAAAATTAATAGCAATGTGCAATCCATTAATGATAGATATTACATTAAATGTAATTGATGAATTAAAAAAAGATAAAAATGAATTTATTAAATTTAATGCAAATCTTATTGAAATATCAAAAATGTTAAGATTAAATGCAATTAGTATTGATTCTATTGCTGATAAAAAAAAGAAAAAAACAAGAATTCCATGGAATAAGAATAAAGTAATATTTAATTAGTTTATTGTTCATTACTAAAATTCATTGTTTTTGCTTTTTTAAATGCATTTAAAAATGAATACAATCCAATTCCAATAACAATAAAAATAACAATAAAGAACCCAAGATCTAAATTATCTAGATTATGTATTTTCAATCCAGTTACTATTTTATAACTTAATAAACTTGGAAACAATAATATCAATATACCAGAAATTACAAATACAATACCACCATAGTAAAGAATATTCTTTGTAATGCTTCTAGCAATAAAATCAAGTCCTTGTTTACCAATGTTCTTCATTTTCATTAATAATCCACCAAACCAGAATCCAAGAACAATTTGCATTGTCATTGTTCCAAGTCCAAATAATGCACCAGGAATCCATCCAAACCAAGGACTAGGCATAGTAGGTGCAATAACAGTATATATAATTAATGCAAATGCACCAAATCCAAATCCAGCAATTAATCCATGAACAAATGCTAGTTTAGTTGGAATTGCTTTATTACTATTATTATTAATACATTCAATTGGATTTATTTTATGTTCTAATTCTTTTTCTTCTATTTCTTTGTTTTTATGAAGTTTAATCAATCTTTCTAGTTTTCTTTCAATGTAATGTAAATGAAAATACGTTTTATTTTTAATTAAGTATTCACCTGCTAAAAACATTGCAATACCAACAATAACATAAACAAGTCCAAATGCAAATGATGTCATAAAAATAGCAGCAAGAGCAAAATAAGCAAGTTCTGACATTATTGCTCTTTGTATTGTAAATCCAGATGAAAATATAAGTCCTGTTTCTAATCCTTTTTTTCTTGATCTTGTTCCAATTGCATATGAAAATGTAATTGGCCATGTATGTTCATCAGGAGTTATTCCATGAATAATTCCAAGAAGATATGAAGTTACAAGCGCAATCCCAAATCCAAGATTTTTTGGGTCATAAAGATTAATAAACATTTTACCAAAATTTGTTGTTTTAATTGTTTTAAAATATTAGTGTTATTTAATTAAATACTTATTTAAAATATTATTGAATTATTGTGTAAACATTAAACACAATAATTATTACTAATAATAAATACAAAAAATAATCAGTATTTCTTATTTTTAGAATTAATTACATTATTAAACATAATTTCAAATGAATTAAACAAAAACAATTTTATTACATTTAATAATCATTAACAATAAAAAATAAATAGAAACAAAAAAGAAAATAGAACAAAAGTTTAATAAGCTTTATGTGTTTAATATAATAAATTAATATAAAATTTATTAGTAGATACTATGATGATGATAAATAAAAAAACAATATTTCTTCCAATATTCCTAATTGCTTTGTTATTAATAATGTTCCAAACTATTAATGTTAATGCA
>CAZRZO010000022.1:0-3044 GCA_964604635.1 Microcaldota archaeon | reverse complement strand
TCTGCACAAGTTTATCAGGATGTTCAAAATCAAATAATTCAATATGTATTTTATTTCCAAAAGGATTTGCATGTGATATATTACTTACTAAACTTGTTACATTACTTTTTGAATCAAGTAATTTTTTTGTGATATATCTACCAGTATAACCAGTTGCTCCTGTAACAATATTATGTTTATTATTCATTAATTTTTCATCTATTTGAATTTTTTTAATATTTTTGTTTGAATTTAAGTCATCTTCTTTCAGGATAGTTATAATTTATTCTCTATTTTATTATATATAAATATATACGTAGTAAGCAGGTAAATTTTTCTTAGGTTATTAATTTATTTTTATAAAATATGAAAATTTTTATATTAATATTATAAAAATATTATTTTATGATATATTATTGTTATTAAAATACTAAAATTTAATCAGTTCCTAAGTAAATTAATAATTTCACAGATTATACATTTAAACACAACTCAAAAAAAAATATGTAATAGATAAAATAGTAATATGCTAAAAATTCAGTTATTAATAATAATAAATTGTGTATGTACTAAATAGAGATGCTAAGTAATACTATCACCCATCACCAAAATGATCAAAGTAAATATTATCACAATTGATTTATTTGGAACTTTCTAGATTTTATTAAAAATTGATAATGCTTTTGATATCTCAATACCACTATTTATTTGATATAAATTATTTATCCAGTTATCAGAAGTTAAATTAAATAATTAAAACCAATTTAATTTAAACACTCTCTAGTAATCTAATTTTTTGGATTTATTTATTCAAATTACTTTACTTTTCAATTTTAAGATCTTTACCACTTTTAAAGGATAATGTTGCTGATATGATAATATTATGATAGACATTATAAATGCACAATGCAGACCAACCATAAAAACCAAAGATATATTATTCGTTAAGTTTTTAGTTCCAACAAGTATTTTATATGCTATTTCTCGTGGTATAACTATTAATGCTGTATAGTTGCCATAAAACTACTAAGTGCACTTATATTCTATATTGTAATATATCAGAAGTTGTACTAAATCTTCCTTCAATTGTATTTATCATAACTGCTTTTATATTAAAAAGATAAAATATTGATACACCTAAACTTTAATAATAACTATTGCTAAAAGGAATTTTATAATTAATTTATCAATATTCTACTAATTCACTACAAAGAAAAAATATTTAATATTAGAGTTACAAATATAATCATGGTAAAAAGAGATCTTCAAGAATTATTTCATGTGTTAGATAACAAACGCTTAACTATTACAGGTTATGGATATTACTTGGGGAGAAGATCACAAAGATTAATAATATCAAACAAAGGAGACATTATAGGACAGTATGCTTTATCTGATTTAGATAGTATAATAATAACTTCAAGAGGAATATCAATATCAACTTCCCTTATAAATGAAGCAAGTAAGAGAGGTATAAAAATATGCATATGGGATAATAGTTATCCGAATGTAATGTTATCATCACCGCAACTTGCAGCGTTTGTAGATGCAAAAAGATCTCAATTTAAAGCTTATGATACATCATTAGGTCTTGAATTAATAAAGAAAGTCATTACATCAAAACTTGAAAATCAATCTACATTATTAAAATATTCTTCTAAGAATATTAAAGATTTAATAATGAAAAATAAGATACATGAAAAAGCAACTTTAATATGTTATTATAGAGATAAAATTAATAATATAACAGGAGACAATATAACTCAAGTAAGAACTCTCATTTTAAATGCAGAGGCTAATGCAGCTAGAGAATATTGGTCAGGCTTTAAATTATTACTAAAATATGAAACAAACTTTACTAGTAGGAAAACGACAAATACTGATGGAATAAACAAAGTATTAAATTATTGTTATGCTATACTTTATTCTTATATTTGGATGTCAATACTTAATTCAGGTCTTGAACCTTTTGCAGGTTTTTTACATACAGATAGAGCAGGAAAACCATCATTAATATTTGATTTAAGTGAACCATTCAAGCCTAGATTAATAGATAAAATAATATTAGCTTATATAAACAAAAGAAGAAAAATACTTTTTAATGGTGAATTAATAGCAAATCAAACGAGAAAAGAACTAACAAAATTAATATTAAATGAACTTAACAAAAGAGAGATTTATAAGGGTAAACACCTTACTTTAGGTTCTATAATACAATCCAATATTTATTCAGTAGTTAAGGAATTAGGAAATAAAAAAGGATATGTTAAGTATAGAATGAAGTGGTGAAGATGTTCAAATTTGGAGTAATTGTTTCTTATGATTGTACAAGTAATAAACTACGAAATAAAATAATAGATGCATGTCTTAATTTTGGATTAAGTAGAATACAATATAGTATATTTACTGGAACTTTAGTTCCTTCAGCTTTTAAAGATTTAAAAAATCAGTTAGAACAATTTTTAGAAGTTAAAAAGCCAATTAGTATATTTATACAAAAATTTGCTATTGGAGAGATCAAATATTTTACATTAATAGAATATAAAGAATCTGAATTACATAGATTCAAAAAATATAAAAACCAGAAAATTATATGATATAATGTGGATAAATATTTCTGATATAAAGCAACACCTATACTGTGAAAGAATCCCTTATTATATCAGAATTGTAGGTATAAAACCAAATACAACATATAGTATGCATATAGGTGAATCCTTTCAAAAATATTTAGATTTAAATACAATTAAAAAATTGTTAAAGCAACAAGGCGAATTTATAGAGGATGGAAAATTAATTGATAATTTTTGTATTAAGAGCACAAAACTTGGGATAAAGGGATCTATAGACTGTCTCTTTATATCTAATAAAAAAGTAATACCAATAGAAATAAAATTTAGTAAATATCCATTAATGTATAAACTTCAACTTGTAGGTTATATAACTTTACTTAAAAGTAGTTATGATAATGTAAGTTATGGTTATTTTATATATAAACATTCTGGAAAAATTATTAAGATAAATAAATATATACCAACACAATTAGATATTATTAATTTAAATTT
>CAZRZO010000021.1:0-3293 GCA_964604635.1 Microcaldota archaeon | reverse complement strand
GAACAAGTAACGGAGTAAACAAATTATCTATTTTTAATACTACATTCTCTAAAAAGGGGCGTGTAGTAATAGATGAATTTCAAGATAATATAGAGAACCCTTATTTAGAGGGTAGTGGTTAATTATGTTTAAACTAACAACAAATGTTTTCGGGTTTGATACTGAAACCTATAATGGTTACGCTAAATTACTTTGTAGTAGCGATAAAACATCGATAGAAAGCACTAAATCAATCGATTATATAGCGTTTTTATACAATAAATGTAGTTTTACAAGTCTTAATGTGTGGTATAATTTAGGCTTCGATTTTAGTGCAATTATGAAGCAATTTTTCGAAGATAATAAAGAAGTAATGAATGAATATAAAAAACATAAACGTTTGAACATCAAAATACAAAGATTGGAACAAAATACAGATAAAACAGAAGAAGAAAATGAATTGCTTGGTAAATTAAGATTAAAATATGATAATACAAAAATAAAATTCTATGTTGGAGATTACATTGTTTCGCGTGTTGGTGACAAATCATTTTCAATTAGACATATTAGTAGTAAAAGATGTGTATCTTTTTATGATGTAGCAAGTTTTTTCGCGATAAACTCTAAATTTATTTCATTAGAACAAGCAAGTAAATTATATTTACATAAACATAAAAATGCAGAAGAATTACAAATAGATGCTTCTAAAATAGGTGAAGAGAAAGGATACTATGAAGCGCATAGAGAAAAAATAATCAAATATTGTATTAATGACGCATCTTTAACACGAGAATTATTTATTCTAATATTAAAAGCAATTTACGATTTGGGATTACCAGCACCAAACAAATTTTTTAGTAAAGCATCTATTACAAAAAACGTATTGAATAATACACCTTCTATTTTACAGGATATAACAGGATACGATAAAAACGTTCCAGCAATTGTTAAAAAATATGCTAAAAATGCTTTTCACGGAGGCTTATTTAAACTAAATTATGCTGGTAATTTTAATGAAGATGTATATAATCTTGATATCAATAGTGCTTATCCAACCTTTATTAAAAAAATAAATGGATTAACTAATTGTAAAATATTATATTATGGTGATAAAGATTTTAATAAATGTTTTTATAAATTTTATTTAATTAAATGCAAAGCAAATCCATTATTCCCAACAAAAATTAAAGGAGTTATAAAATATGTATATTCAGAAAAAGAACTAATATATTCTATTAATGGAATTGATATAGAAACAATGGATTTATACAAATTAAAATATAAAATAATAGACGGATATGGTATATTAACAACAGATAATAGAATATATGAAAAAATTGTCAATAATTTATTTAACAAAAAGAAAGAAATCAAAGTAAAATTTGGTAAAAAATCTTTTCAATATATGCTGGTTAAGACTATTGCAAATAGTCTTTATGGAATAACAGCAGAACAACACCCTGTCCAATCTAAATTTACTAATTTCATATATGCAAGTTATATTACTTCATTTTGTCGTAGAGAAATAAATAAATTAGCATATTTAATAGAAGAAAATAATGGTAAAGTTATATCTTATGAAACCGACGGCTTAATATATCAACTTTCTGACCAAAAAACAATAAACAAATTAAATTTAATGGTTAGTCAAGAATTGGGGGACATTGGAATAGAACGTATAAAAGAAATAACTTTATTTGAAAATGGAATACAACAGCAAATTACATTAGATAATAAAATTATTAACAAAACCCGCGGTTTTCAACATTTAGATTTAGAATTGTTGAGAAAAGTAGAAACAATTACATATATTACACAAAAAAGAGTGGTTAAAAAATTAGATAGTTGCATCATTCAATATAAATTAGAAGATTTAAATAAATTTGTTGATGAAAACAAGGTTTTTAATCCGTATAGAGTTCTTAGTATTAAGTATAAAAACGATAAAACACTACAAAGTTTGTTAGAAACACCGCTGAAAGACTACTTTTTAAGCAATTTTAAGTTAAATTATGACACAATATAAAAGCCTTCACGAGGAGTAACACACTTAAATAGAGTAAAACTCTGTTTAGGGCTCTATATATTAATGAAAAGAATAAAATTATAATAAAAAGATGATAATATGACACAAACAAAAACTCAATTAAGAGACGAAATAGATGAACTTGTAGATGAAATTGAACAATCTCAATTAAATCTTATTGGAAGTATTCGAGATGATATTGAAGAAACTCCTGATACAAAAGCCGAGTTAGAAGAATTATTAAGAAATGTTCAACGAGAATTTGATAATCAAAATGATTTATTCGTAAGAACTTATTAGATGATAATATGAAAACAAACAAACAATTAAGAATTGAAATTAAAAGTATATATAATTCTATTAAGAGAGACCAAAGATGTGTTCTTAATAGCATTCGATTAGAGATTAAAGAGGTTCCAGATACAAAAATTGATTTAGAAAACTTAAAAGCAAGAATTAATGAAGAATTCCGCACACAAAATTGGTTTTTAAAATAAAAGATGATAATATGACAACAAGAAAACAATTAAGAATTGAAATAGAAGAAAAACAAATAAAAGAAATAATTGCTGAACAAGAACAAATACAATTAGTATTACTTGAAATCCTTTCTGGAAGAACAACAATATCTCCCAATGTATTAAAGGATATTGACGAAATACTAACAAATAATGAAAAAAAACTTGATAATATAATTTTTCACAAAGTGATAAAATGATTGACCAAAAACATATACATAGTGTAATAAGAGACCCTCAAACAGAAGAAAGATATTGCTCCACTTGTGGAGAGTATTTTGATACAGAGTTTGATAATGGTGTTTCATTAAATGAAAATAGTTCAAATATTGGAGAAGTAACTGATTTAGGAACAATAGATATCTATACAAAACATCGTCAAAAAACAAATTTAAGTAGTAATAAAGATATATTATTATCAAACATTAGAAATAAAATACAAGAATGTTTATTAGAGCATAATACTATACCTAATAAAGTTGATATGAACAATATATTATTTTATATTTCTAAATTTTACGATAATAAACAAAAAGACAAACTTGAACCACATATAAGAGATAATATTATTAAAGATTTTATATATCTGACTTTAACAAGCAATAAAAGATATTCCGAGGCAATCAAATTTACACCCAAGAACAATAGTTTTGCTGTAAATAATTATAAATATGTAGGCATATCAAATGAGAAGTTAAAGAAAATCTTTTATAACAATCTTATGCTTTATAGGTGGATATAATGCAAACAAAAGAAGAAATTAAAAAAGA
>CAZRZO010000020.1:0-3328 GCA_964604635.1 Microcaldota archaeon | reverse complement strand
AAATATGTTGTTATTAATTATCAAACTCATCAAATTTTTTGTTATTTTTAATTTTTAGCAATTTCTTATCGAAATTGCTAATTAATCTTTTTATTAATCCACAAAGTATTTATATTATATATACATATAATATATTAGTGTAAATTATGAAAACTAAAAAATCAAAAACAAAAAACGGATACAAGATAAAATATCCAAACGGAACAACTGCTTATTTTTATCCACACGGCTCCGGTAAACGAAAAACAAAAAACGTTTCTTACACTGGACCAGTCAAATATTTTCATATTCAATACGGACCTAATCAATATACTAATACAATATTAAAAAATTTATATACTTCTGGATTAACACCAAGTCAATCAAAAAGCGCATATAATTATTTTTTTAAGAATAAAATAGATAAAAAATACATAAAAACGCAATACAAAAAACTAAAAAAACAGCATATAAATCAAAAAACACGTTTTAAAAAAGAAATGGAGATTAATAAGAGAGTTACAATAACCATACACGACCAAAAACTATTAAATAAAAATTTAAGAATTTCGTATTTGGAGAATGCTCTTATTAAAACCAGCAATGGAGTAAATAAACTATCAATTTTTAAGAATATATTTACAAAAAGAGGTGGTGTAATAATAGATGAATTTCAAGATAATTTAAAAAATCCATATGTAGAGGGTAGTGATTAATTATGTTTAATATATCAACCAATATTTTTGGATTTGATACAGAAACCTTTAATGGTTACGCTAAAATACTTTGTAGTAGTAATAAAAAATTTATAGAAAGTAATAATTCATATGATTATATTGCGTTTTTATATAAAACCTGTTCTTTTACAAGTTTCAATATTTGGTATAATTTAGGATACGATTTTAGTGCAATTATGAAAGAATTCTTTGTTAATAATAAAGAAGTAATGAATGAATATAAAAAACATAAACGATTAGATATAAAAATAAAAAGATTTGAGCAAAATACAGATAAAACAGAAGAAGAAAATGAACTACTTGATAAATTAAGATTTAAATATGATAATACAAAAATAAAATTTTATGTTGGAGATTACATTGTTTCTCGCATTGGTAATAAATCATTTTCAATTAAACATATTAGAAGTAAACGTTCAATATCTTTTTATGATATTGCAAGTTTTTATGCAATAAACTCTAAATTTATTTCATTAGAAAAAGCAGTAAGTTTATACTTACATAAACATAAAAACGCCGACGAATTAAAAATAGATGTTTCTAAATTAGGTTCTGAAAAAGGATATTACGAATTGCATAGAGAAAAAATAATAAAATATTGCACGAAAGATGCATCTTTAACCCAAGAATTATTTATTCTATTATTAAAAGCAATTAACGATTTAAATCTACCAGCACCAAACAAATTTTTTAGTAAAGCATCTATTACAAAAGCATTATTGAATAATACAAAATCAATTTTAGTAGACATAACTGGATACGATAAAAATATTCCAGCCGATATTAAAAAATATGCTCAAAATTCATTTCGCGGAGGATTATTTAAACTAAATTACGCTGGTAATTTTAATAAAAATGTATATAATTTAGATATAAATAGTGCTTATCCAACATTTATTAAAAAAATTAATGGATTAACTAATTGTAAAACCTTAAATATTAATAATAAAGATTTTAATAAATGTTTTTATAAATTTTATAAAATATCTTGTAATGCAAATCCATTATTTTCAACAAAAATTAAAGGAGTTTTAAAATATGTATATTCAAATAAAAAAATGATTTTTTATATTAATGAACTCGATAAAGAAACAATAGATTTATACAAATTAAAATATAAAATTATAAATGGTTGGGGAATATTAACAACAAAAAATAGAATTTATATGAAAATTGTTGATAATTTATATACTAAAAAGAAAGAAATCAAAGTAAAATTTGGTAAAAATTCTTTTCAATATATGCTGGTTAAGACTATTGCAAATAGTCTTTATGGAATAACTGCTGAACAGCACCCTGTTCAATCCAAATTTACTAATTTCATATATGCAAGTTATATTACTTCATTTTGTCGTAATGAAATTAATAAATTAGCATATTTAATTGAAGAAAATAAAGGTAAAATTATATCTTATGAAACCGACGGCTTAATATATCAACTACAAGACCAGAAAGCACTCAAACTATTAAACTTAAAAGTTAGTAAAGAATTAGGAGATATTGAAATAGAACCATTAAAAGAAATTACTTTATTTGAAAATGGAATACAACAGCAAATTACAATAGACAATAAAATAATTAATAAAACCCGAGGTTTTCAACATTTAGATTTAGAATTATTAAGAAAAGTAGAAACAATTACATATATTACAAAAAAATTAGTAGTTAAAAAATTAGATAGTTGTATTATACAATATAAATTAGAAGATTTAAATATGTTTGTTAATGAAATTAAGGTTTTTAATCCTTATCAAGTTCTAAGTATTAAATATAAAAACAATAAAACACTACAACATTTATTAGAAACACCTCTAAAAGATTATTTTATACATAATTATAAATTAACATATGACACAATTTAAAATCAAATAAGATTTTAAAGATAATATAGCCCCATAGTATAGTGGTCAAGTATGACAGGCCTTGGACCTGTTTACATCGGTTCGAACCCGGTTGGGGCTGATAACAATAAAAAATTAAAAGATGATGTTTATTTTCTAATCGAAAATAAACGATTATCAGTCAAGACTGATAAATTTTAGCAATTTCAATAAGAAATTGCTAAACGTATATTTAAAATTTTAATAATTTTAAAGATGATAATATGAAGAAAATAAACAAAAAAGAAAAATTGGACAGCAACAAAATCAATAATGAAAAAGGATATTACGAAGCCCACAGAGAAGAAATAATAAAGCATTGTGTAAAAAATGCTCAAATAACACAGCAATTATATGCTAAACAATTTTTAGAGCAACATAGAAAAGACAATCCAATATTAAAAAAAGAACTAAAAGAAATAGGCAAAAAGAAACATATATCTAAAAAATATTTAGATTATTTTGTTCAACATATGTCTTTAAAAGGAGAAATTGATGAACCCGTTGAAGGCGAAGAAGATTATGTAGAAGGTTGTCACAGCCCAGATTAATAAAAATTAATAAAAACATAGTTATATAAATGTATAATAATATATATATATTAAAGGAACCGCAAGCCTTTTTTTAAAAAGTCATAATTACACTATTTAGCGGTTCTTTTTATATTAAAAAAGATATTATGAACTTGAATTTGCTAATCAAAGATAAATTTATCTAATTTAGCAATCAAAG
>CAZRZO010000019.1:0-3654 GCA_964604635.1 Microcaldota archaeon | reverse complement strand
TAAGATTAGATATTTTAGATTATCAAAAACACGAGTTTCTAAAACTTGATAGTTACTCAAATAGTGAAGATATTATTAATTTCTAATTAGATGATGAATATGACAAGAAATATATTAAAGAGAAGAATTTTCTTTTGGGACACCCCTAAAAGACAAGAAATAGGAATAATTAAGTCCGATACTGAAAAAACCATTCAAAAAACACATCAAAAACGTGTTAAAAAAGTAGTAACGACTAATAACACCCCTATTGCAGTAGAACCTCAAAAAACGCATAAAACAAGCGTTATTAAACATATAGTGAAGAAACCAGTGAAACGAAAGACAATAAAGGAGGTAAAACAAGAACTGGATAAGCAAGAGGTTAATAAAACAGAAGAAAATAAAGAAAAACCTCCTTTTATTGGTTTCACAGGTAAAAAAGAAGAAAATAAATAATATTCTTCACGTGGAACAAATCATTTAAAAAGTGTTTTATTTGAGTAAATAGAGCAATTACTCTGTTTACTTGACACTATACTAATGAAAGAGTGTTTTATACATAATTGTTTTATATTATTACAACACTCTTTTTTATATTAAACGATGAATTATATGGTTAACTTTAACTTTTATCATTTAGGTTTAGATGTCTTCGCTGGAAGCGTCTTAGGAAGTTTGATGTATGTAGTAGAGAAATCTATTGTATCCACAAGCCCATTATTTTCAGTTGTAAACGGAACACATTTAGCATTAGTTAGCGGTGTTTTAGTATTTGCAGGAGCAGTCTTTTTCAAAACAGGCTCAAAAGCCTATGAAAATTCTGAGAAAGAAATGGCACAAAGCAATAAAGAATGATGTTATGGCAAGATATAAAATTACTGCTCACGATAGAGCAGTTGATAAACGAAATGGCAAAAAAATGGCAGGACATAGATATGCAAGACACGTCTTAGATGCAATACATAAAAAATATCATATTACACCCCGGGACCGAGCAATCGACCGAAGGAATATGATGAAATATGTAAAACATAGAAAATAATTATGTCAAAACATTTTTTTAAAGAAGGTGCAGAAAAGCACGAAATTAAAAGTTTTACCAAAAGATACGGAGCAAAAGGTAAGAAAATTTACTTTGAAGTGCTCGGTAAATTAATTAAAAAAAGAGACAAATTAAGAAGAAGAAAGATAAAAATATAAATATTTAACGATGATACTATGAGTATATTAAAACCGGATTTGCACGAAGACCAAGCAATAATTTTAGGTTCTGTCGCAGGAGCCTCAGCAATAATTCAATACCAGAATTATAAACTACCTTTTGTTAATGATAACGAACTTGTTAGTATTGTTTCTTATTTAGCATTAGCAGTAGTTGGATATTTTACAGATAATATTTTAGGAGATTTACTTCTTGGATATGGTGTAGGAGGTGTATTAGCAGTTGTAGTATAATTAGGTGATTAAAATGGGAATTTTAGATAAATTTAAAAATAAAAATATAACAATTAATAAAAATAATGATAGTGTAGAGATTAAAAACATTCTAATTGCAACTAAATCATTTGCAGTTGGGACCAATGGGAGTAATGTATTAATAAGTAATATTATAAGCCCTTCTTCATTACCAGTTTCAAAAATGGTTTATGAAATTACAGCAAGTGTAAGCGGAGATGTTTCACCTTCTGTTAGTGTTACAAGTAATCCAATTGAAGCAATATTTAAATCATTTGTTTTAAGAAGCAATCCAACTAATAAAAAATATTTTGATTTAGACGGAACAAAAAGCGAATTATCACTATTTCAAAGATATATGAAAAACGACGGAGAATTCAATCAATCCTCAAATATAACACTGGATAATTCTTCTTCAACTAATACAAATACAATAAGTGTATCAAAAATTTGGAATTATGAAAGTGATTTTAGTATTTCAGGAGAAGATACAGGTAAAAGCGGTTTAAGTTTAAATTTACAAACTGCTACTTTGGCAGAATTCTTCAACAACGATGCTAATGTAACAAATATTACAATTAATATATCAATAAACATTTATGGGACATATAATAACCACGAATTTAAATCTGTTGAACTTATTAAAACTCCTTTACAAATTACAGCAGTAGGAGTATCACGTGTAGGATATTTAATGGCACAAGGTAAAACAATATTATCTCAATACTTAAATTATGGTAACGATGCAAATATTACAGATATTTCATTTTCTTTAAATGCAGGTAGAAATTATTTATTTAATAAAAAAACAATGCAATCCTTCGTAAGTGAAGAACAAAGAAATTATAAAAATTCATTAAGTGTTAATAATATACCAATAAGCAATCAATCAAAATTAAATGGGGTTAATTCATTATTTACACCAGTTTTCATTTCAAGTCCAGCAGTTTATTTAGATATAAACTTTGCTACATTACCGGAAGTGAATGGTTACGAATATGATAATACAACTCAAAAAATTGTATTAAATAGCGGACAATCCGCAGTAACACAAGAAGTAATATTATACCAAATTGTTTTAGTATAATTACTTTTTGATTAATTGTGAGTATTATGGCAGTTGAAAAAAACGAAATAGAAGAATTCAAAAAAGTATTTGATAATTCAAACTTAGAAGAAAAAATAGAATTTCAAAAAATTACAAAGGAATATCATCAAGTTCCTTTAAACGCAGTTCCATTTATATATTTTAATTCTTTTGATGCAACAAACTTACCAATTAATGTTATAGATAGTAATTGGGTTAATATATTAAGTATAAAAGATATATTTAAAGATACATATATTAATAAACTATCTATACAACATAATTTACAGGATACAACAGCAACATCTACTCCATATGTAAATTTAGTTTTAATGATTTATATTAATGGTAATCCAATAAATACTGGTTTTGAAGTTTATATTAAAAGTAATCTTAATAATATACCAAATTTTGATAATTATCAACCTACAATTATAATCAATCATCTTCAAAATAATGTAATAGAACTATTTAAACCTAATTTATTAAAAATTAAACAAGGAGATATATTAGAAATACGTGGTGCTGTTCTTAACCCAATCAATGATACAGATACAATAAAAGGTCAAATTCAAATTAATATCAGTGGTTATAAATGAGTGGTTTAGACGATATTTCTGCTGACGCAACATTAGTAAAATATTCAGTAATCGGGGGTGCAGTTCTTTTAGTAAGTGTAATAGGATTTTATCTTTATGAAGAAATTAAAAGTGTTAAATTACCACCAAAAAGAGCAATTCAATATGGTGTAGTTACAAGTAATCCAATAACAGAAATAATTCAAGCAAATGGAATAAGAGACCAATTAAAAAATTCTAATCCGGATTATAAAAATACTAAGGTTGAATTTACTAATAGTATTCAAAGTTCTAAACAATTAAAAAAGAAATATAATGATTATAGTGGTCCTGTAATTGATATTACACCAACGCAAACTACTGGACAATTTATAAATATGCCTAATACAACACCGGCTGAAAATAAAGCAAATGTTTTAGGAACCAATGACAATCCATACAATTTTAAGAATGGTTGGCAAGGCGAAGGATTTTACACTCATATAAATCAATTGGTTTTACAAGTATATATTTTAAATAAAAATCAATATAATCAACTTGCTAATAAGAATT
>CAZRZO010000018.1:0-3681 GCA_964604635.1 Microcaldota archaeon | reverse complement strand
GGTGCTTATGGTTTTATTGCAAGAACAAAATTAATTGATGATAAACTATCAGAAGAAATAGAGGAATTTATTGCTAAAAATAATAAAATAAATTTTCATAAATCTCATATTTATTATAAAATAATAAAATAGAATAATATGAATTAAAAAAAGAGATCTAAGTTTTATAATATCCATTATTTTTGGTCTTTATCTTCAATATTTAATTCAACTTGATTTAATTCCTGTTTTTTGTTGATTAAAGAATATATTTCAGATATTTTATTTACAATTTCTTGACCTTTGTCTGTTAATTTTATACATTTCATTTTTCCGTTTTTTTGTGTTTTTATAATTCCTGCTAATTCACAATTTAAAAGAAAATTACATGTATGAACATAAGTAGTATTAGATGCTTTTGCAAGCATTGAAATATACCAATTTTGTGAATTATTTTTTAGTAATAGAATGATTTTTGTTTGTTTTTCCTTGAATAAAATTGTTTCATTTTTTCTTTCTAAATTTTCATTAATTTGTTCTACCAAAAAATGCACCAAAAATTATACAATCACATTGCAATAATGCGATTAAGTATAATAATTACTATTGCAAATAGTGATATTAATATTAATATTATTTTAGCATTTATTTTAGGCCCTTTTGATGGAGCATCATAAAAACTCATTACTCCTGCTTGTGATTGTGGGGTATATAATTCAGCCATAATTTCACTATATTGTCAAATGAATAATAAAATAAATATAATTAAAATTATTTATACTATTGTGTTTATTAATTATTATTAATTTTCAAAACAATAAAAGATAATAAATACAAAATATTATAAGTCTTAAATTTTTTGTTATATTTAATGATGAAACGAGGTATTTCTGAACTTAATGATGAAACGAGAGTCATCTGAAAATAAACAAGGGGTTGTAACGTAATTTGGCAGCGCGGCAGGCTCCAGATAAATAATATTTAAATTTTAAAAATTTTCTTGAGCTTTTTTGCAATGATATAAATCTGGAATTTTAAAAAAAATATGAAGTAACCTGCAAATTTGGGTTCAAATCCCAACAACCCCACATAAGACTTGTAATAATGAAGATAGATTCGAAAATCTGGACAAATCATTACTTTATATTAAATAACTAAGAAACAAAAATAATATATTGTAATTTATATAGATATCAGGAAATATCTTCATTTGTATTTTTATTGTTTATATTATTCGTAATATCACTTCAATTGATAGTAATATTAGAAATATAAAATATTTCAGAGATCATTTTGCTGTTACAAATGATTGCAAATATAATGAATAAACAATAAATTATTCTTTATGTTCTAAATTTCAATCAAACCAAATTTATTTATATCTTATAATTCATATAATAATCAAATAAATGTTTTATATATGTTAAATTTAGATTTAAATACAATAATTCTAATTTTTTATTTTGATCTAAAAAACATAATTTATGAATACTTATTTTGAATAAAATATAAAGTCAATGTTTTTGTAGATTTCTAAATTTTTTAAATCTTCTAAATTATTGATTAAATTTTAAATAAAAATAAGTTTTATATTGTTTTGTTTAATGTTTTATAAAATGTAAAATAAATATAAAAGGTGAATAATATGGAAATGTTTAGAGACCAAAAAGCAGATATAAAATTATTACGAGCAGTTGCTAATAATAATATTAAAAAAGCAGGAGAAGCAAGTGATCAAGGTGCTTATTATTATATAAGATATGAAAATGGTGATACTCTTCTACATAGAGCAGTAATTAATAAAAATATTAAAATGATTAATTTTTTAATGACTAATGAAAAAGTTGATATGCGTCATTTAAAAAACAAAAAAGGTAAAACACCATATCAAGAATCTATTAATATTGAAGGAAATGAGGAAATTGATAAGAAAGTATATTATACATTTTTCAGATTTAATAAAAATTAGAATTTAATAAAATATATTGTTAAAATAGAAATTGCTTTATTAAAAAAATATTATTATAATTGCAATAAAAAAATATTTTATTTTCCAATATATTACATTTGATATAAATCAGTAAATAATTTAAACTTAAATATCAATTATTAAAATATGTTTTTTAAAAAATTCCGTTTAAAAGATTTAGATTATTACAAAAAATGGACACTATTCGGTTTATTAATTGGGATTATATCAGGAATTGGTGCAGCACTATTTTATTATTCAACTGAATTTGCTGAAAATTTGTTTATGAATCATGTAATGGGTTATACAAGACCATTACCACTTAGTGAAAGCGTAACTTCTTTTTATCATTTTATGTCTCCTCTTATAACACCAATAATAATAAATAGAATGTATCTTATACCAATTTCAATTATACTTGGTGCACTTGTTTCTGCTTTTTTAGTATATAGATTTGCACCTGAAACAGAGGGTCATGGAACTGATGCAGTAATAAAAGCTTTTCATAAAGATCATGGTAAAATAAGATTAAGAGTTAGTTTAATAAAATTTTTGTCTGCTTCAATAACAATTGGAAGTGGTGGAAGTGCTGGAAGAGAAGGACCAATAGCTCAAATAGCTGCTTCTCTTGTATCTGCATTTTCTAGACATTTGCATATATCTGAAAGAGATAAGCAAATTATGTCTGCTGTTGCAATTGGATCTGCATTAGGTAGTATTTTCAAATCACCTTTTGGTGGTGCTATTTTTGGAGCAGAAGTACTTTATAAGAGAGATTTTGAAGGTGATGTAATATATCCTTCTTTTATTGCGAGTGCTGTTGGTTTTATGTTATATGGTGCACTTACTAATTTTACTCCTTTATTTGGTATTAATGTTCTATCTTCTCATGCTTTATCAATGATTTTCAATCCAATCATAATTCTTGGATTTGTTGTATTAGGTATTGTATCTGGTATTTTTGCTAAAATTTATATCAAAGTCTTTTACTATGTAAATAGAAAATTTAAAGCAATGAAAGTTAGTAGATATTTTAAGCCAGCTATTGGTGCAATTGGAACAGCTATAATTGCATTAGCTTTTCCTGAAATAATGGGGGTTGGTTACGGATGGGTACAATTAATAATACATGGTAATTTTAGTGCAATGCCTATGTTCGGTCTTCCTTTAGTTTTATTTGTTTTTGTTTTGATTTTTGCTAAAATATTAGCAACTTCATTTTCAATAGGTTCTGGAGGTAGTGGTGGTGTATATGCTCCTGGAATGTTTATTGGTGCAAGTGTTGGTGTATTTACTCTTCTTGTTTTACAATTTTTTATTCCAAGTTTATTCACAGTAGAAATAATAATCCCATTTGTTATTATTGGTATGCTTTCAGTATTCGGTGCTGCAAGTAAAGCACCAATTGCAGTTGCTATTATGGTTATTGAGATGACTGGCAATATATCAATAATACCAGTTGCAATGCTTTCAATTGGATTAGCATATGTAATAACAGGTTCTAATACAATATATATTTCACAAGAAGAAAAGAGGAAATAGACACTAGTATATATAATATAATAATAAGCACATCAATAAAATAAAGAAAAAACAAGTCAAGTAATACTAGTATAACAATCTACAGCAGTAACAACACTAACAAACAAATAAAGTATAAAAAAAACAATAATAATAATAAGTAAATCTAGTTGCTTATAAAATATCAATAAAGAACATAGATATACTAGTAT
>CAZRZO010000017.1:0-3874 GCA_964604635.1 Microcaldota archaeon | reverse complement strand
TTTTATTTAAAAAAGGATCAATTGAAATAAATGGTTTAGTTGTTTCTAATAAAGCACCAATTGCATGAAATAAACCACCACCAAAATAAATAATAACATCAACTTCATTATTAATTGTAATAGCACTTCCAGCATCACATCCTAGAATTTGACCATTATATGCTGCAAAACCAGTTGGTTTTCCAATATAAATTGTTTTATTGTTCTTTTCATAGAATTTCTTTATTTCTTTTAACTGAGAAATATGTTGAATAGTCGTAATAATTCCTATTTTTTTATAATCTTTTAAATATTTTAATGAACTTTTTAAAATAAATAAATCTGCTTTTATTTTATATTCTTCATATTCAATATTAAAATTAAGATTACTATGTTTTGGATTAAATTTTGAATGTCCAAAATGTACTATTTTATCCGCATTTATTGCTTTTGCTTCATTAATAGCAATATCACACGCACCATATGTTGGAGAACAAGAGATATAAACAATATTTTTGTTTTTCTTAAGATTTTCAGCGTATTTAATTGCATATTGTTTCAATCCTTCAGGAAATTGAAGTAATATTTTCATAATTTTCAGTATTAAATTAATGTATATATTACAATTAATTTTCTTTTATATCTATTTTATACATTCCTGATAATTTAGCAAGTCCTCTTTTTAAAGCTTTAACAATTATTGGTCTATTCTGCTTTAATGATTTTAAAACTAAAATAGGTTGGCCTTTTTTAACTCTTGCTGCAATTCCAACTGGTCTTCCAAATGAATGTACCATACCTTTTGAAACCCTATCTGCACCAGCTCCTGTTTTCATCTTATTTTCTCTAATAACACTATGCGGATATACAAGTATTCTAAAATAATAATTTCCAGGTATTTGCACTTCTAAAAATTTGTTTATAATCAATCTAGTAGATTCTAATGAATTTGATCTTATTTGAACATATTGATTTGAATTTAATGTTGCAATTAAATTAAATTCTGATTTATCTTTACCCATATTAAAATGAATTAGACTTGTTCTAGGCATTGATCTAACATAATTTTTTCTAGGTTTTTTCAGAGAAAATCTTGCCCATATTTGAGAATGTATACTTCTAAAAGTTCTTGCAGGTCTAAGTCTTACCATAATTAACACTTTATATTATTTAATAATTAATTTTTACAATTTATAAAATATTTGTTTTATTTCTTTTAATGTTTCTATTTATTAATTAAAAATATGCTTTTATGCTTATTTATTTATTATAAGAAATTATATAATCTTTTTTATTTTTATTAGTAAACTTTAATATTATTCTATTTATTAGTAATAAATTTAATTAATTTAAAGTATTGTATTTTTTATTATTATTTCATTTATATACTTAATATTATTTTCATAAAAATTTTAATTAAAAATTATGGATTTTATTTTTGTGGTTATTATTAATAAATTTATTTATCTTTAAAAATAGTATACTAAAAAATACAAAATAATTTTTATATTTAATTTTATTTTTTACTTTTATAAATTATGAAAAGTATAATAAGTTTAATTTGTTTAAAATTATAATAGTGATATAATGAAAATGTTTATTGACGGTGAATGGGTAGATTCAAGTAATAAAAATACAATTAAGAAATATGATCCTTGTACTAGTAATATTTTATATGAATTTCCAGCAGCAACAAAAGAAGATGTTGGCAAGGCAATTGATTCAGCAAGTGATTCCTGGGAAAAATGGTATGCATTAGGTTCTTCAAAACGTTCTTTTATTCTTTATAATGCAAAAAAGTTAATTGAAAATAGTAGAAAAGATCTTGAAAATATTCTCATAAAAGAAAATGGTAAAATCAAAAAAGAAGCAATAGCAGAAGTTGATGGTACAATAGACCAAATTCAGTATTATGCAGAATTTGAAAGAAAAATAACAGGAAATATTGTTGAAGGAGAATCAAAAAATAAGAAAATATTCCAATATAAAGTACCTTATGGAGTAGTAATTGCAATAACACCTTGGAATTTTCCAGCAGCAATGGTTACTAGAAAAATCGTGCCTGCTTTACTTACTGGAAATTCAGTTGTTTTAAAACCTAGTAGTGATACCCCTGGAAGTGCTGAATGGATTATTCAAATGTTTTTAAAAGCAGGTGTTCCAAAAGGTGTATTAAATTTTGTTACTGGTAATGGATCTCAAATTGGAGATTATTTAGTTTCTCATAAAAAAGTTAGTCTTATTTCAATGACTGGTTCTACAACAACTGGTCAAAGAATTATGGAAAAAAGTTCTTCTAACATGGCAAAACTTATTCTTGAACTTGGTGGTAAAGCACCATTTATTGTATGGAATGACGCTGATATTACTAGTACACTTAATGCATTTATGTCAACAAAATATTCAAATAGTGGACAATCATGTATTGCTGCAGAAAGATTGTATATACATGAAGATATATTTGATAAATTTATAAAATTAGTTGCAGATGCATCAAAAAAACTTTTAGTAGGAAATCCACTATATTCTGAAATGGGTCCAGTAATAAATTCAAATGCATTAAAGAATATGGAAAATATTGTAGAAGAAGCAAAATCAGAAGATAGTAAAATAATTGTTGGTGGGAAAAAATCTGAAATTAGTGGAAATATGGCAAAAGGATATTTTTATGAGCCAACAGTAATTGCAAATGTAAAACAAAAATCAAAGTTATTTCAGGAAGAAATTTTTGGACCAATAATAGGCGCAATGAAAGTTTCAAGTATTGATGAAGTATTTGAAAAATCAAATGATTCAAAATATGGATTAGCTTCTTATCTTTTTACTAAAAATAATTCATTAATAAATAAAGCATCAGAAGCAATTAGATTTGGTGAACTTTATGTAAATATGTCAGGACCTGAAGCATCACAAGGTTATCATACTGGTTTTAGACTTACTGGTCAAGGTGGAGAAGGTAGTATATATGGAATAAATGAATATTTAAAACTCAAAAATGTATATATTGATTATACAATATAAAAATAGTAATTAATTTAAATCAAGAATTAAACAGAATTAAAAATTTATTAATAATATAAATTTTACTAGTTATTACTAAGTTTTCTAATGTAATAACTTTATAAATTAAGTCTGTTTACTCTTTTTCTTTTCTAAAATTAATATAAAATTCTTCAAGATCTTGGTGTAATTTCTTTTTGAGATTAGAACTATTCAGTTCAAATTCTTTACTTTTTTGCTGGAATTGTACTTCTTTATCTGACTTATCAGAAGCATCATACATTTGTGAATCTTTTACAAAAATATTTTTATTTATCATTTTATCCCTACAAATAAATTTATAATCTAATTATATAACAATTAAATATATAAACTTTTTGCTTTTGAGGACTCTGAGACATAAATCAGGAATATTTTATCTTAAAAAGATTTTATATTGTTGCAATTTTATCTATTAAAAATCCACTTTCAGAATTTTCTCGCAAATAATATTTATATAAATATATTATAAGATTTATCATTAATTTTCTAAAAATATTCCTCAATTTCTAATAGATATTTATATTAAAATAAGTCTTGAAAAGATATATAAAAATATTTTTTTGTCTAAGATTTTCAATGTTAATTGAAAATTATAATATTTATTAAATTCAAAGTTTCTAATTCTTATATTTATAAACTTTTTTATTTCCTTTAATATTTCTATTACCATATATCATTCTTGAAAATTTCTTTTCAGTTCAGAATTATAATTTATTCCTAATTTGTTTGAATTTTTCTTTAACCATAGACTAAATTTTGTTTTTGCAGTAGGTTTATTGTCAACAAATAACAAATTAGCTTTCATTGCTAAAAGTTCACTTTTTGTAAGTATTACATCATTAATTAAATACCC
>CAZRZO010000016.1:0-5398 GCA_964604635.1 Microcaldota archaeon | reverse complement strand
TTATGAACTTGAATTTGCTAATCAAATTCAAGATACATTTTTTAACTTATAAAGTGAAAAAATATGATTAATTATATAAACTTTGTAATATTTGGATTTTTAGTTATTGGTCTGGAATGGATTATAGTTTTTATTGTAGTAAAAACAGGTTTAATTTACAAGTTTATGCCAAAAGCAAATAGCAAAGATTACTCAGTTGGGTTTACAAACAATGGTTGGGATTTGCATATTCCAAGCCAAAATCCATTGGATTTTATTAATATGATAGTTAATAAAATAACCGGAGAAGATGCAACAACGCAAGAATATATTCAACAAAATATAAAAAATATTATGAAAAATAAAAGTAAAAAAATAATAGAAAATACTTTACAGAAAAGTGAAGTAGTAAATAAAAAAGTTCAAGAATTGGTTTTAGACCAATTGAACAAAGAACTATTTAAAAACAAATAAAAAAAGTGAAAATATGAAAACAACAATAGAAAAAATAAATTATGACACATTAGAAAATTTAATTCCAAATGAAAAATATTGGAACAAGATTTTAGAGACGAAAGATACATTCCAAGTAAATTTAATAAAAAAACATAAAGCAATAGTCCTAAAATGTGAAAATGGTGCAGATTTAATTTTAGATATTACACCACAAATACGAACAAACGAAAAATCAAAATATGCAAGATTTATTAAAAAATATGGTGAACCTATAATAGATTTAGAATTAGAAACCGATGATAAAGACGGAGATTATCCATTTGTTGTTTTAGATTGAGGATATTATGAAAGAACAAATCGAGGTTGAAAATCAAAAGGATTTTCTTCCGGAGCAAGAGCAATTACAGAAAGAATTTCAGGACCAGCAAAAAGAAGAAGATAAAAAAACCGATGAAGAAAAAGAAGAAGAAAAAGAACCTATGAATAGATTATATCTTCTTCAAGAAAATTTAATTATTCCAATAATCGAGGGTAAAATTAATTTTGATGTTAATGAAGACCAACCAATAATTTATAGTGAAAATGAAAAACTAATACTACAACAAATATCACAAAATATTGAAGAACGTCACCCCGGAGCCAAATTCTTTTCAAACGATATTTTAGATATTGCAACATTACTATTTATCCACGCACCAAAGTTCTATATTAAATTTAAAGATAAATTTTCAAGAAAAAATAAAAAATGATGTTTATGACTAATATAGATATTAATAGAAAAATTTTATTTTTAGGTAATACTGGATATGGCAAAACATATGCAGTCCATTCAATATTAAAAAATCTCAATGAAAAAGGTTACGGGCTGTATATGTATGATACAAACGCTGAAATATCTAAATTTTTAGATATAAAAGGTTTACAATATTATCCAACCACCCAATCTAATATTACAGCAAGAAATAGTCTTCAAGAACTGAATAAATTTATAAAAATAATTAGGTCTCAAATGAAGAAACCAAGTTTTCTTTTTATAGATGATATTGAAAGTTTCTTTTTTGATGCATCTCCACGAGACAAAAAAAGCAGTTTAATAAAAGATTTATATAGTCGAAGTAGACATTTAAGTTTAGGAATTATTGTATGCAGTAAACAATTAACCTTTTTACCAAATTTGATATTAAGCCAAAGCAATTTACTATATATTGGTCGTTTTGATGCCAAAGACCGCAGTAGTTTTGAAAAAGCGCAATCATTAACAAAAATAAAACTTGATGTTTTAGATTTTGAAAAGCACGAATTTCTAAAGTTAGATAGTTACTCAAATAGTGAAGACATTGTTAATTTCTGATACTATGACAAAAAATATAAATACTTGTGGTTTTGAAGTTTTAACACCACAATTAAAAGAAATGTTTATTAATAATTTTGATTTAGATATTTATCCTAAATTCATTGCATATGAGATATTTGTAGAAGTTTTTTTTAGAGAAGATTATAAATTTTTAAAAGATAAAATAACAACAAATCCTAAAACTTTTGTCATTGATATTGGTTCTTTTGTTGGAGAGAGTGCTGTTTATTTTCTATCTAATAAAGCAGAATTTGTTTATTGTTTTGAAAGAAACCAAACAAATATTAATATGTTTAATGCAAATATAAAAGATACTAATTATTTTAATAAAATTAAATTATTTCAAGTTGATTTAGAAAATCCAGAAGTATTAAATAATTTATTTGAAACCTTTGATATAAATAATAAATATTTAATAAAATCTGATATTGAAGGAGGAGAATATGATGTCTTTACTTCTAATATAAATTTAGAAAAAATAAATGCTATACAAATTGAATATCACCCACCATTAAATAAATTAGCAGGTTTAATAGAAATATTAAAAAATAAAGGGTTTATTTGTATAGTAGAACAAAATTCTTTAAATGAAAATTTAGGTTTTATATACGCAAGTAGAAGATAATGATAAAAAATTTTAAAGATGATGATATGAGAAAAATATGTAAAAAAAGAAATTTCTTTTGGAATAAACCAAAAGAACAAGTAGGTGTTGGAATTGTGAACGACGGACAATATCCTTTAAAAATTAATAAAAAAATGCAGAAAGAAGTAGATAGTAACAAAAAAGCACTTCCAAAAACGCATCAAAAACGCATCAAAAAAGAATTAGTTGATAATAATACACCAATTCAAGAAGAAGCACAAAAAACGCAAGTTACTGAAATTACTGAGGTAGAAAGACTAAAAAAACAGCAAGAAGCAAGAAAAATATATCAAATTGAATATCAAAAAAATTATAATAGAAAACACCCTCGTCAAAAATTTACAGAGGAGAATTTAGATAATATTGATATTTTAGATAAACCAGAAGAAAAGAAAAAACTTGAAAAAGATGATGATGTTGACAAAGTGTAATGTTTGTGGAAGAAAGATTTCTAAAAAATATTATGTATTTGGTTTAGATAATAATAGAAAACATATTTATGCTTATTATTGCAAATTTGATGCGCGAGAAGTTAAAGATTGGTTACAAAATCCAATTGCATCAACACATACTTTATTTTAATTTTCGTTATTTAAATTTTAGCCCGGAAGATATAATAGTCTAAACAAGTAATATTTAATTGATAATATGATGTTTATTTTCTAATCGAAAATAAATATACATTATAATTTTGAAAAAATGATAATATGATTAAATTAAATTTTACAGAAATTTCATTAGATGTTTTTGGAGGTCTTATTTTAGGAGGCTTAATGTATACAATTACAGAAGTAATTTTAACCGCAAGCCCTTTATTTGTAAGTAAGAACACACATTTAGCAGTAGTCGTTGGAATTTTAATGTTTGCTGGAATGGTTTTTGAAAAACAAGGTTCAAAAATCTACAAATCAAATGTAGACCCAGAAAATAAAAAAGAATGATGTTTATTATGACAAGATATAAAATAACAGCCAAAGATAGAGCAATCGACCGCAGAAACGGACGAAAAATGGAAGGTCATAAATATGCAAGACATATTTTAGATGCAATCCATAAAAAATATCATATTACACCTCGTGATAGAGCAATTGATAGAAGAAATATGGATAAATGGTCTAAGAAAAGAAAATAATGTTTATTTTCTTACAGAAAATAAATGATTATCAGTCAAGACTGATAAATTTTAGCAATTTCTTATTGAAATTGCTAAATATATATTTAAAATTAAAAAATTTTAAAGATGATTATGTCGAAACATTTTTTTAAAGAAGGTGCAGAAAAGCACGAAATCAAAAGTTTTACCAAAAGATATGGATCAAAAGGTAAGAAAATTTACTTTGAGGTCTTAGGTAAATTAATCAAAAAAAGAGACAAATTAAGAAAACGAAAGATAAGATTTTAAATTTCAAAAAAAAGAAATTTAAATAAGAAAATAATAATTAAAAAGTGAAAATATGTCAATGTTAAAACCAGATTTGAGAGAAGACGAAGCAATTGTTTTAGGAGCAATTAGCGGAGTAGGAGCAGTTATACAATATCAAAATTATAAATTGCCAATTGTAAATGAAAATGAAATTTATAGTATTGTTTTTTATGGTGCATTAGCAGTCATAGGATATTTTTATGATAATATAATCGGAGACATAATTTTAGGTTATGGTGTGGGCGGATTGCTTGCAGTTGTAGTATAATAATTAGTGATCAATATGGGTATATTAAATAAAATTTTAAGTAAAAAAGTAGAAGTTGTAAACAAAAATGAAAATGCAATAGAATTAAAAGATATTTTAATTGCAACAAAATCAATTTCTGTCGGTGCAAATGGAGCAAATGTATTAGTAAGTAATATAATTAGTCCAAGTTCTTTACCAATAAAAAATATGACATTTAAAATAAGTGTTGATGCAACAGCAACAATTGCTGGAAGCACATCTGTAAATTCAAATCCAATAGAAAATATTTTTAAATCATTTTCATTGAAAAGTAATCCAAGCAACAAAACTTTTTATGATTTAAATGGAGTTTTAAATGAAATGAGTTTATTTGAAAGATATTTACATTTAGACGGAGAAACTAATTTAAGTTATAATATAAATCTTGATAATTCTTCAAATACAGGTGCAACTTCAATAAGTGCAAATGGAACTTTTGATTATGTTTCAACTATTTCAATTTCTGGTGAAGATGCAAGTAAAAGTGGATTAGCATTAGTATTAGATTTATCAACACCAGCAGATTTTTTTGGTAATAATAGTGCAGTTACATCAGCAAGTTATTCAGTAACTATTGATATTTATGCAAGTTATGAACAGCATAGTTTTCAAGAAATTGAATTAATTAAAACAACAATTCCAGTAAATGTTCTTGGAATAGCAAGAATTGGATATTTATTAGCACAAGGTAAAAGCGTAATTTCTCAATGGGTTAATTATGGTTCTGATGCAAATATTTCATATTTAAATTTTTCTACAAATGGTGGAATAAATTATTTATATAATAAAGCACCATTCAGTAAATTAGTTGTAAAAGAACAAATTGAATATAAAAATTCAGTTACACAAGCAAATTTCCCTCTGGGCCAAGGACATATCAGTGGAGTTTGTAATTTATTTACACCAATGTTTGAAACATCAAGTTTATCTTATATTGAACTAAATTTTACTTCTTTACCAAATGTGAATGGATATGAAGTTAATCAATTTAACCAAGTTGTAACAAATCCTGCAACAAGTGTTTCAAATGAAATAATTGTTTATCAAATAGTGCTAAGAGAATGATTAGCAATCAAAGATTGCTAATTTTTTTAAATTTCAAGAAGAAATTTAAAATTGATTAGCACTAATAATAAGTGAACTTGAATTTGCTAATCAAATTCAAGATATATTTAAATTTAGATAAAATTTAAAAATGTTATTATGAAAAAAATAGAATTATTTGGAATTGTAGGTCTTGGAATTAGTGCT
>CAZRZO010000015.1:0-6219 GCA_964604635.1 Microcaldota archaeon | reverse complement strand
AGAATAATAAAAAGAGTATTTAATAGAAACATATATATAGATGAAGGATAGAGTAGTAATGTTTTTAATCAAAAAATCATTTATATAGTCTTGTATATAGTTTTTTACTGGTAATATTTATCTGTATGCAAGGCTTTATATCTTATATTTTATCATATCTTATTATAAATATGATAATAGATTAATATTAAACACTGATGCTATTCCAATTACAATTAAAGCAATAACAATAATATTCAATACACCTGCTAAAATCTTTTTACCTGCTATATATAATATAACACCTCCAATGATAAATCCATAACCAGTAAGATGAAAAGAAATAAAAAGGGAAGTAAAATAATGCCAGCCATATTCTATGGAGTGTATAATAATATTATTAATAAAAACACTTATCGACATATTAATCATCGCAGTAAGATGTTAAATTTGAAGGGTTCTTCTTATTATTAATATAAATTTCTAATAATAATTGTTTTTTATTAAAATTAAATAAAGTTTGTTCTATTTCATAAACAATAGCATTTCTTATTAGTTTAATAGTAGGATAACTATCAAAATATGCTATTAAAATATAAGAAAATTCTTTGTTTCTATATAACATAAGAATGTCTATTTGATAATTTATATAGTTTTTATAAATAGTTCTATGTTTAGATATAACCTTAGCATTAAGATTATAAAAGATTTTTTTATAATATTTATATTTTAACATAATCAAAAAATTATTTTTTAAATTTATTTATAATCTTAATAACGCCTTTAATTCCTCCTTTACTATAATATGCATCAATTATCGTGCTTTTCATCTTTAAAATTTCTGTTCTTGTAATAGTATGATATATATATGCTAAAATTATTTCTGGTGTATAGTTAGTAGGAACTTTAAATAAAATAATATCGTATAAATTATCTTCATTTTGACTAAACCATAATAAATATCTTTTATCAGTATCTAAACTATTTTCTAAAAATTGAAATTCTATTTTTTCAGGATTTAAAGTGTTTATAGGTTCTAAAACTCTTTTACCAAATTGACTTTTTTCGGCTATTTTATATATCTTAAAGGGGTTTGTTTTATAATCTTTAATATTATCAGCATTAAATAAATATAATTGTGCAGATAACATTATGAATGGTATTACAGCAGATACTGCTACATAATATGATATTAAACCAGTTGTTATTAAACCGCCCATTATTAAACTATTGTATATTATTTCGTTCATTATGACCACTTATTCTAAAATTATATTATTAAGACCATTAAGTTTATATGTATCAACACTCATATCTACAACAGGTTCTTTTTTATACTTGTTAAGAAATTTAGTATATGAACTTTTAACTTGATTTTTCTTACCTTCAACAACATTAATAACTAATACTGCTTTATTATCAGTAATAATTTTAATTGCTGGTTCATTTTGTATTTTAAGCATAATATCTATATCTCTTGATTGTTCTACTTTGAACCAATATCTTTTATTATCCTTTGTTATAAAATCTATCATTTTACCTTTTAATATATCTTTTATTTTTGTTTTCATTTTTAACACCATATTAATATCTAATAAATAAATTACGTTGATTATGTAGACCAATTCTAATATCTTTTTTTAATTGTTCTAATTCAATTATTGGTAAATTATCAGCATCGTTTTGAAATTGAATATTTATAAGATAATTTTCTTCTGCTTCTTTCATTTCTACTATTAATTCATTTATATCATTTTTTAGTATTTCTCTTATTGTTTGCATTTTAACACCATTAAAAATTTAATGTATCTTGTTGATTAATATTTGCTTGATAAATATTATCTTTTAATAATAATAATTCATCGTCTGTTAATGTATAAATTGAAGCAATTGATACTTCAATTTCATAGTTTAGTAGTTCTTGTTGAGATTTTAACTCATCATAACATTGTTGTATTTCATCTATATATTGATATTTTTTTTCTATTAACATATTAAACACTTATAATAATTTAGGATATTTATCCGTATTTATTTCTATTTCAGTTCCTACTTCGGGTTCTCCATATCTAAAAACGAATTTAGCATATTTAGTTTTTGGATAATGTATATTGCTTGTAGATACATCTATTACAATATTAGAACCATTATCAAATATTAATTTTTTAGATATATGTTTTTTAAAAAGTTTTACTTCATTTTGATTTTGACTTTCTAAAATTTTATACCAATAATTAACATTTGTAATAAGTTTACCTAACTCATTTGTTTCTATTTTTTTTATTTTAGTCCACATATTTACACCTTATATATATGTATATGTATATGTAGTATATATATCTTTCTATTAAATATAAATACAAAATAATGATATTAGACCATATAAATATAATTTATTATAGTTTATCGTTTAAACGCTCATATATGCGTTTAAATAAGACTTTAATGTTTTTATATGTAAATATACTATTAATCTTTTTATCGTTCAAATATACACCCTTTTTTAACGCTTAAAAAACATTTAAAATGAAAATACTAACATATTGTTAGAAATACTAACATATTGTTAGAAATACTAACATATTGTTAGAATTATCATTATATCATTTAGATTTTATTACCTATAAAATCGTGGTCTGGAAGATGATTGTCCATATAATCGTGTCGATAATTATTATATTTATAATAATTTGTCATAGAGGATTTTTCTTTATTTTTCTTAAATATTTTAAATATTGAAAACATATTATCACCACGTGGAGCCAGAGGCTTTTTCACCATTTTCTCTATCAACGCTTCTATCATATGGAGTTATTTCATATTTTTTATGAATACGTTTCAGGGCTCTGTCGTGTCTATGATTTTCTAAACCTCGTTCATCTTCATATTTTTTTAGATTACGGCTATCTATTTTTCTATCTTTTTCTGTTATTTTATATTTTGTCATTTTTACACCTTAGTATAAATATTAAAATTCCAAATGTTTTATAAAACATTTTTTTAGTTTAACATTTATTATAAAATATGTATGTTTACTTATATATATATGTTTCTATAAAATATTATATGAAAGTTTAAAATTCTTAGTAAAATATTCATTTAAAGATATATTTTGTAATTCTTGTAATACTTCATCATTTTTATATTTATAAAGCAATACTTGATATGGGCAAAATATTTTTATTTCAGATAAAAATAAGTTTAAATCTGTAATACGTTGTTGAATAATACAACTATCAACCTTCTTTACAACCTTCTTATTAGTTTCATAAAAAATATTATTGTTGTTTCTTAATAATTCTAAATCTAAGTCTTGAAAACCACGGGTCTTGTTGATTATTTTATTGTCCATTGTAATTTGCTGTTGTATTCCATTTTCAAAAATTGTTATTTCTTTTAAAGGTTCTATTTCTATGTCCCCTAATTCTTTACTAACTTTTAAATTCAAAAATGCAATAGTTTTTTTATCTTTAAGTTTATATATTATTCCGTCCGTTTCAATAGTTAAAACTAATCCACCAGCACTTTCAATTTTATATATTAATCCATTGATATAGTTTCTACAATATGAAGTTATATATGAAGCATAAATAAAATTAGTAAATTTAGATTGAATGGGGTGTTGTTCAGCAGTTATTCCATACAAAGAGTTTGCAATAGTCTTAACCAGCATATATTGAAAAGAATTTTTACCATATTTTACTTTAATATCTTTCTTTTTATTATATAAATTATCAACAATTTTCTTATAAATTCTATTTTTAGTTGTTAATATGCCGATTCCTTCAATTATAGTATAATCAATTTTATATAAATCTAATGTTTTCTTATCTAATTCATTGATATAAAAAATCATTTTATCATTTGTATATACATATTTTAGCATACCATTTAATTTAGAAGCAAAAAGAGGGTTTGCTTTACATTCAATCTTATAAAATTTATAGAAACAATCTTTAAAATATTTACTCTTATAAAAACATATTTTAGAATTAGATAAACCATTTATTTTTTTAATAAATGTTGGATAAGCACTATTTATATCTAAATTATATACATCATCTTTAAAATTACCAACATAATTAATCTTAAATAAACCTCCGTGGAAGGAATTCTTAGCATAGGATTTAACGATTTGAGACATAGAGTCATATGCTTTTATATCATTAACAATTATTTTAGAATGTTTTAATAATGCTTTTGTAATACTTGCTTTACTAAAAAACTTTTCTGGAACATTCATATTTAAATCGTGTATAGCATTAAGTAACAAAATAAATAGTCTATATGTTAAATAAGCATCTTTTTTACAATACTTAATAATATTAATACGATTTTCTTCATAATAATTTTTAATTGTTCCAATTTTCATAGCAGATATTTTTAATTCATCTGCATTTTTTGTTTCATTTAAATATTTCTTACTGGCTTCATCTAATGATATTCTTTTACTTTTAATAGCATAGAAACTTGCTACATCAAAGAAAGATATTAACCTTTTATTATCTAATCTTTGAATTGAAAAAGATTTATCTCCAATTCTTGTTATAATATATTCTTTTATATGAAATTTTGTTTTATTTTTCTTATAAATTAATTTCAATTTACTAAGATTTTCATTTTCTAAATCAGTTCGATTATTATTTTGTTCTAATCTTTGTATTTTTAATAATAATCTTTTATGTATATTATATTCTTTTAATAGTTCTACATTATTAACAAAGAACTCTTTCATTATTGCTCCAAAATCAAAGCCTAAGTTATACCAAATATTATAACTTGTAAAACTACATTTATTGTATAAAAACGCTATATAATCGATTGATTTAGTGCTTTCTATCGATGTTTTATCGCTACTACAAAGTATTTTAGCGTAACCATTGTAAGTTTCAGTATCAAACCCGTAAATCATAATATTACCTGTTAATTATGGACTTCCTTCTAATTCATCTTCATTAAATCTTAAAAACTCATCTATTTGAGTTATTCCTTTCTTATTTAATTGTTTATAAAAGATATTTAATCTACTTATTCCATTGCTTGTTTTAATTAATGCACTTTCTAAATACTTAGTTCTTACGATTTTATTTAATCTTTTATAAACCGATAGTGTTGTTCCTTCTTTATTATTATTTATTTCTTGTTTAAAATTAGTATATTTATTTATTTTTAATTTTTTTAATCTTTTATACTGCTTTTTTACATACTTTTTATCTATTTTTTGTTTAAAAAAATTATTATATGCTCCTCGGGTTTGATTAATATTTAAACCTGCTGTATATAAATATTTTAGTATTGAACCTGTATATTCATTTGGTCCATAAATAGTATGAAAATATTTTACTGCACCAGTATAAGCAACATTTTTAGTTTTACGTTTACCAGTTCCATTTGGATAGAAATAAGCAGTTGTTCCGTTTGGATATTTTATCTTATATCCATTTTTCGTCTTTATATGTTTCATCATTTTATCGTCTTTTTTGTTTTATACATTGTTCATTAAGCGTCTTTTTTTTTAAATATGAAGGCTTGTAATTTAAAGACGACCAAAAATTACAAACCTTAAATATAAAATATGTGTCTTTTATATTATAATATGACTAAGAACTAACTACTATATATATCTTTCTATTAATTCATTCATTATGAGGCATATAAGTTATATAGTTATATAAAATATATGAAAACTACTATAATTTACTGAAAATATGCTGTTTTTATGTTCCTCGGGTCTCGTCTATGTTGCATATAAGTTATATAGTTATATAAAATATATAATTATATAATTATATAAATATATAACTATATCAACTATAACTTTATAATTGCGTGCGCTAAATTAAATTGAAGATATTACTGGCAATAGTAGATATGTTAATATTAAAATAAATATAAAAGCCATAGAAAAATTAGATATAGAATTAATTTTCTTTTTAATTTTATATACTTTATATCCTACAATAGATAAAATAAATATTAAAATTATCCATAAAGAAATATTAATTTTATGTTTAAATAAAATAAATGATATATGAATTTTATAGAAATCAACTATATCTTTCATAAATTTTATACTAAAAGCCGGTGTGTAAAGATGTATACTATTAGATTTATTAGTTAAAGATATGTTAATAATAGGTGTTACATTTTCAATGCTTAAACTACTTGAACCACCTGCTGGGGAAGTTGCACTTACGCTTACCAGTTGATTTAGATAAATTATAGGGTCTATATTAGTAT
>CAZRZO010000014.1:0-9509 GCA_964604635.1 Microcaldota archaeon | reverse complement strand
AATTATCAATTATTAATAAATATCTATATTTAATTATTTTTATTGATTTTAAAGTTTTTCAGTTTAATGTGTGGTTAGATGAAAAGTATTTTTGAAAAAATAAATAGTTCAGAAAAAATAGACCTAGCAATAAAAAAAAGTAATAAAAATCAAAATACAATAATATTGGGTTGGATTTATAGAAAGAGAACAATTGGAAAGAAAATATTTATTATTTTAAGAGATGTGACTGGAACTATTCAATGTATTGCTGATAAAAGTAATTTAACACAAAAAGAATGGATTCAACTTAATGATGTTTATATTGAATCAAGTGTTATTATAAGTGGGATTATAAAAAAAGATAATAGATCACCAACTGGATTTGAATTAACAATAATGCACTTTAATGTATTATCAAATAATAATAAACAATTTCCAATAACAGAATATCAAAGTACTGAATTTCTTTTAGATGTTAGGCATCTTTGGTTAAGAAGCCAAAAAATGATAAATATAATGAAAGCACGTTCGTATATTTTTAAATATGCTAGAGAATTTTTAGATAAAAATAATTTTTTTGAAGTAACACCACCATTAATTACACAAACTGCTGGTGAAACAGGAGCAAATCTTTTTGAATTTAATTATTTTAATAAAAAAGCATATTTAACAGAATCTTCTCAATTATATGAAGAAGCAATGATATTTGCATTAGAGCGTGTTTATTCTTTTGCACCTTCTTTTAGAGCTGAAAAATCAAGAACAACTAAACATCTTGCAGAATATTGGCATTTAGAACCAGAAATAGCATATTTTAATAATAATCAAAATATGGAACTTCAAGAAAATCTTGTTTCTTATATTGCACATGAATTTGCAGTAAATAATGAAAATATTTTAAATTTTTTTAAACTTGATAAAAATTATTTATTAAATATAAAACCACCATTTAAACGAATAAGTTATGAAGAATCAATTAAAATATTAAATAAAAAAGGAGCAGATAAAAAATGGGGTGATGATTTGGGTGTTAATGATGAAAGATTATTGACAGAAAACGAACTAAGTCCATTATTTATTTATAATTGGCCAAAAGAAATAAAAGCATTTTATATGCCAATAAATCCTGATGATCAAAGAACTGTATTATGTTCTGATTTACAAGCTCCTAAAGGATTCGGTGAATTAATAGGTGGAAGTGAAAGGATTTGGGATGCAGATACTTTAATAAAACGTATGCAAGAAAAGAAACTTAATTTAGATAAATATTCTTGGTATATTGATTTAAGAAGATATGGTTCAATTCCTCATTCTGGATTTGGGCTAGGTATTGAAAGACTTATTAAATGGCTTTTGAATCTTGATCATATCAGAGATACAATACCATTTCCAAGATTAATAAATAGAGTAACACCATAATTTTAAAATTACTATTGGTTTGAATATGACTGAATTACAAATATTAAAAATAATTATTTTATATTTATTATTTATTTTTTCAATAATACTTTCTTTTTATTTCTTGTATGATGTTAAGAAGCAAAAAAAATCTAAGATATCAAAATTCAAAATAAAAAATTCAATATTATTTTTCATTATTTCTTTATTAATAGGTGTTTTTTTCTCATTACTTTTTTATAAGAATTTTTTTCTACTATTATTAGCATTAATAATTTCAATATTATCTTATATTGCATCTTTTTATTATTCAAATAAATTTAATATTTTTATATATTGTTTTATACTCTTAGTTTTAGTATTATTTTACAGTTTATTTATTAATTCATTAATCATATTTTTGCAATTATTTTCAATTATAACTATTTTAGGTTTTATTAGAAAAAATTTAGATTATAAATTATATATTAAATCAAAAAAAATGATTGGGAATAATGATCTTAATTTAAAAGTAGAATTAAATAGAGATATATTTCAAATGATGCTTGGAGTATTAATTATTATTATTTTATTTTATATTAAAAATTCATTTTTATTAATTACTCTTCTTGCATTGCTAGGTTATTTTTTAATTAATTTTATTTCATTTGATTTTAAATTAAATAATCAATTATTAAAAATTTTAAAATACTTAGAGCGTTCAGATGTTATTTATGGTTCTGGTGCAATATATGCTATATGTTCTTTATTGTTGATCTTTGGGTTTATAAGTAATAAATTTCTTGTACTAGGTGTTATAATACTTTTTTTTGCAGACCCAATAGCAACAATAACTGGTATTAGTTTTAATAAAATTAAATTATTTTATAATAAAAATAAAACATTAGTTGGAAGTAGTGGGTTCTTTATTGTTATTTTTATATTCTCTCTTATGCTTAATTTTACTCTGTTTTATGCTTTAATAATTAGTTTAATATTCAGTTTTATAGAAAGCTTAAAAATTGAAGATAATATTAGTTTAGCAATTGCAATAATTGTTCTATCTTCTGTTGTATTGATTTTATAAAAATAATCAATATTAATTAAAATAAAAGCAAAAATTATTTATGTTGATTTTTTACTTCTGATTTTTTTGTTAAAGAGATATAATCTTTTATAAGGGATTGAGATGAATTAAAAATTATTGCAATACCACTAATTCCAAATATAATTAATAAAGATGTAAGAGTTATAAAATACTCTAAAACATAAGGAACTGAATTAGAATAAAATGCACTAATTCCAAAAATAATCCATAATGCAGCACCTGCAAAAATAAGTTCATGGAAATAATGTTTAAATATTCCCCCAATTGAAAGATATAAAATTAATAAAATTCCACCAAGACTAAATAATAAAGTTATAATTCGTTGATGCGTATTTAAAATTGATAGAGGTAATAATAATATAATAACAGTTATAATTAAAATAACATACCAAATTCCAACATTTTTTGAATGGATCATATGTTCTTTTTTATTCATTAATTTTATTATTGAATGATGTGCATTTATTACATTAATAATAATTATTAAAATTGAAAAACCGAATAATAAACCAGTTATTAGAAAAACAGAATTAATATTTAAATTTGGAATTCCAATTAATGTTATACTAACAACAACTATTGTAAAAAGCAATGCAAATAGTAATAATGCAATTCCAATAGTTCTTCCATAAATATATATTGAATATTTTTTAATATGATCTCTTACATAATCCATACTATCATAATTTAATAATTTATTTGATTGTTAAAATAATTTACTTTTTGCTTTAATTTATTAAAGCACTTATTATGAGAAAATAAAGAATATAAAAATATAATACTTTGTATTTTATTAAAAATAAATTCCAGTAATAAATAAAATTTTTGTGAAATTAATATTAGAGTCCAGAAAGTTTATAATCTATTTCTTGTTTATGATAGTTTTAATTAAGATGATTTTTTATTATTTAAAATATCACAGATTAAGGAAATTATTAATGTTTATACAAATGATTAGATTTTTTATTGGTTTTAAAAGAAAATATCACTGATATAATTAATATTATTATTGAAACAATAAATGCATAATGCAATCCAACTATAAAATCAGAAGAAATATTATTTGTTAAGTTTACTGTTCCAACAAGTATTTTATATGCTATTTCTCGTGGTATTGTTATTGAAGCGATTGTAATAGCAACTACAAAACTAAATAATGCACCAATGTTTTGCATTGTTATTAGTATTCCAGAAGTAATACCAAATCTTTTTTTTATTATGTTTGTCATAACTGCTTTTGTATTAGATGGATAAAACAGTGATGCACCTAAACCACTTATAGAACTTGCAATTATAATTATATAATAAGACGTATTAGGTCCTATTGTCAGGTATATTAAAACTGAGATTATTATTACTATTATACCTAATGTAGAAAGTATTCTTGCTCCCACTCTATCTAAAAGTTTTCCAATATATGGAGAAAAAATACCACCAATAATATATCCAGGAACTAGAAGAAGAGCTGCATCAAATGGTGTTAAACCTCTTACGCCTTGAAGGTACATTATTACTAAAAATGCAACTGCAAGATAACCCATACTTTCAAAAAAAGACGCAAAAAGTGAATATGCTAATATTTTATTTTTAAAGATAGCAAAATCTATTGTAGGAAATTTTATTTTTTTCTCAACAATGTAAAATAGAAGTATAAGTATAAAGCCAGTAATTAACAAGGTTTCATTTATTAATGTAAATCCAATAGATGATATATTTGTTGCTCCTATTGTTATAAATACTAATATTCCAGTTAGTATTAACATACCTCTAATATCTAGTTTTTCTTTTGTTCTTACTGGATCTTTTATATATTTAATTCCAAGTATAAATGCAATTATTCCTATTGGAACATTTATATAAAATATAAAAGACCATCCAAAAAATGTTGTAAATACACCTCCAAGTACTATTCCAAGCATTGCACCAAGATTAAATCCTAATGATGTATATCCAAATGCCTTACCTCTTATTTTTGCTGGGAATATATCAGATATAACTGCACTACTATTTGATTCTATTAAAGCACCACCAACTGCTTGAACTAATCTTGATATTATGAGCATAGAAATATCTATTGATAAACCAGCAAGTGCTGATCCTATTACAAAGACAAGAAATCCTAAATTAAACATTTTTCCGCGTCCGTATATATCTCCAATTCTACCAAATTGAGTTGTTAATATTGCTAAAACTAAAAGATATCCTGTGATTATCCACATTGATGAAGATAAATTAGTATGTAAACTACTAGTTATTGTTGGTATTGCTAGAAGTACTATTGTAACATCTATTGCAGTCATCATGATTCCAAGTACTACTATTGTTAGAACAATTTTCTGTGATCTTGTCATTGAATTATTTAATTCAGAAGAAGTTTTAATTACCATAATAAACAAGAGTACAAATTAGATTAATTTTAGAATTGTTTTTTATTTTTTTGAAATAATACATTAATATTAATTTATTGTATATTTTAGTTACAAAAGAGAAATAGTATTTACATTATTTTTTATTATATATTATAAAAATTATTTTCTTTTAAATTAAATTTTTTTTAGAAGATGTTTTTATTTTTTTAACTCTTTTAATACTATGTTTATTTTAAAATTTATTCTTTTTATAAGATAAAGATTATTAATGAATCAGTAAAATACATAAAATAACAAAATATTGCTTAAAAAAGTTTTTATTTAATTTTTTATTTAATTTTTAATATAAATAAATTCATTATAAAATTAAAAACAATAATTATTGATTAATTTTGTAGTACTTTTATTTAAAAGCAATGGAAATAAATTTGAATTTATGAAGTTTATATAAACTTTTTAGAGTATAAAAATATTAAATTTAATAAAATATTTTTTAATACTGCATAAATGAGAATAATAAAATAGAAATAATTGTTAATTTATTAAGAAATTAATTAGTAAATTCAATATAAAAATAATATTTATGAGAGAATTTAATGATTAAAGTAGTAAATAAAATTTAATAAAATATTTTTGAATTTTCAATACTCTATAAATAATTATTTATTACTAAATATTATTAAATATACTATGATTCTAATACATAATGTTTTTAGGTGTTTTTATGCAAGATAGACCATTTGATTTACTGAATAAAGTAATAGGAAATAAAATTTTAATAAGATTGAAGAATAAAATGGACATAAGAGGAAAAATAACTTCTTTTGATGCGCATATGAATTTAGTAATAGAGGATGCAGAAGAATTAGAAGAAGGAACTTTAAAAGTAAAGTTAGGAACAATTCTTCTTAGAGGTGCTAATATAATATTCATATCTCCAGTTGACTAAAAATAATAGTAAAATTTTTATTGGGCTCCTGGCGCAATGGTAGCGCATCTGCATGGCATGCAGGGGGTTGCGGGTTCAAAATAAATTTTTTAAAAGAAATATATTAAACTTCTTTAAAGAAAATGAAAATCCCGCGGAGTCCACTCTATTTGTATTTAAATAAATAAGTAATAGAAATAATAAAATATATTTTATTTTTTTATTGCAATTTTTTTATTATATTTTTCAAGGTATAATCGTTTATCTGCTTTTTTAAATATATTTAAATAAATTCGTTTCATTGAATCTCTAAATTGTTTTTTATTTTTTATCTTAACTGAGTTCAGTATAGTAATTTCTTCTAAGTTACAATATCCCATAGAACTAGCAATTTTATTTTTTTCTAAAATTTGTTTTAGATTATCAACTACTATTTCAGTTTTTACTAAATCACTTTTTACTAATAAAATAATAAATTCATCTCCTCCAATACGACATAAAATATCACTTTCCCTAATACTCCTTTTTAAAATATTTGCAGTATGTTTTATTATTCTATCTCCTGTATTATGGCCTTGTTTATCATTAATATTTTTAAGATTATCTAAATCTATTAAAATCATTCCAAACTTCTCATTTTCACGAAATGCTAAATCAAATATTTTTATTATTTCAATTTTTAGTAATTCTCTGTTTCCTGTTTTTGTTAATGGATCTAATAAAGCCAATTTTTTATATTTTTTATTTTCTTTTTTTAATTGATCTAATTTTTCTTTATATTCTTTTATTTTGTTGTTTGATATTAGTAAATTTATATTCATTTTTGTTAATAAATCTTTATTTTTCTCTATTTGTTTTGTTTTTAAATCTATTTTCATTATAATCAGTATTGATATTTTTTTCTGAATTATTTTAAAATATTAATTAATTTTATACTTTAAAAATTATTGTTTGCAAGAATATATAAATATGAATATGTAAATTATGAATAAATTCTAAATACATTAATTTTTTTATAATTAATACATTAATTTTTTTAAGAAATAAAAAGGATAAAATGCGAATACCTCTAATAATTTTGATTTATGCTTTTGCAATTTTTTTAATTATTTCATTTGGAACAATAGGTACATATATTTTTAGTTTGAATAATGGATTTAATGTAAATACAACAATTATTTCTTCATTATATTTTACAATAGTCACATTATCAACTGTTGGATATGGAGGTATTGTCCCAATAACAAGATCTGCAAGAATTTTTGTAATGGTTTTAATTATTATTGGATTAACATTATTTCTTACTACAATAACAACTATATCAAGTGAAATTATGAGTTCAAAAATTAAAAAAATATCAGGTGAAATTTCTTATTTAGAAACAAAATTCTTAAAATCTGAAATAGTTCTAATTGGGATTGATTTTACAAATATTGCCCTTGCTCAATTATTAGAGAAACAAAATAAAAAATTTTTCTTACTAACTTCTGATAATGCAGCAGCAGAAAGATTAAGAAAACAAAAAATAAAAACATTTGTTGCTGATGAAACTTCAAAACAGGATTTATCAAAATTTAATTTAAAAAATACTAAATTAATTGTAATTGATTTTAGGGATAATTCTAAAATAATATATACTATATTGGTTATAAAATCAATTGCACCAAAAACTAAAATTGTTGTAATTGCACCAAATGCTGAAATTGAATTTCATTTAATTAATCTTAATATGAATATTGAAATAATTAATCCAGCAGCATTAACAGCAATACAAATTAATAAATTATTGTGATTAACTATGGAATTATTTTTAATAAGGATTATAAGTTTGTTAGTAATTGGATTTATTTATTTAATATTTGATGTATTCAATAAAAGAAATATTCCTTCAGTTATTGTTTATTCCTTTTTAGGATATGGTATTTTATTAACTGTTTTATATTTAAATTTAAATAGAATTATAGAAAGTAGTTTAATAGCAATTGCAATAATTTCATTTGGGTATATAATTTATAAACTTGGTCTTCTTGGATTTGGAGATATTTTTGAATTAGCAACATTGTCTTTAATTTTTCCTTTTTTTAATAAACCTATTTTTTATTCCTTATCACAATTCAATATTCCTTTTGTAATATCTATTTTATTAAATTCAGGAATAGTTGCAATTATTTTAATACCAATATTTTATTTAATTAAATTTACTCATAAACATAAAAATGAAAAAATATCTATTTTTAAATTAGTGACAAATAAGCAGATTTTTAAAACATTATTAATTGCGATTTCTTATTCTATTTTTATTGCTTTTCTTATAATTCTTTTCGGATTTTATAATGGTTTTATTATTTTAATTTTAATTGCTACTTTTTCAGTAATAATGATTTTATTTGAATTACCAATAACAAATACAATGATAGAATATGTGTCTGTAAATAAATTTGAAGAAGGTGAGTTAATAGCAATTAATTTAATGGCAGATAATGAAGTAAAGAAAATTAAAAAACAATTCAAATCTTTTAATAGATTAATAACATTTCAATTAATAAAACAAATGAAGCAAAAACATTTTAAAAAGAAGCTTCCTATTTATAAAGAACCAATACCTTTTGCAACAATGATATTTTTAGGAATTATTCTAAGTATTGGAATAGGAAATTTACTATTTTTTATAATCCCATTACATTAAAGAGATTAATAAGATATATTTAAATAATTTATATCATTTAATTAGTTATTGATTGTATGAATAAAATTGTTTATTATGTTATTGGAATTTTAGTCTTAATTGGTTTAGTAATTTCTGTTTCTAGATTATTTAATTCTTCTTCTAATTTGTTAACAGCAAATACAGTAAATAATACACATATTTCATATGCAACGTCTTTAATTCAATTAACTGACCCACCACAATTTCCAAATGGTACACAATCTCTTATTTTAAATTATTCTAATATTGCATTACATGAAATTAATGCAGTAAATAATACTGGATTTGTAAATTTAAATTATAGTGGAACAATTAATCTCTATAACTTAACAAATATAACACAAACAATTGGAATTGCACGATTCCCTAGAAATCAAATATTTAATATGATCAAATTAAACATTTCAAATGCACATATAACAATAAATAATAAAACATATAATATCACTGTACCTGGAAATAAAATATTAATAAAATATGATCATAATTTAAATTCAAGTTATAATCTATCTCTTATTGATTTAAGTTCTTCAGTAGTACAAATTTATTCTGCAAATCAAGTAATATTTATTTTAGTTCCATCTGCAAGAGCAATTGTTATAAAAAATTTCTCAATTAATGCAACTAATAAATTAATTGGTGCAAAAGCAATAATGCATAAAACAATAAAACAACAAATCAAAAAACTAAAATCAAATATTTCAATTACAAATGCATTTATTTCATCAAATAATAATACAACAGATATCTCAGTAACAGTAAAGAATAATGGAGATAATTCAATTGTATTACGCAATTTATTTATTAATGGATATATGCAATTACAAAATCAAAATTCACATGCTAATAATTATCATAATGTCCATCAGCATATGCAAATAAGTATTAGTGCAAATCAAAGTATTAGTACGATATCATCAGTATTATCAAATTCAAGTAATTTAAGCAATATTACTACAAACAATATTATTACATTAGTAAGTAATAAAACAATAAAAAGTATGGAAAACAAAACAAACTTAAATAATTTAGTAAACA
>CAZRZO010000013.1:0-10738 GCA_964604635.1 Microcaldota archaeon | reverse complement strand
TTTTTTTGTTTAAATATACCTCCATCAGGATTTGAACTAGCATTACAGGATTGAATGTTTTATGTCTTTGACAGAACTAGACGATAGGAGCACATAATTTTAATTTTATTATTTTTACTATTTAATTATGTATTTTTAATATAGTCTTATTAGAATTTAGAATAAATATATTATTATATTTTTTTGATAAATTTTTATATTATTTACTTACTTTAATTAAAAATTTTATTTTTTCAAAGTATTGGTTTTTTTCTTTTTTGCTATTCATTCTTTCTATTGCAATTTTTTTCAATTCTTAAAATTATTGTTAAATCAAGAGCAGGAAAAACATTATTCATTGCTTCTAACCCTTTTTTATTTAATCCTAATGTAGAGCCATAACTAATTGTTGAAAAGTAATATCTATTATAAATAATAATTTGATTCTGCTTTATTTTTTCTTTAATTTCTCTTATATGATCTGATCTATTAACCATAAATAATAATTCAATTGTATTTGAATCTATTTAATATTTTTTTATTAAAGAATTAATAAATAAACCTATTTTACTATTTATTGGTTTTTTTGTTAAAAAACAATTCTTTGTTTTTTTTTAAATAATTATATAATTTCTTTACTTGTGTTGATTTTCCAGAAATCAATACCTTCAATAACAATAAACATTGAAATCAATCATTTTATTAAATCTAAACATTATGTCTTACTGAAGACAATAAAGATAAAATTGGAATTAATACAAGCAAAATAATAAATGGAATTCCTGCTAAATAAATAAGAAAATTATGTAAATTTAATAGTATTAAACTAGAATTAATATAATAAATTAATAAAAATATAATTATTATTGAAATCATATAAACCAAAAAAACATATGCAACATTTAATAAACTTGAAAAGAAAATTGACTTTGGTTCTCTATTACTATTGCCTATTCTCTCACCAATCCATAATGAAGTAATTAAAGGGAAAATAATTGCTCCTGGGATATAAATAATTCCTTCTCCTAATTTTGATAGAAAGTTTATTGAAGATGCTGGAATTAAATTTAAATTTATAAGTAAAAGTAAAACAAAACCAATTCCCAACATAAAAATCCAGAAAAGAAGAGGCTCTGTTATATTAATTTCATTATATGTATTGTTTTTAATAATATCTTCTGTTTGATGTTGATTTTCTCCTTCACCATTTACTTCTTTATATTCAATATGTTTCAAATTTATCAGCATTTTTATGTTTTTATAAAATATAAAAATTTAGTAAATTAATTACTAATTTTATACAAATTTATATTTTACTTAATCTTTCATTAATTTCAGAAATACTTAATTTAGTTGATATTAATGGAATTTTTTCTATTAATGCTATTTTTATTGCTAATTTATCAATATTAGTTAAACCAATAATAACCACTATCTTTGGTTTTATTGGTGCAACTCTTATTACTACCATTGGTGATCGTCCAGTAGAAACATTATTAAATAAAAATGCACGTTCTGATGTTACTCCAAATAATTTTGGATATTCTGTTGGTGCTAATTCTATTATAACTCGTAAACTATCTAAAACAGTATACCCAAATATTTTTATTGTATCAAGATATGAAGGATTTGCAAGAATTTTTCCATCAATTATTCTACTGAAATCATTGCCATTTATAAATGAATTAAATTCATGGATCATAAAAAATGGTTCATTTTTTGTAATGTTATTTCTTCTAAAATCCTCTAAACTTTTAATTACTTCACTACCTCTACTTTCATCTATTGTAAATAATGCATCAACAAATCTTTTTATTATATTTATTCCAGGACTTTGTCTTCTATTCCCTTCATAATCACTAGTTGTTGATGTTGAAATATTTAAATATTTTGCAAGTTCTGTTTGAGAAATCCCAAATAACTCTCTCCATTTTTTCATTGTGTCTCCAACATTCAAAGAAAGTGTTATTTCTCCTGCAATTTTTTCTTTTAATTCATTCATTTATTCACTTCTTTCTTTTTCCTTTTGACTTTTTTTTATGTTTTTTAATTGTAATTGTTTTTGAATCAATTGTTTTTGATGTTATTTGTGAATATATTTTTTTAATATCTGTTGGTAGTTCTTCTTCTATTTTCTTCTTCTTATTATTTTTTAAAGCACCGAAAATAATAAACACAATACCAGCAATTAAAATAATGAAAGAAATTAAACCAAATATTGCCATTAAAGTATACACTTTTACTAATAATTTTGAACCAATGTAAATATATGTTATTTCTGCTGTTATTGTTTTATTCACAGATTTACTCCCATTTGTATTATCAATCACAAAATAATATGTTTGATTTAAAGGTTGTTTTGTAAGATTTGCTTTAAATATTAAACTACTTGAAATCTTAGGAAATTCAATTAAACTAGTATTTTTAAGAATTAAAAGTGAGCCATTATTTATAAGGGAGTTTGCTTGAATAAATCCATTTAATTTATTTTGATTATTAGACATAGAATTATTCCATTTATTAAATCCAGAATTATTAAATAAATAAAAATTAATTGGATTATTGAATTTAGCAACTAGTACAAATTTTTCAATATTTTTAATATTAATTGTAAAATAAGAATAATTAGAAGGATTTATTTGAATTGTTTTATTAATATATATATTTGGATTTGATTGAGAAATAGTTTTTAACTGATTAAGAAAATAAGATGAAGAAATTAATAGAATTACAAAGAATATTAGTATTAATAATAATCCAATATACACAAATTTTTTGATCATATTATCTTCTCATTGTTATTTTTAATTTAAAAGATTTTTTAATATTAATTTATTATAAATTTGATATTACTTCTTCACTTTTTATTGGTATTGTTGCTGCTATTATTGGATTTGATGCATTAGATTTATTTGCTACAGTACCTTTATCTACTTTTTTTATTGCTGTTCCTATTGCAGTTATTTCCATCCATTCATTCTTATGCATATATTCTACTTTTAATTTAACTCCAATTACACCATCTGCATTTAATTTTGTTGCTTCATCAGCTAATCTAGTTATTGCTAATGCTTTTGCATTATGCATTAATTCAGTTATTGGTGTTAATTCTGATTTACTCATTCCTTTCAATGAAGTTAATAATGAACCAAAAACACCCATACTATATACTGAATTTCCTAAAACAAGACCTATTGGCATATAGCCTGTATCTTTTAATAACCAAAAATCACTTGTAGATATATCACTTGTAAATACCATATAATACACTATTTTTTCATTTTTTAATAACAACTAAGTAATAAAAATATAAAAACATGTTATAATAAATAATAAAAATTTTAATTATAAATTAAATTTAATACAAAATATTTAAATTAATATAATTATAATTTTATTAATAAATTAAATTTAATACAAACCAAGATTTTTATGAGTGAAAGAATTTTAATATTAAGTATTGATATTGATAATGATCTTTATAGAAAAACAGGAATAACTGGTCCTGTTATTGGAAGAACTGAAAATTTAAGTGCAGCATCTAAATTAGCATTAGCAGACCCACTAGATCCAGATAGTAATGTAATGTTTGAAGCAGTAAAAAAATATGACACAATGAAATCAAAAGATCGTGAAATAGTTATTGCTACAATAACTGGTGCTGAAAAAGAAGGATATAGTGCAGATGTTGAAATATCAAGACAAATAGATGAAATCTTAGATAGGCATAAAATAGATTCATGTATACTTGTTAGTGATGGTGCAAGTGATAATAGAGCAATACCTTTATTAAAAACAAGAATAAAAATAAATAGTGTTGATCTTGTTAGAATCAAAACAGCAGAAGAATTTGAAAATACTTATTTTACAATATTAGAAAAATTAAAAGAACCACATTATGCAAGAATTATATTTGGAATCCCAGCATTGTTATTGCTTTTATTTGCATTAAGTTATCATTTTAAATTTGGATGGCAATTACCTGTTGCATTAATTGGATTTTATTTATTAATTAAAGGTTTTGGATTAGAAGAAGGTTTTGTAACTTCATTTAGAGGACTTGGATTTAGTATTGATAGATTTAGCTTTATATTTTATATGAGTTCAATATTTTTTACAATAATAAGCATTATAATAGCATATCAAAATTACTTGAATCTAAATAAAATTAGTAATAATATAATTACTATAAGTTCTTATGCAATTGAAGGATTTTTACTATTATTTCCAATTGCAATAATATTATTTTTAATTGGTAGAATTATTGATTTGGAAAATAAACATCTGCGTTATAAAGCAATAAATAATGGAATCTATATAGGTTATATTATAATAACGATTGCTATTCTGTATTTAACAGTATCTTGGTTAATAGGACAAATTTTCTTTTATCAATACATTATTTTTGATACAGTAGCAATGCTTATTGGATATGGAATTAGTAAATTGAGTTCATCATTAAAACAAAGAGCAATAAAAAAATCAGAAATAAAAGGAAAATATGTATTAAATGATTTAGGCGGGTACATTGGAAAGATAACATCATTTAATTCTAAAAAAGGAATTATGTTAATAAAAACAAATTATAATACAATAATAAAATTTGATATTGATAGAATAATAAGTATTACTGACAAAGTAATGGTTAAATAATATAAAAAAATTTATTTTCTCTGAAAATTAATCAATTCAAAAATTTTATGTGTTGACTTATTTTTATTAGATTTTGCAAATTTAATCAAATCATTTGAAATTTCATTCCAAGGTCTAAATAAGAATTTTGCTGTTTTTAAAATATTAAGATTATTTACAGTAAAAGATAATAATGTAATTGAAACCCCAATTGTTGCAATTGTTTCGTAAATATCATTATAAGTAACAAATTTCATTGATGAAATATTAAAATTAGAACTTTTAGTATTATTTTTATGGAATTTTTTCATTTGATTTAATAAATCATTTGGATTTTGTTTTGAATCTAATAATTCAACTAAATCAGAGAATATTGCACTATTTACTTTATTATATGGGAGATTTAAATTAGCCATATGATATTGACTAAAATAAGAAAACGATTCTTCAAATGCTTGTTTTATAATTTTATCATTTATATTTAATGGAACAAAAGAAAAATTATTATCCTTATTTTTTGATTTTCTAAGATAATGAGCATATTCATGAGCACTTAATCCAAATTCTTGTGTTTCATTATTTGTTTTTTTTATTTTTATTAGATTCTGATTAAGATTATAAGATCCAAAAATATCACTATTATTATTAAAATATTGATATTTTGGTTTATTATTTTCACTTGATGATATATTATATTGTTCTTTAAAAAATTTTACTGTTTGAGAATACATTTTGTCAAAAGTATTAGATAATTCTTGGATTTGTACATTACTTTGTTTTTTTATTTCCATATCCATAATATAACACCTTTATCTACTTTTTATAAAGATTATGATATATATATCTTTCTATTGATGAATTTAATTATACTATTTCAAATTAAAAATTTAGAATTAGTATTTTTTAATATTAAATAATTTATAATTATTATTAAAAGTATATTTATTTCTCATATAGTTCTGTTGGAAAACTAGTATATATTAATATTAAAAGTATTTTGAGAATATATTATAAAGATACTGTTTCAAGATTTCAATACATATTAATAATATTAAGAATAATAGTAATAAAATTTTTGAGAATATATAAAATATTAATATTTTATTGGTTTATATTAGCAAATAAATTATATAGTACATTAATAGAATAAAAAAATTATTTGTTTAAATATAGGACTAATAAAAGAGTACTCAAGCTTATGATTAATTTATAAAGAAATAAATTTAGATTATATTTATGAATATAAAAATCATATATTGATTTAAAAAAGAGACTTAATAAAAAGAAATGTAAACACTAAAAAACTATAAATCATAATTTAATAAAGATTAATAATGAAAATTATTTAAAATTTAGTTTATATGTTCTTTAATTATTTTAGAATATTTTTCAATCAATGTTGTTCTTGTTTCTTCACTATGCAATAAATTTAATATATTATTATTTAATTTTTCTGGGTCGTTTTTATTTAACATTTCATTATTAATATAATTAATTTTGTACATAACAGAATGTATTTTTTTATTTTCTTTTTCTGAATATTTTATTTTTATTAGATCTTGTAATACATGATCAAAATTTCTTAATAAAAATTGTTCTGTTTTTAATATATTAAAATCATTTGCAATAAAAGCAATAAAAGGAATTGACAAACCTATTATTTTTTTAATATTTGAATTATTATTTGAATTAAGATAAATTTGTTTTTTTATTTTACAAGAATCAATAGAATTAAGTACTACTTTTGGTAATTCTAATTTAAAATTTTTTGAATTAAATAATAGTTGTGCATTAAATTGTAATAAAATTCCTGCTCTGTATTCAGAAGCAATATATTTTTTGTTTAAATTATTATTAAATCTAAATGTTTCAACAAATGATGAATTAAAATATGCTAATGATTCAATAAGTCCAATATTTAAATTTTTATTTAATAAAAAATTATATAATAATTTATTTTGAAATTGAATAGCATGTGTATTTTCATGAGTAAGTGTTGAAAGCAATCTAAAATTAATATTAGAATCATTGATAAAAAGAAGTTTATTAAAAATAATTGTATTAGTTTTTGGTATATATCGTGCATTTATATTTTTAGGTAATTCATTTGTTAAAATATAATTAATATTTTTATTTAATTCTTGACCAGTTAGATCTGAAACAATTTCACTTGCTTTTTCATAAATTGGTTTTTTATTTTGAGTAATGTATTTTTTAATATCTTTAAATGTCATTTTTCCACTTCAAAAATAATAATAATAAAATATATGTACTATATTTTTTATGATATTTATACTTTTCAGTTGCTTATGCTTCAAACATAATAAAAAAGTATTAAAAATAGAAGAAGAATAAAAAAAATAAGAAGAATAATTACATGATTATTTGTGTTAGGCTTTAGTGATTGAATGCTCATAGATCGCGAAAGCTTTCTATTTACACACCAATTCTATCAAAGTCGTCTATTACAACCGCCCTAATGCCTCGTTTCAGGTCTTGCTTCGTCCTTAGATGCTTTCAGGACTTATCATATTGGCGCGTGGCTACCCAGCAGTGCATTCACAACTGGTACACTAGTGGCGCCGATCCTCCGTTCCTCTCGTATTAAGAGGATCTTACCTTCTGGCATTAACACTCTCAGTAGATATTACCGTACTGTCTCGCGACGTACTGAACTCAGCTCGTGTATGTTTTTAATGGACGAGCAGTCCAACCCTTGGCAGCTTGTGCACCACCAGGATAACATAGGCCCATATCGATGTATCAAACCGCGAGGTCGATGTGAACTCTCACCCGCGACGAATCGGTTACCTCCAGAGTAACTTGTCTGACAGCTTGGAGCCCCATTTAAAGAGCTACCAACGTTCGTTAAGCCCCTGTTTCCAGTCTGCATCCCACGCTATTCGAGATACAGTCGGCCTTGCATTTGTCTTTAAATTTATAGATGGTTTCCCAAACCATTTAAGCAAAGCATAGGTCACTTTTGTTTTCTTATCAAAAGTAACCGTCCAGTATAACTATCCACCTGCTGGTGTCCTTTTACAAGTAAGCTAGAAAATATATTAAAAGTGGTGTTACATTGTTGCTCCGTTTAGGCCGCAGCCTAAACATCGACGCTCCCACTTACACTATGTATAATAAAGTTTATAGCAGCAACAGGATATAGTTAAGTTTCATGGAGACTTCATCTCCCACTGAGAGATCGTGGCATATTCACCACGTAGTAAGTTCATCAGATCCAATGTTGAGACAGTGGAACAGTCGTTACGCCATTCATGCAAGTCACCTATTAAGTGACGAGGTATTACGCTACCTCAAGAGAGTCAGAGTTACTCCCGCTCTTTACTAGCGCTTAGTTCCCTTGAAAAGGAGTTTCACGTACTAGTGGTGAGCAGGCGTCACCCACTATACTAATGTTTACACATTTGCAGTGAGCTGTGTTTTAGATAAACAGTCGCCGTTCCCTAGTTAATGATATCTGCAAATACTATTTGCAGACATGACTTATCGAAAACTTACGTCACTATTTTGCCGAGTTCCTTAACATTGGTTATTCTGTCACGCCTTAGCCTTTTGAGCTAGCAGCACTTGTACTAGATCTAGGTACGGATTAATATGATCGTTATAGATTCCTTTTTCACTGATTCAGGAATTCGGTTATATTAGTTCATTTAGCTATTTCTCTTTATAGCAAAACTCCATAGCCATTTGTACTTTATTTCAAACCTATCCCCAAATGTCGGAAATCTATCTTTTGTTGCCATTATTGCCTACATATTAAGAGCTAGAATATTAACTAGCTTCCCTTTTGCTAGATTTGTGATTAGCATCTAGCTTAGGATCGTCTAAATCTCCGCTGACGAGCGTTGCGAAGAAAACCTTGTGCTTCCGGCGTATGGGATTCTCACCCATATATGATATTACTAATACCAGGATTTTCACTATGGCACGGTCCATATGAATTTTCAAACATACTTCTAGCCATGCCATACGCCTCCTTACCAGGCCTTTCGGCCTCTAGGGTCTCGGTACCTAATTTAGCCCCGTATATCTTCACCCAGAACTTCCTTAACTGGTACGCTATTACGCGTTTTTTAAAGGGTGGCTGCTTCTGAGCCTACCTCCCAGATGTCTTTGGAAATTCCAGATTTCAAGACACTTAATTAGGATTTGGGGACCTTAACCTTAGTCACTATCTTTGTAGTCTCACCATACTAGCTTACCCAGTATGGTCGACTCCTGGAGTCTATGCAGCATATGTATTCGGAGTTTGATAAATGAGCCCAATTTTCATCAGGTTATCATTATTCAGTGCTCTACCCCATATGCAAACTCGTCCAGAGCTATCCTAAAGATACTTCAGAAGGGACCCGCTATCGCCACGTTCGAGTGGTATATCGCCGCTACCCGTAACTCACCCAACAGGACATGCCATGACAGGTTGCAGACCTCCATCATATGTTAATATAACTTCATCTTGGTCACGCGTAGATCACAGTGGCTTCGGGTCATATATAAATGACTTAGGCATTTTCATACCTTGTTTCTTCAACTCTCGCTTTCGCTTCGCATTTCTGCTTGCCATATATATATACTCCCTGGTTCTTGCTTCAAGAAGAATGATAAAACACTGGTCCAAAAACTTCGCTAAATCTTCTCAAATTCCCGCTTCAGTCTTCTTCATTCCTTTCATGCCTTACCTGCGTGTCACCACCTAGTTTCAGATCTTTTCAATCTTGCAAATGCAAGTTCTTTTCAGCTTTCGCTCACGCTACTTGTTCGCTATCGGTCTATAACCTATATTTAGGGTTGGTCTTAAATGGAACCATATTCATTCTGATAACTCAACCAGAACTAATCTTTACAATAAATTCCAGAAATACTTAACTTACGAGGCTGTCACTCTCTATAGCTTTGATTTCCAACAAATTCAGCTCATATTCTGGATAAAAAATTGCCCACATCTCAAATTTTTTGCAAAATCCAATTCAGTTTGCCCTGTACAGTTTTCATTCACATTACTAGCTGTATATCTTTTCCTTCGGGTACTAAGATATTTCAATTCCCCGAGTATGCCTGTGTAAAAACACATAATTCAGTAATCCTTGGTTCACAGCCTGACTTGCGGCTACCCAAGGCTTTTCGCAGCTTGCCACGACCTTCATCGCAGTTATAGCCTAGCCATCCCCTAGGTGGTTTAAAATTTTAAATAATCATGTAATCTTCTTCTTTTCAAATCAATTATGCAAATGCATAATCTCACAATAATATCAAAGAAATCAAAAAATTAACAAACATAAAATAAACTTCTAAAAAGAAGTTTTGTAAAGACAAACTTAAAAAAGTTCAGTCAAGAATAAATACAATGAATTAAAACATAAAATTAACCAGAAATAAAATATTTAGTAAATAATTTTAGCAAATTATATTTAGTATGATAAAGTATTTAAATCTTTTTTTAAAAATATTAAAAATTTTTCATAAATTTCTATAAATTTATAAATTAATTTATAAGTTATAATATATTTATATACTTCGATATATTAATACTTTTCCGTTTGCTAAATATTTAAATATAAATCAAGAATATTCTATCTTAATCCATGAATTATTTTCTTTATATATTTCTTTATACACTACTTTTTATTCCTATGATTTATTATAAATCCTATTTCTTTAACCTAATTTACTATCATACCAAACCAAAAATTTGATCTCTAAAATATACTTCATCTCTTTTAATTATTTCATAAAATATGCAATATATTATTGCACTATATTTTAATAATATTAAAAAAAATTAGTATTATATAAAAATAAATTAACAGCATCAAAAAACTTTATGTATTTATTACTTATATAATAAAATATACAAAAGAAATTATTAATTTTATGAAAAAAATAATTTAAATAATAAAAATTAAATAAGTAAAACTTAGATAAATGACAAAAATACAATTGTCACTAGAGCAACTGATTACACTAGTAGATATATCACAAAAAAATTACTTGATTTTAAAAAGTAATGCAATAACTTTAATAAGCAATATATCATACACAAATACTTTTAACAATAAAATACATATTGAATTATTTGATTTTGAACATCCTGATAAACTTGTGCAGA
>CAZRZO010000012.1:0-22672 GCA_964604635.1 Microcaldota archaeon | reverse complement strand
TCAAATATTATTGTAATTTCATAATTAATTAATAAAAAATAAATTTTATAAAGTATTCTGAATAATATTTTTAATAATCAATAAGAATATATAAGCATTTTTTCAGATTATTTATATAAGTATATTAAAAATAATTTATTTAATTAAACTAATAAAAATAGCGTGATAAAATGTTAATTGAAATAGGTAGAGTTTGTATTAAAAAATCAGGAAGAGATGCTGGAGACAAAGCAATTATTACTAAAATTCTTGAAAATGGATTTGTAGAAATAATTACAGAAACAAGAAATCATGAAAGAAAATGTAATACTTCACATCTTGAATTTTTAAATGAAAAAATAGACATTAAAGATAATGAAGCATTAAAAAAGATTGGGATTAAGAGAAAATAATTATTTTAATACTTTTTTTTCTTTATTTTTTTATTATTCTTAGAAATACTTCTAATTACTAATACTTGATATTATGAAAATATATGATGCAATAATAATTAATTTTGGTGAAATTTGGCTTAAAGGACATAATAGAAGCGATTTCATAAATTTATTATTTAATAATATAAATTCAGTAATAAATACAAATAAAACGAATAAATACAAACTAGAAAAAATATTTGATAGATTTATAATTTATTTAAATAAAGATTCAGATATTGATTTTTTATCTTCAAAACTAAAATATGTTTTTGGTATATCTTGGTTTGCACCTTGTATTATTTCTGAAAATAATTTAAATAAAATTATTAAAGCTGCAAATAAATTTAAGAAATTAGAAAACAATAAAGTAAAAATTATTGCACATAGATCTTATAAAAATTTAGAATTTAATTCAATAGAAATAATTAAGTATTTTATTTTAAATCAAAAGAAGCTAAAATTTGAATTAGATTTGATAGGAGAAAAAATATTATATATTAATCCAACACAATCTAATTGTTTTTTATCTATAGAAAAAATACATGGTCTTAATGGTCTTCCAGTTAGTTCATCAGGTAATGGGGTTGTTTTATTTTCAGGTGGTATTGATTCACCTGTTGCAAGTTTTTATGCGATGAAAAGAGGATTAAAATTAATATTTATTCATTTTCATGCATTTGCTAATAATCAAGAAGCAGAAGATTCAGAAAAAATGCAAAAATTAATTACACAATTAAAAAAATTTGAAAATCCATTAAAAATCTATTATTTACCTTCTTATTTATTTCAAGCAGCAACATTAAAAATACGAAAAAAATATGAACATGTATTATTTAAAAGATTTTTATTTGAAATTGCAAAGAAAATAGCAATAATAGAAGATGCAAAAGTAATTGTAACTGGTGAAAGCCTTGGTCAGGTTTCATCTCAGACAACACCAAATTTAATTGCTTCTGAACCAGATACTGATTTATTAATTATAAGGCCTTTAATAGGGTTTGATAAGCAAGAAATAATAGACAAAGCAAAACAAATAAATACTTATGATTCTTCAATATTGAAATATAAAGACGTGTGTTCTATTATTGTAAAAAATCCCTCAACAAATATAAAGAAAGAACTTATTGATAAATTCTATAAAAATTCAAAACTAATATATATTGCAGACAAAACATTTGAAAAAGCAAAATATATTGAATATTAAATGAAAATTAAAAAGTGTATTTATGTTTTATTTTTCTTATTTATTTTATATTTTATCTTCATATAAATTAAGTATTAATATATGGGCATTTGAGTTTACAAAAATGATAGCTAGTCCATTATTAAATACATTTATGCATTTACTTGCTTCTAGTTTTTTTATAATTCTTCCTGCTATCGTACTATATCTTTATTTTATTAAAAAAGATAGAAATGCATATGTTTTTGTTGTTGCAATCATTTTCTTTTTTATTGTATCTGATTTAATAAAGAATATTATTAGAATGCCTAGACCTTGTCATGTAAATAGTTTAAATTGGATAAATACAGTTGGTTGTGAAAATAGTTTTTCATTTCCAAGTAATCATGCAACTGTTCTAACTGGTTTAGGTTTTTTTCTAAAGAATTATAAATATCTTGAAATATTATATATTATTTGGTTAATTTTAATTCTTTTTGGTAGAGTTTATCTTGGTGCACATTATTTAACAGATGTAATAGCAGGAATTATCTTAAGCATTGTTTTATACTATTTAATAAATATTTTTAAAAACAAAATAAATAATATTTTGAATAAGATCACTAAAAAAATTTTACCAAAAATTGCATTAAAATAAATAAAGTAAAAATATAATGAATATAAATATTAATTATTGATTAATAATTAAAAGTGAAATTATGAAAATAAACAAAAAAATTGGGTATGTCATTGTTTTTACATTAATAATTATAGGTTTAGTAACAATAATTCTAATTAAATTAAATAATAATACAAATACTATTTCTTTTGATAATAAAATAGTACCTAAAAGTTTTACCTCTCAATTATTTAATATTGCAAATAATGAAACATTAGCAAATAAAGTATCTTTTGGGAATGCAAATAATTTTCCTATTAGTATGAAAAAATTAAAACTTACTAAATTAATTTTTAATAATTCTAATAATTTTAATAAATCTAATATTCTTTATATTGGATCAGATGCATGTCCTTTTTGTGCAGTAACAAGATGGTCACTAATAATTGCATTGATGAGATTTGGAAATTTTACTAATTTACATTATATGACTTCTAGTTCAACAGATATTTATCCAAGTACTCCTACATTTACATTTTATAATTCAACTTTTTATAGCAATACAATAAATTTTATTAGTGTTGAAGAACAAACAAATACAGAAAAATCATTACAAGTACCAACAAGACAAGAAATACTAATATTTAAAAAATTGAATGTATATAACCAATTATTGCCTCATTATGCAAGGGGTGGAATACCATTTATTGATTTTGGAAATTCAACTGTTTCAGTTGGTGCACTAGTTTCACCATCATTAATCTACAAACAAAATTGGAACATAATTATTTCTCAAATAAAGAATTTAAATTCATCAGATTCTCAAGCAATAATTGGCGCAGCAAATATATTTACAGCTGAAATTTGTGGAATTAATAATAATACACCATTAAATATATGCAATCAAAATTATGTTAAAACAATCCAAAAAAATCTAAATATAAGATAATATTATAAGAGTTTTAAATAAATAAAATAACTACTTAAATATTATTATTGCTTTTTCATAAAGAATGGCGGGGTAGCTCAGTTGGTTAGAGCGCTAGACTCATATGCAAAGCATTGTGAGTGATGAGCAATTTGCGATGACTGCTAAGATATCTAGAGGTCGCGTGTTCGAATCTCGCTCCCGCCAAATTTTTTTATATTATTATTTTTGAAAAATAATTAAATAACTAGTAAGGAGCAAAATATTGTATTAATAAATTTAACTAAATAATTATATAACAATTAAAAAGAGGAATAATTATATAATATATTTTCTTTTTTTAAAATCATTTACGATTTTTAATATTGATAAAAAATAATTACAATTATTAATATAATATTTTATTTTTTTTCCAAAACACTGGATACTAAAAATACTATGATTTAGGACAATTTTTTAAATCCATAATTTTTGGAATTTCATTCCAAGATTTTATTCTAAAAAAGTTTTGTTTTCCGTCAAGTTCTGGTTCATTTCTATTATAACGCCAATCTACTAATATAACTTTTTTATTGTTTTTTAATGCAAGTTTTGCAATTTCAGGGTAATCTTCTATAATAGTTTCAAAAGCATAATTTGTTTTATCTTTTGCAGAGTTTACAAATATAATTTTATTATATGTTATTTTATGTTCATAAAGCCAATTTTTAATTGCTTTTTTATTTCCTTTACTTGCAGTAAGTATGTCTATTGAATAATTTTCAGAAATTTTTTCTATTACTAAAGGAATACAAGTATTATATAATACCATTAATTTAGAATATGGTGGTTCCCATATTTCTTTGAAAATCCTTTTCAAATATTTCATTTTTAAACCAGTTGTTTCTTCTAAATTATATTTTCTTAAAAGTTTTTTTTCACTTATATCTATATTATATTCTTTTCTAAGAATTTCCATAAATGGTGGTATTATATTTATTATTGTATTTTCAAGATCAATTGCGATTTTTTTGTTTAAATCAGTGTTTTTTGTCTGCATAATATCATTCTATTTAAAGTGGATAAAAAACTTACATATAAAATATATATTTTAATCTTAAATTATAATTTTTAAATAATTCTGATGTGCTATTAATATTATAACTTTATATGATATATATAATATAGGTTTATTACATATTTTATAAAACCAAAAATCAATATTATTTTTTCTATAACGTTTATTTAATAGCAAATTGTTAAAGTATTGGATTGATATTGAAATGGGTTACGCATTAAATAATCTAGTTTTTCTTCATAAAAATGTTTTATTATTAGTATAATTAAAAAAAATAATTATTTGGTATTGTTTGTAAAATCATTATATTAATTTTCATATAATGTATTATGTAATTATAACTGCTTCCAAGACAATATAAACTTTTTTCAAATACAACCATTTAAATATTTTTTCAATATAAACTTGTATAATGTTCTTTAGTGTGTTTTTATAATTTATTAATACATTATTATTCCGATATTTTTTATTTTATAATAAAGTATTTAATTTAACATAAAGTATAAATATTATAAATGCACTAATTATTTTTACATTTATTATTTTTTATTTTTTTAATGGGACTTTTTTTAAAAGTTTATTTTTTTAAGATATTTTTAATTGATTGTTTTATTAAAATTATTCTTAAAAGATTTTTTTAAATAGTTCATTATGAAAATTCCTGTTTGGAATTGGATGTAGTTTTAAGGAACAAAAACGAAATGTATATCCATTAAAGTGTGTAACCAGATTGCTTGTATATTTTAAAATTGCAAGGATCATGAAAAAATTCCAGTCGATGCTGCTGGAGGATACTATTATCAGATTTCGACAGCCATGCAAGTATGCCCAACAGCTTTGTTGGACTGCGTAAGGCTCAGTAACGCGTGGTCAATTTACCATAAAGAGGAGGATAACCTCGGGAAACTGAGGACAAAACTCTATAGGCTAGAAATTCTGGAACGAGTTCTAGCTAAAAAAGAATATGAATTGCAGTATTTCTGCTTTATGATAAGACTGCGTCGGATCAGGCTGATGGCGGGGTAACGGCCCACCATACCTATAACCCGTAGGGGATGTGAAAGCAAGAGCCCCGAGAAGGGCACTGAGACAAGGGCCCTAGTGCTATGGCATGCAGCAGGCGCGCAAACTCCACAATGCACGAAAGTGTGATGGGGGGAATCTGAGTGGCTTCTATGAAGTCTTTTATTAAGTTTAGTAAGCTTGATGAATAAGTGCTGGGCAAGACCGGTGGCAGCCGCCACGGTAATACCGGCAGCACAAGTTGTATCCGCGATTATTGGGCTTAAAGCGCGCGTAGCTGGCTAATACAGTCTTATGTGAAATATTGATGCTCAACATCAATGCGTGCATAAGATACCTGTTAGCTAGGGAGTGGGTGAGGTTAGAGGTACTTATTAGGAAGCGGTAAAATGCTATAATCTTATAAGGACCAACAGCGGCGAAGGCGTCTAACTAGAACACATCCGACAGTGAGGAGCGAAGGCTAGGAGAACAAATCGGATTAGATACCCGAGTAGCCCTAGCAGTAAATGATGCAGACTCTGGTGTTGCAAATTTCACGAAAGTTTGCAGTACCGTAGCAAAAGTGTTAAGTCTGCCGCCTGGGGAGTACGGCCGCAAGGTTGAAACTTAAAGCAATTGGCGGGGGAGCACACAAGGGGTGGATGCTGCTGTTTAATTGAAACACACGTCGGAAATCTTACCAGAAGAGACGGCAAGATGAAGGTCAGGCTAAAGGTCTTACTAGATGAGCCGAGAGGTAGTGCATGGCGACCGTCAGTTCGTGGTGCGAACTGTCCGGTTAAGTCCGGTAAGTCAGTGAGTATTTTGGTGAATAAAAATGAAAATAAAATTAAACTCAAAAATTTGTTATTTAATTGGTATATGTAATAGGAGAAAAGGTCCATTATATATTTCAACAAAAAATAATAAAATAATGGAAAAATTCATTGAAATCGCAGTAAATGAACTAAAGATTAAACCAGACAAAATAACAATACAGAAAAATGATGAATTTATTGCTTATACTTATAATTCTAAAATAACAACATATTTTAAACAAATGTTGCAAAAAAGAGAATTAATATTTAAATATATCAATGATTATTCTTCAAATTATTTTGCAGGTTTATTCGATAACAAAGGTGATATTATTAATAATCACATTTATTTTAAAAATATTGATTTAAATGATCAAATGATTTTAGAAAAATTCAATATTCATCTAAAAAATAATAATAATGTTTATCAAGTTCTTTCGCGAAATTCATTTATTATATTTATGAAACGAAATAGTATAAAAATCAATTTATTCAAAGATTGATTTGTTATTTATTATAGTTATTTAAAAAGAATTTATTCATCAAATATTCATTGACCTGGAAACGAACGAGACCCTTACTAACAATTGCTATTGGTTTAGAGATAAATCAAGCACTTTGTTGGGACCGCCTCTGTTTAAAGAGGAGGAAGGAAAGGGCAACGATACGTCAGCATGCTCCGAATCTTCTGGGCAACAAGCGGCATACAAAGGTTGACACAATGAGACGCAATACTGAGAAGTAAAGCAAATCCCCTAAAATCAACCAAAGTTCGGATTGAGGTTTGAAACTCAACCTCATGAAGCTGGAATCCCTAGTAATCGCTTGTCACTATCGAGCGGTGAATCTGTCCCTGCTCCTTGCACACACCGCCTGCCAAGTCACCCAAGTAGAGTCCTAGTGAGGCAGCGTCATTTGGCGCTTTCGAGTTAGGATTTTGTGAGGAGGGCTAAGGCATAACAAGGTATCCGTAGGGGAACCTGCGGATAGATCACCTATAAACTTTATTAAGAAGTTTAAACAAAAAGAATACATTTCATTGTTAAACCTTAAAACTACTGAATTTTCCTTAAACATAAAAATTTTTTCATTAAAAAGAAAAAAATTAATACAAATAAAAAACAAAAAGAATTGGTGTAAAATTGAAACTAGTTTATTCAGATCCAAAAATAGGAAAATCAAATCAAATAGAAATAAGTAATGAACTTACTTATCAATTAATACACAAAAAAATAGGAGAAATTATTGATGGTTCTGCATTTGGTCTTACTAATTATAAATTAAAAATAACAGGAGGAACAGACGATAGTGGATTTCCAATGAATAAAAGTATTGACAGTGATATGAAAGTAAAAATATTAAAAAGAAATCCTGGTAAATATAGAAGACAAAGTGTAAGAGGTAAAATAATTTCAAATAAAATTGAACAAATTAATTCAATAATTGTTGAATATGGTTCAAAGCCAATTAATGAGCTATTTAAAATTGAAGAAGTAAAAGAAACAAAGAGTAAAAAAGAAGATCAAAAACAAGAAGTAAAATCAGAAGAAGCAAAAGAGATCAAAGAAACAAAATCAGAAGAAGTAAATTCAACAGAAAATGAAAAAGAAGTAAAATCAGAAGAACATAAAGAAGCATCAAATACTCAACCTGAAGAAGCAAAAGAGATCAAAGAAGTAAAATCAGAAGAAGTAAATAAACCAGAAGAAAAACAAGAAAATAAAGAATAATAAAATTTATATAATTTCTATTTCTACTAAAGTTTTTTTTATTTTAAATAATAAAAAAATATTTAATGTATTATATAATCAGTTATTGTGTATTTGTTTTTATGCTAAAAAATATGTGACTTGATTTTATTATTTATTCTTTGTTTTATTAATAACATAAATAGAAGATGTTGAGAACTTAATTCCTTTTTTATCAAATTCTTTTTTTATTGCTTTTCTTATATCAACACCAGCATTAAAAGCAGTTGGTTGATCTTTTGAAATAAAAAGAAGTCTTAATGTTATTGCATTATTTGCAAAATCAAGAACTTGAAATATTGGTTTAAGTTCTTTTGAAACATTTTTATTTTTTATTGCTTCATTAACCATTATTTTTTCTACTTTATCAATATTAGTATCATATGTTACATTAACAGTTATATGATATAATTTCTTTTTATCTGTCATTGTGTAATTTATTATTACATCTTGATTTAATACTGAATTAGGTATTATCATTCGTCTATTATCCCATGTTTTTATTATTGTATGTCTAAGAGTTATATCTTCTACTGTTCCATATTCATTACTTATAACAACTGCATCTCCAATTTTTACTGGTTTTGATAAAAGTATTGAAAATCCTGCAAAAAAATTTTCAAGTGTTTTCTGTGCTGCAAGACCAATTACTATTGAAAGAAATCCTGCTGCAATAAGTGCACCAGATAAATATTGCGCTGTTTGTGGAAAAAAAGCATTAAGTGAAAAATAAAGAGCTCCAAGTAAAATCAAACCAACAAATATTTTTTCAATAAGTCTATATATTGCTGATTGTTGTTCATTATTTTTTATTACATATCTATGTATATATCTAGAAAAATATTTCCTTACAATTAAAGACAAAATACTTGCAATTATTAATGTTATTGCTACTTTTATTATTTTTATCATTAAACTAGTTATCATGAAATCAAAAAAATAAATTTTAATCAAAATAAAGATAATATAAGTAATATAAAACATATCAATATTTCTTAATTATTAAATTATACTTCAATACATTTGCTCCTATTGTTATATGATTTTTTACTTTGAATATTTTTATCAATTAAATTTTTTGCAAATTTATAAATGTCTTTAAATACAAAATCAGGTTTTTTCCTAATTATTTGTTCAAATGAACTCATTGAATATTTATTGCATATAATTAATGATTTACATCCTGCATCTCTAGCAGCATCAACATCTACTTCTGCATCTCCAATATAAGCAACATTTTTTATATCAATATTTAGTTTTTTTGCTGCTTTTACTATTCCTTCTCCTGATGGTTTTTCTTTTGTTACATCTTCTTTAGAAATAACCGCATCAAAAATTTTATAATATGAAACATCTCTTTCAATTGAATTTAAACCACTATTAGAAAATATTGCTATTTTATAATTTTTAGTTTTAATTAATTCAATTGCTTCTTTTGAATTTGGAATTGTTTCAACTAATCCAGCACCTTTAATTGAATTAAAATAAGAACCATATTCATTATATATTTTTTGTACTGTTTTTTCTACTGTTTCAATACCATTAGTTTTTATTAAATTTTCAACTAAATAATCAACTTTTTCTTCTGCATTTTCTTGTTTTAAAATATTTATTAAATCATTTTCTTGTTTAATATCTGATATTGCTAATAATGCTTTTATACATTTTTTCCTATTTTTATATTTACCAAGACCTTTCAAGTGCCATACTGTTTCTGCATTAAATTTATATTCCAAATTAGATTGATTAAAACCAAATCTAAATGATTCATTATCTAATTTCGCAGTATATCTTATAATTCCACCAACATCAAAAACAAAAAGTTCTGCATTTTCAGATGTAATTTCCTTTCTCATTTTTTGTTTATATATTTCTATTTGCATTTAGTCACCATTATAAAATTTAGCTCCTATTTGAGTTACTTTCAATTTAAATACATTAAAATTATTATTTTTTAATATTCTAATTAAATGATCTGTTTTAGTTTTATTAATAAATGCAATTGCAATTCCACCGCCACCACCGCCACTTAATTTTGCACCATATGCTTTATTTAATTTAGCTAGTGATACTGCTTTATTTAATTTAATTGTTGAAACACCTAATTTATTTAATAAGTTCTGATTATTATACATTTGGTTTCCAAATTCTTCTAGATTATTTTTAAATAAATATCTCAAACCAGTATTACAACAATCTTCTATTGCATTAAAAATTTGTTCTGTTTTTTGTTTGTTTTTTTCATATAATTTAGATACATGCAAAACAGTTTTAGCAGTACTTTTTTTTGGACCAGTATCAATAATAATTAAATCTGGATTTTTTAAATTTTTAATATCATAAGATTTAATTTTTTGATTTTTATATAAAATAAGTCCTCCAAAATATGAAGTAGCAATATCTATTTTTCCTGCTGCTTTATTTTTATGCATAATTATTTCTCCATATCTTGCGATCTCAATAATATTCTTATCCTTTAATTTTTTATCTTGATTATTAATTAGTGCAATAGTAAACGCAGTAAAACAAGCAGCACTACTTGCAATACCTTTTTTTTCAGGAATTTCTGAACTTATTTCTATTTTATTTCCAAATGCATTTATATTATTTTTTAATAAATTTGCTAGAATTAAACCATATGCAAATGTTTGTTTTAATAAATCTTTATTTACTTTAGTTTTTTGATTCATTTTATAAGATTTAATAAAATACTTGAAATCAAAATTATTATTAAATTTAGTATAAGATGTATTAATTATATTTATTAATTTTTCATCAAATAAAATTATCTGATCCTTATCTTTTAAATACACTGCAATAATATTTTTATTGTATTTTTTAATTTTTGCTGTTGCAAATTTGTTTATACTAATTGCAGCACATTTCTTTCCATAAATTACAGCATGTTCTCCAAATAATTTTAGAACGCCTGGAGATTTTATTATTTTTAACATATTATCTTTTTAATTAAATTTTTATTAATTTAATAAAATAAATAGAAAATAAGATATATATAAAATAATGTTTAGACGCTAATTAACGAATAGTATTAATATAAATAATTTTATGATATCTTTATTTGCAATGTCATTAAATTAATACTGCACCATTTGATGCATCAGAAACAAGTTTTGCATATTGAGAAAGTAAACCTGTTGTATATTTTGGTTTTGGAGCAATAAATTTTTTAAGTCTTTTTTCTATTTCTTCTTTTGGCAATTTTAATTCAACAATTCCTTTGTTTATATTTATATTTATTATGTCTCCATTTTTAACAATTGCTAAAGGACCTCCAACATATGCTTCAGGAGTAACATGACCAATCATTATACCTCTTGTTGCACCTGAAAATCTTCCATCAGTAACCATTGCAACAGATTCTCCTAAGTTCATTCCAATAATTGCAGCAGTAACAGAAAGCATTTCTCTCATTCCAGGACCTCCCTTTGGACCTTCATATTTTATTACTACAACATCTCCTTTTTTTACTTTGTTTTTTAGTATTCCACTAAAAGCTTCTTCTTCAGAACTAAATACTTTAGCAGGACCAATATGAATACTTTTATTTGATGCAGATGCTTTTATTACAGCACCTTCTGGTGCTAGATTTCCTTTTAATATTCTTAATGCCCCATATTCATACAAAGGTGTTTTTGAAGAAGTAACTATTTCTTGTTTTATTGTTGGGATATTTAATGCATCTATATTTTCTTTTAATGATTTTCCAGTAACAGTAAGTTCATTACTATTTAATAATTTGTCTTTAAGAAGTTGTTTTAATATCAATGGAACACCACCATATGTATTTAAATCTTCCATTGTATATCTTCCTGCTGGTTTCATATCTACTATTTCTTTTGTTTTTTTACTTATTCTATCAAAATCTTCTATTTTTACATTAACATTTGCTTCTTTAGCAATTGCAATTATATGCATTACTGCATTTGTTGAACCACCACTTGCCATTACTATTGTCATTGCATTTTCAAATGTTTCATATGTTAAAATATCTCTTGGTCTAATACCATTTTCTATTAAATTCATTAATGCAACACCACTTTTATATGCATATTGTGATTTTGCACCATCTGCTGCTGGTATTGAAGCACTACCTGGAAGAGCTAAACCTAGGACTTCTGTAAGCATACCCATTGTATTAGCAGTATACAAGCCAGCACATGTACCAATACTTGGAATTGCAACATTTTCTAGGTTTTTAAGATCTTTAATTGACATTTTACCAGCAATATAAGAACCAACACCTTCAAAAACATCTTGCATTGTAACTTTTTTACCATATAAATTTCCATTTAAATTAGAACCACCATATAATACAATAGAAGGAAGATTAAGTCTTGCCATTGCCATCATCATACCAGGGCTAGTTTTATCACACCCAGATATTCCAATAAATCCATCATAACCATGACCTTTTACAGTAAGTTCAACAGTATTTGCAATTATTTCACGACTTACTAGAGAATATTTCATTCCTTCTGATCCCATTGCAATACCATCAATAACAAGAGGTGTTGTAAAAAGCATTGATGTACCATTTGCTGATTCTATTCCTTCTTTTGCTTTTCTTCCAAGCATAATTGTGTGTATATTACAAGGACCTGTTTCACTCCATGCAGCAGCAACACCTAATATTGGTTTTTTCAAATCATCATCTGAAATTCCAATTGCTTTCATATATGCTCTATTTGGTGCTTTGTAAGGACCACCATAAAAATTCTTTGATATTCTATTATTTACATATTCTTTTGCCATTTTATCATTGATTTATATTTATTATAATAAACCTTATATTATCTAAATATTTAATTATTTTATCATTGATTTATATTTATTATAATAAACCTTATATTATCTAAATATTTAATTATTTTAATATTAAATTGAATTATATGAGTAGAATTTCAAATATTGAATTAATAGAATTAGGAGATAGAGAAGATGAAAAATCAAGTCCTTGGAGCTCTACAATACTGTTAATGAAGCTTACAACAAGTGATGGTTTTGTTGGTTATGGTGAAGCACCAACAACATTGATGACTCTTTCTGTATTTAATCAAATGAAAGAAATACGAAGAATTCTTAAAAATAAAGACCCAACAGAAATTGAAGCTAATCTTAGAGATATTTATAAAGATTCTTTTTATATGCCAGTATCAATAGAAACAACTTCAGCATATAGTGCATTTGAAATAGCATCAATGGATTTATTTGGAAAAATGTATGGACTTCCAATATATAAAATGCTTGGTGGAAAAATAAATAAGAAAATTAGAGCATATTCAAATGGTTGGTATGCTGATTGTATTGAACCAGAAGATTTTGTTAAAAAATCAAAGCAAATATTAAAACAAGGAATTAGTGGATTAAAATTTGATCCTTTTGGAAGTAATTTTGATACAATAAATTCACAAAGCATAAAAAATGCAGAAAATATTGTGGGTTTAATGAAAAAAGAATCAAAAGGAATTGATTTAATGATAGAATTCCATGGTAGATTTAATGCAAATAATGCAATAAAAGCAGCACAACCATTACAAAAATTTAATCCATTGTTTATGGAAGAACCAGTACATCCAGATCAATTTGAAGGATTATTAAGATTTAGAAATGTAATTAAATCACCAATTGCTTTAGGTGAACGTGTTTTAAGTAGAAGTTTATTTTTAAAATATTTACTTAATAATATAGTAGATATAATACAGCCAGATGTAACTAATTGTAGAGGTATATCAGAAGCAAAAAAAATAGCAGAGCTAGCAGATTTATTTGGAATTGAAGTTGCATTCCATAATGCATTTGGACCAATACAAACAGCTGCAACACTAAATATTGATTTAACAATTCCTAATTTCTTAATACAAGAAAGTTTTGAACTTTCCTGGCCAAAATGGAAGAAAAAATTACTTACTTCTGGATATTCTCTTGAAGATGGTTATTTTACTATGAATAATAAACCAGGATTAGGAATAAAAATAAATGAAAAAGTTTTAGAAGAATATAAAATTAAAGGTAAAATGGAATTATTTGATTCTAATGCACCTTCATGGGTTGTAAAAGATACATTTAAATCTAAAAAATAAAAAAAGATAAAATGGCAAATAAATTTAATGGAATAATAACACCATTAATAACACCAATAAAAAATCACAAAATAGATTATAATGCAGTAAATTCTCTTATTGATTTCTTAAAAAAATCAGGAATTAAAGGAATATTTCCAACTGGTTCCACTGGATTATTTTCTTTTATGACTTTAGAAATGCATAAAAAAATAATTGATGCTTTTGGAAATAAAGACATAGATCTGGGAAAAATGCTTTTTATGCCTGGAGTTGGTAGAAATACAATAAATGAAACATTAGAAATTGCAGAAAAAGCAATAAAACTAAATGCTGATTTTTTAGTTGTTGTTACACCATATTATTTTAAGCTTGATCAAGCAGCAATTTTTAATTATTTTGATAAAGTATTATCAAAAATTGAAGCAAATGTTTTTTTATATAATATCCCACAATTTACTGGAAATTCAATTTCTTATAATACATTAAATTTACTTTTAAAAAAACATAAAAATTTAGTAGGTATAAAAGATACTTCTGCAAATTTCAGATATTTCAAAGATTTAGTGTATTATTTTATTGATAAAATAAATGTTCTTCAAGGAAATGATGATTTACTTCTACCTTCATTAATGATAGGTGCTTCTGGTGGTGTGTGTGGAACAACAAATTTTACAAATTTAGCGCAAAAACTATTTAATGCTTTTTCTAAAAATAATATAAAAAGTGCAATAAGTATACATAAAAAAGTAGAAGAAATAATTAAAATTACAAATACAATAACATTTCCACTTTCATATAATTATTTATTTTATAAATTTATTTTAAATGAAACTAATACTGATATATTAGAACCTTTTAATAAAATAAATAAAAACCAGGGTAATATACTAGCAAAAAAAGTAAAATATGTAATAAATAGTAAAATTTAATTATTTTGTATTTTTTTATTAATACTTTGACTATAAAATATATATATCTAATTTTGTTATATTAAATTATAAAAACAAAAAGCGAAAAAATGATAGAAAAAATAATTAAAGTATTTGTAAATACAAAAAATATACTATTGAAAAAACCGCTCAAATACATAGCAATATTAACTGTATCACCATTAATATTAATATCAGTTATAACATTGATAGTTTATGTTCCTTATTTCTTAAAATTATCAGAAGCAGGAAAATCATTTCAATTTAATTTATTATTTTTTGTTGAATGGTTTATAATAACTGCAATTGCTACTTTTGTCAGTATAATGATAATAGAAGCAAGAAAAAAATATTAGTTTGGTGGATAATATGCAAAACAAAAAAAATAAAAATCTTAATAGAATTATTTCAGAAACAATAAAGAATTTAAGAAATCAGATACATAATAATGAAACTGAAAAGATCAAAGAAGTAAAAAAATCAATTAAAATTATTACTGTTCATTCTATTAATAAACAAGATAATACTTTAACTGAATTAGATGAAGTTATTAGTGACATTAGAAAAAGAAATGAAGAATTAAGATTAAAAGAGTATAAAATCAAACAAAAAATTTCTGAACTAAAAGTAAAAAAAATAATGCAAATGCTGAAAAAATAATAAATATTTTTTTTTCACTATGTTATTTATAAAATAAATATTATTTATTTAATTTTTAATATTACTAAAATCATTTATTTTTATTATTATCTTTATATCTGATTTATTATTAAGTATGTCATAAGATTTGAATTCACTCATTTTTATTTTCTTTGTAATCATACTTTTTAATATTTCTGGATATTTGGAGTTTATTATTTTCATATCTTCAACACCTTGCATAAAATGTTTTATATTTGAATTAACACTCCCAAAAATAAGTTTATTTCCTAAAACAGTATTATAGTTTAATTTAGCTATATTAATATTTTTCATATAACTTTCACCAGTTACGCTTAAAAGACAAGTTACACCATTATTTGATATTATTGACATTGCATCATAGATTACTGTTGGATTTCCAGTAAGTTCAACAACAATATCAATATTTTTGGATAATTTTTTAGGTATCTCTGAAATTGGTATTTCTGTTGAATTAATATGTGTTATATTAAATGCAGAAAATATTTTATTTTTTATTATATTATTTATTGTTCTATCAACACATATTACATCAATTCCTTTTAATCTTAAAATCATTGCAGCAAATAAACCAACAGTACCACTACCTAATACTACTGCTGTTTTTGGTTTCCATATAAGTCTATTCTGTATTTTAAAAATTTGCACTATTGCTTTTTCTGCAATACTAAAAGGTTCAAGCATTACTGCAATATCTTTTATTTCTTCAGGTATTTTTACTAAATAATCAGGATTTTCAGTATAATATTCAGTAAAATAACCATTTTTACCTTTTATACCTCTTTCAGTATAATTATTAGTTATACACATATCTGATTCTCCATTAATACAATTTATACATTTATCAGGTCGTCTTACTGTTGCAACAACATAATTTCCAATTTCAAATCCCTTTGTATTTTTACCTATTTGTTTTATAATGCCTATTGCTTCATGTCCAACAATAAGATATTTTTGATTTTTTGGTGCTTCACCATAAAATCCATTTCCTATTTCTTTATCTGTTCCATCAAGTCCTAATTCTAATACTTGAACTAAAATTTCATTTTCTGTTATTTTAGGCATTTCAATATTTCTTATTGCAAATGTTTTTTTGTCTTTTGGTATTATTGTACCTGCTTTTATTAATTCCATTTTAAAAACCTCTAAAATTTATTTCATTAATACTGCACGTAAAGGTGCTGCATCTATATCTAAACTTAATGGAAATCCAATAAAGGTATAATTACCTTCATGTATTTTATTCAATTTCAAACCTTCAAATATCAAAATTTTTTTATTTAAAAGTTCTTTATGTACTAATAAATTACTATTAAATTTTTCAATACTTAAATAATCTATCCCAACTGCTTTAACTTTTAATTTTGCAAGATATTTTGCTCCTGAAATACTTAAATGTACATAATCTGTTATAAATTTATGATTTTCTAAATTTGAATTTTTAGTCTTTAATAATATTATTTGGTTTTTGTATATTTTATATTTTTTAAGATCTTCTTCATTTATTTCATTCTTACAATTTATAAGATCAATAACAATTGCTTTACCATAAAAAGAATTTAAATTTATTGATGCTGAAGACCAGCCATTTTGTTTTATATGAAGTTGAGAATCAAAATGCGTTCCAGTATGACTACCAATGCATATTAAAGATTCATTTGTTTTATTTTTCGGTGTTTTTGAATAATTATTTATTTTTGGTTTAGGATTGTTTCTGTATACAATTGTTTTATTATTTATTTGAATAGAAATATCATATAATTTCATTTTAATCAATAAATAGATTAAATAATAAAAATATTAAAGACTTATTATAATTATTTTAGAATTATTATTACAAAGTTATTATTAAAATAATAATTTCAATTCACTAAAAATTTTATAATTAATAAAACAAATGCTATTATACATTTTAAATTATATTTATTCTTTATCAATCAAAGTGATTTTTTGGATCTGGATTATGGTATTATAGGAAATTGCAGAACAGCAGCATTAGTACATAAAGATTCTTCCATTGATTGGTTATGTTTTCCAAGATTTGATTCTTCTTCTGTTTTTGCAAAAATAATTGATGAAAAAAAAGGAGGCTTTTTCAAAATTTTGTGTGATAAAGAATATAAAATTAGTCAAAAATATATAGATAATACAAATGTATTAGAAACACATTTTGCTACTCAAAAAAATTCTTTTAAATTAATTGATTATTTTCCTCATTATGAAATGGGATCAAAAACAGAGTTATATAAAGATCTTGAAATACACAGGTTATTTTTTATTGAAAAAGGATTGCCAACTTTTAAAATAATTATTGATCCTCGTTTTGCATATGGTTCACAAATCCCAGATAAAAGAATTGAAAATGATCATATAGTATTTGAATTAAATAATGAAAAATTATATCTATATTCTAATCTTAATTTAAAAGATATATTATCTAGTAAACAAATAAGTTTAAAACATAATTCATATTTAATTTTAACTTATAACAAATTAATGGAATTAAGAAATATAAAAGAGATAATAAATAAAAAAAACAAAACAATTAATTACTGGAGAAATTGGATAAAGAAAGCTAAATTACCTTTAAAATACACTTCATTAGTTGCAAGATCAGCACTTGCTTTAAGACTTCTCACATATGATGATACTGGTGCAATAATAGCAGCAGCAACAACGTCAATACCAGAAATAATAGGTAAAGAAAGAAATTGGGATTATAGATATTGTTGGATACGTGATGCATCAATTACAGTAATGTCATTATTAAATATATCTAGATTTGATGTTGCGAATGAATTTTTACAATGGATGATACAAATACATAAACAATATGGAATAAATTTTCAAGTATTGTTTAGAATAAATTATGAAAAAGAAGTTTCAGAAACAACATTAAATTATCTTGAAGGCTATAAACATTCAGTACCTGTTAGAATAGGAAATGCAGCTTCAAAACAGAGGCAAATAGATTTATTTGGAGAATTACTTGATGCAATATATCTTTTATATATTAAATATAAACATGGTCCATTGCTTAATGAAACTGATTGGAATTTAATTTATGCTTTGGTTGAATCTACTATAATAGAATGGAAATATAAAGATCAAAGTATATGGGAATTTAGAACACTAAGTAAACATTATACATTCTCAAAAGTTTTATGTTGGACTGCACTTGATAGAGGTATAAAGATTGCAAAAAAATATAATAAGAAGAATTGCATTAAAAAATGGATTAAGGCAAGAAATGAAATAAAAAAAGACATAATGAAAAAAGGATGGAATAAAAAAATAAATGCTTTTACACAATCCTATAATTCAAATAGTGTTGACGCGAGTATTTTACTTCTCCCTTATTTTGGATTTATAAGTTATAAAAGTTTAAAAATGAAGAAAACAATAGAAGCAATTACTAAACAATTATTTGATGGAAATTTTGTAATGAGATATAATACAACTGATGATTTTGGAAAACCTAGAAATGCATTAATAGCATGTACTTTTTGGTATATTGATGCTCTTTATGGTATTGGTAAAAAAAGAGAAGCAATAAAACTTTTTGAAAAAACAGTACAAAATGTAAATTATTTAGGTTTATTATCAGAGGATATAGATAGAAAAACAGGAGAACAGTTAGGTAATTTTCCTCAAGCATACTCACATACTGCTCTTATAAATACAGCAATAAAACTTTTTAATAATAAAAAATAAAAGAAATTTTTTAAAGTTAAATTCATATAATATTTAAATTAAGTAAATTATAATTATAATTAATTTTTACATTTATTTTTGTTCTTTGATTTTTAATTTAATGAAACTCAAAAACACTTTTTGGACAAAAGTTGATTATATAAAAAGATTTAAATATTTTAATTAGAAAATATTAATATCGATTGAAAGAAGCCCAGACATACATTAGCTCGCCTATGTCAGTCTCCAGCATTGGATATTAGTGTTATATATGTATCTCGTTATTTAGGGTGAGGAGTCTAATTTAATTAAGTTGTTAATATGGATACAGTTAGAGCAGAGGATTTAACTCTTGGTAATACTGAAAATTCTTTAAAAACCAAAATTAATGAGTTTAATTCTGCTTTTAAAATGGGGATTGATTTAGGTAAATCAGTTGGATTTGCCATAGTTAAAGATAATAAAGTTATTTTTGCACATACATTAGTAGATATGAGTATATCAAATCTTAAAAATAGAAGAGAACATCGCAGAAATAGAAGATCTCGAAGAGCAAGAGAAAAAAGGCTAGCTAAACTTAGATCCTGGGTACTACGACAGAAAGTAGATGGGAAACAATTACCAGATCCTTACAAAATAAGAAATAAAATATTTGAAAATAAGCATAATCTAATAAGTACAGTAATAAATGGAACAAATACAACCCCAGAAGCATTTGTTAGGTCTTTATCACTTATATTTTCAAAACGTGGTCAAGAGATTGAAAATATAAGCTTAGAGATATCTGAATATACTAATAAACATTTACTTAAAGAGGTACAAGACCTCCTTAAAAGGTCTGTAGTTGGTGAAGAAGAAATAGAAGTATTTAAAGATGAACTAACAAAGAGATATGAAGAGTCAGATGAGGAAAAGAAAAAACAATATGCTAATATTATTTCAGAATTTGAGGATATAGATAAAAGCAAATTCAAAAAGTTTATAAATAGAAAAGAACACAAAAAACAGATTGAGGATGTTGTATCTACTTTTTATAGAGTTAATAAAATTAATAATATTAATAAAGGAAGATGGATAAAAGAACTTAAAGGGCTATTAGATAAACCTGTAAGAAAAGTACGATTTAAAAATAAGATAGTAATAGGTTGTAATATATGTGGTTCTATAACACCAAAGAAGAATAAGAATGAAGTAAGGAGATTTGAATATGACCTTGCAGTATTAAACTTTTTAACAGCAGGACGTATAAAAGAAGAAGAAAAAGAAGAAGCAAAATCATATTTTACTAAAATTTTTAATTCTACAGAAAAAATTCGGGATGAAATAAAAAGTATAGAGAATTTAAAAGAAAATAAAGAACAATGTCCTGTTTCTGATGGAGAATTGAAAGAAGAGCAAAAAAGTGAATTAGAAAAGCAAAAGAAAGAAAGAACAAGACAGAAAACATCGATTACTAAAAAATTTAAAACGTATTATTCTAAAAATAAATTATTAAACAAGAAACAAAGTTATGTTGAAAAACAAATTAATGATTTATTATACACAAAAATTAGAGGTAGATCTAGATATTGTACTAAACATTTAAAGAGTATGTCTCAGGGGGTTGATTTAGAGAAGGATATACATGGTATTAGAAGAAAACGTTATGATCGGAATTTTATACAGCAAAATCATGATAAAAGAGTAATTAATTTCATAGAGAAGAGTTTATTTGATAATAATGATTCAGAGATAAGTAAGTTAATTAAGTTAAAAGGGATAAAATATATTTCAATAGAAGCACCAGAACCAAAAACAAAAAGAACAAAAAAGGGACAAACATCCAAAAAAGATGAAAGAAAAATAAAGGAAAAAATTTTTGATAAACTTAACAGTACATGTATATATACTGGAGAAGAATTAAATAAAGATAATTTAAATTTATATGAACTGGATCATATATTTCCAAAATCTAGAGGAGGTCCAAATATAAGAGATAATTATGTAATAACTACAAAAAATACAAATAAAGAAAAGGGAAATAGAACTCCTTATCAATGGATTGAAAAAGGTAAATTTGAAGAATTCAGAGATAGGGTTGATAAGTTTTTTGAATTGGGGTATATAAATCTAAGAAAAAAAGAAATTTTATTGTATGAAGGTAATGAATATCCTGATAATCCAACAGAACTTGCACGTACAGGAGCAAGAGTAAGTAGTTTTATATATGAACTATCAGATATGCTTGAAAAACATGGATTAGATAGACCCCAGACTTTATTTGAAAAAGGAAAACCAATAGTACAAGTAGTTAGAGGTTATGATACTGCGAAATTACGAAAACAGTGGAATGCAATAAAACCCGGTGAGATTCCAATAAAAGATGAATTAAATGCTTTTAATCATGCAGAAGATGCAGCTATAATTGCTAGTATTCCACCTGCTACTTGGAGAGAAAGAATTTTTAGATATGATGGAAAATTCGAGAATAGTGAAAAAATGCGACCAGATTTTGCACCACTTATTCTTGCACCATGCTGGAATACATATGAGTTAAATAGGAATAAATCAATAGTTAGTATAATAAGTAAAACGCGTTATAGTTGGAAAAAACATTTTATAGATGATACTTTTTATATATTTCCAAATGAGAAATCACGATTTGATGATATTTACACATTAAATAAATCAATTCCAAAACCTTTGAATCAACAGCGTTTAGATAAGGAGCATTTATATTATCATAAAAAGATAGATCAATCCTCTAATTATTTAATACGCGCACAAAGAGGTGGGACAACTGTGATGTTAAAACCTTTAAATAAACCTGAAAGATATATTCAGATAAAACCGATTAGAAGTGGTGTTTTATTAATTAAAGAAAAAGATAAAATAAAAAAGTTTGTAAGACCAATCTATCCATTAATAAAATTATATGAATCTAATAAAATAGATCTATCTAAGTTATCTGATGCAGAAATAGCCGAATCATTAAAGAACAGATATTATAAAAAATATATAGATGGATTTCTGATTAAGCAACATGATATCTTTTACTTAGAAAAAACAAAAAAACATGAAAGTGGTTATTTTATAGTAACAAAAATTGGAAAGAAGAACGTAATATCTATTAAACCAGAGAAGAAAATTAAAACTTATGAAAAATCTAAAGTTAAAAATTATAATACTAATACCAACGAGATAGAAAATAAGAAAAAAGATAGTTTTTCACTATCTACTGATGATATTAATTACATATATACAAAATTTGAATCTCAAAGGGCTAAATAACTTCGAGACTAACAAACTTATAATTATAAACCTATTTTTCATACCTCATAAATTACTAAATAAAATTCTCAATTCTAATTGTTATAAAAATAAGTTTTAAGAAGAGAGAAAATATACCTGAAATCAGTATTTTTCTTGTATATTAAATTTCTTATTCTTTCAATCGATATTTAAGTAATTTACCTGTGTAAGTATTCGCGAATTAATAAAGTGGAAGTTATATATCTCTTTCAATCGATATTTAAGTAATTTACTTGTGTAAG
>CAZRZO010000011.1:0-29713 GCA_964604635.1 Microcaldota archaeon | reverse complement strand
ATTATTTTTTTATATCTAAATTAACCTTTTGTTACACCAATTGGAATCATTTTTGCAACAATATTTGATATTTTTGCTCCTTGTATACTTTCTACTACACTATCAACATCTTTATATGCCCATTGTGCTTCTTCACTAATTAATTTTTTATTTCTTACTCTTATTTCAATATTTTTATGTTTTAGATCATTTATTGTTCTTTGTTGTGATATTTCTCTTATTGCTTGATGTCTTGACATAAGTCTACCAGATCCATGACAAGAAGAACCAAAAGATTCAGTCATTGCTTCTGATCTTCCAACTAAAACATAACTTGCTGTTCCCATACTTCCTGGAATAATAACTGGCTGACCAATATTTCTATATATTTTTGGTATTTCCTTTCTACCTGGTCCAAATGCTCTTGTTGCACCTTTTCTATGAACAACTAATTTCATCCTCTTTCCATCAACTTCATGTTCTTCTATTTTTGCAATATTATGTGCAACATCATAAACTAAATCCATACCTAGTGCATCAGAACTTTTTCCAAATACTTGTTCAAAACTAGTTCTTATTGAATTTGTCATAATCTGTCTATTTGCAAAAGCAAAATTAACAGCTGAAAACATTGCTCCTTGATAAGTTGTTGCTTCTTTTGAACCAATAAAAGCATATGCTAATTCTGGATCTGGAAGTAATATATTATTAGATTTGTGATAATCAGATAAAATTTTTAAGTAATCACTGCAAACCTGGTGTCCATAACCTCTTGAACCACTATGTAACATTATAACTACTTGATCTTTATATAAACCTAGTTTATCTGCAATATCTTTGTTTATTATATGATCTATTTTTTGTACTTCTAGAAAATGATTTCCAGCACCAAGAGTTCCTAGTTGTTGCTTTCCACGTTGATTAGCAAGTTCTGAAACATCATCTGGATTTGCATTTTTAATACATCCATTTTCTTCTATTCTTTCTAAATCAGTGTCAAACCCATATCCTTTTTTTATCACATATTCAACACCTTCTAATGCTATTTTCTCTAAATCAGATGTTGTAAATCCTAGTTTTATTTTACTTCCAACACCACTAGGAACATTTTTGAATAATGTATCCATTAATTGAGGTATTTTTGTTTTTACATCATCAAATAAAAGATTTGTTTTTATTAATCTTACACCACAATTTATATCAAAACCAACAGCACCTGGAGATATTATTCCATTTTCAGCATTAAATGCAGCAACACCACCAACAGGAAATCCATATCCTTCATGACCATCTGGCATTATAATCATATTCTTAACAATAGAAGGTAATGAAGCAACATTCATTGCTTGTGATATTGTTCTATCTCTTTGCATAAAATTTATTATTTCTTGATTTGCATATATTTTTATAGGAACTTCCATATTATTGCTTTTTTCAACTTGCCATGTAAATTCATTTATTTTTTCTATTGTAATTAGATCACCAAAACTAAATAAAATTTAATTGTAATTTAATTATTAATTAATAATATAAAACATTTTTGTATTAATTCATATAAAAAAGAAAATATGTTTTTTAAATTGTTTTTAATTATATAATAAAGTAAAAAAGAATTAAATATTTGATTAAAAATATATTTATTTTTAATAATATTAATTTTTTTATAGAAAAAAGTTATTAATTATATTTAAATGAATAATTTCTTCTTTTCTTTTAAAAATAGAAAAAAAGTTAATACAATTTATTATGCTTAAAAGAGTATAAAAACATTATGAATAATTTTATATACTTATTAAAACAGAAATAAGATAAATTATAAATCAATATATTGTTTATTGGATTGCACTAATCGGGATTTGAACCCAAATTGCGAACTTATTCCATTTATTGGGAAGCTCGTATCTTAACCAGATTAGATTATTAGTGCATTATATTTATTAAAAATATAAATCAAATAAAAGCATCATCAAATTCTATTCTATTATTTATTTCTCCAATTATATTTTTATTTAATAATTTTTTTACTTGATCTTTTTTATAATTTCCTAATAACCAACTCAATTTAATATATGCTGTTTCTGGCAACATATCTTCACAATAAATAACACCAGCATCATTTAAAAATCTCAAATTTCTATATACATATTGATTAACTCTACCAAATAAACATTGTGAAGTCATCCCAATAATTATATTGTTATCAATTGCTTTTTTAATATAATTAAGATATCTTTTTTCTTCATGTTCTCCTGAAATTGGAATATGCCCTAAACCAGTTCCTTCAAGTATAATTCCATTATATTTTTTTTCAATATAATAATTAATTATATCAGGATCTGAATTAGGATAAATTTTTAATAAAGCAACTTTATTATTAAAATTTGTTTTTGCTTCTATTTTTAAATTTTGTTTTATTGATTTTTTATAATTGTTTGCTATTTCAATATCCCCTTTTAAATTAACATATGCAATTGGTTTTTCATTTATTGCTTTAAATGCATCTCGTCTTGAAGTATGCATTTTTCTTGCTTTTACACCTCTTATAAAAGAACAATAGTCATCATTTGATGAACTATGCATACAAATTCCTACTTCTGCAATATCAGATCTTGAAGCAATATAAGAAGAACATATTAAATTCATAAATGCATCACTTGATCCCCTATCACTACTTCTTTGCGAACCAGTAAGTACAATTGGTATATTAAGATTTTTGAGCATAAAACTCAATGCAGATGCAGTATAATGCATTGTATCTGTTCCATGCGTTATTATTATGCCTCTTGTGTTTTTATTTTTAGTAATAATTTCTTTTATTTTATTTGCTATTTTCTGCCATTCAATATAAGTTATATCTTCACTTGCAATACTAAATAAATTTTCAACATTTATATTTGCAATATTAGATAATTCAGGAATTTCATAAAATAATTCTTCTGGTTTTAAAAGCATATGAACACCACCTGTTTTATAATCTAGTTTGCTTCCAATTGTTCCCCCAGTATAAATTAATGAAATATCTGGTAAATCTTTATTATATTTTAAATTTGATTTTGGAAAATTTAAATTATCCTTAAAACTTTTGATTTTTGTTATTTTTGTATTATCAATAAATTCTATTCCAACATTATAACCATTGCTTAATTTTATAATGATTATATCTTCATCACTAGAATCAGGCTTTGGTAATAATTCACCTTCTATATTATTTGGGTCTATTTTTATAATATCCCCAATAATAATTTTATTTATATTAAAGATTTTTTGCATTTTTGTATTATACATAATATCAATTTTAAAAAAAATTTTTATTTATTAATTTAATATTATTTAATTATAAAATTTTTTAATAATATAAGTATTATTGAAAATTTAATTCAATTATTAAATTTTTTACATTAAAAATACAAAATAGTTTTTATTATATAATTATGAAAATCATTTATGAAAATTAAATAAATACTTATAAATAAATATAAAAAAAATAATGAAAATATGACTGAAAAAATAATCATTATTGGTTCTGGACCTGCTGGATTAACTGCTGCATTATATTGTGCAAGAGATGATATGAAACCAATAATTATTGGTGGTAGTATTGCTGGTGGACAATTAATGTTAACAACAGAAGTTGAAAATTTTCCTGGATTTGAAAATGGAATTTATGGAAGTGAATTAATTAGTTCAATGAGGAAACAAGCAGAAAAATTTGGTGCTGAATTTATTAATACTGATGTAATTGATATTGATTTAAATTCAAAACCATTTAAAATTAAAACAGAATCTCAAGAATTTGAATCTTATTCAGTAATAATTGCAAGTGGTGCATCTTCAAAATGGCTTGGTTTAGAATCAGAAAAAAAATTTATTGGAAAAGGTGTTAGTTCTTGCGCAACATGTGATGGTGTATTTTTTAGAAATAAAGAAGTTGCAATTGTTGGTGGTGGAGATACTGCATTAAATGATGCATTATTTTTAACAAAATTTGTAAAAAAAGTAACAATTATCCATAGACGAAATGAATTTAGAGCAAGTAAAATAATGCAAGATAGAGTACATTCAAATGAAAAAATAAATATTATTTTTGATAGTGTTATTACAGAAGTATTAGGCAATGAAATAGTTACTGGAATAAAAATAAAAAATAATAAAACAAATGAAATAATCCAACTTAATTTAGATGGTGTGTTTGTTGCTATTGGTTATTCACCAAATACTAGTTTTTTAAAGAATAAAATAGAATTAGATGAACAAAAATACATTATTACAAAAGAAGATATAAAAACAAATATAAATGGTGTATTTGCTGCTGGAGATGTGTGTGATAAAATTTATAAACAAGCAATTATTGCAGCAGGATCTGGGGCAAAAGCAGCATTAGAAACAAGATTTTATTTACAGGAAAAAAATTTATTATAAATAACAATATTGGATTAAATGATAAGAAAATACAGATTTTCTGGAAAATTTTATCAGAAAAACAAAATAAAACTGAAAAAAGAAATTATATCTTATTTAGATCAAGCAAAAATTTCTAATATTAAAACAGGAATTTCTTATGTTTCTCCACATGCTGGGTATATATATTCTGGACAAACAGCAGCATATACTTACAAAGCATTATCAATTAATGAAAATTTAAATTCAATAGATACAATAATAGTAATAGGTCCAAATCACACTGGTTATGGAGCAGATATTGCTGTTTCATTCGAAGATTGGGAAACACCATTTAGTATATTAAAGAATAATAAACAATTATCTAAAGAGATTACAAAATACAGTAATATAAAACATGATGAAATTGCACAAATTAATGAACATTCAATTGAAGTTCAACTTCCTTTTTTAAGTGTAATTGCACCTAATAAAAAATATTGTTTCATTTGTATGTTAGATCAGTCATTAAGAGCAAGTATTGATTTATCTAATGCAATATTTAATGCTGCTAAAAAAATAAATTCAAAAATAATAATAATTGCGAGTTCTGATTTTAATCATTATGAATCTGCTGATATTGCAAATACAAAAGATACTAAACTAATAAATGCATTAAAATATTTGAATTATAAAAAATTTAATGAATTAATATTTGAATTAAATGATACTGCTTGTGGTATTGGTGCAATAACAACAAGTCTCTTGTTTGCAAAAAAACAAGGTGCAAAAAAAGGTAAATTACTTCATTATTCAAATTCTAGTAGTAAAACACAAGATTACTCAAATGTTGTTGCATATGCTTCATTAATATTTATTTGATATATTCAAAGAAGTTTTAATCTGTCAGTAATAAAATCAATTTCATTATTTTTCCATGGACCTATACCCAAAGCTGTTTTTGTACCTGGTGGAACTTCTGTTAAACCAGCATCTGTTATTAATGCACATGGAATTTTTTTAAATTCAAATGCAATAAATAATTTTACTAATGATTCTTCATCATTAAGTTTTAATATTATTTTCTTTTCTCCTGTTTTTAACCATTCTGCTGCAATATCAGGATTGTATTTTTCAGTTTTAAAATAACTAATTAAAGAAGCATGTGCACCTTGTGCAACTAATTTCCCTTTACTCATCTTTAAATCAGATCTTAATATTATTACTTGCTTAATTTCTATTTTTTCAGTCATTAAATCAGAAAATTATTTAATTATTGATTTTTATTTATTAAAAATTTAATTATACAAATTAATTATTATTTAATATTTTATCAAAATTATAATATAAATAAATATTACTGTTCAAATAATATAAATTTTATACTAAAAAAAGTAATACATAATTTAAAAAATAATGTTTATTTATCTTCTTTTTGTTGAGAATTTGAATTAATATTATTAATTAATTCGCCTGGCCTATATAATCTATCCTCTAATAAAATATTAAAACTCGGACCTATTTCTAAATCAATTGCAATATGTCTTATTTCATTTCCAAATAAATCAAGTTCATATATTGGTACTTTATATTTGATAATAATAGATAATAATTCATTTAGAATTTTTAAATTATTATTATTTTGTAATCCAAATAATCTAATTTCTAAATTATTTTTATTATTATTATTCAAATATGTTTTAAATTGTTTTATTAAATTAATATTATCAGTATCTGGGTTTAACCTTAATACTGCTATTTTTCTCAAATTAATATCATATATAGTAATAAATAAATCAGTAATAATGTTTACAGCACCAATATATTTTTTAGATAATTGATCTTTATATTCAATTATATTAAATTGATTTATAGCAATATAAACAATATCTTCATTAGATTCTAGCTTGTACTTTGAAATATGTGGTCTTTCCCGATATGTTTCTAAATACTTAATATTTCCAATATTATTGATATTCTTTTTTAAAATATTTTCAAAGCTCATTTAATCAATTATTGTATGTAATAACTCAGAAAATTTTATAAATTAAAACAATATAAACCTATTGTTTTTAAATGATTTTGATTATTCTTTTTAATAATAATTAATATATTAAAATTTAAAAAATTAAAATAAGCAAAACTAAAATAATTATAAATTAGAAAATAAATATTGAATATGACTTAAATTAAAATTTTATTTTTTTTAATATCAATAATACTTTCATATATCTCAGCAATTCCTCTCAGCATAATATAACTAAATAAAATACCAATTAGAACATAACCAATTATTAAATAATTTGAAAATTTAAACATATTTGAAATATATAACCATGAAAGATAGGAAAAAGTAATTATTTTTACTATATTTACTCCACCTCTTCCAATATTTGAAGAATAAATAATTCTTGCAAATTTAGTTATCATCTTTGATGATGTTCCTTTAGTAGCCATAAATGCATCTGCAAATGAATGTCTAAAAACAATCAATATTAGTATAAACAAGGGAATTAAATGTATGTAAACAAATAGAATCCAAAAAATAAATTCAATTACTCTATCTCCAGCAACATCTAATCTAGCACCATAATTTGATTTTGATTTTCCGCATTTGATCTCGTATCGTGCAACAATACCATCAATACCATCTAAACCAAACATTAACAAAATTATAAATATTGTTAATAATGCATTAAATTTTATTAATACAAAATATACTACAATAAAAATAAGTGCTGTTCTAAACAAAGTTAATAAATCCGCATATCGCATAATCTGTTTTAGAAAATTAATTATTTAAATTATAAGTTATATTTAAAAAAAAGAGAATAATTTTAAAATAATAAAAATAAAAAAGGAAAAAATTAAAAAACAATTACTTTTTACCTTTCTTCTTTCCTCTTTTCATTGCAACTCTTGAAACAAATCCTTTTTTGTCAATAAAATAAAGAAATCCTGATTCTCTTTCTATTTTTTCGCTGCTAACTGCTCCTTTTTTTCCTTTTGAATTTGATTTCATAGGTGATCTCCATACTCGACCATCTTTACCAAGATAGTAAAGAAATCCTGATTCTCTTTCTATTTTTTCATTTCCTATTTTTTCGCTCATAGTTTCACCAATTTTTACATTTTGTTTAATAATATACTATAGTATATATATTTAAATATTTATCGAATATATATCGTCGAAAAAAAATAATATAAATTTTATTATTTTTTAAAAATAGATAAAAATTTAATAGACAATATTTAAATTAATAAATATAAATAATTAATTGATTAGAATTATTAAAATATAAAAAAGATTTATATGATAACATTTAAACTTGATAAAAAAATAGATTTAGAAGGTTATACATTCCTAGAAGGTTTTCCAGGAGTTGGTTTAGTAGGATCAATGACAATAAGTTATATTATTGAAAAACTTGATATGGAATATATTGGTTATTTAGAAAGTGATGATTTTCCACCATTAATTTCAATACATAAAAATATTCCAATATCTCCAATACGAATTTATGTATCTAAAAAAAATAAATTGGTTTCAATATTTGCAGAATTTTCAATACCAATTGGACTAACACATGAATTAGCTAATAAATTATTTTCATTTATAAAAGAACAAAAAATATCAAAAATAATTTCAATTTCAGGAATACCAGTAGTAAGAAATCAAAATAATGAACAAGATAAAGATATGGATAATAATGAAGTATTTTTTGTTACATCAGATAAAAATTTAATAAAGCCAATAGAAGATTTAAAAATAAAACCAATTAGCGAAGGAATTTCAAGTGGTCTTAATGCATTATTATTATTTAAATCACTTGTTGAGAAAATAAGTGATATTAGTATTTTAATTCCAATAAACCCTTCTATTGTTGATCCTAAATACGCTGAAATTGCAATAAAAACAATTAATAAATTAATTGAATTAAATATTGATACAGAAGAACTAGAGAAAGAAGCAAAATCAGTAGAATCAAAATTAAAAACAATAATTGCAAAGGGAAAAGAAACACATGATCAGTATAAAAAAGCAATTGAAGATGCTGGACCATCGATGTATGAATAATCAATTTTACTTTTATTATTTAATTTTAACCACAAATCCAATTAATGTAAAATTTTATATATATAATATTATGCAGGAGTAGCAAAGTCTGGTTTGGCGTAAACCACAGAAAAATGCGCAGGACTTAAGATCCTGTGGCTTAGCGCCTTCGTGAGTTCGAATCTCACCTCCTGCAAATTTTACCTTTTAATAAATAATTTGTAATAAAATTAATTGTGTTAATATGATAAAAAAATATGATGTGATTATTGCTGGAGCTGGAATGGCTGGTTCTATTGCTGCTGCAGTAGCTGCGAAAAGAGGATTAGAAGTTTTATTAATTGATAGAAATAAAATAGAAGAACCTGGAAAGAAAACAAATTGGGGATGGGTATGTGGAGATGCTGTTGCAACAACACATTTAGATTTTTTAAAAACAAAATTAGACATTGATTTTAAATACCCTGAACTTGATTTGAAAGTTGATGGTGTATTAGCATTATCACCAAATCTTAAACATAAATATTTGTTTGATGGCAAAGGTTTTATATTAAATAGACCTTTATTTGAAAAACAATTAATAAATAAAGCAATAAAAAATGGTGCAGAATATATTACTGAATTTAGTATTGAAAGTCCACTAATTGAAAATAATTATATAAAAGGAATACAAGGAAGAAATAAAAATAAAGAATTAAAAAAAATATATTCTGACATTACAATAGATGCATTAGGAATTTCAACACCACTTAGAAGAAAACTTCCAGATAACCCATTTATTGATAAAACAATTGATATTGATGATATTGAATCAACAGGTAGATTTATTTATGAATTTAATACTAAAGAAGAAAATCTAGATTTTTATGATCCAAAAAATGCACTAATACACTTAAATCAAGAACTAGCACCTGGAGGATATGGGTGGGTATTTCCAAAAAGTAATAATAAAATAAATATTGGAATAGGTATTCAAAAACAAAGTCTAGAAATTAGAAATAAAAAATTAAATAGACAAGATACTTTACAAAGCTTGATGAATAATTATATAAAAATGAATCCAGTATTTAAAAATTTAAAAATATATAATGAATTTAATAATGGTGTTGGATATTGGTCTGTTTCAGTAAGAAGACAAATGGAAAGTCTTGTTTTTAATGGATATATTGGTGCTGGAGATAGTATGGCAATGCCAAATCCAATAAGTGCTGGTGGAATTGGACCTGCTTTAATTGCTGGTTCTTTAGCTGGTGAAAATGCAGCAATTGCAATTGAAAATAAAGATGTAAGCATAAAAGGATTGTGGAATTATAATATTGATTATAATAAAGCATATGGTAATAAAACAGCAGGACTAGAAGTATTTCGTACATATATGCAATCTGTTAATAATAATATTCTTAATTATGGAATGAAAACATTTTTAACAGTAGACGAAGCAAAAGCATTAAGTTATGGGGATATCTCTAATCTATCACTTAGCTCAAAATTCAAGATGATTTTAAAAGGTGTTTCTAATATGAAAGCTTTTTCTAATTTATTATATGCTGTTAAAAAAATGAAAGAATTTAATAAAATTTATGAAACATATCCAAATATTGAAAATTTTGAACAATGGAAAAAATTAGTAAATAAAAACATTAAAGAAATTAAAAATTATTTTAAACCAAATCCTATTTAATTGTTTATAATTAATTAATATGTGATAAAATGGAAAAACAAGAATACACAAAATTTGAAAAATCAAGAATATTAGGAGCAAGAGCTTTGCAATTAGCATATGGCGCACCACCATTAATAAAACCAAATGATATTGTTGATCCATTAAAATTAGCAGAACTTGAATTTGAAAAAAATTTAATTCCAATAACAGTAATAAGAGAAAAAGGCGAAGAAAACTAATTTTTTATTTTTTTCTTTTTTAATATTATTAATTAAATTTCAAGGAATAGTAGTACTTTTTTCAACATTTTTTCTCTATTAGTTTCTTGACTTAATAATTCAAATAATAAATCTGCATTTATTGATGAAAAATTAAAATCAAGATCTTTTAGTCTTTTATTAAACATTATATTTCCTTGTTCTTTTATTGGCATTTGATCAATTGTATTATCTCTTATTTCTTCTATATCTTTTTCATTAATTGTATCTATTAAATTATTTGAATTTATTGATAAATAGGCATTATTTAAATATTTCATTTTTAATTTTTGGATTATTAAACTGAAATTTAATAAATTAGCAGTTCCTTTTAAATATATTTTTATTATTGGGTTTTTAAAATTTTTAATTATTATATTAATTTGGGATTCACATTGTTCTAATATTTCAGTATCTTCAGCATTATCAAATTCAATTGTTTTTACTTCAAATTTTCTTGATTCTATTTTAATAAAATCATAAGTATATTTTTTTGTATCAAATAAAATAAATCCTTTTGTTTTCTCTATATCACTTAAGTGAGTTAATACAGTACTTCCAGGAATAAGAAGTTTTTTTCCATAAATTGTTTTATCAACAAAATAATGCAAATGCCCGCAAATATATAAATCAAAATTTTCTGGAAGATCATTTAAACGCATAAAATTTTCATTAAATGGCATTATTTCATAAATTGTTTGATGAAACATAAAAATATTAAATGCATTACTAATAGGTATTGGATTTAATTCTTTTAATTTTTGTTTTATACTTGAATCAGAAATATTACTTAATCCAAATATTGCTATTTTTTCGTCTTCTTTCTGCACTATTGTATATGCTCCACTAGTATCAACAAGAAGTCCTGCTAATGAAAGTAATTTAACAGCATTTTGTGTATTTTGAGAAGTTATTTCATGATTTCCAGGTATTGCGATTATTGGAATATTTGTAAATGTCTTTGCTCCTTTTACTTCTATTATTTTTGAATTCCATTCTTTTTTTGATAAATTCCTAAATAAATTTACTGCTTCTGCAATAACATCTGGCCTTGGATAATGAACATCAAAGATATCTCCTGGAATTAAAATCATATCAGAAAGTTCATAAGCAATATCTAATGCTTGCTTTGCTTGGTTAAATGCATCTTCTCTAAATAACTCATAACCTAAATGCAAATCAGATACAATAGCAATTTTCATTTTCTCACATTTTTTTAATTAAAATTATTATACAATAAAAATTTATTAAGATTTATTTATTTTATCTAGTATTTTTTCTATAAAAGCATTAATAAATTCATCTTTTTTATATTTTAATAAACCATATGCACCTGCTGCACAATGATGTCCACCGCCACTTCCTTGTATTATATATGCAATTGACTTCATTATTTTACCTAAATTAATATTGAATTCTTTATCTAGTCCTGGTCTTAGTCTTGTAGAAAATGAAATTTCTTTACCACTTATTGAATAAAATAATGTAATATCTGCGCCAATTTTTATCATATTATCTGCTGCAATATTAGAATGTGCTTTTGTATTTCCAAAAATAAATAATATATTATTTTTTATTATTATTGTTGATTCTACTATTTCTTTGATTGTTCTTGCTCTTTCTTTAACATTACTAATATGTTTAAATTCATTTAATAATGATATGTAATCTGTTTTAATTATTTTTAGTAAAGCACCTATTTGAAGAAAAGTATCAGCATTTGAATTTTTAAATTCAGCAGAATCAGAAATAATTCCAAGAGCAAGAAGTTTTGCTAAATTAATACTAATTGGTATTGAAAATTCATTTAATAATTTATATATAATACTTGTTGTTGAAGAATAGTTTTCATCATCAAAGACAAATATATTATCACCAACAATTTCTTTAGGAAAATGATGATCAATAATCAGAATATTTTTTTCAAATCCTTTCAATCTATTTTCAAATTCACCACATCCATCAAAATCATTTAAATCTAATAATATTATTAATTCAGAATCTGCATCAAATGATTTTGAAACATTATTATATTTTAATTTTTTTAATATTGATAAAGAATTAGAAGTTATATTATCAGGAGTAGATATAGTAAAATTTTTAAAAATTAATGATATTCCAAATGCAGATGCAATTGAATCTGTATCTCCCATTGAATGAAAACTTATCAATGTTTTTTTATCTTTATTTTTTTTAATAAATTCAATTAAACTATTAAAATCAAATTTTTGCATGTTATCTGCAGTTATTATTGAATTTTATTATTATTTTGACTATTAAATATTTTTGTTAATTCTTCTCTTAATTCCTTTTCTTTTTGAATTGCTTTTTCTTGTTGTTTTGTTATTATATTTAATCTGAGACTAATTGATTCTTTTTTATCTGTTAAATTTTCCTTTGCTTTTTCTTTTGATGTTTCTATCATTACGCCTCCAATTATCATATAAATTTTTTGTGTTGCATTCTCTATTTCATTTTCAGTATTATCATATTCTTGTTTTTGAGCATCAAATTGAAGTTTCTGAAATTCTAATGCTTGTAATTTTTCTTGGACATCTTGATATTCTTTTGATAATTTTTCAATTTCATTCTGTTCCATAAACTCACTTTTAAATATTATATTTATATATTAATTATTAAATATTCTGTTTTTTTATAAGAATATTATATATTTTAAATATTATTTTTATTAAATACTTCTTAATAATAATTTATTTTACAATCAATAAATTTATATTTATAAGAAATATAAACAAGTATTTATAAATTAAAATTTTAATTTTTAAACAAATTAATTTCTTTTATTTCTATTAAATTAATATATTATAAATTAATAAAAAAATTATTTGTCAATTTCTGGCATTACAATATCAAGGCTTCCTAAAATAGAAAATAAATCAGCAAATTTTGCTCCTTTTGTAATTTTTGGTAATACTGCTAAATTTGAAAAAGCAGGAGATCTTAATGCAACTCTATAAGGTTTTTGAGGTTCTGGAATCATATAAATTAATCCTTCCCCTCTTGGTAATTCCCTCTCCATTATAACAATATCTGGTTTTGCAGCAGGACCAAACAATTTAATTGATAAACCAACAACATCTTTATTTTTTAAATTATTATATTGCTCAAGACATTGTTTTATTATTTTTATACTCTGAAATATTTCTTCATATCTTACTCTATATCTATCAAAAGAATCTCCATTCATTTTTATTGGAATATTGAATTTTATTTTATCATATTTATAATAAGGTTTTGATTTTCTTACATCTTCATAAACTCCTGATCCTCTTAAAACTGGACCAGAAACACCATAATCAATTGCATCTTTTCTTGTCAAAACACCTATTTGTTTTGTTCTCTGCATAAAAACAGCATTATCATCAATAAGATCAGTATATTCTGATATTTTTTCAGATAAATAATCTATTAATTTATAAGCTCTATCAACAAAATCATTTGGGACTTGTCTTGTTAAACCGCCTAATCTAAAATTAAAATAAAACATTCTACTTCCAGATACATCTTCTAGTAATTTCAAAACTTCTGCTCTTTCTCTGAAAGACCACATAAATATTGTAAACATTTGACCTAAATCATTTAAAAAAGTTCCAATCCATAATAAATGACTAGCAATTCTTTGAAATTCTAATAAAATCATTCTCATATACTGCGCAGCTTCTTTTACTTGAATTCCTGTTGCTTGCTCAATGCTTGCAACGAATAATTCATCCCAACCCATTGGAGCAACATAATCTATTTTTTCTAAAAATCCAGTACTTTGCATATACATTCTATTCTCAAATAATTTTTCAACACCTCTATGTAAAAAACCAATTCTTGATTCAATATTTTCTATTTTATCTCCATCAATATCAACAATAAGTCTTAAAAGCCCATGAGTACTTGGATGCATTGGTCCTATATTAATCCTCATAATTGACATATAATTCACATTTTTTTATAATTTTCGCCCCATGCAAAATTTTTTCTTAATGGAAAATCAACTCCATTCCATTCATATAATAATAATTTCTGCATTTCTCTTTTATTAAATATTATTCCAAACATTTCAAAAATTTCTCGTTCATACCAATCACTATTTGGAAATAATGAAATAATTGAATCAATTTTAGGGTCATTTGGATCTAATTTTAAACTTATATTAATTTGATCTTTTGACTCAATATTATACAAAATGTAAACTACTTCTAAATATTTTACATAATCATTTGCAAGAATTTTTTTTAAATAATCAAATCCTTTTGTTTTGAATTCTTTTAATGTTTGAACTAATACTTCCTTCTGAATTTCCAAGATTCTCACCACCAATTTTTGTTTGTAATTTAATTAAAGCTTCAAATAAATTTTCAGGTTTAGGCGGACAACCAGCAACATAAATGTCAACAGGTATTATTTGGTCAACACCTTTTATTATATTATAACTTTCAAACCAAGGGCCTCCACATACAGCACATTCACCATAAGCAATAACATATTTTGGAGATAACATTTGTTCATAAAGTCTTTTTATTCTTGGTGCTATTGATTTTGTAACCCACCCAGCAACAATCATTACATCACATTGCCTAGGTGTTCCTCTAAACAATAAATAGCCCTTTCTTTCTGCATCAATTCTTTCTGCACCAAAATCCATTAATTCTATTGCACAACAAGCTAAACCAAATAACATAGGCCATAATGAATTTTTTCTTGACCATGTTTTTAAAGGACTTGTATATTTCATTAAATCTTTTAGTTTTAAAAACACAATGTTTTCTTTTACTTCTTTATTTTCTATTTGTAGGTCTGTCATTTTTTGTTCTGCATTTTTTTCACTGCTATCTTTCAAACATATTAAATTATCAACCATTCACACCACTTGCTAATTTATAACCTATTAATGAAAATATAACACTAAATAATGAAATTGAAATTAACATTAAACTATTTGTATAAGAAAAATAATTTGATGTTGAGGCCCATAATATTAAAATAATTATAATTATTTCAAATGAAAGAAAAATTGGAAAAACCCCTAAATATTCATTATCAATATCTCTTGAGTAACCAATTACTTCTTCACCACTTTCATAAGGTGCATCTTTTGTTTGATTCTTTGATGTATTTGGTCTCAATAATTTTGAAGTTAAAAGAAATGAAATAGGCATAAATAGTGCAAAAACAAATGAAATAATTAATACAAAATAAATAAACAACATTTAATCATAATAATAAAAATTATAAAAATTGATTTTATAAATATCTTCAATTTAAAATATATATTAATTGATTTTATATATTTTTTTATAAATATTATTTGTATGACAAAAGAATTTAGAATACAAAATGCAATTGAATTATTAATTACTTATTCCTGGGTTCTTCTTTTAATTACAATTATGCTTTCTGTTTTAATTATCTATATGTATGCACCAAAAGCTATTATTCCTTCAACTTGTGTAGTATATTCTGGTTTTAATTGTCAAGATACTTTATTAACTTCTAATACAGCAAATAGTTCAACTTTAACAGTATTATTGAGTGATAAACAAGTTGGAATAATAAATATTGCAAGTTTTAATGCAATTATAAGTAATATTAAAAGTAGCTCTGGTTTTTGCAAATCAAATACTGGTTCTACTAGTGTTATATCTGGTGAAAAAATAACATGTAGTGCAAGTTTTAATTCAGTTCAATCAATAGGAAGAGTTGAAACTGGAAGATTTGTAATAAAGGGAAATTATTGCGCCAATCAAGTATCAGAAATAAATACAGGCGCATGCCCAAAAAATGGAAATTATATAACAAATGGGTTTATTAGAGTACAGGTTCAAAAATAATTATTTATTATTTTTTATCTTTAATACTAAATTTTAAAAATAATATTTAATAAATTATAAAATTAATAATAAAATATTATTTTATTTAAATTGATTTAATGCTTACTAATTTAGAATTAATAAATTGGAAAACACACGTAAATTCTTCAATCAAATTTCAAAAAGGTGTTAATTTATTTATAGGTATAATGGGAGCTGGAAAAAGTTCTATTACTGATGCAATATCATTCGCATTATTTGGTACATTCCCAGATTTAATCCACAGAAAAATTAAATTGATTGATATTATAACAAATAAACCAGATCGAAAAAAATATTGTGAAGTAAAATTATCTTTTTTTAAGGATTATGATTATACTGTAATAAGAAGAATAGATAATAAAGGAGCAACATCAGCAGTACTAAAAAAGGAAAATAATATTATCCAAGAAAGTTCATCAAAAGTAACTGAAGAAATCACAACAATTCTTAGTATTGACTATGATACTTTTTCAAAAGCAATATATTCAGAGCAAAATAAATTAAATTACTTTTTAGAATTAACTAAAAAAGATAGAAAAAGCCAAATAGATGAAATGCTTGGTTTAGATCAATTTTCAACAGCAGAAGATAATATAAATTCATTAATTAATGATATAAAAAAAACAATTATTAATGAAGAAAGCATTATTTCAGAAAGTAATATTAAAGAATTTGATGAAAAAATTTCTGAATTAAAAAAAGAAAATAATACACTAGAATTAAATCAAAATCAAATAAAAAAACAATATGAAGAAGAATATAAAATATTAAAATTAAATCAAAAAGAATTTGAAAAACTTAAAAAAGATTATGAATTAAAAAAGCAAATTTCTGATCAAATTATTAAAATAAAAACAACAGTAAACACATTAAAAGAAGAACTTGATAAATTAACAATTACTTTTAATGAAAATGATTTAAAAGAAATCAAAGAACAAAAAACAAAACAAAAATTAGACCTTGAAAAAAAATTAAAGGAAATGGATAATGAACAAAAAATAATAAACAAAAAAATCATAGAACTTGAACAAGAAATAAAACAAATCAAAAGAAAAAAAGTAGAAAAAGAAACACTTGATAAAGAACTAGATAGAAACAATGAATTTGAAATAAAAAATAAAATAGACAATAATGAAAAAATATTGGAAGAATTAAAATCAAAATATATACATAATGAAACTTTAAAAAATCAAACAAAAGATTCAATTAAAAATTTAAAAGAAAATAAAGAACAGTGTCCTGTTTGTGATAGAGAATTTAAAGAAGAGCAAAGAATTGAATTAATCAATAAAAAAACAAAATTATTAATTAAAATAGAAGAAGAACTTAAGAAAACAAATGAAGAAATACCAGAGAAAAATGAAATAAAAAAAGAATTGAAAAAAATTTTTGATCAAATAAGTCTTATAAAAAATAAATTAAAAGAATACGAAGGTTTTGATAGTAATGTTAAAAAATATGAACAAGAACATAAAACATTATCTTCTAAAATTGAAAATGTTAATGAATTAGTTGTTAAAACAAATAATCAAAGGAATGAATTAATAAATGAAATTAATAAAATAGAAAATAAATTTGAAAAATTAATTAAAAAAAGAGAATATGAAAAAAATATTGAAAAAAATAAAAATGAATTAGAAATTAAACAGAATAATTATAATGAAATAAATGTTGATGAAAAAAAATTAGATATTCTTCAAAAACAATTAAAAGAAATTGAAATTTCAATTAAAATTAAAGAATCAAAAATACCAATGAATCAAGAAAAAATAAATAATTTAAAACAACAAATTAATGAAACTCAAAAACAAGTTGATAAATTTAAAAGTTTTAAAGAAAAAATTAATATAAAAAAATATAAAGTAAATAATTTAAATAAATTTAAAAAAGCATTGTCAGAAGTTCAAATGCAATTAAGAAATAGACTTATTAAATCAGTAAATAAATTAATGATAAATTTATGGGCTGAAATTTATCCTTATACTGATTTTAGTGGTATAAGACTAATGCCAAAAGAAGATGATTATTTATTAGAAATAAATCAAAGAATTAATAATGATGAGGATTGGGTTTCAGTAAATAGTGTTGGAAGTGGTGGTGAAAAATCAACTGCAGCTCTTACTTTACGAATTGCACTGTCAATGGTTATTGCACCAAATTTAAAAATGTTGATATTAGATGAACCAACTCATAATCTTGATACAAATGGAATAAGAAGTTTTATTGAAATATTAGACAACAAACTTCCAGATATTATTGAACAAATATTTGTAATAACACATGATGAAACTTTGAAGCAAATGAATTCGGCAAACATCTATATCTTAGAAAGAGATAAAAATAACAATAAAGCAACAGAAATAATAAATATTTAGTTATGGTAATTAAATGATAAGGCAACCAATTATCTGTGTTTTGGGACATGTTGATCATGGCAAAACAACATTATTGGATAGAATTAGAAGTTCTGCTATTGCTTCTAAAGAAATTGGTGGAATTACTCAACACATAGGTGCAAGTGAAGTTTCAATAGATATTATTAATAATATTTGTAAATCAATTAGTAATAAATTTAATTTTAATTTAAAAATACCTGGATTATTATTTATTGATACACCAGGACATGAAGCATTTACTAATCTAAGAAAAAGAGGAGGTAGTATTGCAGATATTGCAATAATTGTTATTGATATTTCAAAAGGACTAGAACCACAGACAATAGAAGCAATTAATATATTAAAAGAGTATAAAACCCCATTTGTTATTGCAGCAAATAAAATTGATTTAATCAGTGGTTGGCATAAAACAGAATTTCCTAGTATAATTAATGCATTAAATCAACAAAATCAGCAAACAATAGATCTAGTTGAAACAAAGTTATTTGAATTAATGGGAAATTTGAGTGAATATGAATTCAATAGTGAAAGATTTGATAGAATAAATGATTTTAAAACAGAAATAGCAATTATCCCAATAAGCGCAAAAACAGGAGAAGGAATTGCTGAATTATTAATGCTTATTTCTGGTTTATCTCAAAAATTCTTAGAACTGAAATTAAATATAGAAGTTAAAGGTCCTGGAAAAGGAAATATTATTGAAAAAAAAGAAATTATTGGATTAGGAACAACAATTGATATTATATTATATAATGGAAGTTTACATGTTAATGATATAATTGCATTTGCAACAGCAACTGGAATTGAAACAGCAAAAATTAAAGCATTATTAAAACCAAAAACACATAAACAAGAAAATAATTTTAATTATTTGAAACAAATTAATGCAGCAAGTGGAATAAAAATAAGTGCAAATGGACTTGAAAATGCTATTCCAGGATCTCCTTTAATACAAGTAATTGATAATTCTTATATTGATGAAATAAAATTAGATATACAAGATGTATTTGAAACAGATAATAAAGGTATTATACTAAAAACAGATACAATTGGAAGTTTAGAAGCAATATCAATGTTATTAAAAAATGAAAATTATAATATTGGAAAAAAAGCAATTGGTAATATAACAAAAAGAGATGTTTTAGATGCTTTTGCAATGAATGTTAAAGATCCAAATAATGCAATTATTTTAGGATTTAATGTTTCTATTGATAAAGATGCTGCAGAAGCAGCAGAAATGAGTAATATAAAAATTATAAATGAAACTATTATTTATAAAATTATTGATAAATATAAAGAAATAATTGAAAAAAATATTAAAAATAGAACAGAAGAAATAGAAAGTAAATTAATTTTTCCTGGAAAAATATTAATAATGCCAAATACTTGCTTTCGTGCTTCACATCCTGCTATTTTTGGGATTGATGTATTAAGTGGAAGAATAAAACCAGGTTATGTTTTAATAACAGAAAATAATAATATTATTGGAAAGATAATAGGAATACAAAATGAAGGAACTCCATTATCAATTGCAAAAAAAGGAGATAAAATCGCTGTTTCAGTAAATGGAACAACATTTGGAAGGCAAATAAAAGATGGACAAATATTGTACTCAAAAATATCTAAAAATGATGAAAAATTATTAACAACTGAATTTTCTTATTTGCTTGATGCAGATGAAAAAGAATTACTAAATCAAATTTCAAAAATAATAGAAAAAAAGTAAAATAAAATTTTTATAATAAATTTTAATTAAAAACAAACTTTAAAAAATAAAAAACAATAAATAATTATATTTATAATAAATGAAATGATATAATGAGTAAATTACCTATTTTAATAATTATTGTTATTGTTATAATTTTTCTAATAGCAATTACATATCAGAAGCATATTTTTCCATCAATAATACCTTCACACACTTCAAAATCAAATACAATTACATCTTCAACAACAACAATACAACCAATATCAACAACAATACCAATAAATACAAGTGTATTCGTTTCAGAGATTAATATTAAACGTCTTTATGTAGGACCAAAAATAAATGATAATCATCTTTGTAATTATTTTAATACCACTAGACCATATGATTATAATAAACTTATGAAAAGTGAAACTACTTTTAATTTTACTTTAACATTAAGTTCTACTTCTTATTGTCAAATAACATTTAAAAATATAAGTACAACAACACCTAATTTTAAAATAAGTAAAACAAATCCAATATTACCTTATACTTTACCTGGTCATAATTCTCAAGTTTCAATTCAAATAAATGTAACAACACCTTTTATCAATTTTTCAGGACCTCTCTCAATTACTATATATGAAACATAATTTCTAGATTAGTATGCAAAACAAAAATACAGATAATTCAGAATTTACTAATATTGGAAACAAAAAAATAAGAAAAGATGATGTGATTTTCAATGCTATTGGAGATTTAGATGAACTCAATAGTTTTATAAATATTTGTAATTGTTACATTAAAAATTCTGATTTAAATAAAATTTTAAACAATATTCAAAATAAAATTTTTATAATAAGTTCTGAATTAATTTCAATTATAAATCCAATATTTAAACCAGATATTAAAATTACACTAAAAGATATTGAAGAAGTAGAAATATTAATTAAAAGATTTGAACAGCAATATAAAAAACCAAAGAACTTTGTTTTGTTTCAGAGAACAGAAAGTGCTTATTTAGGATATACAAGAACAATAGCAAGAAGAAGTGAAAGATCAATAATCCTTGCAAGTTCAAAATATAAAATTAAAAAATATATAATTAATTATATGAATAAATTATCTTCATTACTATTTTTATTTGCAGTGTATTTATCTTAAATTAATTATAATAAAAATTATTTAAATTTCATAAATTATTATTTTGCATTAAAAACAATTTTTAAAATACGCTCTGATCGGGATTCGAACCCGAGTCCTAGCCATGAGAAGGCTATATCCTTGACCGAACTAGACGATCAGAGCATAAAAAATTTAATTATACTTTTTATATTTTATTTATAATTATATTAATAAAATTTAGTGTTTATTATTAATCACGTGAAATTATGAAAAAAAATTCAAAAGGAATTGTTGAAAGAGATATTGTTGGTGAAGTTATTGTTCCTTCAAATGTATATTATGGAGTTGAAACTGAAAGAGCATTAACTAATTATAGGGTTTCTGGTCTACACATACAAAGAGAATTTATACAAGTTTATACATTAATAAAAAAATGTGCTGCATTAACAAATATAAAAATAGGAAAACTTAACAAAAAAAAAGGAGATGCAATAATTCTTGCGTGTAATGAAATTATTGATGGAAAATTTCTCAATCAATTTAAAATTGATATATTTCAAGCAGGAGCTGGAACTAATATAAATATGAATATAAATGAAGTTGTTGCAAATAGAGCATTAGAAATTATTGGGAGTAAAAAAGGAAATTTTAAACTTATACATCCTAATGATCATGTTAATATGTCACAATCAACAAATGACACAATGCCAACAGCAATAAGAATTACTATGTTTATTGAAATACAGAAATTATTAATTCCTGCATTAAAAATACTAGAAACAGAACTATTTAAAAAATCAGAAGAATTTGTTAAAGTTATAAAAATTGGAAGAACACATTTACAAGATGCAGTTCCAATGACATTAGGTCAAGAATTTTCAGGATATGCAGGAACAATTTCACTACTCATAGATAACCTTGAAAAAACTACAAATTACTTACTTGAAATACCAATTGGTGGAACAGCAATTGGTACTGGAATAAATGCATCTGAAAAATATAGGACAGAAATAATTAAACAAATAAATAAAGAATTAAAAATATTCAAGATAAGTAAAGAATTTATACTTTCAAAAAATAGATTTAGAGATACTCAAAATAGAATTGCTGAAATGATAATAAGTGATGCAATAAATAGCATCACAATAGAATTAAATAAAATTATAAATGATTTAGTAATTTTAGTTTCAGGTCCAAGAACAGGAATACATGAACTAATTCTTAAATCAGCACAAGCAGGATCTTCAATAATGCCAGGAAAAATAAATCCATCATATTTAGAAATGCAAAATATGGTTTTATTCCAAGTTCAAGGTATGAATTATACTATAAGAAAAGCAGTATCAAGTGCACAACTTGAATTAAATGTATATATGCCAATAATTACATATGATTTATTATTTTCAATACGCATATTAGCTAATAGTATTAAAATTTTTAGTAAAAATGCAATTAATGACTTAAAAGTAGATACAAAAAGAATTAATAAATACATTGAAAATGATTTATCAACAATAACAGCATTAACACCTTATATTGGTTATGATAAAGCTTCTGAAATAGTAATGATTGCATATAAAAATAATAAAACAATAATGCAAGTATGCAAAAAAATGAATATTCTTAATGAAAAGCAATTAAAAAAATTACTAGATCCTAAAACATTAATTTAATAAAAAATAATAATGTTTTAAAATAAAAATTTATAATTAATTTTGAAATTTATATTTTTCTCCAGATACATCTAATTTATTACTTACCCAATCATTTAAAGAATTTTGAAATAATATTCCTGCTTGTTCTTCAACAATATTAGTATTTTTAATAAATGAATATGTTGCTCTAACAATATGTATTGAAACATAAAATCCAGCATTTTTCCATGCAGAAATTAATTCGTTTGGGAATATTCCACTTTTTAATGAAATATATGCTTGATGAAATTTATCTCCACCTTGACAGCAATGTTCTGTTTTTGCATTTAATTGATTTAGTTTTTTAATTGCTAATGCAATTGCAATATCAATAGAAACATTTTTTCCATTAATATAAACATTTGTAGTCTGATGTTCATTGACTTCTTTTCTAAGTTTAAAAATGTTTTTAGTATTAATTTTAAAAGCATTAAATTTTTTTTTATTTACATTATTAATTTGATTCTTATTATTTTTTTGTAATAAAATACACAATAAATCATATTTTTATATTAAATATTAACCTCTTTTTATTGAAGCATGAGAATTTGAAAGTTCTTGTCCTGCTAATGCACTTAATAAATTTAATTCACCAGCTAAAACACTTGCTGCAATTAATTCAGCAAATTTATATTTTTTTATTCCTTTTTCATCATTTTCCCCATAAATTTTTGATGCAATTAATAGTTCTTTTTGTGTTTCTCTCATTGTACCACCACCATATACACCTATTTCTAATGAAGGTAGATTAATAGAAAAATAAAGATCACCAGATTCTGTTAATTCAACATTATCATACCCACTTACTGAATCAACAACTTGTGCAATATCTTGACCATATGCAATAAATATTGCAGACATAACATTTGCAATATGTGCATTATTTCCTATTGCACCTGCTAAACTTGAACCAATATAATTTTTATAGTAATTCATTTTTACTATTTGACTTGGATTTACTTTAAAATATTTTTTAATTATTTCTTTTTTTATTACTGCTTCAGCAGAAATTGAAATACCACGACCCAGTATTTGATTTATAAAACCAGGTTTTTTATCAATACACATATTTCCACTTTCAGTAAAAAATTTAGCATTTATCTTTTTTTGGTTTAGTTTCTCTATGATTTTAATTGTTGCATCATGTGATGCAATTGTTATCATATTCATACCCATTGCTGCTCCTGTTGTTGCACCATATCTTAAGAATAAAAGTTTTCCAAAAACTTGACTTGAAATATTTTTTAATATTAAATATTTACTTGATTTTGAAAAATATTTTTTTATTTCAATAAAAGATTCATCAATATACTTCTTTGACTTATATGCATTATTTAGTGAATTTGTTTCTATTATAATACTTCTTGTCATTTCATCTTTTAATATTTTTGTTGTTACTCCTTTACTATTTAAAGCACTTGCACCTCTTGCAATACCATCAACTAATCTTCCTTCTGTTGTTGCTAAAAAAACAAGATTATGTCCTTTAGCAAATTGTCCATTAATATTTATTTCAATAAAACCTAATGGAATTTGAACTGCTCCAATTAGATTACCAGATATATTTCTTTTTGCAGCATCACTATAATCAATATTTGTCTGACTAATATATTTCAATTTTTTATTGATATTATATTTTATTTCGAGATATTTCCGTTTTATTTCTGCTGCTTTTTCTTCATTTTTTGTTATTGCTGAAATTTGGTAAGGTTTTATTATATTAGACTTTAATTTATTCAAAATTTTTGATTCTTTATTTTTATTTTCCATTCAAATCTCTTTAATAATTTATTAAACTTCAAATCTTTTTAATAAACTTGAAATATCTGTTGTTGATTTCTGATTTTGTTCTATTATTTGATTTGATGGTGGATTTTCAAAATAATCATTTATGTTCTCTTTTATTCTTTCACCATATGAAGTTATTAATTCATTTTGATAAAAAATTCCAAGAGGGATCTTTTTGCCCCATTCAAAACTTTTAATTAATGCAATTGATAATTTCTTTTCAGCTTCTTCTGGAGTTTTAACAACATAATCGTAATTATCATCTAATTTGTATATTCTTTCTTCATACCATTCTTTTGTGTTTATATTATTATATGTTGGACAAGGTTGTAAAATATCAATTAATGCTGTTCCTTTATGCATTATTGCTTTTTTAATTATTTCTTTTGTAAACATTGCATCATATGCATAAGTTCTTGCAACAAAAGTATATCCTGATGTTAATGCAATTGCAAGAGGATCTAATGAATCATTTATATTTTTTTTAGGAAGTGATTTTGTTTGTATTCCTCTATGTAATGTTGGAGATGCTTGACCTTTTGTAAGTCCATAAACACCATTATTATGAAGTAAAATTGTAATATCTAAATTTCTTCTTCCTGCACTTACTAAATGTCCTACACCAATTCCTAGTAAATCACCATCACCTGAATTCACAATTACTTTTAAATCTGGATTTGATAATTTAATCCCAGATGCATAAGTTATTGCACGTCCGTGTAATGTATGAACACCATTCACATTAACAAAATGGGGCATTTTACTAGAACATCCAATTCCAGATACAACAACTGTTTTTGAGGGATCTAAACCTAGTTCAGATAATGCAGATGTTTCAGAACTTAATATTCCAAAATCACCGCAGCCAATACACCAATCAACAAATTCATTAGTTTTGTAATTTACCATTAAACCACTAATTATTTTTTTATTATATTTTTTGTTTAATATCAACATCAAAAATAATATTATTAAATTATTTTAAAGTATTATTTTGATTGTAGATTTTATTATTATTTTTTCCATATTTCACAATTTTAAAAGCAGATTAAACTCCACCATTCAAAACTATTTTCTTTTCATCTGTTTCAATTATTCTTATTATTGCATCTTTTAATTCATCAGTATTCATTTGTCTTCCATTCCATTTTAATATGTAATTTGTTGGCTCTATTTGCAACAATTCTTTTACAAAAGATGCTAATTGAGCAGTATAATTATTTTCAACATCAATTATTTTCTTTTTACCTTTTAATAAGGCACTTAATAATTTGACTGGGAATGGATTAAACATACGTATTTGAATAATTTGTAATTTTATATTTTTTTCATTTAATTCATCAATAATATCTAATAAAGCACCTTTTGGAGATCCAAAAGTTATTACTGCAATATCAGAATCAGAACCAAATACATTTAAACGATCATTTTCATCTATTTCTTTATCTGCTAATGTTAATTTTTGCATTCTTTTATCATACATTATTGTTCTGTTTGTTGAATTTTCAGAAATATGTCCTATTTCATTATGTTCATCTCCTGAATACCATGCAATTGTTTCTCCTATTGGAGCTCTATCTGAAATAGGTCCTTTACTTAAATTAAATCTTTTATATGAATCCTTAGTTTCTGCATTTAAGTGAATAAGACTTCCTCTATCTATTTTTTTATTAGAGTAATCAAGTTCTTTTATATCTATACTTGAATAACTGTTTGCAATTGATTTTTCAATGATATGAATAACTGGTGTTTGATATTTTTCAGCTAAATTAAATGCAAAAATTGCATCATTAAATGTTTCAATATGATCTCCACTTGCAATAATAATTCTTGGAAATTCACCATGTCCAATATTTGCAGCAAATTTTAAATCAGCTTGTCCACTTCTTGTTGGAAGACCTGTTGATGGAGATCCTCTTAAATAATATGTTACAACAATTGGGGATTCTGTTTGTCCTGCCCAACTTAATGCTTCTCCCATTAATGCAAATCCTGGTCCAGAAGTTGCTGTTGCTGATCTTACTCCTGTTAATGCACTACCAATTGCCATACCAATTGCTGAAATTTCATCTTCTGTTTGTACAACAACAATTGATCTTGTTTGCTTTTCATTATTAACATTATTTTCAATTACTTGATTCTCTTCAATAAATTCACTTTCATCACTTGCAGGTGTAATTGGATAATAACTTTGAAATCCTAGTCCTCCTGCTATTTTTCCAAGAGCAGCAGCAAGATTTCCATCAATTTGAACTCTTATTTGCTTTTCAATTGGTTTTAAATTAAAAACATTTTTCAATAGATTAAATGATTTTTCAATAGCACGTTTGTTCATTTCAATTAATTGTGGTTTTCTTGAAAATATTTGTTCCAATGCATCTATTAAAAATTGTTTATCAAGTCCAAGCAGTGAAAAAGAAACACTTGAAGCTATTGTATTCATTGTTTTTTTTGCAATACTAGTATTTATTTTTTGTTCTTCTGCAATATCTCTTATTATTTGTTCATAATTAATTGGAATTACATTTAATTTATTATTGCTTAAATATTCAGTTATTCCTTCAACAGTATGTTTAATATTATTTTTATCTAAAAATTCAATTATTTCTTGTTTTGTTTCTGGTTCAATACTTGGGATAGATTCAATTGTTTTTGATTTTTGTGATTCAGAATAAATAAAATAATTTTTAGATTGTCTGAAATGTTGAAAAACTGTTTCAGCATCAAAAGTTACAATAATATCATAATTTTCAGTAATACTATTTACTTTTTTATCACTAAAACATAATTCAAAATAACTATGTTTTCCTTTTATATTTGAATAATATTCTCTATTTCCAAATATATAATAATTAGCACTTGATACTGCTTTACCAAATAAATTTGATGCTGTTTCAACTCCGCTCCCTTGCTCTCCTCCTATCATCCAAGTTAATTTCATAAAATTCACTATTTAATTAAATAATCATAAAATTTATTAAATCTTTGTCAACTTCGTTTGTAAACGTGTTCTTGTTTTTAATTAATTATTATTTATTTCTTGAATATAATTCATGTATTGCAGATAATAAAATTAAAGAATATTCATTATTTGGTAATTTGGACATGTTTTTTTCAATTGTTTGCTTTGCAATTTGTGCATAATGTTCTCCTATTTTCTTTGCATATTCAATAGTATTATATTTATTAATCATTTCTAAAAGGAATTCAATATCTTGTTTTGTTTTTTGTTCTCTTAATTTAGAATATATTGAATTTATTTTACTTTTTTCTTCATTTGTTGCGTTTTTATATGCATTTAAAATAATTAAAGTTATTTTACCTTCATATAAATCCCCATATTTTTGTTTGCCAAATACTTCTTTATCTGCTGTTAAATCTAATATATCATCAATTATTTGAAAAGCAATTCCAGCAGGTGTTCCAATTTCTTCTATTATTTTAAGTATTTCTTCATTAGATCCAGCAGAAATAGCACCTAGTTGCATTGGTCCATAAACAGTATAATAACAAGTTTTGCTATTTATTATTTTAAAATATAAATCTTCATTAATATTTTCAAAATTCTTTTTATTATATATAAAATCAATATCTAGAAATTGTCCTTCTACTGTTTTCTCTAGAATATCTACAAATTTATCATAGATTAATGCTCCTTTTTTATTGCTAATTAGATAATCTTTTAGCATTTTCCACATAATAATATGTCCAGCATCACCAGCATTAACAGCAATTTCAAGACCATATAATTTATTTAAAGATGTTTTTCCTCTTCTAAGTTCTGAATGATCTTCAACATCATCATGAACTAAAATCCAATCTTCAGATAATTGCATTGCTGCTGCAGGAATAATTAAATCTTCTATTTTTGCACCTAACATTTGCCCAGTTAATAAAATAAGACCAGGTCTTCTATAACTTCCTTGCCTATCTGAATAATCTCGTGTTATTTTATAATGTTCAATTGGATTCTTTATTTGCACATAATTACAAATAGTAGAATAAATTTCTTGCCTATGTAATTTAATATATTCTTTAAAATCCATTTTATCCTTTTTTATTTTTTGAAAATCAAAATATAATATTAATAATATATTTATTACTTAAATTATTTATAAAAACATATATACTTAATACTAAATTATCTTAATTTAAAATAAATAATAAAAAAATTAAAAAAATATATAATTAATGTTTATATATTTTGTTATTTTTATAATTAATATTCAAAATTTAAATTATTATGAATTTGTGATAAATATGAGTAATAAAAATCAGTGTTTAAAACATTCACAGAAGAAAAAAGCACAAAGTGCTATGGAATATTTAATGACATATGGTTGGGCAATCCTTATAATTGCAGTTGTATTAGCTGCATTAGATATGTTAGGTATCTTTAATGGCGCAACATTCTTAGGAACATCATGTCTAGCAACACCAGGATATGAATGTTCAAGTCCTTTATTTTCAACTAGTGCATCATCATCAAATCTACAAAATTTATTAACTTTTAATTTTACACAAACAACTGGTCACACAATGTATAATGTATTATTTGCATGTGCTGCATCAGCAAATTCAATATCAGGATTACCAAATATAGCATCAGGGACAGGATTTAGTACAACAGCAATTCCAGTATTATCAAGTGGAAGTTCAGAAATAGTTAGTGGATTAGTATGTTATACTAGTAATGGAAATGCATTTGCTTCAAATCCAATAGGAACACCATTTGCAGGACAAATATGGGTTCAATATAATCAACAACGAGGATCAGGAGTAAATATAGTTGCAATAATAGCAAAATTAACAGCAAAAGTATC
>CAZRZO010000010.1:19969-32061 GCA_964604635.1 Microcaldota archaeon | reverse complement strand
TTTAAAGTTTTTTACAATATTCCAATATAACAAAACGAATATTTTATAGTTATATGTTTTGATATTTTATTTGTATTTAATAGACTTTTAAAAAGAAGGAAAAATATTATAACTTAATTTAGATAAAAAATGTGAATAAATGGCAAATGATCCAGTCTGTGGTATGTATGTTGATGAAAAATCAGGATTAATTTCAGAAAAAGAAGAAAGAAAATATTATTTCTGTTCAAAATCATGCAAAGTACAATTTGATAAACCTGAAAAAGAAATGAAAATAATACGAATTGCATTAATGATTTCTTGGCCTATTTCAATATTTATTCTATTAGCAACATATGTATTTCCACACATAACATATGAACCATACTTATTACTTGTACTTGCAAGTATTGTCCAATTTTACCCAGGAAGAAGATTCTATGCAGGAGTATTAGATGCAATAAAGAATAGATCAAGTAATATGGATACATTAATTGCAATAGGTACTTCAGCAGCATGGGCATATAGTGCATTTGTTGTTCTATTTCCAAATATACTTCCAATACATGCACTTTATTTTGATACTTCAACATTAATTATTGCATTAATATTAACAGGAACATATATGCAAAGATTAGTTGAAATAAAAGCATCAAGTTCTGTTGAAAAATTAATGGCATTACAACCAAAAATAGCACATCTTATTAAAAATGATGATACAACAGAAGATATCCCAATAGCAAAAATAAACAAAGGAGATATAATTCTTGTTAAACCTGGAGAAACAATTCCAACAGATTCAATAATAATTGATGGTGATAGTTCAGTAGATGAATCAATGATAAGTGGAGAAAGTATACCAATAACAAAGAAAATCAATGATAGTGTAACAGGAGGAACAATTAATTCAACAGGTGTATTAAAAATAAAAGCAGTAAAAGTTGGTAAAGATACAACATTAGCACAAATAATTGAAGTTGTAAGAGATGCAACATCATCAAAAGTTCCAATACAAAAATTAGTTAATAAAGTATCTTCATATTTTGTACCAGTAGTAATACTTGTTGCAATTGTTTCAGGATTATTATGGTTCTTTGTAGGACAAGTTATTGCAACATATGCATTACTTGTATTTGTTAGTGTATTAATAATTGCATGTCCATGTGCATTAGGTATTGCAACACCTGCTGCACTTATGGTATCAAGTGGTATATCTGCAAAAAGAGGAATATTAATAAAAAGTGGAGAAGCACTTGAAAGATCAAATAAAGTAGATACAGTTATTTTAGATAAAACAGGTACATTAACAGTAGGAAAACCAGAAGTAACAGATATATTAGTATTTGATAATAATAAAGAAACAAAGAAAGAAGTACTTCTAAGTGCTGCTGAAGCAGAAATGAATTCAGAACATGTAATAGGCAAAGCAATAGTAAATGAAGCAATAAGACATGAATTAAAACCAAAATTTCCAAAAACTTTCAAATATACACAAGGTAGTGGTGTTTCAGCATCAATCAATAATAAAAACATAATTATTGGAAATAGAGATTTGTTCAAAAAAAGTGAAATAGACAAAATAAAGGATTTGGAAAATAGTATTGTAAAATTAGAAAATGAAGGAAAAACAGTAATGATTGTATCAATAAATAATAAAATAAAAGGAATTATTGCTGTTGCTGATGTTATAAGAGAAACTAGTAAAGGAACAATAGAAGAATTTAATAAAATTAATGTTGAAGTCTGGATGGTTACTGGAGATAATGAACGTACTGCAAAATACATTGCACAGAAATTAAATATTAAAAATATAATAGCAGGAGCAAAACCAAAAATGAAATTAGAAGCAGTAGAAAAACTACAAAAAGAAGGTAAAGTTGTTGCAATGGTTGGAGATGGTATTAATGATGCACCAGCACTTGCAAAAGCAGATATTGGAATAGCAATAGGTGCAGGAACAGATATTGCAAAAGAAACAGGAAGCATTGTATTAATAAAAAATGATATACATGATGTTGTAACAGCAATAAAAATAGGAAGAATAACAATGAAAAAAATAAAACAGAATCTTATTTGGGCATTTGGTTACAATATAATATTAATACCAATTGCAGCAGGTGTATTAGTACCAATATTTGGAATTGGTATGTATAATGTTCTTCCAATGGCAGCAGCAGGTGCAATGGCATTGAGTTCAATAACAGTTGTATCAAATTCATTATTATTAAGTAAAAATAAATCAATTTAATCTATTAAAATATTGATTTTTTTTCTTTTTTATTAAATTCTTAATGAAATAAATTTTAATATAATCAAAAATATTACACATAATAAAGCACAACTAATTTCATTGAAAGAAAAAAAAGTGGAATTACTGTTGCTCTTAATTTAAGTATAAATAGAGCAATGATTGATGGACCACAATAAATTATAACTCTTGATCCTGATTCAATTCTCTACAAAAATTCAATTAAAAAAATATTATTAGAATACAATAAGTTTTTAGACAAAAGAAAAAGGAGAATAGGAATATTATGTATTAATCATGAAAACAAAAAAATTAAATTTTTACACTATCTTATTTTTAGAATTAAAAAACAATTATTACAAAATCCAAACTTTATTCCTAAGAAATTTTGTATAAATAGCAGTATGTTAATAAACTCAAAAGTATTTGAGAGTTTATAATTTAGAGAAGATCTATTTATTGATATAATAGATTTTGAATTTTGTCTTAAAGTAAGAGATTTAGGATTAATTATTTTAGAGTATAAAAATAAGTTAATGAATTACATAATAGGAATAAATGGTAAGAAAGAAAAAACATATCATAATTTAGAGAGATTATATTAATCGCAATGCTACATACCTTAAATTTCATTATAAAATGCCTTTAACACTATATGTGGAACAGATAATCATATGGAATTATAAATTTCTAAGATGGAGTACTAGCAAAAAAAATTATTTAAATACTTTTATTACTGCTATTTTAGATGGCTTGAAAGGTAAACTTAGAAAAAGAAGATTATATTAAATATATTTAAACAATTATGTATTACAAAAGAAATTCAAAATAATATAATGTAAAATATAAAAGAGGATTTATTTAATAATATTAAATATAATTTCTAAATATTTTAAATGATAAAATGACAAGTAAAAACAAACCAAATATTGTAATAATTGTTCTAGATACAGTAAGATTTGACACTTTTAATAAAGTATACAAAAAGATGAAAATAGATTTTGATAAGATTGGAAGGTTTGAATCAATAGATAAATGCATTGCACCTGCATCATGGACTTTACCTTCACATGTATCATTATTTACAGGTATGTATCCAAGTGAACATGGTTCACATTTTACAAAAACAATAGGGATGTTTAATATTGAAGAAATAAAATTAAAGAAAAAAACATTTTTAGAAGATATTAAAAAAAAGAATTATAAAACATATGGAATATCTGCAAATCCTTTAATATCTCCATTATATGGTTTTACAAACTTTGATAAGTTCAAAGATGAATCATACTTCATAGATATAAGAATAAAAACTTTGAAAGTTCCAAAAAATCTTAAACTATTAATTGCAAAATATGTGAAAGAATATGATGGAAATTTCTTTAAGATTGGTATTGCAATGTTGAAAGATAACCCATCAAATATAAAAGAAATAATATATCTTCCATTATTTATAATTTTAACAATAAAAAATTTAATTAAAAAATACAAAGCAATAATACTAAAAGGATTTCCTATTGAAAAAGGAGGTATAAATAGTATTAAAACTTTTAAATCATTTAATGTAAAAGAACCTTTTTTCTTCTTCATCAATTTTATGGAAGCACATGAACCTTATTCAATTAAAAAAGGTATGGATTTTGGTGGTCTTAATAATTTCCTTAAAAAAACACCATCAAAAAAACTTATCAATCTTTGGAAACGTAAATATGTATATGCTACTGAAAAAGTTTTGGATTATGCTTATAATCTTTCTAAATATATACTCGAAAATCATAATAATACAATTATAATAATAACATCTGATCATGGTCAAGAATTTGGAGAACATAATGGTTTTATGGGACATAGAGTAAGGTTAGATGATGAACTTATCCATGTTCCTTTTATTATACACTTGCCAAAAGGTTTTGATTATATAAAAAGTAATCAATATTCTTCATTAGTAAATGTAAGAGAGTTTATTAATTCAATATTAAAAGGAGATAGGAAAAGTATTGAAAAACTTTATTCAAAAAATGTATATGCAGAAAGTTTTGAACAGAATATTGAATATCCCAATAACCGCAAAAATGAAATAGACTTTAAAAAACTAAGAATGACTAAAAAATACCACAAAAGAACTTTCAAACAGTAATTTTAATATTTATTAAACAAAACAAACAATCTTCTTTATATATAATCATTTCATCTATTTGGAATTGGTATGTATAATGTTCTTCCAATGGCAGCAGCAGGTGCAATGGCATTGAGTTCAATAACAGTTGTATCAAATTCATTATTATTAAGTAAAAATAAATCAATTTAATATGATACAATGAAAGAACATGCAATATTATTGTAAATATTATATTATCTTTTATTTTTGAATAATTATTTAAACTATAAATTATTTAGAAATAATAGAAAATATTTGCATTAATATTATTAATATATTTTTAAATTATTAATTATTTTATAAAAGATGGACTCGGCGGGGATTGCACCCGCGACCTTCTACTTTTTTGATTAAACTTTTTTAAAGTTTATTTGCAAAGCAGACGCTCTACTACTGAGCCACGAGCCCTTAATAATTTAAATCAATATTTTAAATTTATTATAAAAAATAATAGATCTTTTTAATAAATTAGTATTAATTGTTTTTATTTTTTATGTTTATTTATTTTACTTTTATTTAGTTTATATTTATTGTTTATTTTTTTAGTCTTCTTTGTTGTTAATTTTTCCAACATCTTTAATTTTTTATTTATATTTTTATCATTAGCAACTTTATTCAATACAGAATCAATAAAAAAGTCAGATACTGATTCAGAGTCTTTTGAACTATTTGATAATAAATTATTTTCAATATCAATATTTTTTAACATAGTGTCAATTATGTTTAATTTTTTAAGTTTCTCTAATTCTTCAATATCTTTTTTTGTTTTTTTTGCCATAAAATTAATTTTTTAATAAATTTATTAAAATAGTTTAAATACGAAAATATTAATAAACTTGTGTTCAAAAACCAATTATTTTTGCTTTTTTTATAAAAATTGATTAAATTTCATATTCAGTGTTTAATTGGGCAATTTTCACATTGTATTTTTTTGATAGTTCTGTTTTTAATTGTTCTAATTTAGTTGATTCTCCATGAACTAAAAATATATTTTTTAGACTTTTTAATTTCATTGGTATTTGTTCTAATCTTTTTCTATCAGCATGTGCTGAAATATGAAATGTTTCAACTTTTAATTTAACATTAATTTCAGTATTATTTATTATTACTTTTTTTATTCCCTCTTGTATATCACGTCCAAGAGTACCTACTGCTTGATATCCAACAAGTATTAGTTTATTCATTGGATTCTGCGCTAATTTTGACAAATAAAACATTACTGGTCCTCCTGTTAGCATTCCACTTGTTGTAACAATTATAACTGGTTCCTCTTTATTAACAATATAATTTCTTATATTTTTTTTATCAACAATCTTAAAATTTTTACTTCTGAATGGGTCATTATCACTCATTAATATTCTGCTTTGTAATTCTTTTTTACAATATATTACATTATGCCTATAAATTCTAAGAACTTTATTAATCATTCCATCAACATATATTGAAATCTTTGGTATCATTCCAGAATTTATATAATCATCTAAAAAGAACAATATTTCTTGCGCTCTACCAACTGCAAAACTTGGTATTATTATTTTTGAATTAGTTTTTATTGATTCATTTATTGTATTTATCAATTGTTTTGCAACTTGTTTTTCATCAGGGAATATGTCTTTATCTCCACCATATGTACTTTCACATATTAAAGTATCTGCATCAAGATTTCTTAAATCAGCACCATTCAATAATCTTGTTTTTAATAAATTAATATCTCCAGTATATAGTAATGTGTTTTTTCCATCACTTATACTTATTAATGCACTTCCAAGAATATGTCCTGCTGGAATAAATTTTATTGTTAAATCTTTAAATTTAAATTCTTTTTTAAAATCAATCATTTTAAATCTTGAATTTATTGAATTCATTATATTCTTTTCAAATTTAAGATCTGAGTTTATTCTAAGATAATCACTTAATAATACATTTATTAGTTCAATTGTTGGTTTTGTAGCAAAAAAATTATTGCTATAAGATTTTGAATAAAGAAATGGTAGAAATCCAGAATGATCAATATGTGCATGTGTAATAAATACACCATCAATAGTCTTAATTTCTTCATCAGTAATAACTGGATATTCTTCTTTTCGTCCTAATTTTATTCCACTATCTAATAAAATTTTAGTTTTATCAGTTGAAATCATTATACAGCTTCTGCCTACTTCACCAGCAGCGCCAAAAAATTTAATTTTCATTTTAACATCTGTTTTATTTTTGTTTTATTGTTTTTTTGTTACTTATTATTACTACTACTTAGATCTAATGAATTTATATTGTTGGATTTTATTTGTATTATTATGTAATAATAATTTGTATTTATATTGTTTATTAAAAAAGTAAAAACATAAAAAATTATTAGAATTTTGTATTTGCATTTGTTTTTTACTTACTTTTTATGCTTTTTAATAACAGCAATATCTTCTATACTAAAATTAGGAGTTGGCCTTGGCTCATATTTTCTATTATTAAAAGTACTTGGTCTAGTGAACCTTTCAAATTTATTATTAGTTCTATTAATTGCTCTTAACTTTGAAAAATAGTCATCTAATTTCAAATCAATTGCTGAAATTTCATCATCTAATTGATTAATATTTGATTTAAATTCTTCTATATCACTATTAATTAATTCTGATTTTCTTTTTAATCTTACAAATTTCATTGATTTTGCTAGTTCTTCATTAACTTGATTTATTTTCCTAATTAAATCTTTTTCTTCATTTAATGACAAAGAAGAAGTTGATATTTTAAATTCTATACGATTTTTTAATTTTTTAAAATATCTTATTTTTCTATAGTCAATTTCATCAGGATTTTCTTCTACTAATTTAGCTACTGCTATTTTTTCTGTTTCTTTATAATACAATCTGTATTTATTTCCTCTTATCTGCTTTATTAATTCACTTCTTTGCTCTCTAAATTTATTTATTATTTCTCTTAATTTAACTACTTCTGGACTTTCAGGAGGAGTATTATCAGACTCTTTAGACTTTGTATTTAATGATGTTATATTTTGCTTTTGAATTGTAGATATAGCTGTTTTAACAATAGGTGTTATTTTAGCATTAGGAGTTGTTTTAGCAATAGAAGTATTATTAGATGTTTGATCTATATTTTTTTCTGTTTTTAAATCATTAGTCTCTTTTACTTCCTGCTTTTTATCTTCTTGATCAGGTTCTTGACTCTTTAAATCCTGTTTTTCTATTTTATTATTACTTGATTCCTCTTTTTCTGACTGATTTATTATATCAGTTTTTTTCTCTGACTTGTCTTCAGTTATGCTAATCGCCTTTTTCTGTTTTTTATTTATTATAGTAAAATATATTTATTGTATTTTAATAGGATATTTAATTTAAAAATATAGTGTTTTATTATTAATTTATAATTAATTTATTATTATATTATTATTACTCTATGTTTTTATTTATTTTCTATTTATTTTCTATTTATTTTTTATATTATTATCAATAACATTTTTATATACATCTAATAATTTATCAGTCATTTTTTCAATTGAATAATTTTTAGCAGTTGATACAGTATATTTGTATGATTTAGTATTATTTAAAACCTTTTGTATTTTTTTTGCACAATCTCTATAATTTGAAGGTTTAAATAATTCTCCATTTTGTCCTGTTTTTATTATTTCTTTTAAAGCAAGATAATTTGCACCTACAACTGGTTTACCACAAGCCATTGCTTCTAATGAAACAAGACCTTGAGTTTCAAAAGTTGATGGTATACAAAATAAATCAGATGCTGAATAATATTTTCCAAGCTTTTTGTGATCAATAAATCCAAGAAATTTAAATCTATCTTGTAATTGGTTTTTTACTATTAATTTTTTATAATAATTAATTGCTGGTCCATCTCCAATTATAATAAATTTAATACTTTTATCTAAAAATTTTGATGCTTTTATTAATATTTCCAGCTTTTTTTCCTTACTTAATCTACTAACATAAATAATTAATTTGCCTTTTTTGTCTTTTACATATTCTTTTCTTATTTTATTTCCATTTATTTTTGTATTAAAGTAATTAATATTTAATCCATTAGGAATAACAAGTACATTATTAATACCTCTTTTTTCTAACAATTCCTTGATTATATTACTTGGAGCAATTACTGTATTTGTATTATTATAGAAAAATCTAATATATTTCCAAGAATATTTTTGGATTAAATTTTTAATATATTTATTTTTTGATACATATTCATTTATTATTATTTTATTATTAAACATTGTATGAAAGCTTGCAATTGTTGGAACTTTACTAAATTTTGATGATAATAAGCCTAATAACCCCATACTAAATGGTGTTTGGATATGTATTATATCTGGATTTATTTTATTTAATTTAATTGATGAAAAAAAAGGAAATAATGCAATTCTATATTGTGGATAATGTTTTAATTTTATACTTTTAGCAACTATTATATTTCTATCTTTTGAAAAAGATTTTGTTGATTTATCACCACTTGTAAAAATATATACTTTATGTCCTCTTTTCTTTAATTCCTTACTGAAATCAATTATTGAAGTAACAACACCATCAATAGCTGGAAGATAGGTATCAGTATAAAATGCAATTGTTAATGATTTCAAATTCACACTGTTTTAAAAAGATTTTATTAATATATTTTGCAATCATACTAAAATATTAATCATTATTAAATGATTATTATTAAGTTATTATTATGATGATTATTAGAAGATAATTATTAGAAGATTATTGAATTATTATTGCTTGTCCACCTTTATTTTTTATTTTTTCAATTGCTTGCTTTGAAAACTTAGATGCTTTAATAATTAATGGTTTATCAATATTTCCATTACTAAGAACTTTAGAGTTTTTAAATTCTAATTCATTATTACTTTGATTGTCATTTAAAATAATTTTATTTATTTGATCTAATGTTATTTCTTTTAATTTTTTGCTTCTGGGATTAACAAAACCTTTTGGTCTGCTTATTAATTCAGGAGCTTTTGCAGTAAGATATGTGAAATTATGTTTTTTTCCACCTTTTCCAACACCACCTCTATCTCCAGCTCCTCTTCCATTTTTTATATTACCTCTACCCCATCTTCTTGAGCCTAAGTGCTTTCTTGTTCTTTTATCGTTTCTAATTACCATTTAATCATTGTATTAAATATTAAATCATTCTTTTTAATAATTGATTTATGTTCCCACCCATATATCCTAATGATCCTCCTTGCTTAAAACTTAATTTAGTACTTCTAAATCCATGTTTAGGGGGGTGAAGTTTAAAAACTGTTTTTAACTCAGTCATATTATAATTATCTTCAAAAACTTGTTTTGGATCAGTTGAAATTTGTTTTTTAGTGAATAAACGTGATAAGGTTTCTTGATCTATTTCACCAAATGCAACATAACTTTCACATTTTTTTAACATTCCAAAATAAGTATCATTTGCTTTTACTAATATACAGTTATTTACAAATCTTAAATTTAATCGAGTCATTGTTTCTCTTATATTTGATCTGACATTAACTCTACCTCTAATTCTTATTACTGCAACTAATTTATCTTTAATAATATTATTCATAATAAACACAAAAAGAATTATTAATTAATATTTTATCATTAATATTTTATCAATTAATTATTAATTTGTTAAATATAATATTTAAATTGTAATTATAAATTAAAATAATAACTAAATAGTATTAATTATTATGTTAAAAAAATACTTAAATGTTTTTTAATTTTATATTTATTTCTTGTTTCATTAATTTAAATTAATGTTTGCTATTATCTTCTTCTTTCTTTTGTTTTTCTCTTTGTTCTCTTTCTTGTTCTTGTTTAAATTCTCTTTCTTCTTGTTTCTTTGATTCAATTGCTTTTTTCTCTTTATCCTTTTTAATTGTTTCTTTTAATTTTCTTCCTATAATAGTATTTTCATAATTTGATTTAACATGATGTATATTTAATTCATTTTTACTTTGCTGATTAAATAACTTTTTAGTATTAATATTTGAAAATAATTCTGCTGATTTCTCTGCTGCTATGTCTGCTGTTTTATTAATATAAGTATTAATTGTATTCATTGAATTATTATATAATTGTTCTGCTTTATCTATTGTTAATCCTTGTTTATCTATTTTGATATTATTTAATGATTTAACTAGGTTTGGTGCTTTTTTGTTTATATCTTGTTTTAAGTTATTATATGCTTCTTGTGTTATTGCTTGATCATTCAAATCTTTTTTAAATAACATGAATCCAAGACCATTAGAAATTTTTGATACTTGTTCTGAGAAATCAGAAGTATGTGAACTATTTAAAGAATTAATATTTTTATCAACTGATTTTGCTAAATCTGAATTATTTTCATTAATTGTGTTTTTTAGATTCTGCTTAAAAATTTCATTATATGCTACTTGAGAATGTTCATGAATTTTGTACATTATTTTCTCTGCAAATTCTTGTGCTTTTTCAGTACTTGCGTCATTCATTATTTTCTGTGCAGTATTTTGTGAACTTTTAAACAAATTTTGAATTTTTTGTTGTGGTAATTTAATATTATTATTTGTAAGTATTTGATTTATTTTTGTTTCATCTTTATTTTCAAATGCATTTATTAATGAACTTTTATTAGAAATTTTAAATGTTTTGTTTTCTTTATTTAATAAATTTTCAAATAGTATTGAACCAAGTAAAACCTTTTCAGACATATCTATTACTTGTTGAATTGATAATTTATTTGCAATATCTGAATTAGTATCAATTGATTTCTTTTTTATAAAACTTGCTTGAAGTATTGCAGGTCTTTTTTTATCAAAAGAATCAATATATTCTTTTGGAATATTCATTTGAGATAATTTAGATTTTATAAATTCTTCTTTTGGTTGATATTTATCATTACTAACATCTAATGAAGGTTCAGATTTATTTAATGCAAGTACTGCACTACTTGTTGTATTAGATAATATTTTATTAAATTGAGATTGATTAGATGTTTTATAATAATCTTGTTTTAAGTTATTTAATGTTTTAGTATTCTTTTTCTCAATATTATATTGATTTTTTACTGATTTATATAATTCAGGATTTTGCACTTGTAAATGTTTAACATATAAAACATTTTGTTTATGTTGAAGATGTTCTAGTTTTCCTGATAATCTATTTATTTTTACTTTCTTTGAAAATAATGCTGAAAGGGGTGAACCAATAAGAGGTAGACCAACAGTAAACTGAGCTTTTGCATTCCCAACACCTTCATATCCAAATCCTTTTAAATGGAAAGAAGGTGATTTCTTAATTTTTGCTGTGTTTTGTTTTGCTGTTGTTGTTTTTGTTACTTCATAAGAATATTGATTCTTTTTATTTTGCACTTTTGCAATTGTTCCTTCTATTTTATTATTTGCTCTATTGTATTTATCTTCTCTATGTAATTGCTTTTTATCAATATTATCTTTTAATAATCCTTTTCCTAAAGTTGCACTACCAACAGCCATTAATATCCCACTAGCAGGACTAATTACTGCTTCTGATTTTGAAAGAGTGTGAAGTTTTGAAGAAGATGAAATAGGGGTTTTTACAGATAAAGAAGAAAAAAGCATTCTATTTTTTAATTTTGTAGAAGATGATGAAACATGCATTATTTTTGATATTTTTGTCATTTTTGCATATTTTAATTTTCTTGCTTCAATTAATTTTAATTTTCCTGATTTACTAATAATACCCATTT
>CAZRZO010000010.1:0-19869 GCA_964604635.1 Microcaldota archaeon | reverse complement strand
AATTTTCTTGCTTCAATTAATTTTAATTTTCCTGATTTACTAATAATACCCATTTTTGCATATTTTGATTTTCTTGCTTCAATTGATTTTAATTTTCCTGATTTACTAATAATACCCATTTCAGCTATATTTTTTAATGTACTATTAGATCTTTTTGAATATTTGATATTTTTAATTGACTTTCCAGCTCCGCCACCACCAATACCTTTACTAAAACCTAATAAAGAACCAAATCCAAAAAAAGTAAATATATTAGATCCTCTTGAAAGTCCTGCTGCAGCACCTATTAAAATTATTATTACTATTATTGGAATTAATGTTAATATTGCTTGAAAGCTTAAAATAATCATTTTATCTAAATATTATTTTGTTTTTCAGATATATATTTCTTTTGTTTCATTTTTATTATTATTTTATTTTTTATGTTTATGTTTATTAAAATTCTTTTTAATTAAAGATTTTCTTTTTAAGAAAATATTAAGCATAAGCAATGAAACAATTGTTGCAATAATAATAATTAAAGTACTAATATCCCCAAAACTCAATAAATAACTACCAATTGGAAATGATATTGCAGATGAATTAGGAGCATTTGAATAATTGTATTCAAGTGTTTTGTGTTTAAAAGTTGTTAAATTACTCATTGATTCAAATTTACCTCCTGAATTACTTAAGTTTGTTTGATTGAATATTTCAGGTTCTGGTGATTGTGTTGGAGAACCATAATAGTTTGCAATTAATTTTGCTGTTCCTGTTCCACATACTGAAAATTTATAAGTAAATTGACCATTGTTAATTGGTAAAATTTTTACTAATCCTAATTGTGTTGTTAAAGTACCTGTTCCATTAATAAAGTCAGGAACACAATAAGCTTTGTTATTATTTAAAGTACTTGTTATTGGTAATAATTTATTATTTTTACCTTTTACATCACCATAAATATTACAATTATATGGAGATAAATTAAGCATTGATTTTGCTGGTTTTTTACATACTGTTGGAGAATGGAAATTTATTGTATTTGCAGTACTTGGACCAGATACTAAAGCATGTTCATTATTGCTGTTTTGCTGTGCTTCACAAATATATTTTGAAAATATATTATTATTGTTATTTGTATTGGAACATTTTGGTTGAATAATACTTGCTAGTGGTTTTGCAACTTGGCAATTAATCATTGGAAGTCCAAATGCGCAAATATCTGCTTGTGTGTAATAACCTTTTGGTGCTGGATTAATTGATGTTGGTGTATGTCCATTATTAAGATTATAATAATTCAAATTAGTATCAAAATATAAGTAAATATATCCATTTTTAATTGAAGTAAATACTGAATTTTTATTATGTCCAATTGTTCCATTAATTGTTATTATTGTTTGATTTGAATTATTTGGATTTACTGATTCACTTGAATTCATTTTTATTGTTGTTATATTTACAAAATCAACATCAATTGGCATAAATATTGTATTATTAAATCTATCAATAAAAGTATAAATAAGTCTATTGTAACCCATCATATATTTGTTATTACTTAGATCTAAACTAATACTATTTTTATAGATATCAAATTTGTATAATTGTGTTATATTCAAAAATGTTGGTGTTGTTGTTGAAATATAATTAAATTTACTTATACCAATAAATCTATTCTCTTTATAATAACCAGTTGTTGATGAAATTCCAATTGCAATTGGATTAACTGGATTTGATTGTTCTACTGCATATCCTGGATATGAAGATGACGAAGAACTTGATTGAATGAAATGAATTAATGAATAAGAATAATTTCTTGCTGAATTAATTATTTGTGGTGGAATTGCATATTTTGTTGGGATTATACTCAAATTTACATAAAGTTCTCCAAATAATCTATTACTAAATAAATTATACTTTAGAATTGGTGGTATTATTAAATTTTTATCAGATAAATTAGGTAAATAATAGTTATTTGAAATTAGTTCTTGTAAAAATGTTTCTGAACCTTCAATTCTATTTACAACATTATTACTTTTAATATTTGGTGTTGCTGGAACTGCTTTTGCAGTATATGCTTTACAATTAGTTTTTTCAGTTGATGAACCACTACCAGGAATTGATAATGTTTGTTTACATAGATATGGTGATAATGAGTTCAATTGTGGATTTGCATTTATAATTGATTTTATTGATTTTAATTGTGGTGCTGGAATACCTTCTGGTGCTTTAGTAAAATTAAATATATTATTTAAAAGTAAATTTTTACAATGTGGACTATTAAAATTAAATAAACAAGAAGCTGTTTTTAATTCATTAAGTTTTTTAAGATTTTGATGATTTGGATTAAATCCAACTAAATTAGTTGATGCTGGATATGGTAATGATAATGGATAACATATTGTTGGAACAATACCAGGAACTTGTGTAGCAACAACACTTCCTGTTGCTAATGAAGGATTCCAACTTTGATTTACACTATAAATAACATTAAATGGAATAATATCATATCCATAAATAGATGAATTAATTGTTGTTAAATGTGGTTGTGAATTTGAAGAACTAATTGAAGAAAGTTTTGTATTTATACCATTATTATAATTAGGTACTTTTGTATTAGAACTAGATCCAGAACAGGACTTAGTTGGTGTTGCATTAAGTGTTTTTTTATTAATCTTAATACAATTAGAACCAATTGGTAATGAAGACAATAAATTAGGTATTGACAAATATTTTAAGTCACTTCCAAGATTTTCACTATAATTTAATGCACTTGGCATAACAATTACTGGTGGATAAAATTTACTTAAACCATAGTTTTTCAATATATTACAATTATTTATTGCTTTTGGTAATGTTGAACCAACAACACCTTTTGTTGTTGAAATTGGTTGATTAAGATAACATGTATATGCTTCTGATCCAAAGTAAGAAGGACTTGAATAATTGTAAATATTTACATTAAATGCTAATAATTCAGTATATGGTTGTGTTGATTTTCCTTGGGTATTAGCTTCATGTGCAATTAAATATGCTGTTTGATTATAATTCATAGTTATTTCAAAAGCATTTAAACCAATATTTCCTAATAAGTTTGAAACAGATGATGAAGTTATTGAAATCTTTCCTTTTGTTGGACGTGTTATTAATATTGGACATATTTGAATATTATTTTTGCAGTGTGTTGAAAATGCAATTTCACAATTATTAGGTGTTTTTAATGTATCTTTTGAGCATGAAGATTTTGAATTTTGTTGGGAAGAAGATGAAGCACTTGCAATTGATTTAGCATTTATAGCAGGACCTAATGGGAGATAATCAGTATGATAAGGACTTTGTTTTGGATATAATGCAAGTAGTCCTGCAGGAACAGTACATCCACTAATACAATATGAAAGATATTGATTATTACCAAGAGAAATATTAACAGATAATGGCCATCCATAAGGTGGATAATAATTACTTGAATTTAAGATTTGACCTAAATTGTTTTCACTCTTATTATTTAAAATATAATCAAATACATTAAATGAATTAATTGGTAATTGCTTTGATCCTGAAAATGCTTGCAACATTAGTATTGCTGAAGGACCTTTATTACCAACTTCAAAACCCCAGTAATCTAAAACATATAAATAACCTTTAACATCATACAATCCCAATGGAATATGAAAAGAGTATTGAATTGAGTTATTTGGTGCATAGGTCTTTTTTAATTTACTTGAATGATATGGACCACCAACACTAAGCCATTGTCCAATATTAAATGTTCCAATTAATTTATTAGAATATGAAAGAATAATATTACTTGCAAACACAAAATTTTGTTTTGATGATGATGCTTGTGATTGTTCTCCCATATTTTTATAAACAATTACTTTATTAGGTAAATTAGGTGCTGCAATATAAACATATTGACCACCAGGTGAAACAGCAAATTCAGATGTTGGAACATTTGGATAATTAATTGTTGCATATTCACATCCTTTATGATTAGCAAGCATTTCCAATATTCTGTTTGTATCTTTACTAGTACTTGATGAATAATAACCAAATAAGAATAAATCATTATCATAATCACTCTTTATTGATTTTGGAACAATTTGATAACTTCCTGAACAAGTATTTAGACTTGTTTCTATGCTAGATATACTAGAAAGTGTTTTTGGTACTAAATTAGATTGTATTGAATTAAATTGTATTGAAGTATTTGATGATAATTGTTTTACTATTTGATTAGATATTAATGCATTATTTGAAGGTATTTGGATTATTGGTTGTGATAAAGTAGTTGGTACAAATAAATGTTTAAACCAGTTTCCTACTCCATTAATTACATGACCTAATCCATTCCAAACACTTTTAGCAACATTCTTAATAGTCACTCCAATACCTTTGAAAAAATTTCCAACTGCTTTTGTTGCTGAAATAACAAATGTAAAAAGAGAACCATAATTAATTGTTCCTTTTGAAATTGGAATAAGCATTGTAACATATACTGTATTTGATTGTTCAGTAATTACATTCTTCCAATACTTTTTCCACATATTATTCCAAGTTCCTAGAGAACTTGAAGGTAATCCAATTGGTCCAGCAAGAATACCTGGTTGATAAATTGAAAGATTATAATATCCTTTTGGAATTGCTTTTATTATTACTAATGTTTCAGAAATTGTTTTTGTGTGAGATATACCACATAAAATATAAATAAAACATGAACTTGATGATGCTTGACTAATTACATAAAGATCACCATTAGGAGTAGTAGACATATAAACTGGATTTTTGATAGTAATTGGACCTAAAAATGGTTTATAATCTGATGATTGATGAGAATAAAAAGGACTAATATTAAAAAAATTATTAAATGATGGAAAAGAAGAAGAAAATCTTGATAAAATAGTTGTATTCCTATTTTCAGATGTTGGAGCATTATAGTATGGTTGATAAGAAGATATTGAAGTACAATGAGAAGGATTTTGTTGATTACAATTATTTAGAGGAGTAGCAAAATTATTTGATTTTATTCCAATTGTTGTTAAAAATTTAGTTTTTGCAAAAATATTAAACCAATTTTTTCCTTGTTTTTTATATTTAACAATAGAACTTGTTAATATATTATGAACTTGGGTACTGTTTGTTGAAATAAAATTAGAAGGTAATTCTTCTAATACATAACCTTTTGAAGTTTTATAATTAACAAAAAAACTTGAATTTGAATTAAGTTTATAAGGATCTAAATAATTACCAGGATTCAAGAAATTATGAGGACTGTAAATATCATAAGTATTATTATAATAAAGTAATGCATTTGAATTAATATCACTCTGAGTTATTGGAATACTTAAGGAATATAATAAATAAGGTAATACTTGAACACTATTCCATGTGATTGTTTTTGAATTATTTAATTTTGATGGATAAGAAGGTATTAATATATTAGAATTTTGGATTGAATTAATTTTACTTGTTTCACTATATTTATAATTGTAATTACATGTATATTGTTCACGACATAGATAGAGAGGTGGTGCTGGTGGGGGTAATGGAAAAGGACCTAAGCAAATTGGTGGTGGATACAATGGTACTATTGTTGGATAACTAAATGCATAAGTAAAATAAAAATTAAGATTATGATTACTTGTTTGACTTAATTCGCTTATTGGTGCTGATGCAAAATCAGCATATTTTACATTCCATGTAAATATTCCTCTTTGTGGTTGAGAAGGAACACCTGAAAATATATTTGAAATTGAATTATAAGCATTTGAAATATTATAAGAAGTTGCTGAAGGTGTATTAAAATTATTATCTTGTACTGCACCAGAATATCCTAAATCAGTTACATTACCAATTCCAATATTTGAAATAGTTATATTACTAATTTCAGCACTTGCTGTTTGTCCATTTTTACATAAACAATCACCAGCATATACATCACCAGGTCCTGGAATTGCCATTGCACCACTATAATATCCAGTATCCCATGAATAATTATTATAAAGAGTTATTCCAGTTGTTAAAGAACTTGTTGATGTTAAACATTGATCACCACCAATAAATGAATTAGGTGTTGAATTAAAATATTCAGCAGTATTATTTGGATTTGGTTTATTAGGACAAGTAATTAACCATGATGCTGATTGCTGATTATAAGATAAAACTTTTACTGTTAATGGTGTATCTGTTTCAGAACCAGAAATAGTTCCTTTTAATTTTCCACCAAGAGCATCAGGATATTTTGTTTTAAAAGTAATTGTTGTTATATATTGACAATTAAACCATGAAAAAGTAGGATCTGCTACAGCAGGAGCAATTGCTAATGGAATATCAGGAGGAGTTGTAAGATGTTTAATTACTTGTTGACCAGAACTAGAAAACCACCAACATGCTTTTGTATTTGAAGGATTTGGTGTATAATAACCATCAGTTACACCACCAGATGCACCACTAATTACTGTTTTAGTTGCATAAGTAATATTAGAATAGGATATAATCAATAGAATAGCAATAAATAAAACCCAATATAATTTAAATAAATTAAATTTTTTTAAATCCATTACTTCACTACATCTTATTCTACATCAAGTATTTTAATATGAATAAATTATTATTTATTATATAAATATTATATAAATATTATTCATCTATTTTTTCTATTTCAATTATATTTACTGATTCATCAAAAAACTCATATTTTTTTTCAATATCTTCTTTTAATTTATTAATTACATGCTCAGGATCTAATGTATCCTCTATTTCTTCTATACGAATTAATATAATTTCTTTAAAATTAGATTTATTATATTTTATCCGAAATTTTCCCATTATAACACCAAATATATTATATATAATATATAAAAATAATAATATTAAAATATTCTGTATAAATATTTTTATATATTAAATAAAAAATAAATTAAATTTTATAATAAACAAAAAAATAAAAAATAAATTAAATTAAATTAATACCATCCTCTTATTTTCATTGTTGATGCAACTCTTTGTAAAGCAATAATATATGCTGCTGACCTCATATCTATTTTCTTTGATTGATTGTTTTGATATTGTTTTTGCATATTTATTACATCATTAAAAGATTTTGTTATTTTTATATCTAATTTTTTATAAACATCTTCTTCTGTCCAATAATATCCACCAATATTTTGCACCCATTCAAAATAAGATACAATTACTCCACCAGAATTAACAAGAAAATCAGGAGCATTATAAATATTTTTTTCAAATAAAATATCATTTGCTTCAGGAGTAACAGGACCATTAGCTAATTCAATAATTATTTTTGCTTTTATATTATCAGCATTCTGTTTTGTTATTTGATTTTCAATTGCAGCTGGAATTATTATATCAGCATCTGTTTCAAATAATTGCTCATTTGTTATTTTTTGTCCTTCTTCATAATTTGCAATTGTTCCTGTTTCTTTTTTTGTTTGCTTTAATTTTTCATAATCAAGTCCTTCTTCATTATATGTTCCACCTTTTGAATCAGTAATTGCAACTATTTTTGAATTAAATAATTTTTTAACTAATGAAAATGCAAAATTACCAGCATTTCCAAATCCTTGGATTGCTATTTTTGCATTTTTAAGATCAATATTTGCAATTTTTGATAATTCTCGTAAAACATACATTCCACCTAATGCAGTTGAATCAAATCTTCCTTCTGAACCCCATAATTCTAGTGGTTTTCCAGTGATCATACTAAATTCATTATGACCAACTATTTTAGAATATTCATCATTCATCCATGCCATTATTTGTGGTGTTGTATAAACATCAGGAGCTGGAATATCTAGTTTTGAACCAATTACATCATTAAAAACTCTTATATATTGTCTTGATAGATTTTCTAATTCAATATTATTCATTTTCTTTGTATCACAAATAACACCACCTTTTGCACCACCAAATGGTATATTTGCAAGAGCTGTTTTCCATGTCATCCATGCTGCTAAAGCTTTAACAGTATTAATGCTTTCTTTAGGATGAAAGCGTATTCCACCTTTTCCAGGACCTCTTGCATTATTGTATAAAACACGAAATCCAGTAAACAATTCAGTATTATTATCACGCATTTTAACTGGAATTTTTGCTTCAACTATTCTCATTGGTTCTCGCAATATTGCATGTGCTGTTTTGTCTAAATTCATTATTTCAGCTGCTTTATCAAGCTGAATTTGAGATATTAAAAAAGGGTTTAGTTCATCCATGATATCACATTTTATTTATATATTATTTACTTTGTAAATTTATTTAAGATTTTTTATTATTAAATAATTATTAAAATAATAATTTTAGTAATATGATTTGATTTTTCATTGATTTTAAAATTTAAACATTAATTATATTCATAATATACATTAGAAATATTTATATATCAGAATTGTTGTATATGATTAATTATAAAATAATAATTTTAGTGAGTTTATGGTATATGATAAAACTATTTCAAAACAACATTTAGATGCAATAAAAAGAACATCTAAAAAACTGATGAAATTAATTGAGAAATATGAAAATAGTGATGAAAATAATGATTACAATGAACTTTCCATCAATAAATTAAATTTAAAGAACTTTATTTCAGAGATTCAATTAAAAGAAGTACTAAGTGGATTTTCACAAAATAAAAATTCAATTGTTTTAGAATATATTGCAAAAAACCAATATACACCACCAGAAAAACTTAAAGAAATTGAAAAACAGAATACATATAATTATTTTATTAAAAAGAATATTGAATCAAATCCAAGTACACCAGTAGAAACAATTGAAAAGCTTAAAACTAAAGGATATGTAAAATATATTGAATCAAATCCAAGTACACCAGTAGAAACAATTGAAAAATATAATAATAAATATAATAATAAAAAATTACTAAGGAAATTAATTAGAAAAGTATGTTTAAGAAATTAATTAGAAATAAGAAAAAATGAAAAAACAATTATTAAGAATACGAAAAGTTTATATATCATAATCAATGTATAAATTAAATAATAAAAATATTATTAGTGAGTTAGTGGTTTATAAAAATACAATGAAAAAACAATTAAGATCAGAAAAAACATCAAAGAAAGTAGAAAATTTAGTTGAAAAAATTAGAAATACTAGGATTAATAATGGAACATTTAGTAATGAATGGTTTAAATCTCTTGGTAATTTAAAAAAATTTATAGTAAATATTAAATCAGAAAAACAACTTGATAAATATGCAGACAATAAAAATGAATTTGTTAATTTATATGTTGCATTAAATCCAAATATATCATTGAAATCAATTAAAAAACTTATAAATAATAAATATAAAATTGTTAGAAAAACTGCTGAAGAAAGCTTAAGAATTATATATTTATCAAATGTCATTAAAACAGCATTAACTAAAAAAACTGTTAATGTTTGGCTAAAGGAACAATTACATAAAGAATAATTTAATAATTTATTATAATTTACATTTTTTCATTTCAATATCAATATTAATATTTACATTTAATTCATATAAATCATGAAAAATGTATGCAATTGCAATTGTTTTAATTAATTCAACTTCATTTTTTATTTTTAATTTTTGTGCGAATTTTGATTCAGATTTAATTGAATTATTAATTAAAATACTTAAATTTTCAGAAAGAGAAATCAATTTATTTTCATTAATTAGTTTATTTTTAATTATTTGCTTTGCTTGATTATTAAACCAATTAATTTCAGATATTTTATAATTAAGTGACTGTTTAATCAATTTCATGTATTCTGGAGATAAATAAAAAAATACTTTATAAAAAATATTACCAAAAGATATTGCATAAGCATCTTGAAGAATAATCCCAATAATAATAATCCTCTCATTACAATCTTTTGTATTTTCAATATACTCAAAAACTCGTTTTATATTTTTTGGTGGTTCTTCTATTTTATATTTAAATCCATTTAATAGATTTTTTATTGTTCCTTCATGCTTTTCAGTTATATCTAAAATATTTATAAAGTGTTTTGTATATTCAATGTTTGTTCTATTATCTAGCCATTGTTCAATTACTTTCTGCATAAGCATTTCTCCAAAATAAAATAAAGAAATAATGTGTAAAATATCTTTTATTTCAAATACTGATCCATTTGGTAGTTTAATTTTTGTTTTTGTTAATATTGGTTTTTTTCTTCTATTGATTAAAATCATCAAATGTTTCATTGATTCTATTCTGCTTTTTTTATTTAAATAATTTAATATGTATTCCTTAGTCCATACTGGCATATTATACTTTTTTAATGCATAATCAAATAATTTATTTTTTGGACTTATCATATTAAAACTTTATTTGATTTTTTTCTTTTTTGTTGCTAATTATTTTGCTTTTTTACTAATATTATTTTTATTTGTAATTTGTTGTTTATTTTTAATTAAATCTTGTTTAATATATTGCTTTTTTTGCTTATACTTTTTTATTACAAATACAATTATTACTAATATAGTAATTAGCATTGCAATATATTCTACTGGTTTAATTAGATATTTATTATTTGTTTTTGCTTTCTGTTTAACAACTACATAGTAATTAGTTGAACTAGATAATTGTTGATTTTGTGGTGTATTTTGTTGTGTCCATTGTTCATAAATTGTTATTGGATAATTTCCTGAATTTCCATCTGCATCAACACTTACATAAAAAGTAATGTTTTTTATTTGATCTGGACTTAAACTAGAAATATATTGATTTGGATTTACAGGAGAAATTGGATAAATACTCTGTAATGCAAAATTAATATTATTTGCTTTTGCATTTCCAGTATTTTTTATTTTTAATATTATTTTTGCATATGATTGACCTGGTTGTATTGAATCATTTATACTCAAAATAGAAAATACTGCTTTTTTCTCTAATGAAACATTGATCAAAAATTTCTTGCTTATTTTTGTTTTGTAATTCAGTGTTGTATAATTTATTATTACTGGAATTTGATAATAAGATAATGACTGATTATTTATTTGAACAAAAATTGATTCTGTTTTTTGACTTAATTGTTGATTATTTGTATTTGAAAATAATTGTGCAATAAAAAATTTATTTGGATTTCCAATTGTTATTGAATTATTACTTAGAAATTTGATTGAAATATTCTTTGCTTCTCCTAATCCTATGTTCTGGAAATTTACTAGTAATGTTTGATTAGAACCTGAAAATACTTGTGATGGTGATGCAGATAAAATACTTGCAACAATATTTGGATTATTAATTACTAAGTTCAATGGAATTTTAAGAATTTTTGATGCATTAGTATTATATCTTGTTACATAATTTACTTGCACATTTAGAAAATAAGTTGAATTTGTAATATTGTTATTTGTTTGTACAATAAACTTAACTGGTATTATTTGTTGCTGATTAATTGTACCTATTGCATATTCATTAGATCCAATTATCTTGAAAATACTAGAATTAAGTAATTTTAATGTTACATTTCTTGCAATATCAGTACCTGAATTTATTACATTCAATGATATTTTATTTTGTTGATTAGGTTTTAAATTAATTAAACTAGACGAAATATTAATTTTTGGTATTCCATACACATAAAAAACAATTGGGATCTGAGAAGTTCCAACAATTTTATTAATACCATTATTCTGAGTTGTTTCATATGTTGCAATTACATTAATCACATATTTTCCGGGTTGAAGCATAGAAGGAATATGAAACTTGTAAATAAAATGATCAAAATTACTTCCACCATATAAACCTTCACCAATTGCATTAATTAAATAGCTTGATGATGGGGATATGTTTATTATTGGATTTTGAGACTGTAAATAAAGATTCACATTTGTTAATTCATAAGAATAAGAATTAAACAATTGAAAAGTCATTGTTATATTATGTCCAGCAATAATTGGTTTGTTTGAGATACCAACATTAGATAAACTCAATGCACCATTTGCACTACTTAATGTTGCTTGGGCATTTACTAGTAATGGAAATAATGTTAAAAACATTATTAAGAACATTAATTTTTGTATATTTTTCATATTCATCATATTTATCATCTCTAAATATATTTTTTATTTTTTATTCTTTATTATAATAATAATCTCACTCAATCAATTGTTGTCTTAAAAAGTTTATATGCAAAAATAAATGTAATTATAATTGCAATAAAAATAAAACTAATGTTTAGAATTATTTGATGAGGTGTTAAATATCCGAGCATTGTTATATTTTTAATTGGATTTACTGCATATGTTAATGGATTAAATTTATTAAATAATTTAAAAAACTTTGGTAAAGAAGACGTTGGAAAAAATGCACCAGATAAAAACCATAATGGAAGTGTTATTGCATTCATGATCATCATATAAATTTCTACTTTTGAAATTCTTGATGCTAAAATTATTGCTAAGAAACTGAATACTATTGAAATTAAAATAATAAAAACCAAAATCAAAAGAATTGCAATATAAAATGGAACCATTGCAATTACAACACCATCAGCTAAACCAATAATAATTGCAATTAATACATAAAGTGTTGATTGAGTTATTCCAGATAAAACTTTACTTAAAATTATTGATAATTTTGATATTGGAGACATTAAAAGAGACTTTAAAATACCACTATCTCTATCTTTAATTAATGACATTCCACCATTGAATGAAGAACCAAACATTGCCACCATTATCAATATCCCAGCAAACAAAAAATCCTTATAATTTGCTTTTGTACCAGAAAGAGCTGTTGAAGATACTATTGTTTGTTTATTTTTGCTATTGTATTTATTTGCAGTTGATCGAATAAATGCAATTGCTGTTCCACTATTCTGAAAATCATTATTATTGTAATAAATTTGTATTGGTAAACTACCTGAAACAAAAAAACCAGGAGGAATAATAATTACAATACTCACATTAGAAGCATGCAACATATTCATTGCTCGTTTTTGTGTTGTAATATATTTTATTGATAAAATATTATTTGATTGTAATTTAGAAATAAATTGAAAAGATTTAGGATTATGCGCATAATTTACAACTGCAATTGGAATATGTGAAATTGTATTTCCCAAACCCCCTAAAAATACAATTAAAACAAGTGGAAATATAATTGAACGAATTATATTTGATAATAAATTTGCTTTAAATACAATCATTTCTCGTTTATATAAACTAAATGTATCAGATATTATATTCATTTAAGCACAATTTTAAATTTTTCTTTTTTTGTTGATGTTATTTAATATCTCTTACAGAAGATCCTGTTAATTTAATAAATACATCATCAAGAGTTGGTAGTCTTAAACTTATTGACAAAATTTGTATTTTTTGTTTTTTTATTTCTATTATTATTTTTTGAAAAATATCAAGAGCATTTTTTTCAATTATTGCTTCTATTTTTTCAGGATTATTGTTTTTAATTACAATATTAAATTTTAATTTAAGCATTTTAATCATTTTTTCAATATCTTTTTGCTTTGCAATTATCTCTAATATATTTCCTATTGCAATTAAATTTTTTAATTCAGAAGGTGTACCAATTGCCTTCATTTTTCCATGATCAATAATTGCTATTCTATCACATAAAGCATCTGCTTCTTCAAGATATTGCGTTGATAATATTATTGTAACGCCATCTTGCTTTAATTTTTTTATATCTACCCACATTTGTATTCTATTCTGTACATCTAAACCAGTTGTTGGTTCATCTAATATTAATAAAAGTGGTTCATGAAGCATTGATTTTACTAAATATAATCTACGTTTCATACCACCTGAATAATTTTTTGATTGTACATCTGCAAATTTTTCTAATTGTGATTCATGCAATGCATGATTTACTTTATCATTAATTTGATTATTGTTAATATGATATAATTTAGCACCAAGAACAAGATTTTGTTTTCCAGTTAAATCATTATCAACAATTGTTTCTTGAGCCATAAACCCAATCTTTTGTTTTATTTTCTCAGGGTATTTTGAATTATCAGCACCATTAATAAATATTTGGCCTTTTGTTAATTTTTCAATTCCAAGAATAGTACTTATTAATGTTGTTTTACCAGCACCATTTGGACCTAAAATTCCAAATATTTCTCCCTTTTTAATATTAATATTAATATTATCAACAGCGCAAAAATTCCCAAAATATTTTTTTAGGTTTTTAATTTCAACAATATATTCCATTAAATCCCTTTGAATTTTTACTTTATTATTTTTTGAATTCTCTTTGTTGTTTTAATAAAAATTTCTTTTATTGAAGCTAAAATATCACTACCTTTTTTTGTTAATTCATAATAATTTTTATTTTTAGTGCTTGAACTTATTTTTATATAACTTGAATTTTCAAGGGACTTTATTATATTATAAACATCATTTTTAATTTTTTCATCATCTAAATTAAAATGTTTTTTTAGCATTTGATTTTGCTTTAAATCCTTTAGAATATTATATGCATAAAGTTTATGTTTTTTTAATTTTGACAAAATAATAAATTTAAGCATTAAAGAATAAATCTCATTTTTATAAAAACATTTTTTATGTTTATTATCTTTTATTGAATCCATAAAATCACTAGAATATAAATTAGTTTAAATTTAAAATAGTTTAATTTTGAACTAAATACTTATAAAGGTTTTTATTAAATATTTTATAAAAAGTTTATGAAATTTAATCATTTTTAAAATTAAGTACAAAATATTATATATGCTTTAAAATTAGAGAAAATAAGCCCTGAAAGGGAATTGGACCCTCAACCTCTTGTTTTTTTGATTAAATTTATTTACAAAACAAGCGCTCTGCCATTGAGCTACCAGGGCATATTGTTTATTTTAATATTTTATTATTTAATTATTATTTAATTAGATTTACTTTTAATAATTTACTTTTAATAATTTATTCTTTATGTTTAATATAATTTAATAATAAATCAAAAATGTATAGTATATATTTGAATTATAAAAAATATAATTAAATTTTATTATTATTTTTTTAGAAATACTTTTAATTCGCGCAAAGATTTTGTATTTATTATTTTTTGTTTTGTTAACCAGCCTCTTCTTGCTATCCCAACACCATATTTTAAAAACTTCAAATGTTCTATACTATGAGAATCAGTATTAATTGAAAACATTAAATTATAACGTGATGCTAATAGAATATTTGCATCATTTAAATCAAGTCTATTTGGAAATGAATTTATTTCTAAAGCAACATTATTTTCTTCACATACTTCAAATATTTTATCTAAATCAAGTAAATATCCAGGTCTTTTATTTATTAATCTTCCAGTAGGGTGTGCAAGAATATTTACTTTTTTTGTTTCAATTGCTTTTATAATCCTATTTGTCATATCCTCTTTATTCATTTCAAAATTAGAATGTATTGCAGCAATAACACAATCCATTTGATCTAATATTTTGTTATCACAATCTAAACAACCATTTTTTAAAATATCAACTTCAGCACTTTTTAATAAAACTAGTTTATTTCCTAATTTTTCATTTAATTTATCAATTCTTTCAAATAAATTTAAAAACCTTTTTTCATCAAGTCCATTAGCAATTCTTAAACTTTTTGTATGGTTTGATATTGCAATATATTTTAATTTATTTTGAATTGATGCATATGCAATTTGTTCTAAAGTACTTTCACCATCACTATCATTTGTATGTATGTGCATATCACCTAATAAATCATTTAAATCAACAAGAGAAGGTATTTGATATTTTTGCGCTAATTCTATTTCACCTCTTGCTTCTCTCATTTCTGGTGGAATATATTGTAAATCAAGATTTTTATATATTGATTTTTCATTACTACAATAAATTAATTTATTTTTATTATTTAATAAACTATACTCATTCATTTTTAAACTCTTACTTACTGCTATTTTATTTAAAATAATATTATGTTCTTTACTTCCTGTAAGATATTGCAACATGTTTGCAAATCTTTTATTGTTAGTTATATACAAATCACAATTTATTCCTGATTTTAGTAATAAACTTATTTTTAATTCTGATTTCGTAATTATGCTTTCACATTCATTTATATTAGAAAAAAAATCAAATAATTTTTTACGTTCATTAGATATTACTAAAACATCTATACTACTTATTGTTTCTTTCATTCTCCTAATTGACCCTAAAATTTCTATCCTTTTAATTAAATTTGTTTCTTTCAATTGTCTAATAATATTTTCTGCTAATGGCAATGCTTCTCCTAATAAAATTTTACCATTACCTTCTTCCAAAAATTCAATTGATTTTTTAATTAAATTTTGAGATTTAATACCAAAGTCATGTACTTTACTTATTTTATTTTGTTCAATTGCTTTTTTAAGATCTGAAATATTTTTAATATTTAATTTTTGATATAGTAAAATTGCTTTTTTAATACCAATACTCTTAACATTTATAAGTTCTTTAAATTGTATTGGGTATTTTTTCTTGAATTTTTCGTATTTATTAATCTTTTTTGTTTTAATAAATTCTTCAATTTTATTAGAAAGTGCTGATCCAATTCCAGGCAATTTCATTAATCCTTTTTTTCCCTGTTTTCTATATATATCTTCAATAGGTTCTTGTAAAGTTTCAAGAGTTAATGCTGCTTTTTCATAAGCTATTATTTTAAATTTTGAATTTTTAGTTTGTTCTATTTTTAAAAATTCTGCTATTTCATAAAAAATATTAGCAAGTACTTTATTATACATAAAATTATTTTAGATTATATCTATAAAAATCCTTTATTAATATTATTTTTAAGATTAATAAAAATAGTTGAATAGTTATTTTAATTTTTACTTTCATATATAATTATGGGAACAAATTATCTAAATGATTCATATATTGATTTGAATGATAAAAAACTAGAAAATTTAGAAGAAATCAATAAAAGCTTAAAAGAACAAATACAGATGAACAAAATATATTTAGCAATTATTTCAAGATATACTGATTATATTGAAGAAAAAGAAAATATTTCAGTAGTAGAATTACCAAAATACATAACCCCAAAAGACGAAAAAATAGTAGAAAAAGCAAATGAAATAAAAGCATTATTTGAAAGCTATGTTTATGAAAAAGATTTTTACGCTGCAAGTTCCACTGCATATGAATTTGTTAAAAATGAAATAGAAGAAATAAATATACCTATTGAATTTTGGTTTTATCCAATTGAAATTATTGAATTTAAAGCAGGAGATATTATGGATAAAAATATTTTATTAAGCTCTTTATTAATAAGTTTAGGAAATCCATCAACAAAAGTATTAGTAACAATAAATGAAAATAAAAGAGATATTTTTAGTTATTATGAATTTAATGATAAAGTATACAGATTTGATTTCAAAGAAGGATTGAAAATATTTGAAAATAAAGAACAAATGATAAATAGTTTATTAATTAATAATGATACTATTAGTTATGAATTTAATGATAATATTTATTTTAATATACACTAAAGTACTTTAAATAATTTAAAGATATATTTTTATTATTTATTCTACTTAAATTAAAAAAATGATCATATGATTGAAAAAACATTAGTGCTCATAAAACCTGATGGTGTTTTTAGAGCAATTATAGGAAAAGTAATAAGTCAGTTTGAAAATACAGGACTTAAAATTGTTGGATTAAAAATACTTAAAATAGATAAAGATTTTGCTGGAAAGCATTATATTGAAGATATTGAATGGTTGGAAAATATTGGAATCAAATCAAAAGCATCTTATAAAGAAAAGGGAATTGAATTAAATGAAGAAAATATTGCAATAGGTAAAAGAATTAGAAATCAATTATTAGATTATTTAACAGCAGGACCAATTGTTGTATTAGTTGTTGAAGGAAATAATGCAATATTTGTGGTTAGAAAATTAATTGGTGCAACAGAACCAAGAAAAGCAGATCCAGCATCAATCAGAGGACAATATTCTAGTGATTCTTATGATTTAGCTGACTTGAAACAAAGATCAACTAAAAATATTGTACATGCATCAGAAGATTCAAAATCAGCAAAAAGAGAAATAGAATTATGGTTTGATGAAAAAGAAATTATTGATTATAAACGAATTGATGAAGATCTAATGTATTAATAAAAATAATAAACAATGATTAATATGTTTAAAAATAATTTTATAGAAAACAAAAAATTAATTTATATTGTATCTGCTTTTATAATTAGTATTATTTTTATATTTAGTATATATTACTTTTATAATTCAAAAAAAATTACATCAACATCAAATTTAAATGTACCTAAAAATATTAGTTCATCCATTAATTCAAATTACAATTCTCCGTTCCCATTATCTATTGATGGATTTAAAAGAATTCCATTACAATCTAATAAAGATCAATTACCCAAAAATTATTCTATTAATTTAATAAATACAAGTTTTACTGTTTTTGAAAATCCAATAAATAATGAAACAATTGCAATTTATCAAATGATTTATTCAAATAATATATCTTCAAATAATGTTTTTAAAAAAATAATTTCATTAGTACCAATTAGTTCTCAGCAACTACCAAATATAACAATATTAAAAAATCTACCAGCAAATTATTATGGAATTCGTTCTGTTTCTAGTAATAAAACAATATATTCATTAATTGCACAAAACAATTCAAAAATATGTGGTATTTCATTTGATTCAAAAACATACACATCAAATACAATACTAAATTTACTTGAAAATACAGCAAAAATATGTTTTAAGGTTTAATTTATTTTCTTTTTTAAATAAGTAAAAAATTATTTGCTTTCTTTTTTCAATTGTTCAATTAATATTATATTTAAAGCATTTGTTTTATTTAAATTAGCTAAATGATATGTAACATAATCACCATAATGAATTAAATAGAAGAGATTTTCCATTAAAATATTACTATTATATTCAATCATATTAAATTTTGTATTTGTTATTCTTGAAACTGTTTCTATTTTTTCATTAATTCTATTTTCAATATTATTAAAAACAAAAAAATAATAATTTTTATTGAACTTTTTTATTCCAAGTATTTCATTATGATTTAATTCTGGAAAATAATTTGAAAAACTCATTATTTTTGCATTTTCATTAAATTGTGTTTTCCACCTATATGCTATTGTTTTAAAAGGATTTGAACCATATATTATTGGAACTTTATTCTGTTTTTTTAAATTTATTGCATGTAATTTACAATCTTTATTATTTTTGTCTAGTTTTGCTAATGTTTTATATATTTTATTAATTTGATATTTATTTACAAGTTTAAAACCAGTTAAAAAAGGCATTAACATATAACCAATTCCAGCTCTTGGTTGAATATCTTTTTCAGGTATTATTATTTGTGAATCTCCTTTATGCTCTAATTTACCACCAGTAGTAATAATTGAAATATGAGCATTCTTTTTTTCCGCTTCTTTAACAGTATTAATAGTTTCTTCAGTATTTCCAGAAAAACTAATAGCAACAAAAAAGGTTTTTTTTGATACAAATTTTGGAATATGATAATCTTCAACAACATATACTGGTTTTTCAGAATATAGCTCTTGAAATATTTTTCCAACAACTCCTGATCCACCCATTCCAGTAATTACAATATTTTCAAATTCACTTGCATTAAAGTCAAGACTTTTATTAAATTTAATTTGTTCCTTTAAAGAAAATAATTGATCAAGAAATTCTATAAAATCACCAAAAAAGTATTATTAATTAAAATTAAATCACTTAATTCTATATATTAAATTTTGAACTTAATATTAATATAATATATGTTTGGATTAGTATAATTTATCAACACAATAATTAATATATATAAATTCATAATATTTTTATATATTCTGTTACTAATATTAACTGAATTGTGGTTAATATGGTTAAAACAGCAAAAAAAGTTAGTAAAGCAAAA
>CAZRZO010000009.1:0-33107 GCA_964604635.1 Microcaldota archaeon | reverse complement strand
TAAAAATTCAACAATAAAAAATTTAATTAAAAAATACAAAGACAAAAAAAATGGTATTGATTTATTAATATATTTATTAAAACAAGAAAATAAAAAAATTAATAAGCATAAATAAAAAAAATTTTATATTTAGATAGATATAAAATATTAATTAATCCTTTATCATTTATATTTATTTTAAATGAAATTTTGATTCTAAGGTTATTGTTATGGATGCATTATTAGAAACAGTTAAAATGAAATTTGATGACTTTTTTGAAAAATTTTATAGAATTGAATTAGATTCATTAATAATATCTTTCCCTGAAAAAAGAAGTCTTAAAATTGATATAACTGACTTAGAAAAATTTGATCCTGATTTAGCATATGAATTAATTGAAAAACCAGATCTGATTTTAGATGCTGCAAATGAATCATTAGAACAAAAAATAAAGGGGATTAGTGAAGAAAAAAAGAGTAAAAAAGCAGTACATGCAAGATTTTTTGGCCAAAATATTAATACACCATTAGTCCAAGATGTTGGATCTGATTTTATTAATAAACTTATTTTACTAGATTGTTTAGTTGTAAAAAGATCTGAAATTAGTCCAATGATAAAAACAGGTGTTTTTAAGTGTTCTTACTGTAATTCAGTATTTAAATTTAAAATGGATGAAGGAGATATTCCAGATTTATGTCCTCAATGCAAAAGAAAATCATTAAAACAATCACAAGATGAAACAGAATTTATAAATATGCAAAAAATAGCAGTTCAAGATCCATTAGAAAAACTTCGTGGAAATTCACCAACTTGGCAATTAGAAGTATGGATTGAAGACGATTTAGTAAATACAATAATACCAGGAGATAGAGTAGATTTAACAGGAATTTTAAGAGTAAGACAAAGAAAAATTTCAAATAGCAAAAAAGCAAGTGAAAAAAATCTTTATACAATGTATCTTAATACTGTTTCAGTAATACCAAAACAAAAAGAATTTGCAGATCTTTCAATATCTGATGAAGAAGAAAGATTTATTAAAGAATTATCAAAAGACCCACAAATATTTGAAAAAATAGGAAAATCAATTGCACCATCAGTTTATGGTCATACTGAAATAAAACAAGCAATTGCATTGCAATTGTTTGGTGGAACAAGTGGAAAAAAATTAATTGATGGTGGAATAATAAGAAGTGATATGCATATTTTACTTATTGGAGATCCTGGTAGTGCAAAAACAAGAATATTACAAACAGTTTCAAAATTAGTGCCAAAAGGAATTTATGTTTCTGGAAAATCAGTTACTGGTGGTGGAATGACTGCTGTTGCTGAAAGAGATGATTTTTCAGAAGGTGGATGGACATTAAAAGCAGGAGCATTAGTATTAGGAAGTGGTGGAGTTGTTTGTATTGATGAATTTGATAAAATAGGAGAAGAAGATAGAGCTGCATTACATGAAGCATTAGAATCTCAGACAGTAAGTGTTGCAAAAGCTGGAATAATAGCAACATTTAATGCAAAAGCATCAGTATTAGCTGCTGCAAACCCAAAATATGGTAGATTTGATCCTAATATGTACCCTGCAGAACAATTTAATATCCCACCAACATTATTATCTAGATTTGATTTAGTATTTCCAATAAAAGATGAACTTGATGAAGAACTTGATAAAAATATAGCAAATCATATATTAATACAACATTCAGCATATGGAAAATTAGATACTAACGAATACAAAGAAATAGAAAAACAACCACTTGATAGTGAAATACTAAGAAAATATATTGCATATGCAAAAAAGAATATAAATCCAAGACTAAGTAATGAAGCAGCAAACAAAATAAAACATTATTATATTGAATTAAGAAAGGTTGGAATGAAAAAAAATGTTGTTTCAATAACACCAAGACAAATAGAAGGATTAATAAGAATGACAGAAGCAAGTGCAAAAACAAGATTATCTAATACTATTGAAGTAAGTGATGCTGAAAGAGCTATTTTTTTGTCTGAATTTATGTTTAAAACAATTCTTATGGATAAAAGTGGAAAAATAGATATTGATACATTATTAACTGGAATACCAAGAGAAAAAGTTGATAAATTAAATGCAATAATAAATATTGTTAAAAAACTTGAAAAAGATGAGGGGAGTGCAAAAATGCAAAGAGTAATTGAAGAAGCAGAAAAAGCAAATATTAGAGTAGATATAGCAAATAGATATATTCTTGATTTAGAAAGAAATGGAGATCTGTTTTCACCAAGACCTGGAATAATTAAAATAGTAAGACGGGAAAATGAGTAATAAATAAAAAACAAATTTATATTATTTTTCTAAAGCATATATTAATTATAAATTTAATTATTCTACATCAATAATATAAATATTTATAATCAATTATTTATAATTAATTTAAGAATTAATGCTGGTAATATGAAAATAAATACAAAAAATATTAATAAAACAGATATAGAAATTGAAGAACTTAATAAAAATCCATGTATTGAAAATTGGAATAAATTACAGAATATAATTAAAAAGAAAAAAATTAAATATTATAAAATATTTTATCCAAATGAATTAAAAGGAAAAAACAATTTAACAAAATCATATGCAGTATTATATGATTCTTATTTTAAAGTAATGTTTAGAGTTCCAATAATAATTATCAATAAAAAGAAAATAGAAGGAGCAATAATATTTTTAAAAGATTTATCTTTGAATACTAGGTAATTTTATGATTCAACAAAATATTAATGAACTAGAAGAAAAAGCAATTTATATATTAAGAGAAGCAAATGCTAAATTAAAAAATATAGGGGTATTGTGGTCAATGGGAAAAGATAGTACTGCTGTTTTGTATTTAATTAGAAAAGCATTTTCTAACAAAGTACCTTTTCCTGTTATTCATATTGATAATGGGATTGATTTTCCAGAAACATATAAATTTAGAGAATACTTAGCAAAAAAATGGAAATTAAATTTAATTGTTGTTAAAAGTGAAATAAAAAAAGAAATCTCTGGATTCAGTTGTTGTGGAGCAAACAAAACAGTTGCACTTAAAAAAGTTCTAGAAGTTAATAAATTTAAAGGAATTATTGTTTCAATAAGAAGAGATGAACATGGAATTAGAGCAAAAGAAAGATACATGAGTTTAAGAGATAAAAACTTTAAGTGGGATTACAAAAATCAAAATGTTGAAATATGGAATAATTATGTTACTAAAATAAATAAAGGAAATCATATAAGAATTCACCCAATTCTTGATTGGAATGAAATAGATATTTGGAATTATACTAAGAAACATAATATACCATTAAATCCATTATATTTTTCAAGAAATAATTATAGGTTTAGAAGTCTTGGATGTACTCATTGCACTTCACCAATAAAGTCAAATGCAAAAAATATTAATGACATAATAAAAGAATTAAAAACAACTAAAGTTGAAGAGAGAAGTGGAAGACAGCAAGATAAAGAAAAAGAATATATTATGGAAAAACTTAGAGCATTAGGATATATGTAAATATTTCATAAAATATAGTAAATAAAATTAGTAAGAACAATTTTGATTTTAATGAAAAAATATAAAATAGTAATGCTTGGAGAAAAAGATCATGGTAAATCAACATTAATAGCAAATCTTCTTATTGCTTCTAAATCTGTTTCAAAAGATAGAATTGACGAAGTAAAGGATATATCTAAAAAAAATAAAAAAAGATTTGAACCTGCTTATATTTTAGATGCTTTTTCTGAAGAAAGAAATCTTGGTATGACAATAGATACAACAAGAGCTAATATAACATATAAAAATAAATTATTTGAATTAATTGATGTTCCAGGACATTTAGAATTAATAAAAAATATGATGACAGGTACATCTAATAGTGAAATGGGTGTATTAGTTGTTTCTGCTAAAAAAGAAGAGGGATTTAAACCAGAAACAAAAAGACATTTATTTTTAGCATCAATGTTTAATTTAAAAACAATAATAATTGCAATAAATAAACTTGATGAATCAAATTATAACAAAGAAAAATTTGATGAATTAAAAAAACAAATAATTGATTTTTTAAATGAAATGAATATTAAAATTAATATAGTGTTTATTCCTATTTCAGCATATAATAATGAAAATTTAATTAATAAATCAAAAAAAATAAAATGGTATAAAGGAAAATCATTATTAGAAGAAATGGATGAATTGAATAATGAAAAAAATAAAACAATAAAAGACAATAGAATTAGAGTTTTAATACAAGATATACCAGATAAAAACAATAAATTATTTTTTGGTATTATTTATTCTGGAAAATTAGCAAAAAACAAAATAGTAAAAGTATTTCCAAAAGATATTAAAGTAAAAATAAAATCAGTCTCATATTTAAATAAATCACAAAACAAATTAGACATAAAAAATGTTTCAATTTCTTTTTTTGATAAAAATTTAAATATTAATAGAGGAAACATATTATATGACTTGAATTCAAGTCCAAGTTATTTAAATAAATTTAAAGCTAAAATATTTTTAATAAATAATATTGATCTAAAAGATTTAAAAAAAATAAACATTATTTTTAATAATAATGAATTTAGAATCAATAAAATAAATATTTTAGATGCTATTTCACCAATATCTGGAAAAACAGCAAAATTTAAATATAAATTAAAATCAAATTATAGTATTAATACTGAAATAACTTTAAATTCAAAATACCCTATTGAAAAATTTGATGAATTTGAAATATTTGGAAGATTTCTAATTTTTAGTAATGAAAAATTTATTGGTATTGGAACTGTTTATTAATGTAAATTTAATATTATATTATTTTTTGATTTTCATTTATATAAATAATTTATATTTTAGAGTATCTCTAAATATTAAATTTAAAGATCTAATATTTTATTTGTGTATATAATTTATAAATAATTAGAATTTTAGATTAATTAAAAATAAACAATATTAATCATTTTTTATTTTTTAATAAATTTACTTCTAACATGCTTTATTTCCTATCCTTAGAGTATTGAAACTATTTTATATATTGTAGTTATACAAAAAGTTTTTATATGATATGCTTTCTATATAATTTAAATAGGGTTAGGTGATCAGTATGAATAATGAAAAAATAAATATTAGAAAGAATAATAACAATCTAAAAATATTATTAAGAACTAAAAATAATGAAAAAGCTATTAGCAAAAATATTGAAAAAAATAGATTTGAAGTATATTTGAAAAAAGGAATAATATTAGAAGAATATGGACATTATGTAGAAGCTAAATATTTATATTCTATTGCTTCTGAAATAGCAAAAACATTACCTTCAAATCAAAACAATGAGAAATTAATAGATAATATAGAAAAAAGAAAATTTAATATTGATTTGGAATTAATGATGAGTAGTCCAAATAGTGAACAAGATATTAATAATATTAATTAAGGTGTTAAAATGGAATATATTTTAAATCCTAAATTATTTGAAAAATATAAAAATATCAATAATTCAAAAAAATATTATTTGAAAAATATCAAAGAAAAAATTAATAATATTGATAAATATTTAGAACATGCAAAAAAATTACATGAAATAAAATATTTTTTTAATGCAATTATAACTTATAAAATTGCTAATAAATTATTAACAGAAATTGAAGAAAAACGAATGAATAAAATAAACAATAATAAAGGTATTGAAGAATTTAAACATAAAAAATATAATGTTTTTATTATATCTCCAGATATTGCAAATACAAAAGATAAAAAAATATTTGATGAAATAAGTAAAGAAATAGAATTAAGGGACAAAATAAAAAAAGAAGAAAGAAAAATAGAAAAAATTGAAGAATATTTTAAAGAAAATAGATTAAATGAAAAGGATATAAAATCAATGTTAAAGTAAAAACAATTAAAATTTATTCAAAAATATTTTACAGTATTTAATAATATAAAAAATATGGGGTTGAAAATATGTTACAGAAAAATAAAGAATTAATAAATAACAAATCTGTTGAAGGGATAAATAAAAACATTTTGGATATGATTAATACAAATATAAAAATAGGAAGAAATTTAGAAAAATATAATAAATTAAATAATGCAAGAGAATTTTATAAATATGCGAAACAAGGATTAAATGAAATAATAATTCTTAGGATTAATAAATATAAAACAGAAAGAATTGAAAAAAAAGGTGTAATTCTTTTAGATGATAATAATCAATTATTTAAAGAAATAAAAAAAGAAGAAAAAAAAGAAGAGGAAATAAATAAAAATATAAATAGAATTAATAAAAAAATAGAAGATAGGAAAATAAAAAGAATGAAACAAGAAAAAAAGGAATATTTAGAAGCATTATTAAGAGAAGATATTATATAATTCAATATATATTTTATTTATAAAAAGTTTAAATTAATTATTAATAAATTATACTATTTTTTAAATTTAGATATTGTAATTCTCTGAAATAATTCAATATTAATTTGTTGTTGCAGTTCTTGATTTGATAATTTTCTTTGTTCATTAATATTTAAATTATATTGTTTAATACATTTTTTCATATAAAATAAAGAAGGCAAAAAATCTTTTTCTTTCTTTATATAATGCTTAAATTTTTCGTATTTTTTTAGATTATTTGAAAATAATATAAAATTAAATTTGCTTTTTATCCCAACTAATGAAATAGCAGTATTTATTTGTCTACTCATACTAGTAAATAAAAGCATTTCAATTGCTAAGCTTTGTGATGTATTTTGACTTTCTTTGAAAGTATTTAAAGCATTTAAATAAGCTAAGATAAGATGTTTTTTGTTAATTATTGCATTTGCATCAAATAATTGAATAAAATTATTAGATGTATTCATTTTTTTTATTATTTTTAATAAATCATTAATTTCAATATCTGATGCTACTTGTTTTATAATTATATTTTTTAATAATTTTGATTTAAGATCAATAAAATTAAGTTGTAAAGAAGACATTTTACCAATAAACTCAATTAATAATTGTTAACCAATCTCTAAATTTCTGATTAGATCCATGAATAATAGAATTAAATGTATTAATTAATAATTTTGTTGTTGATCCAATTTGTTTTTGTATTTCAATACCATCAACATTTAATATTGGTGTTATTTCTGCTGCTGTTCCAGTAAAAAATAATTCATCACTCGTATAAAGTTCTTCTTTATGTATTCGCCTCTCTATTACTTCTATTTTAAGACTTTTTGCTATTTTTATTATTGAATCTCTTGTAATTCCTAATAAAATATCTGAAGAATTGTCAGGAGTTATTAATACATTATCTTTAACAAGAAAAATATTTTCGCCAGGGCCTTCAGCAACATAGCCATTATCTGATAATAATATTGCTTCATCAAATCCAGCATTTTTTGCTTCATTACTTGCTATAATAGAATTTAGATAATTTCCACTTGCTTTTGCTTCAACTGGTAGTATTGATGAATTTATTCTGTGCCAAGAAGAAATTTTACACTTTATTCCTTTATTTTTATTAGGAAAATAATCACCAAATTTAACTGCTGCTATAAATACACTTATTTTTTTATTTAGAGTATCTAAGCCTATTTTTTGATCATTATAGAATACAAAAGGTCTTATATAAGAAGAATTTAATTTATTAATTTTTAATAGTTTTTTCACTGCATTAATTAACTGAAAATCAGAGTAAATTATATCCATCGAATAAATTTTAGTACTTCTAAATAATCTTTTTATATGATCTTCTAATCTAAAAATGCCTATTTTTGAATTATTTAGTTTATAGGATCTAATACCCTCAAAAATTCCACTACCATACTGCAAAGAATGAGTTAATATTCCAACTTTTGCTTTTTCAATATCTAAAAATTTGTTATCAAACCAAACTTTTTGCATAATTATCAATTAATTTATATTTTTATATTTAATATTTTTATTATAAAATATAAATAATACAATTATTTAATAAATAATATTAATAATAAAGTGAAAATATTGCAAAGGTATTCAAAAGGAGCGCGAAGTGAAAGAGAATTGTTGATGAAATTTCATGATATTGCATATTCAGTAATGCGTGCTGCTGGAAGTGGAATAAATTCATTAAGTCCTGATATTATTGTAATTAAAAAAAATAAAAAATACGCATTTGAATGCAAAGCATGGTCATCGAATTTATTAATAGAACCTTCACGAATAGAATCATTAAAAACATGGGAAAAAAATACAGAAATGCAAACATTCATTGCGTGGAAAATAAGTAATATTGGTTGGTATTTTATAAAATTAAATGAATTATCAAAAAAAGGAAAAAATTACACATTAACTAAAAAACAAGTATTTAAAATAAATAGAAAAATAGATGCATTAATTTAAAAGTAAATATTCAATATATAGCATAAATATATAAATTTAATAAACTTAAAAAGAAATAGATCCTTTAGTATAAAATTAGGATAGATTTTAAGTAATAATATATAGCAAAGTATTTTAATTTTAATAGTTTAAACATTTAATATATATTTTTGTTATTCAATAAACTTTTTATATGTTTATAGTATAATTATTTTATTCTTTATTTAAATTTTTTTAATTGATATTTAATTTAAAATATAGTATTATTTTTCAATATTTAATATAAAAACATAATTACGTGGATATATGGCAGATAAAAACACACGAAAAAGAGATAATATTTCATCAATAATAAGAATTGCTGGAAAAGACATTAATGGAGAATTAAATATGGAAAGAAGTTTAGAAAATATTAGAGGAATTGGATCAAATATGGCAAAAATTTTAACTCATATTATTGAAAAGAAATTAAAAATAAGTAAAACATCTACAATGAGTTCACTTAGTGAAGAACAGATTAAAGATATTGAAAAAATTTTAAAAACACCATCTGAACATAATGTCCCTAAATTTTTATTGAATAGAAGGAAAAGCAATGAAAATGGTACTGATATGCATATAATTGGTAATGATTTAATGTTTGCAGTAAGACAAGATATTAATAGACAAATTACATTAAAAACATGGAAAGGATTTAGACATCAGTTTGGATTAAAAGTAAGAGGACAATCAACACGTTCAACAGGAAGAACAGGAACAAGTATTGGTGTTGTTAAAAAAGCAGTTAGATCATCAGCAGCAAAACAAACTAAAAAATAGGTGATTAAATAGGATCAATAAAACGAAATAGAAAAAAATACGAAACACCAAAAAATTTATTTAATATTGATAGAATAAAACAAGATAAATCAATAGTAAAGGAATTTGGATTAAAAAATATGAAAGAACTTTGGCAAGCTCAAACAAAAATAAGTAACATAAGAAGAAACATAAGAATATTATTATCAGGTAAATCAGGACAAGATGAAACAGAAAAGAACATAATTAATAAACTAACAAAATTAGGAGTAGTAAAACAAGATGCAATGCTTGGAGATTTACTAGATTTAAATGAAAAACATTTCCTTGAAAGAAGATTAGAAACAGTTGTATTTAGAAAAGGTCTTGCAAAGTCAATAAAACAATCAAGGCAATTAATTGTTCATGGTTTTATTAGTATAAATGATAGAAAAGTAAACAAACCAGGATATATTGTAAATATAAATGAAGAACAAAATATTACTTATTACAAAAAAATAGATATAAATAAAAATGATAATCAAAGCAAAAAATATGAAAGTAGTGAAAAAACAAATAATAATGAAAAAGAATTAAATAGTGCAAATATAATAAATGAAGAATCAAAAGTGAAATAATGGTAAAAAAACAAAATCAAAAGAAACCAGTAGGAAAAAAATCTTCAAAAGAAATTATTTCATATGAAACAAAAGCAATGGAAGAACAGAAAACACAACAAAAAATAGAACGTGTTGGTGTTGCTCATGTTTATTCTTCAAAAAATAATACAATAATAACTGTTACTGATTTAAGTGGTGCAGAAACAATTGCAGTTGGAAGTGGTGGTATGATGGTAAATACTGATGCTCAAGAAGGATCACCATATGCTGCAATGCAAGCAGCATATAAAGTTGCTGCACAAGCAAAAGAAAAAGGTATATCTAATTTAAATATTGAAATACGAGCGCCTGGAGGTCATAACTCTAAAAGTCCAGGACCTGGTGCACAAGCAGTTGTACGTGTATTGGCCAGAAGTGGAATTAAAATCAATAAGATCGAAGATGTTACCCCAATACCAACAGATACAACAAAAAGATCAGGAGGAAGAAGAGGAAGAAGAGTTTAATTCTTTTTTTATTTTATTTTTTAGTTGTTTTAAAAAATCTTTTTACAGAATATTAATTAACAATTAAAAAGTGTTTTTGTGGTAAAAGAAAAAGTAATAAGAGAAATAGAGGATCTCCCAGGAATTGGTGAGATGACAGCTGCAAAATTAAGATCTGCTAATATTGATTCACTTGAAAAAATAGCAGTACTATCTCCTCATGAATTTGCTGGAATGTGTGGATTTAGTGTTGAAACTGCTAAAAAAGCAATTCAATCAGCAAGAGAATCAACAACAGTTGAATATGAAACAGGAGAATCTTTTTATGAAAAAAGAAAATCAATAGGAAAAATAAGCACTGGATCAAAAGATTTAGACGCATTAATTGGAGGTGGTGTTGAAACAAATGGAATATTAGAAGCTTATGGAAAATTTAGTAGTGGAAAAACACAACTAGGATTTCAATTATCTGTTAATGTTCAATTAGCTTTAGATAAAGGTGGATTAAATGGTAATATTTTATTCATTGATACTGAAGGAACATTTAGACCTGAAAGAATAAAAACAATTAGTGAAGCAGCTAAACTTGATTTTAATAAAACACTAGAAAATATTATTTATGTAAGAGCAAAGACAACTGAACAGCAAATACTTACATTAGAAAGAGCTGATAAACTGATTAAAGAAAAAAACATAAAACTAATTATTGTTGATTCATTAACATCTTTATTTAGATCTGAATTTATTGGGAGAGGTGCATTAGGTGAAAGACAACAAAAATTAAATCATCATGTACATAGACTTCAAACACTTGCTGATAAATATTCTTTAGCAGTATTTATAACAAATCAAGTTATGGATAATCCAGGAATTTTGTTTGGAGATCCAACAACACCAATTGGTGGAAATGTTCTTGCGCATGCAGCAACAACAAGATTATACTTAAGAAAAAGTAAAGAAGAAAGACGGATAGTAAAACTTGTTGATTCACCTTGTATGCCAGAAGGGGAATGTGTAATAAAAATCAGTAGTAAAGGTATTAGAGATTAAAATCTAGTATTTACACAATATAATTAAGAAGATAATATGTTTTTTAGAAATATTAGAAAAGGATGGGAAATGGGAAAAGCAGTAAGAAGAATTGTAATGCGAGATAAATCACTAATGTTTTATCCAATTGTTGCTGTTATCTTATCTATTATTTCTTTTTTGATTATTTTTGGAATAGGTTTAATTAGTGCATTTATTATATCTGACTCAAATATTTCAAACTTTTCCTTTTATGCAATAGTTATTTTTTCTATATTTATTGCATATATTTCAATTGAATTTGTTTTTATTTATGTTAATATTGCCTTATTAATTGCTTTTAAAAATTTTATCAAAAATAAAAAAATCAGAATGTGGGATTCATTTAAAGTAGCAAAAAAATATAAAAAAAATATTTTAAAATGGGCAATATTTTATTCAATACTTATTATGATACTAAATGTTATTGAATCCAGATTTGGAGGGGTTGCACAAATAATTATAGGATTTATAGGTTCATTCGCAATAAGTGTAGCAACATTTTTTGTTGTTCCAGTAATACTTGAAAAAAATATTGGACCAATAAGTGCAATAAAGGAAAGTATTAATATAATTTATCATAAATTTGGACAAACATTTGGTGGAATTGCATTTATTGATTTATATTCTTTTATTTTCGTTATTATTGGTATAGCAATTATATTTGGTTCACTTATACTTTTAGGATCAATATTTGTAATGCTTTTGATATCTATTATAATTGGAAGTATATTTCTTATTTATGGATTGATCTATGGAGCAACATTAAGAAATATATTTAAATTAATTATTTATGATTATGCAAATGGAAAACAATTACCTAAAGAAATAAATGAACAAACATTATTAAATTCAATAATCAAAAAAGGTAAAAAAAATAAGAATATTTAATTATACATTTATTATTAAAATAAAAAACAGATTATTAAATATTTAAAAATTTCTAAAACCAATTTTCTATAAACCCTGAATAATATTTAGTATAAATTATTAAATAAAATCAAATAGAAAATATTTTAAAATTAAAATAAAAAAAATTTAGATATAAAAAATTAATAACAGAATAAAAATTAAAATAATTTTTGATTATATGTTTTATTTAATAGGAATTGGTTTATCTGAAAAAGATATCTCATTAAAAGCAATAGAAAAAAGCAAAAAATGCAAAGTATATATTGAAAGATATACTGGATATATTACTGATAATTCAATTAAAAATTTGTCTAATTTATTAGATAAAAAAATAAATATATTAAATAGATCCTCTTTGGAAGAAAATGTAAAAAAAATAATTGAAGAAGCAAAAGAAAATGATATTGCATTACTCATTGAAGGAGATCCATTAATTGCAACAACACATAAAATATTATTTATAGAGGCAAAAAAACAAAATGTAAAAATAAATATAATACATTCTAGTTCAATAATTACAGCAGTAATTGGAGAAAGTGGATTGGATTTTTATAGATTTGGAGCAATCTGTACTATTGCTAGATGGACAGAACATTATAAACCAATTTCATTTTATGAAACAATAGAAAAAAATATTAATTTAAATCTTCATTCTTTACTTTTATTTGATTTTGATGAAAAAAATCAAACAAGTATTGAATTAAAACAGGTTTTAGGAATTTTAGATAATGCAGAAAATTATTATAATAAAAAAATTTTAGATAAAAACAAAAAAATAATATTAATGCATAATATTAGTTTAAATGATGAAGTAAAAAAAATAATAGAAATTTCAAATCTCAAAAATCTTGAATTAAATAAAGGTCCAACATTATTAATAATACCTGCTAAATTGAGTGAAATTGAAAAAGAAATAATTTATAGTATTTATTAATAATTATTTATTTTAAAATAATAAAAGAAGTTATTTCAATTAATGTTAAAAAAATTTAAATATTTTATATGAAAAAAACATTAGAATTAAAATATTAGAAAATTAATAGATAATATTAATATAATTATTAGAATAAGATGAAAATATGATTGAATTTTTTATTGATGAAAAAACAAAAAAAATATTTGCAACTGATCAATCAACAGTAGATATTTTAAGTAATGGTTTTTTTGGAAAACTTAAAAATAATAATCTTTATTTAACCCCAGAAGAGGCAATTTATTTAATAGATGTAAGAAAAGCAAAATGTATTTTATTAAATTCTAAAAAAGAAATTGAATTTGAAAATTTTATTAAATTATTTAGTTTTAAGAAAAAAATAATGGCAAGATATTTTACATATAAGGATTGGAGAGATAGAGGAATAATGATTAAAGAATTTGGATTTGAGAAAAAAAATAAAAAGAGAGGAGATAACATAAAAATTCCTGTAAAAAATTATCCTTCTTCTCAACTTAAATTAGAAAATTATAAGTTGGAGGGATTATTTTTTCCAGATGATATGATTAGTATTATTAATAGTGAAGATGGGAAAAAAATTTATTTTGATTATTGGTTTGGACAATATGGTACATATAAATTAAGTGAAAGAGGAATTTTAAATAAATTAGACATTTATGAAACAGTATATTTAATTGAAAATAAAATATTGACAATAAAAAATATTACAAAAAAACAAATTATAGAAACAGCAATGAAACGCAGATCTGATTTTGTAAAACTTTATTCAGTTTATAAAGATTGGAGAGATAAAGGATATATAATAAAAACAGGATTTAAATTTGGAACACATTTTAGAATTTATTTTCCAGGAGCAAAACCAATAAAAGATGATAAATGGATGCATTCAAAACATGTTATTCAGGTGTTTCCAAGGGATACAAAATTATTAATATCTGAATGGGCAAGAGCAATCAGAGTTGCACATTCAGTAAGAAAAACATTTATTTTAGCAATTCCTGGAAAAACAAGAAAGAGAAAAGTAATGATTGATTTTTTGTTATATCATAGAAAAAATGGTGTTATTGAAACTCCAGAAAAAGATATTCCAAGATTTGGTATGTTATCACTAAGTGAAGATGAAGTCCTTGGTGGAAGTGAATTATCAGCTATAATTAATGAAGCAAAATCAAATAAATTAGAACTTATAATTGCAATAAGTGATAGAGAAACTTCAGTAACTTATTATAAAGTAAAAAAAATAATTTTACACAATAGTAATTATGAATATTATGAAATTGATTGGATGCAACCATAAATTAAATAAATCAAATATATTAAACATCAACAACAACATTTGAAATAAAATGATGATCTTTTTTATTTATTTTTAAGTTGTATTTTGAAACACCTTTTGCTTCTAATTTTGAATATTTTTCTATTCTTGATTTTGATTTAATCGTTAGTATTAACCTATATTTTTGATTAATATCTTTATTTATTTTCTTTATATTTACTTTAATAATATTATAACCAAATTGATTTTTTGCATCTAAAATTGATAATGATTTTTGGAGTGTTTGCCATAATAAATCTTCTAAATCAATTGCAAACTCTTTAATAATAATTTCATTAGTTTTCAGTTTCGAATTTTTAATTTTATTTAAATCTCCGACTATATTAAATAATGCTAATTCAGAATTTTTAAATAATTGAGTAATATTAGTTCCAAATGCATTAAATTCAACATCTGCTGTATGATCTTTATACTTATATTTTAGATATTTTTTCATAAAAATCAGTATATAATAAATAAACATTTTAAATTTATATAAATAAATAAATTAAATAATAAAAATAATTAATATATAAGTGAGTGTACATAATTATATATCCTATGATGACAAGAGTAACTACTGAATTATGATGATGCCCATTTCGACTGAGGATTTTATTATTCACTAATAATAAATTGATGAATATATGAAAAAACATTTGAAAAAAAACATAAAAAATATAAAAATCAATAAACAACAACAAAAGGATAGTATAAAAGAACAATTAGATAAAGCAAAAAATAATAAATTAATTGGAATGATTGCAGTATTAGTTGCATTTGCAATTGGATCTTATAATATAATTACTTCAACAAATTTAAATATTCAAGACACTAACCCAACAAGTTATATTATTGTAGTTATGTTAATGATTTTTTTATTTTTGATATTTTCTCTAAAAGAAAATTTAGAATTTAAATTTAATTTAAAAAATATTATCTTTGGATCATCTGTATTTTTTAGTTATATCCTAATTATATCTTATCTAAGAATAATTAGTTCTTTTAAATTTTATATTTATAGATTTGATGCATTATTATTGCCTTTATTTTTAAGCTCATTAATTATCATTATCTTTGGAATTGGAGGGTTTAAAAAATTAAAATCAGTTATTATTTATTCTATGTTTGCATCTCCATTAATTTTAATACCTTTAATTTCATTTAATTCATTATTTACATTAATTAATGCACAAATTATTTATCACTTTCTTAGATTACTTCAAATTCCTGTTTCTAATTCAGGTTTAGTTATTTCATCTTTATTTAACCACACAACAACTGGAATAACAATTAGCAAAACTTGTACAGATATTGGTGCATTTTTAGCTCTTATAATGTTTCTGATTCCAATTAGTTATTTATTTAAAGGTAAATTAAAAAATAAGATAATATGGATTAGTTCTGGAATTATTTTACTATTTATTTTTAATATAATTAGAATGTTTTCAATAGCATTAATATGGTTCTATTATGGGATAGTAAATGCTTTAATATTATTCCATGCATTAGCAGGACCTATTTTATTTTATATTATAATTATTATATTAATCTTATTTTCATATAAATTTAAATTATACATTCCTAAAATAAATTTAAGATATTTTAAAATTAAATATGATTTTTATTTATTAATTCCAATCATTCTTATTTTAATATTTGGACTCTTTAACCTATTTTTCTTATCAAATCACATATCTCAAAAAATTAGTCCAACTCAATTTACAAATTATATTTCATTAAATAATTCATTAAATATCACACTTAATTTAGAAACAATGAATAATTTAAAATATACTAATAAGAATATAACCCAGTTAGGTGCTGTAAAATTAAATAATATAACTGGATTGTCTTATGCATTAAAAAATAAAACAAATAATGCATTTATATTTGTATCTTTACAGAACAACAAAAATTTTGTATTTAATAAATCAAATCAAACATTTTATTATGTTTTAAATGATGGAGTATCTATTTCAAGTTATATTATTAAATATAATAATTCTTCAATTATTTTGAACGAGTTCATTAAACCATATAAAATAAATAATAATACTTATATTCCAGTTGATTTTATAATCCTAGAGAATTATAATGCTTCTTTATTATGTGAATTTAATTATAATAATATTGGATTACAAAATTATTTTGAATCAGAAATATTTAATTTAATCAAATATCATCATATAAATAAAGAACAAATATTGTGTTTAGGTTATAAAATAGCAAATGAAACAGATTAATAATAATATTATTTTTCTGTAATTTCTTCTTGAATTATATTGAAATCTTCTAATAACCTTTTTTTATTAATATTTGATGGGGAATTATCTAATGGGGATTCTTGTTTATGATTTTTTGGAAAAAGAATGAAATCTCTAATATTTTCATTATTATTTATTAATGTAATAAATCTATCAAGTCCTAAAGCAATCCCACCGTGAAATGGAGCACCATAAGATAATGCATTAATTAAAAATCCAAAAGTATTATTTATTGAATTAATATCCATTCCAATTAATTGCAAAACTTTTATTTGTAATTTTGGATCATGAATTCTTATACTTCCGCCACCAATTTCTTCACCATTAAGAATAATATCATATTGTCTTGCAATTACTAATTCAGGATTTGAATCAATATTTATTATTGAATCTGTTGTTGGTGCTGTAAATGGATTATGTGCTGGTTTAAGTTTATTAGTTATTTCATCTTTTTCAAATAATGGAAAGTTATCTATCCAAATAAAAGAAAAAGTTTTATTGTATTTTTTTAATTTATCTCCTACTATCTTTCTTAATTTACCTAATACATTTAAAAGAATTTTTTCAGATAAATCAGCACAAATTAATATAATATCATTGTTTTTAAGATCTAATTTTTTAATAATTTCTTGATGTACATCTTTAATTGATTCTGAAATTGAAGAAGGATCAGATTTAATTGAATTGTCCTTTACATAAAGCCATGTAAGACCTTTTAATCCAAAATATTTTGCAAGTTCTATTAATTTTAACATATATTGTTTATTAAATTTACTATCGTGTGCACCATAATTTGCATTAAAACTAATTGCTTTTACAAAACCTTTATTTTCTATTATTCTTTTTAATATCTGATAATTTGTTTTTAACATTTCATTTGTTATATCAAATATTTGATTATCAAATCTTAAATCAGGTTTATCTGAACCATATTTTTGTATTGCTTCAAAATAAGATAAATGAATAAATGGTAACTCAAGCTCTTTATTTAGTATTTTTTTAAAAATTGTAGAAATTAATTGTTCTATTAAACTTTGTATATATTTTTCATCTCTAAAACTTACTTCAATATCTACTTGTGTAAATTCTGGTTGTCTATCAATTCTTTGATCTTCATCTCTATAACACCGAGCTATTTGAAAATATTTATCAAGTCCCCCAATCATACAAAATTGTTTATATATTTGAGGAGATTGGGCCAAAGAATAATAAGTATTTTTGTTCACTCTTGAAGGAACAAGAAAAGTTCTTGAACCTGTTTCATATGTATCTTTAACAAGTGTTGGTGTTTCTAATTCTAAAAAATTATGATCCCAAAAGAAAAGTCTAATGATTTTTGTTATATTACTTCTTGATTCAATATTTTTTGTTATTTGTTTTCTTCTTAAATCAAGATATCTAAATTTAAGTCTTAATTCTTCATTTGGTTGAGATTTGTTTTTTTCATCAGTTAATTCAAAAGGAAGTGGTAAAGATTTATTTAAAATCTCGAAATTATCAATAAAAAGTTCAACATTACCTGTTGAATTTGATTCATCTATTGTATCTGCATCTCTTTTTTTTACTTTACCTAATGCTTTTATTACATATTCTTTATTTAATTCATTTGCACGTATTTTAACATCAGATTCAAATATAAGTTGCGTTGTACCATACCTATCAGCTAGATCAATAAATAATTTTTTTCCGTGATTTCTTATTCTTCTACACCAACCATAAAGTTGAATAGATTTATTAATATAAACATCATTTAATTGTCCACAATTTAGTAATTCATAACCCATTAATAACACAATTTAAATTATTTTATTTTATTATTTTTATTATCTTTTTTTATTATTTTAAATAATACTTCATTTAATCTCATTGAAACATATTTTGGATTTACATTGTAATCTTTTACTATTTGACCAATAATAAAATTAAATACTCTATTATTTTTTTCATAATCTTTTAATAGTTGTTGATTTTTATTTATTATATTGATAATAGCAGTATCTATTAATTTTTCATCGATTTGTTGAGGTATTTCAATTTGTTCATTTAGATCAATCTTCTGTAAAATGTTCTGAGAAATTAAAATGTTCTGAGAAATTAAAATAATCAATTTCTCAAATTTATTTATATTAAGTTTTTTATTATATTTTTTAAGAATTTCTATTGCACTAATAATTAAAGAAAGCTTATATTTATTAGAGAAGGTAGTAATTAAATCAAAAGCATTTTTATCAAACATTATTTGTTCCTTTATTAATTTTTTACTTGTATTATATTTGATAGATAAATTTTCTGCTTCCTTACTTGCATATATTGAATGAATTGGTATTATATTTTTTATATTATATTCAGTAAGATCTGGATCAAATATAAAACCATATTCTTCTTCTGTCTCTTTTTCTCTTAAAGCAATTGTTATTTTTTGCTTTTCATTATATGCTCTTGTTTGTTTTTTAATATGGTGTCCTAATTCTTTTATTTTTGATTGTCGTTTTATTTCATATATTGCTGCATTTAAAATATTTCTTATCCCAGTAATATTTTTAACTTCAACTCTTTCATCATTTTGAGATATATTCAAATCAACTTTTAATTCAGCATCAATATCAATACCTAAATAATAAAAAATACTTTTTAATTCATTTAAAAATTCTTTTAATTCTTCTAAATTAAAAATATCTGGTTCAGTAACAATTTCTAATAAAGGTCTTCCAGATCTATTAAAATCTATCAAAGAATAATCTTGCTCATGAATTATTTTTGCAGGGTCTTCCTCTATCTGTATCCTACGTATTACTATATTTTTATTAGACTCATATAATTTAACATACCCATTAACAGCAATTGGATGTTCTAATTGTGTAATTTGATAAGATTTTGGTAAATCAGGATAAAAATATATTTTTCGTTCAAATGAAATTATATCATTTATTTCAGTATAAAGAGAATATGCAACAGATTTTGCTATATTTAATACTTTTTTATTTAACATTGGTTTTGCTCCTGGAAATCCCATACAAATTGGACATATAGAACTATTTGATTCCTGTTCATTATATGCATTGCAAGCACAAAATAATTTTGATTTAGTTGGAAGAGCAATATGAATCTCTAAACCTATTTTTAAACTCATAATGATCCTAAATTATATTTAAATTTATACTTAAATTCTTTTTCCCATTTTTCAACAAAATCAAATAACATAAAGTCATTAAAATGATCAGTAATTAATTGCGCACCCAAAGGTAATTCATTTATATAATCATAAGGAAAGGATATATGAGGAAAGCCGCAAAGATTTGGAGGTATTGTTAAAACATCTGTTCCATAATTTTGTAATGGAGAAAGTTTTGAAACATCTTCAATTTTTGGTGTTAATATAGGCATTGTTGGACTTAAAATAAATCCTTGTTTTAAAATATCCTTTATTTTATTTATTAAAAATCCCCTTACTTTTAATGCTTTATGATAATATTTATTTTTAACACTTGCATTTCTTACAAAAGTTCCTAAAATTATTCGTCTTTTTGATTCTAATCTAAAATCAGCTCTTGAATTAATAAAAAAATCATTATAAAACTTTGAAAAATCATTATTTTTTAGCCCATATTTAAATCCAGTATATTTTGCAAGATTCGTTGATGCTTCTGCCATTGAAATTATATAATACGTTGGAATTGCTTTATCAAGAAAATCAAAATCAATATATTTTATATTAAAACCCATATTCTCTAATTTGCTAATTAATTTTGAAAAACTTGATTTAACTTGCTCATCAATTAAATCAGTTATTTGATTTATAATAAAAATAGTATTTTGTTTATTATTTTTAATTTCATTGTTTTTTTTATTTATATCAATACAGGTTGAATCATAATTATCTGGTCCTTTAATAATATTAAAAACAGATTTTATATCATTAGATGACCTAGCAATAATACCTATTTTATCTAAAGAATTTGCATAGTCGATTAAACCATATCTAGATATAGCACCATATGTTGGTGTAAATCCAACAACACCACAAAAAGCAGCTGGTGCAGATATGGAACCACCTGTTGATTCTGCTAATGCAATATGATATTTTAATATTGATGTTGCAATTGAAGCACCACTACTAGATCCACCAGTAACATATTGATTATTAAATGGATTTTTTGGTATCTGTTCAGAATTAAGACCAAATGTTCCAAATCCAAATTCATCCATATGTGTTTTTCCAAGAAATTCAAAATTATTTAAAAACATTCTTTCCACTACAGTAGCATTAAATGGTGGAATATAGCCTTCTAGAATTTTAGATCCTGCTGTTGTTTCTATATTTTTTACACATATATTATCTTTAACACTAAATAAAAAATTTTTATTAGCTTTTAAGTTAATATTATTAAATGCATTTAACTTTTTATTTAACTCACTTAAATCTTTAATTAAATTTTGAAAATAATTATCAGGCTTTTGTTTTGAATAAAATTCTTCGATACTGTTCATATTTTTGGACCCACAATATAAAATCTATATGTTTTTGCATTTTTCATCATTAAATCAATTTCATTAAATTTAACTCCAATATCTTCTCGTAATCTTTGATCTATTTCAATTGGATGATAATATTCTTTTAGGTTTTTAGTATCTACTTGTTCAATTTTATCAAAATAATTTAATATTTCATCTATATCTTGTTTTATCTCTTGTTTTTCATTATTATTTAGTTTAATTCTACATAAATATAATAATCTATCAAATTCTTGTTCATTTATATTATCACCAAAATATATTTTGAAAATTAAAAAATTAAAATCTTAATCATATAATTAATTTTAATTATACATTAATTTATTTAGATATTATTTATTAATCTTAAACAAGAAAAAATATAAAATTAATGTACTTACCCAATACCTTTAACGCAATAATTCAACTTTCCTTTCATCTTATCAGCTACTCTTAATCCTTATTAAAAACTTGAGATTAAATACTTTGTAGGAATGTAAATTTTAAATAATTTATATTAATATATTGATTTTGTATAAATAGATATAGAATTATCATCTAATGCAAATTCTCTGGTTTCAATTTTGTATGCAGGATGCAAGCCAATAAATCATAATTTTATTTAAATGTCTGGAATTTGTGAAATCTTTCTAACTCTTGTATTTGACAACACCTAAAAACTTTTATGCAGAAGATTTTAATTACTAATCATTAATATTAGATTGTACAATCTGAAAATTTGTTCTGTGAATCTATGGCACAAGATATAAAAAGTATATTTTTATTGAAAAAATGAATTAAATTAAAAATATCAAAGAAGTTTTGAACTATTTTTTTCATTATTCATTTCACTTTCCAACAACCACTGCCAAACAGGTTTAACATCTATTTTTTATCCTTATATCTTAGTTCTTGCTCTTGATCAAACGTCAATATTATTGCTTTATCTGCTTTTAATGCATTTAGCGCATCTACTTGCACCTTTAATCTTTCTTTTTTTGTTTCCTATATTTATTTCATAGCAAACTTGCAGCACTTCCTTATCGCATGAAATTACAAAATCAGCTTCTCTATCTGCCTGGCTCTTATAATAATAAATTTTTTTACCTAATCTTTTTAGATGCACAGCAACAATATTTTCTAGCAAGCTTCCTAATTTTTCTATAAAAGAAAGAGAATTATTCAGTATTATCCCAGAATCAATACAATGAATTTTTTTGGATTCTTATCAAACTTTTTAAGCTTCTTCTCAAATCTCTTAACCTGAAAAATTATGTATGTTTCTTCAGCATACTGTATATATTTTTGTAATGTATTCTGACTTTCTATTCCAAAATTGTTAACAATAGATCTGTATGTTATTGCATTTGAAGCATTTGCTATGAGAAATCTAATTACTGTTTTTAGCTCAAGCAGCTTTCTTATATTATATCTGCTTATTATGTCATTATTATTTGTATAAGTATAGCATCATTTGAAAATACTACTGTTTCAGGCATTCCACTAGTATATAAGTATTCTTTAAACATTCTTGAAAAATTTGTCTTCTGTTCTATTGAATAGAATCTTCTTATAAGTATTTCTACATTTCTTGCAACAAGAAATTCTTTAAAAAAGAAAAGATATAACTCTATATCTACATGTCTTCCAGTTAAATGTATTCCGAGCTCTTTGCTTAGCAAGTTTGCATTTGAACCTGTAATAAATACATGATTACCCTGGCCTTAGAATCTATTGATGAAGAGCTCCCAACCTTTTACATTCTGAATTTCATCAAAAAATAGGTTTTTCTTGTTTCCTGATATTTTCATAAGTGCCTCTAATAATGATTGGAAATCTACTGAACTGAAATTAACAAGTCTCTCATTATCAAAATTAAAATATAAAAAATTATTCTGGTGTTTTCTGAGAATAAGTTGTATAAGTAAAGTGCTTTTACTGCAATGTTATTGCTGCTGCTCCTCTATAAGAAAGAAATTAAATTAGAAAAAAAATACAAAAGAAACATTGAAGTTCAGTATACATAATATAAAACAAATAAGATACTTATGATATCTTGCACCCATCTTTTAAGACCATAAGTATTAGATAGCAATTCCATCTCAAAATCAGAGAAATAAAAATTAATAAAAGGATAAAATAAAAAATTATTGATTTTTATTTCTTATAATAATTTTTTTATTGATTTTTATATGTCTATTATTATTTGTAAAACATTTATGAGAACAGAAATATTTTATATTACCTGTTTTATATACAAACATTAAACCTGTTCCATCTATAATTTCTTTTGAACAATAAAAACATTTCATAAAATCATCGCATATAAATTAATATAATATATTTATTTAACTTTTATTTCTCTTGCTTCTCTATTTGTATCTGGTAATCGAATTACATCACCAGGTTTAATAGGACCAAGAATATTTCTTTTCATAATCCTATTTTTATCTTTACCTTCTAAAATTTTACATACAATAAAATAAATTTCTCCATAAATTCCAGTTTTTGATTTAGTATCTACTTCAATAACTTCTGCAAGAAAACCATGAAATCTATTTTCTTCTTTTATTTCTTCACTCATTTAATCATTTGTTTTAAATTTAAAATTTTAAGATAAAAAAATTTAATTTATTGTTTTTAGACCAATAAAAATATATTAATACTATTTATTTTAACAATAAAATTATTTATTTACTTTAATTTTGATGTTTTTAATTTATTTATTTGCTTTTCCACTAATTAAAGAAATTATTTCTTTTATCTTGTCTTTTGATTCGCCTTCTTTTTCAATTGCTATAGCAGTACAAGGAACATTTAATCCTATTGATTTTCCTAATTCTTCTTTACTAGAAGCATAAGAATATGCAATCTTTTTTTCTTCACATATCTTTGGAATATGTAATACAACTTCTTCTGGTTGTACATCAACTGCAATTATAACAAATTTTGCTAAATTTCGTTCTATGCTTTTTGTAACTTCATTTGCACCTTTCCTAATAGTTCCGGTTGCACTTGCTACTTTCAAAGCTTCATATGTCTTTGTCATCACATCGTTTGATACTTCAAATTTTATATAAGAGGCCATAATAACACCTATCAATTTAGATCATCTAGATATAAATAATATTATTTATTATTAAATTAGAAAATTTTATTAGTTTATTGTATATTTAATGTATTTAAAGATTTGCTTTTTAATATAGTATTTTTATAAAAATAAAATTATAAAAAATAATGTTATAACTATTATCTTTAAAACAAATAGTTTTTATAAAATATATTAGTATTTTATCTTAATTACAATATTTTATTTCTATCTTTTATACAAAATAGATAAAATAAAAAAATCAATTTACCTCTTTTATCTTAAAACTTAATTTATCCGTACTTATTTTAGAAGGTAATACCATAATTTTATTATTATTAACAATTGCTATTATTTTTTCATAGTGTAAAAATCCAATGGGTTTAATTACTGAATTAATTTTTGCCATAACTGATTTAAATTCAAAAGATTTAAAATTATCTAATTGTGAAATAACATTAACCAGAACAAATAATTTTTGTTTTTGATTTCCAATTGAAATATTTGTTTTTATTACTTTATGTTCTAATGGACATTCAATAATCCATTCTGCTGATAACATAGAAGATTTATACGTAAGTATTTTTTTAAAAGATTCATTTTCAGTTAAATTATCTAATTTAATTTCCCATTTATTTTGTTTTTTATTCAATAATATTATTTTAGCATAAATTTCATCTCCTGTTTTCACATGAAAATTAGGTATATATTGTTCATTATTTGGAATAAGTTCATACCACGCTTTATTAACAATAGAATGATATTTGTAAGAATAATAAGACGAAATACCTGCTTGAATTAATGTATTATCTTTTTTATATTGACCACCTCCAATACCAACCCAAATTGAATTATCACTTGATAACATAAAAAAAAGAGGATGTGATTTATTAAAAAATATTTTTAGTGAATGATTAGACTTTTTATATTGAATATTTGGAACTTTCCATTCTCCAATAACACCTTCAACAACTTGTTTTGGACTCTTAAAACTAGACATAGCAATATATCCACTCCAGTTACTAGATATTAATGTTGGTTCTTTTTTATATGCTTTTTTTATTACTGGTTGTATTAAATTTTTAGAATAATTTATATTATTTTGAAAATTAATAAAAAATAACATTGATACAGAAGCTACAATAAGTAATGTATTAGAAATTACTTTTTTAAATAGTGGTGTTTTCTTTTTTTCATACTGTTCTATTTCTATATTTTTATGTAATGATGTTCTTAAGAAATTTTTACTTGTTTTTTTTATATCATTAAAAGTTTTATAAACCATATAACACCACTTCTTTATTAAATTACTATAATTTCTTAGATATAAAAACTTTGGGTACAGATTAATTTAAAATATAATTTAAATTTTTATTTTTAGATCTATAATTAAAGCATAATTTTTATTTATTATTATAATTTATTTTGAAAATAATACTACAATTAATACCTAATTACATATTTTGAAAATTCAGTTAATGTAAACAAAATATTAAGTATAGGAAAAAGAATTAAATATTATGAAACATCTAATCTTAAAATAAATAATATTATATTTAAGTTAAATAATAAAAAATAAAATAAATTTAAATGTTTAATACTAAAATTTGCTCGTTTATTTATTTTAGAAAAGTATATAATTAATATATTTTATTCATTAATATAAAATATATAAATATTTTTTAGAATAGAAAAACAGTAATAATATAATAATTTTTTAATTTTAGTTACTAAATAATACTTTATTAAGATTTTTATATATTATAAACACTTATTTCTACGATTATCAGATTTATATAAAAAAATAAAATAAATTTTATATAGAATAATAAAAATATTATATATTTTCAATCCATAAAGTGTTGTGCAGTTGGGGGATCTGGTGGTTGGCCTTTTCTTGTTCTTATCTCTCTTACGATTTTATTTTGCAATTCTTGTGGAAGTTTTTCATATCCTGCAAACTCATGATACCATATTGCTCTTCCTTGTGTCATACTCCTTAATTCATTTGAAAAACCTTTTATTACTTCAGAAACAGGAAGTTTTGCAATTACTGTTACTTGTTCATTTTCTTGTACAACACTTAAAACTTGACCTCTTTTTGATTGTAATAAAGAAATAACATTAGATAGGAAATCTTGAAGAATATTAATTGTGAATGTTTGTTTTGGTTCTAGCAAAAAAATACCAGATGTAAGCATTGAAGCATATATTGCACGTCTTATTGCAGGAATTATTTGTGCAGGTCCTCTATGAACTGGATCTTCATGAATTGTTGCATCAGTAATACCAACTAAAACACCACTACATTTCTCTCTTGCTAATGGACCATCTTTAACTGCTTCTTCAAATCCATCAATTAATAGTTCTAATACTTCATTCATATATTGAACACCATGACTTAAATCAGCAAGCATACAATTATTTTTAACATATTCTACATTTTTTGCTACTTTTCTATCTAGTTTTGCTTCAACCATTACTTCAACTGCTGCTTGTCCTTTTGGCTTTCCTTCATGTATTAAACCTTCATTCATTGCATTAATAATTGTATCTGGTAATGGTTCTACTGTTACATAGAATTTAGAATGTTTGTTTGGAGATTTTCCTTCCATTGGTCCTGCTTTCTTAGCAATTGTTTCAACATATAAAACAATTGGCTCACTTGAAGTTATTGCTATTTTAAAATCATCCTTTAACTTTGTTTCAATAATTTCTAATTGTAATTCACCCATTCCACTAACTAAATGTTCTCCAGTATCTTTATTTATTTCAATTTTAATTGTTGGATCTTCTTTTGATATTTCTCTTAAAGCTTCAATTAATTTAATTGTATCTCTTGAATCTTTTGCTTCAATTGCTTTTGTTACAACTGGTTTGGAATAATGTTTTATTTCTTCAAATGCTTCAATTTGATCTTCACTTAGTGTATCACCAACAGATAAATCTTTAACACCAACAAGAGCAACAATATTTCCTGCTGGAATTGCATCAACTATTACTTTTTCAGGACCCATATATATTGCTATCTGCTGTAATCTTTGTTTTTGATTTTTCCCAGAAGCATAAAGTTCAATTCCTTTTTTTGCTGTTCCTGAAAATATTCGTCCTATTGCAACTTCACCAGAATGCTGATCATATTTTATCCCAAAAACAACAATATTTGTTTTTATATTTGGATTTGTAGTTAACATTGCTTTTGCATTTTCAGATTCTAAATCACCATGCCAAATTTGTGGTATTCTATAAACTTGAGCAATTTTTGGATTTGGAAGATGTTCAACAATCATTGGTAATATTGCTTCATCAACTGGTGCTAGTTCTTGAAGTTTTGCTTCATCTCCTTTTCCAGTTAATTCAAAAATATCTTTAAATGAAATATTCTTTGCATCCATTGTTTGTTTTGACACTGCCCATTTTTTCATTGCTGATCCAAAACAAACACTACCTTTTTCAACACTAACTTGCCATTTCTCTGCATATTCTTCTGATGCAAATTGAGAAATTAATTTATTAACACTTTTTATTAATTTTAATAAACGTTCAAATGTTTGTTCTTTTGTTAATTTTAATTCACCTAAAAGTCTATCAACTTTATTTACAAATAAAACAGGTTTTGCTTTTTCTTTTAATGCTTGTCTAAGAACTGTTTCTGTTTGAGGCATAATACCTTCAACAGGATCAATTACTAATATAACACCATCAACAGCTCTCATTGCTCTTGTTACATGACCACCAAAATCAACATGACCTGGTGTATCAATTAAATTTATTAAAAAGTCTTTTTCTTTATATTCAAAACCTAAAGAAATATAAGCAGACTTTATTGTCATTCTTCGGTCTTTTTCAATTGCTTCGTAATTTGTATATAAAATATCTCCAGCAACTGATTTTGAAATTAAACCTGCTTTTGCTAATAAAGAATCAGTTAAAGTTGTTTTTCCATGATGTACATGAGCAATAATTGCAACATTTCTTATTCTTTCAATATTACCCATTATCTTAGTTATTTCAGCAACAACTAATTCTTTTCTTACCATAAAAACCTCTTAGTATAATTTATTTTATTTAAAAATATAATATCTTGCTTTTAAAATTTTATAATAAACAATAAATTGTTTTTAATAATTTATATTATTATGTATATTTTCTAAAAAAGTTTATTTTGCACTTCTTGCCATTCTTTCGATTTCATTCTTTCTTTTTATTGCATAACCATTTGAATCATTTTTAGATGCTAAAATAAGTTCATTAGCTAATCCATCTTTTATTCTCATTTTTTTAGCAAAAGATGCAAGAATTGCTGCTATTGAAATATTTCTTAATGAAACATCTAATCGTCTACTAGCACTTATATCTAAGGGAATATTTGAAATTATTCCACCATATCTTACTCTTGTTGTATCCTCAATTGGTGCTGAATTTTCTAATGCTTGAATAAATATTTGTAATGGATTCTGCTTTGTTCTTTTATATATTTGATCAAAAGCATCTTCAACAATATGTATTACTTTTAATTTTTTACCTTGTAATCTTCCTTTTGTCCTTATTACATGACCACTAATTTTACCTCCTGTTCCTCCTCTCATTAATGAATTTTCTAATCTTTCAACTATATTGATTTTTGCTTTTGAAAAATCTTTTTGACTAGTTCTTCTATAAGTAGAAGGATATTTTAGATCATTTAAATTAATATAATTTTTAAGACTTGGATCTAAAACAACAACATCATAACTGTATTTATCAAATAATAAATTAACCATATTTATCGCTTTGGCTTTTCAAGTTTACCTTTTCTTAATAATTTAAGTGTTGCACCATTTACAGCAACAACTTTATATTTCATTCCTGGAATACATCCCATTTGACCTCTTTGAGATCCTCCAAGACCTTCTATTGTAACTTCATCGTGTTCATCAATATAAGATATGCTTTTATCTCCAGGTACAAAAACTCCTACTATTTTTCGATTTTTAAGTATTTGAACTCTAACACACTTTATTTGACCAGAATTTGGTTGTTTTTGTTCAACTGCAAATTTTTGTAAAACTAAACCTTTTGTTCTTGGAACTGTTCCCATTGGATCGAATTTTTGTTTAAGCTTAAATTTCTTTCTTTTTAAACTCTTCTTTAATAATTTTTGATGATTTCTTTGTCTTATTAATTTACGAGCTGCAAATTCTCCATTTCCCAATTAATCACTTTTTTGTTTGTTTTCTTCTTTTACTTCTTTATTTGAATCTTCTTTATTGTTTTCTTCTTTTACTTCATCTAATTCTTCTTGAATTGTTATTGTATCTTCTTCTTTTTGTTGTTTATCTTTATTTTCTTCTTCATTGTTTAATATACTTGAATCCCCTGGATTAATAATTGATAATGTAGATACTGAATAAGGCTTTCCACATACTGCTCCTAATTCAGATGAATTTCCTTTAAATATCTCTAATTTAATATTTGAAATATCTGTAATATATTTTAAATCATTTAGAGTATCTTGTTTGTTTTTATTTGCTGTTATAACTAATTTTGCTGAATTATCTTTAATAGATTTTATTACCTGCTTTACACCTAGTAATACTTCACCACTGTCAACAGCTAAACGTATATCATTTGATTGTATCATTTAATCAATTATTTATAAAATTAAATTTAAATAAAGAAATTAACCAAATAATCCAGCTAATCCACTTGTTGCCTCTTCACTGCTTTTTTCTTCATCTTTTGCTTCTTTTTTCTGTTCTACTTTTGGTTCTTCTGCTTTTGATGGTGATGCAACAGTCTGCATATTTTCTGCAGATTTTAATATTTCTTTTATATTAACATCCTTCAATGATTCTACAATTGCTTTTGCTTTTGCTTCGTCAGGAGTAAAACCTGCTGATTTTATTACTTCAAGCAAATTCTTTTCATTTATTTCTTTTCCAGCTGTATCTATTAAAAGAGCTGCATATACATATTCCATATTTTCACCTTAAAATAATTAATATAATTTTTGATTTGATTTTTTTTAATAAATTCATTTTTTATTTATTGAATTATTCAATGTACTTGTATTTATAAATGCATTTAATAAAAGCTTTTCTATAATTCCTTTTTCATATAACTGAGTCTTTACTCCTAAATACATTGCATTATTATATGCTTTTGAAATAAAAGTATTTATTGTATATTTATTTATTATTTGTTTTTGCAAACAAATCATTAATGCAGTATTAAAAGACTTTGTTATTTTATTAATTACATTTGATTTATTAATATTTAATACTTCACTTGTAAATAATAAATTTTGATAAAGTATTAAATTTGGTTGGATTGTTACTGTAAATGGTTTTATATCTAAAATACGTAATACTTTTGAAAGAGCTGATGTTATTGTTTCATCTTTTTTAATTATTTTATCCTTTGCTATTATAACTTTACCTTTTTTAATTTGAACATCTATTCCTGCTTGTTTTAGTTCAGTAACTGTTTGACCTGGTTGTATACTTGTTTCTCCATTTTTAATTATTATTTCCTCATTTGCCTTTTGATTTGGTTTTGCAAAAAGATTTAATGAATTTGCTTTAAATTTATTATATATTTCAAAACTAGAATTATTAGTTAATAAAAGTATAAATTGGATTTTATTGTTTTTTAATTCATTAGTTAATTGATTTAATTTATTGTCTTTTTCTAAAATTCTTATTAATAATTTTTTTCTTGCAAAAACTAGTTTTGTATCTAAATTTAATTTATTTCTTGATTTTTGTAACAATTTATCTGGAATACTTTGAATAGGTATTAGACCTATTGTATTATAATTTTGAATTTCTTGTTGTATTCTTTTAACAAATTCTATTTTTTCGTTTTTTGATAACATAAAAATCTTTTATTTATTATTTTACATTAATTTTAATGCATTGCTCATTGTTAATTTTGTATAAACTGATTTAATATTTTGTTTTCCTATTTGATCTAATAAATTATTTAGTACAGCATCAATATTTTCAGATATGTCTTTTACACTCATATTTTCACTGCCAACCACACAATGAAGAGTTGGTAAATATTTTCCCTTACTTTTTAATGTTATTGAACTTGAAAGATCTTTAATTATTGTTTCAATATTTCCAATTAAAGGTTTTGGCATTTTATTTCTAGGTCCTAAAAATTGTCCTAGATTTTTTGCTATTATTGGCATTAAACTTGGCTCTGCAAGAAGATTGTAAGAAAGTAATTTATTTCTTTTTACTTTGTCATTTGCTATTGAAGGTATTTCACTACTATTAATAATTTGTTTTGCACCAAGTTTCAAAACTTTTTCAGAAATTTCTGTTTTATCAGTGAAAACAATAATACTTGTTATTTTACCCTTACTTTTTGGTAAAATTACTTGTATATTTATTCTATTTAATTGATTTGCAAAATCAATACCTTTAAAATTAATTGCAAGTTCTACTGATTGAATAAACTTACGTTTGGATTTATTTTCATTAATAAATTTTTCTAATTTATTTATAATTTCTTTTTCCATATAATCAGTCCCTCCTGTAAAATACAGTTTTTACGGGAAAATGAGAATAACATTATGTATAATGATTATAAACAATTATTAACACACAAATATATTTAAAGATTTATGAAAAATCACATAAAATTTAAAAACCAATTTATGTATTTTCACACTTTGTTACTAAATATTACAAATATTTATTAGAGTATATTTAAAAAATAATTAATTAAATAATATTTACTAGTAATATTTCTATTTCATAAGTATAATGAAAATAAAATAATAGATAATATATTTAATATAAGTATAAACAAAATATTATTTGGATTATTATGGTATCTTATTTAGTATCTGTTCTTGGTCTTGTTGCAGGGTTTCTTTTAATTATTGCATATATACCACAAGCATTTAAAACAATAAAAACAAAATCAACAAAAGATATTTCTTTATTATTTACTATATTTATATTTATTGGGGATAGCCTTTGGTTAATTTATGGTATTATACTGAATTCAATTCCATTGATAATAACTAATAGTGCATTAGGTATGTTAATTTTTCCAATATTACTCATAAAAATTAAAAATGATCTTGAAAAAATGAAAAAATAATAATTTGTTTTATTCTTTATTTTTCTATTATTGATCAAAATATTCTAAAATAAATCCTAATTCTCGTACAACTTTTAGTTGAACTTTCAAATATTCTTTGATATAAACAAAAGATATTTAAATATTTTTATACTAAATATAAAAATATGGAAAAAATAATAATCCGAGTAATAGAGAAACCAATTAAAAATCCAGAAAAAATAATAAAATGGTTTTGTATTGTATTTGGATTATTAGAGGAAGATACTGGTAGCAATATTGAAACACAAATATTAAAAAAATTCATTATGAACGCAAATGAAAATAATGGGATTACAAGTTCTAGTTTAAAATTCAATAAACCAACACCAAAAAGTACTGTAATTTATCATTTAAATAGGTTCATAAGCAGTGGATTGATAATAAAAAAAGGAAGAAAATATTATTTAAGGGCAACAGATCTTGCAAAATCAATAGAAGAAATTGAATATGATATAAATAAAGAATTCAAAAAAATGTTTGATACTGCAACAGATTTTAATAAATTAATGCTTGGTTATGAAAATAAATCAGCAAAAAAACAAAAACATATTAAAATAAAAAAATAAAAGAGGATTGTTATGGATTTGAATAATGAATTGAATGAAAATAATGTAGAAGGAAATGGAAATATTGACAATAATGAAATAAACAGTAGTAATGAAACAGAGAATAACAAC
>CAZRZO010000008.1:6814-34897 GCA_964604635.1 Microcaldota archaeon | reverse complement strand
AAAAATATATTAAATAAAAAATAATAATAATGATAATATGGATGCTGCTAAATTAGTGATAAATGGTAGTGAATATGTTGGTGCATTTGGTTGTGCGAATAATAAATATGCATTCACTGGCTTTTTGTCATCAAAAATAGAAAACGTAATTTCAGAAATACTTAAAGTTAAAATAATTGATTTTAGTATTAATTCATCTAATTTAATTGGTTTATTTTCAATTGCAAATTCAAAAGGACTTGGAATATCAAATTTAATTTTAAATAGGGAATTAGAATTATTAAAAAATAAAATAAAAGAGGAAAATGCTGATATTAATATTGGTATATTAGATAGTGACTTGAATAGTATTGGAAATAATATTTTATTGAATGATAAGTTTGCATTAGTTCATGAAGAATATGATAATAAAGCAATTGAACAAATTAAAGATCTGTTTGATGTTGAAGTAATAAAAACAGAAATAGCAGATTTTAAGACAATAGGTGCAACTAATATACTTATTAATGAAGGATTTGTAATAAATAATAGAGTTAGTGATACAAAAAAAGAAGAAATAAATAAAATACTACATTTTGATCCAATACAAACAACTGCAAATAATGGTTCTTTGTTTATTGGTTTATCTACTATTGTAAATTCCAATGGAATAGTTATTGGAGATAATACAACTGGTTTTGAATTAACTAGAATCCTAAATTCATTAAATTTAGATTAAAGATTAAATTATGTTTTTTTGTTTCTGAATTTCGTTCTTTTTTCTATATTACCCCAACAATCTTTACACATTACTAATCTTTGTATTTTTGAAACTTTTTGGGAGACTTTCATACAATTATGACATATTTTCCTTTTGCAATAATTGCACTCTTCATATTTAAATATTTCTTTTTTGCATCTTTCACAGAGAATTACCATTAATATACACCAATAAAAACATAAAATAAAGTTTTTAACTAATAATTAAAAATTATAAAATATAAATATTTAAAGCATTTGATTTATGGATTTAATTTACTTGTATTTATATTTTTCATAAATATACAAAATATTAAAAATTAAAGTGAAAATTCAATGAAAATATATATTAAAACGTATGGATGTACATTAAATCAAGCAGATTCAAAAATAATTGAAAGCATATTAAAAACAAATAATATAATTATAAAAGATATTGAAAAATCAGACATTGTTATTATTAATTCCTGTACAGTAAAAAAAGTAACAGAGCAAAAAATTCTAGCTTTTATTGAAAGTCAAGAAAAACAAAAAAAGAAAATGATTATTACTGGATGTATTGCTGGTGCTAACTCAGATTTAATTGAAAAATATTATCCAAACTTGAGTATTGTATCACCATCAAATATTAATAAAATGCAATATGTAATTGATAATGTATTAATAGGTAAAAAAATAAAATTAGATGAAATAAATAAAATAGATAAACTAATTTATTTTAAACCAGATGAAAGCATAATTGCAAAAATTCCAATAAGTGAAGGATGTCTTAATACTTGTAGTTTTTGTGAAACAAAATATGCAAGAGGAGTATTAAATAGTTTTTCAGAAGAACTGATTATTAAAGTAATAAAACAAAGTCTTGAAATGGGTGCAAAAGAAATAAGATTAACTGCACAAGATACTGGATGTTATGGACTTGATAAAAAAACAAATATTATTGAATTACTTAATAAAATTTTGGAATTAGATTATGATTTTAAATTAAGGCTTGGAATGATGAATCCAGAATATTTAAATAAATTTTTAAAACCATTAATTAAAATTATGCAAAATAATAAAATGTATAAATTTATCCATTTGCCTGTTCAAAGTGGTAGTAATAAAATATTAAAAGATATGAAACGAAAATATAAAATAGAAGAATTTTACAAACATATTGAGTTTATAAGAAAAAATATTAAACAGATTACAATAGAAACAGATGTTATTATTGGATTTCCAACTGAAACAGATCAAGATTTTATTGAAACAATAAATATGGTTAAAAGAATAAAACCAGAAGCAATAAATATATCTAAATTTGGAACACGGCCACATAATAAGATATTAGGAAACTTAAACCCAGATATAGTAAAACAAAGAAGCATACAATTATCAAGAATAGCAAGAGAAATTAGATATAATTATAATACAAAATTTATAAATAAAAAAATTAGTATACTAGTAACTGAAGAAACAAATAGATCAATAAATGGACGAAATAATATATATAAAGAAATAATTATAGAGAATCCAGAAAAGAAAATATTGGGAACATATCAACAAATAAGAATTAATTTTGTTTCTGCTAATGCATTATATGGTTCAATAATCAATTAATAATAAAGAGATTTATGAGTATTCAAGATTTTAATAAAGATAATAGTGCAATAGAAATAACTGCAAATACAGGATCAATGGTTATTTTTTTAATTATTGGAAAATTTCTGTCTTTTTTGATTTTAGGTATTACATTTATTGTTATTACTAGACTACTTGGTGTAAATAATTATGGTATTTACACATTAATAATTATTATTATTGGTTTTTTTGTTTTGATTGGTAATTTTGGGATTTCAACAACATTGAATAGATTTATTTCTGAATTTCATTTTAAAAAAAATAAACGAAAAATTGAATTATTGATTTCAAATAGTTTTTTAATCTTATTAATTACTGGAATTATTTTAACAGTATTAATGTTTTTATTTAGTGGTGTTATAGCACATTATGTTTTTCATAATGCAAGTGATTCTTATTTAATAGAAATTGCATCTTTCATTATTTTAATAACTCTTATTTTTAGTTCATCAGTATCAATTCTAATTGGTTTCAATGAAGGATTTGGAATTGCTATTACTTTATTTATTATGAGTGTTGTTCAAACAATAATAAGCATTGTACTAGTTGTATTAAATTATGGGGTTGTTGGACCTATTTTAGGAATTATATTTGGTCAATTAATTGGATTCTTTGTTGCAAGTTATTTTATATTTATTAAAAGAAAAATAAAATTGAGAATTTCATTTAAAGAAATTAAAAAAATTCTGATTTTTTCAATTCCTCTTGCTATTTCAAATGCTATTAGAGGAATAATACCTCAATTAGCACCTCTTTTTTTAGTAGGAATATTAGTTTATTTTATTCATTTTACTTTAATAACCACAAGTGCAACAAGTAATGTAATATTAGGTAATTTTGGAATTGCATCAAAAGTTGGGTACTTTATTGATATTATTTTAGGATCAATAAGTTTATCAGTTCTATCTATTTTTTCTAAATTATTTTCTAGCAATAAATTCAATAAACAAATATCAAAATATTATAATTATTCAGTTTATCTTGCATTTGTCTTTATTTCTCCACTTCTTCTATTTATTGCAATATTATCAAAACAGTTTTCCTACACTTTTTTTTCAGGACATTATGTTTTAGCACCAGTCTATCTACAAATTGTTAGTATTGGTATTCTAATTAGTATCTTTAGTATGTATGCGAGTACTTTGTTAATAAGTAAAAATAAAGTAAAGGAAATAATGAAAATAAATATAAATATAATAATAATTCAATTAATTTTAATGCCTGTTTTATTGATTTTATTTCATGGTATTGGATTAATTATTCTTTTATATATAACAGCACCAATACTAAGCAGTATATTTTTATTAAAGAAAATTAATAAATTATTTAAAGTAAAATTAGAAATTGCAAGAATATCAAAAGTACTATTAGCAAATGTACTTACTTTAATATTAATAATTCCTTTTATTGTATTTGAACCAGCATATTTTATATTTTTATTAATTATAGGACTAATACTTATTTTATTTGCTTATCCAATATTATTAATAAAAACAAAAGCAGTAACAAATAATGATTTAAATATAATAAAAAGAGTAACAGAAAAAATCCCAGTTATAAATATTGTATTAAATTTTTATATTAAATTTACTGGAATTTTTATTAAAGATAAATAATTTTAAAAATAATCAGAAAAATAAATATAAAGAAATAAGAATAATGAATATTAAATATGTAATATTTTATAAATAAATTGCAATGAAAATGTGTTTAAAATGCAAGTTGATCAAGAAAAATGGAATAATTATTGGAAAGAACACCAGATGTTTATATTTGATGAAAAAGATAATAAAAAAGAATTATTTGTTATTGATACACCACCACCTTTTACTGGTGGAGAATTGCATTTAGGACAGGCTTTTTGGATTTGTTACATTGATTCTATTGCAAGATTTAAATATATGAATAATTACAATGTTTTGTATCCACAAGGATGGGATGCACAAGGATTTCCAATTGAAATTGCAGTAGAAAAAAAATATGGAAAAAATATGAGTAAAAACGATTTTTATGATAAATGTGCTGAAGTATCAAAAGAAAATATAGATATAATGAAAATGCAAATGTTGCAATTAGGATCAAGTTTTGATGAAAAACATCAATATATTACAATATCAAAAGAATATAGAGCAAAAGTTCAGCTTTCTTTAATATTAATGCATGAAAAAAATATGATATATAGAGGTGCACACCCTATTGAATTTTGTACTTATTGTGAATCAGGTATTTCAAGAGAAGATACAGAAGAAAAACAACAAGAAACAATGCTTAATTATATTGAATTTAAAATAAAAAATCACAAAAAAGGAATAGTAATAGCAACAACTCGTCCTGAATTAATGCATAGTTGCGTTGCAATTGCTGTTAATCCAGAAGATTCAAGATATAAAAAATTAATTGGTAAAGAAGTTGAAACACCTATTTTTAATAAAAAAGTAAAAATAATTAGTGATAATAGTGTTGAAAAAGATTTTGGTACAGGAGCTGAAATGATATGTACTTTTGGTGATAAAAATGATGTTATTGCATATTACAAACATAAACTTGAATTAATAAAAGCAATTGATGAAAAAGGAAACTTAAAAAACGCAGGTAATTTAAATGGATTAAAATTAAAAGAAGCAAGACAAATAATAATTAAAAAATTAGAAGAAGAAAAATTAATAATAAAACAAGAAAAAATAAACAATACAGTAAAAATTCATGGTAGATGCGGAACATCTATTGAATTTATCATATCAAGTCAATGGTTTATTAAAACAAAAGAAAATAGTAAAAAAATTCTTGAAATTGCAAAGCAAATAAAATGGATACCAGAGTATTCTATAAATAGATTGGAAGACTGGGTAAATTATATTGAATGGGATTGGAATATATCAAGAAATAGAATATTTGGAACACCTATTCCTTTTTGGCATTGTGAAAAATGTAATTATATAGTTGCTCCAAAAAAAGAAATATTACCAATTAATCCAAATACACAATTACCTGAAATAAAAATATGTCCAAAATGCAAATCAAAAATAATTGCAGATCAAGAAACCTGTGATGTGTGGGTTGATTCATCAATAACACCATTAATAATTGCTGGTTGGCCTGAAAATAAAACATTATTTAATAAAGCATTTCCAGCAGCAATCAGAATTCAAGGAAGTGATATAATAAGAACATGGGCATTTTATACAATATTTAGAGTATGGGCACTTATAGGAGCAAAGCCATTTGAAAATTTATTAACACATGGAATGATTTTAGGAGCAGATAAAAAAGAAATGCATAAAAGTTTAGGAAATGGAATTTCACCTGTTGAACTTATTGATAAATATTCAGTTGATGCAGTAAGATTATGGGCTATATTAAGTGGGAAAGCAGAAAAGGACAAAGTATTTTCATACCAGGAAATTGAATATGCAAAAGCATTTGTTCTAAAATTATACAATTCATCAATATTCGTTAAAAAAGCATTTGAAAAAGAACCAATAAAAACAAGTATTAATGACATGGATAAAATATTTGGATTATTTGATTTATGGATTTTAAATAGATTAAATACAACAATAAAAGAAGTAAATGAAGCATATGAAAAGTTTAATCTTTATGAAGCAATGAATAAAGCAATAAATTTTTATAGAACAGAATTTTGTGATTATTATATTGAAAATGTAAAATATAGAATTTATAATGACAATATAAATGAAGCAAATAGAGATGCTGCAAAATATTGTTTAAAATATGTATTATTACATGCATTAAAATTATTTGCTCCAGTTATTCCATATATTAGTGAGGAAATAAATTCATATTTTGAAAAAGAAACAGTTTTTAATAATTTCCCAAAATATACTAAAAAAGCATCTGAAATTGATTATGTAATAAATGGACTTGTATTTCAAAGTGCAATAGTAGATATTGATCCAGAAAACTCTGGAATTGTATTAAATGATATAATTGCAGACATAAGAAAATACAAATCAAATAAAAAATTAGCATTAAATAAAGAATTAAATAAAGTTGAAATAGATATTCCTGAGAGATATGAAAGAATAATTGAAATTGCAAGTATTGAAATAAAAAATATTTGTAAAATAAAAAAAATAATAATAAAAGCAAAAAAACAATATAAAATTAATATTGTTGAGTAAATTAATAATAGTGATGAAATGATTGATGAGATAATTAAAGATAAAGAATACACATTAATTGAAATAATTAAAGAAACACCAGATGTAAATTTGTACAAATTTAAAGCAAATGATAATACAAAATTAAATTTTGATCCTGGTATGTTTGTAATGATTAAATATAAAGATAATGAGCAGGAGATTTCAAGAGCATTTTCAATTGCTTCTGAACCAAATTCAGAAACTCTTGATTTTTATATTCATTTAATAAATGGAAGATTTACAACAAAAATGGCTAATGCAAAAATTAATGATATTTTTTATATCTCAGGACCTCATGGACAATTTAAATTTATTCCAAAAAATAAAAAACAATTATTATTTATAGCTGGTGGAACTGGAATTGCACCATTTATTTCAATGATAAGATATATTAAAACATTAAATTTAGATATCAATATTGTTATGTTTTATAGTGTGAGAGTTTCGAATGGAATAATAGCAAAAAATGAACTTGAAGAATTAAGTAAGCAAATAAATTTAAAACAAATAATATGCATAACAAGAGAAGATCCTAGTTGGAATGGTGAAAAAGGACATATAACAAAAGAAACAATTGAAAAACATATAAAAGATGCAGATCAAAGAACAGTATATATCTGCGGACCATTACAATTTACAAAAGCAATGGAAGAAGTTGCAATAGAATGTAATGTAAAAAAAGAAAACATTAATGCAGATATATGGGGCTAATAATAAATTATAAATAATAATTAATAAATTTAATATTTTATTAAATTATTATTAATATTTATTACGTCTTATTTTTTTGTTATCTCCTCTTCTATATTGATCTTTTTTATAGTTTTGATGTTGAGGAGTTTGATGAAATTTAGTAGATTTATATCTGCTATTGTTATTATTTTGAGATTTAAATAATTGTATATTTGCATATTTTGAAGCATCTAAGAATAATCTTTCAATTTTTATATTTATAGCATATTCAATATCAGAAACAAAATTTCTTTGTTTTGATTCAACTATTGTAAATGCTAATCCATTTGCATTCATTCTTGCAGATCTACCAACTCTATGAATATAAATATTAGGATTATCAGGAGCATCAAAATTTATTATATCTGAAATTCCACCAATATCTAAACCTCGTGAAGCAATATTTGTTGCAATTAAAAATTTTGCACCTGCTCTGAAATTATTAAGTGAAATCTCCCTTTTTGATTGTGTAAGTCCACCATGCAAAAGTATTGCATGAATTCCTTGATTTTTTAATGCTTCATATATTTCATTAGCAGCATATTTTGTATGTACAAAAATTATTGCTTTTTTTGGATTATATTTATTAATATATGCAAGCATAACAGCAAATTTTAATTTACTTGGTGCTGTTGCATAATAATGTTTTATATTTGTTGGAATTTTTAGTTCTTCTTCTTCACCAATACTTAAAAATAATGGTGCATGCAGATGTTTTTTTGCAGTTGTTTTTATTTCCTCTGGTATTGTTGCTGAAAATAACATTGTTTGCTTTGAACTTGGTGTTTTTGACATTATAAATTCAATATCTTCTAGAAAACCCATATCAAGCATTGTATCTGCTTCATCTAAAATAAGAAATTTTAAATCATTTAAACGTAATGCTCTTCTTTCAACTAAATCAATTATTCTTCCTGGTGTTCCTATTACTATACTTGGATTTTGTCTAAGATTATACATCTGTGTATTTACTGAAGCACCACCATACACAATTACTGTATTGCTTTTATCTTGTTTTATCTTGTTTACAACATCAAATATTTGTAAAGCAAGCTCTCTTGTTGGTGCTATAATAAGTGCTACTGGTGATCTTGCTTCTACCATTTTTTGTAGTATTGGTATTAAAAAAGAGCATGTTTTTCCTGTTCCTGTTTTTGCTCTTACTATAATATCCTTGCCTTCAAGTGCTATTGGAATTACTTGTTCTTGAACATCTGTTGCAGTTATAAAATTTATTTTTGTTAATGCTTTTACTAAGCCTGGTTTTAAATTCATTTCTGAGAATTGTTTCATAAAAATACCTAATTAAAAAAGAAGAAGTAGAATAAATAAATAAAATTTAATTTATACTGTTTATCTTTTTATTTTTTGTTTTTAAACTTAAATTACATAATATTAGATTAATAGTATTATATATTTGTTTTTATTTTATTCTTTTTACTTTTATATTTTTATAATAAATTTAAATAGAGCAAAGCTCTGAAAGGGAATTGAACCCTCAACCTCTTGCTTTTTCTGATTTATAATATACGAAGCAATTGCTCTACCGTTGAGCTATCAGAGCAAACTAATAATTATTAACAATATATTATTTATTTTACTTCTAAATCTTTATATAAATAATTAATACAATAATTTTTATAAAATTAAATTTAATTTCTACATAGGGTTTTTATTTTTTAGTTTTTATATTTCATTAATATAAAATTAATATAGTTAAATAGTGATAAAATGTTTGAAATAAAAATAGATGATGCAAAATATTGGAAAAATTGCATAGAATCAATAGCAAATATAGTTGACGAAGGATTATTTGAAATAAATAAAGAGGGAATTTTATTAAAAGCAATAGACCCCTCAGGCATAAGCATGGTTTTATTTAATATTCCAAATAAAACATTTTCAAAATATGAATTAGATAAACCAGTTTCAATTGGATTGGATATTTCAAATTTAATTAAAATCTTGTCAACTTCAAGATCAAATGAACAAATAATAATGAGAGATAAAGAAAAAAAGTTCAATATTGAATTTATTGGAGAACATAGTTCAAGAAGATACAAATTACCAATGATTGAAGTTAAATCAGATAATGTAAAAGAACCAAAAATTTCAAGTAGTGATTCAATAATTGAAGTAAAGGCAGATGTATTAAAAGACATACTAAAAGATGCAATTTCTTTATCAACATATGTTGGATTTAAAACAACAAAAGAATCATTTGTAGTAGTAGCAAAAAGTGATATTGGAGAACTTGAAGAAGAACATACGAGTGGTGCTGAATTTATAAAAAAACTTGAAGTAATAAAACCAACAACTGTTTCTTTTAATATTAATTATCTTATGAAAATAATAAATGCATCTCCTCAAGGATCAATTATTTCTTTATCAATGAAAGTTGAAGATCCTATTAAAATAAATTATAATATTGGTGATGCAGCACTTACTTATTATTTAGCACCTTATATTGAAAATTAAGTAAACAAAAAAACAGTAATAATAAAAATATAGAATTATTTTTAGGATTAGAATTTAATATTTATTTTTAGAGATCAGAAAATTAATTAGTTTAAAAATATGATTAAATGGATATTAGTACAAAAATTGCTTTGATAAAAGAATTTGCAGAAGAAATTATAAGTGAAGAAGAATTAAAAGAATTATTTGAAGTAAATAAACACCCAATTGCATATGATGGTTTTGAACCAAGTGGAATTGCACCTATTCATTTTGGTCTTTTAAGAGCTGCTAATCTTAAAATTATGTTAAAAACAGGAATAAAATTTAAACTCTATCTTGCTGATTATTTTGCACTTATAAATAATAAAATGGGTGGAGATTTAGAAAAAATAAAAATTGTTGGAAAGTATTTTATTGAAATATGGAAAGCAGCTGGAATTGATATGGATAAAGTTGATGTTATTTGGGCATCAGACATTATAAATAATCTTGATTATTGGGATAGAACATTAAGAATATCAAAAGAAATATCATTAGAAAGAATAAAACGAAGTATTACAATAATGGGAAGAAAAATGAATGAAAAAGTAAGTGTTGCTCAATTATTTTATCCACCTATGCAAGTAAGTGATATTTTTCATATGAATATTGATATTTGTCAACTTGGAATGGACCAAAGAAAAGCAAATATATTAGCAAGAGAAGTTGCTAAAAAATTAAAATGGAAGAAACCAGTTGCTATTCATCATCATATTCTTTTGGGTTTACAAGGAATGAAAAAAGAAGAAAATGCAGAAGATTCTTTAATTGCATCAAAAATGTCAAAATCAGATCCAAAAAGTGCTATTTATGTTCATGATAACTTTGAAACAATAAAAGCAAAAATAAACAATGCTTATTGTCCACCAAAACAAGAAGAATTTAATCCATTACTTGAATATTTTAAATATATTGTTTTTAAAGAAAAAAATAATGTAGTAATAGAACGCCCTAGTAAATTTGGTGGTGATATTAATTTTGAATCTTATGAAGAACTTAAAAATATTTATGTAAATGGAAACTTACATCCTCAAGATCTTAAAAATGGACTTAGTATTAATTTAAATGATTTAATAAAACCAATAAGAGAACATTTTCAAAAAAATAAAGCAGCAAAAGAACTTTATGAACAAGCAAAAAGCTTTCAAATAACAAAATAATAAATTATAAATCTTTTATAATTTATTTAATAATTTCTGTTTTTAAAAGAAATGAAAAATATTTTATTAAATAAAAAAAATTACATTATTTTATTACTTAATTTTTTTAAATAAATTTTAATATATTATTAAAAACATTAGAATTATTTAATACTTAAAATCTTTTTATTTAGTATAATATTATTTATTTTTAAGTATTTAATTTAATTAAGATAATAATGAAAACAAACAAAAATAATAATATTTTATTTGGTTTTTCTTCTGGATTTATATTAATGTTAATTATTGGATGGATTCCAGTACTTGGGCCATTAGTATCTGGTTTAATTGCTGGTTTTGTAACAAGGAGAGGTGCTTTATATGGGTTATTTTCTGGATTCTTATCAAGTTTAATAGCATCTATTATAATGTTATTTATTGTTATAGATGTATTCAAATCAACATACTTAGTTTATTTATTGTCATTATTTGATATTAATTTAAACAGTTTAATAATATTGATTGGACTAATTTCAGTATTAATTTCAGCAATTGGTGGTTATATTGGAGGTGCAATACATCCTTATAAAACACATAACTAAAATATTAATTTAGTGATTTTTTGTCATTTGATCTTTCATTCAAAATGTATTTTACATTATTTCTAATGTTTGCAATAGGCTTTGGAATAATTTATTTTATTTTATTATTTATTGGAACTTCTTTCTATTTTATTATTGTATTTGCAATATTATTCTTCTTACTTCAATGGTATATATCACCAAAAATAATAAAAATGATATCTCACTTAGAATACATTAAAAATAATGAGTATCAAGAATTACATGAAATAGTTAATAGACTTGCTACATTAGTACATGTCAATATCCCAAAAATTGCTATTGCACCATCAAAAGAACCAAATGCTTTTGTATTTGGAAGATCAAAAAAGAATTCAACACTTGTAATCCATAAAGGTTTATTAGAAATATTGAATACAGAAGAATTAGAATCAGTTATTGGACATGAACTTGGTCATTTAAAACATAATGATATGCTAATAATAACATTTATTTCTTTTATACCAATGCTAGCATATTTAATTGCACAAAGCTTATTTTTTAGCACTATTTTTGGAGGTATTGGAAATAATAGAAGAAATTTTGATTATTTTATATTGTTTGGAATTGGTGCATTTTTCGTTTATTTAATATCTCAGTTATTATTACTTTCCTTATCACGAACAAGAGAATTATATGCTGATGAATTTTCTGCAAAAACAACAAAAAACCCAAGTGCATTAGCTTCTTCTTTATTTAAAATAAGTTACAATAATATTAAAAATAATAATAATAAAAAAGAAATTAATATGCAGTTTTTTTATATTATTGATTTTTTTAGTATTGAAAAAGATTTAAAAGAAATTAAAACACACTACAAAGAAATAAAAGAAATGTTACCAAATATTGATCTTACTTGTTTAGTTAATGATGCTTCAAAACAAAAGAAAAGTTTTTGGGGTATTCTAAATAGTTTATATTCAACACACCCAAAAACATATAAAAGAATACTTAATCTTGCTAAAATAAAAAAAACATTGTGAATTATTTAATTAATTTTGAAATTTTAAAATCAATAACAATTTCAATCTCTTTTGTAGAATATGGTCTTACTATTCTTTCAAATATTATTTTTGCTTTATAATTATTTTTCTTTGCATGTGCATATATTATTTTTTTTGTTTTATCAAATACTGTTTCAGCATCACCAAAAATATAAATATGAACAATTGCATTTTGTTTTGCATCTAAAAGAATTTGATCAAGAAAATCAATACTTGATTTTGGCATTGGAACTATTATTCGATCTGCAAAATTCTTGTAATGCTTTGCTTCTTTTTTTACATCACCAAAAACAGTATTTACATTAAATGTTTTATTTAATTCAATATTTTTTTTAAAATAATTAATAGCATTCTCATTTAATTCAATACCAACAATATTTGTATTTTTATGTTGCTTTGCAATTTCAATTGCAAAAGGACCAACACCAGCAAACATAACTAATATATTTTCATCTTTTTTGACTAATCTCATTATTCTTGATCTTTCATAAGATAATCTATTTGAAAAAAAAGTTTTTCTAATATCAAAACTAAAAACACAATTATTCTCCTTATATTCAGCAATAAAAGTTTTAATTCCAGATAAATATTTGAATCTTCTTATTCTAAATATTCCTGAAACAGGACTTATTTGTGCAACAACTGTTTTTACAGTTGGATTTAATTTAATAATGTATTTTGCTATTTTTTGTTTATTTGATTTTGATTTATTATTTTTAATATCATCAAGATATGGTTTTATTATTGCAATATTACCTAAAATATCATACCTTTTTGATATATTTGTTTTTTGTTCTTCTTGTATGTTTTTTAATTTTTCTTGATTTATATTATTATTTTTACTATTTTTTATATTTAAATTCAAAATAATATAATCAAATGATTTTTCAATATGTTTTTTAATTTTTTCATTGCTTATATTTATAATAGGAATAAAAACACTGTCTTTAAAAAAGATTTTTCTTGATTTATCAAGTAAATCAATTGTTTTTAAATATTTTTTAAGTTGTTCTGCATTTTTTTTATTTACTTTTATATATTTCATAATACCATTAAAAGAATTAAAATAATAGAATATAAGAACAAATATAAATTAATAATTAAAAAGATTAAATAAAAATAAAGGGAATTTTATGTATTTTGTAGTTAAAGTTATTTCAGGACAAGAAAAAATAGCAGCAACAATATTGCAGAACAAAGCAGCACAAATGGAAAATCAAATATACTCTATTTTAGTGCTTTCTGGAATGAAAGGATATTTGATAGTAGAAGCAAAAAATGAAGTAACATGTACAACATTAATAGCAAATGAACATAATGTTAGAGGATTATTAAAACAACCATTAAAACAAGAAGAAATAGATAAAATATTAGAAGTTAAAACATTTATACAAACAATTGAAAAAGGAGATCTTATTGAATTTATTAATGGACCATTTAAAGGATATAAAGCAAAAGTATTGAAAATTGATGATCAAAAAAGTGATTTAACAGTAGAACTTATGGATGTAGTTGTTCCAATACCAATTACAGCTAAATTAAGTTCAGCAAAAATAATTCAAAAAGCAAAAAAAATAGAAGAATAGTGATATTATATGAGTAATACATCAATAGAAGGTTTAATAGAAGGAGGAAAAGCAACATCAGGACCACCATTTGGGCCAGCATTAGGACCTTTAGGTATAAATATTCAAGAAGTTATTAATGAAATAAATGAAAAAACAAAAGACTTTGAAGGTATAAAAATTAGTGTTAAAGTAATTGTTGATTTAGTTAGTAAAAAATATGAAATAAGTGTTGGTTTACCACAAACAAGTGCATTAATATTAAAAGAATTAAAAATTGGAAAAGGAGCAAAAATAAAAGAAGAAATTGTTGGTAATTTAAATTTAGAACAAATTAAAAAAATAGCACTTGCAAAAGATTTGTTTGGAGCAACTTTAAAAGATAAAATAACACAAATATTAGGTACTTGTAGAAGTATGGGAGTAACTTGTGAAAATAAAACCCCAAAAGAAATTATAGAGGAAATAAATCAAAACAAAATAAAAATTGAATAAAAAATCTAATTTATAAAATTAGTGAATATTTTTTATTGTATTTCTTCTTTTTCTTATTTTATTTAAGAGTAGAAATATTTGAATAGCGAGGAATGGATTTGAACCATTGATCTCTGGGTTATGAGCCCAGCGGGCACTCCTAGCTACCCCACCTCGCTTTATAGTTTAATATATTATAGAATTGTTATTTTATTAAATCTTCTGTTTCTTTTCTATTTAATCTTGTATACTGTTTTTTACACACAGTACATTTAAAATCAGTGTCAAAAGCTTCACTAAAAGTTAAGATTAAATTATTATCTTTATAACATTTTTTACATATAAAATAATCATCACAATCTTTTTTTATAAAACTATTTGATCCTTGCTTTATATAATCAAAAAAAGAATCTATTTTACTTGTATTTATATACCATGCAAAAGAAAGCCATCCATTGCTATTTTTTGCAACATAATATGTTGTTAGACCATAACCTTGTAAAATATTTAAAATTCTTCTTATTGAATTTATTTTCATATCTAATTGAAATGCTATTTGATCATCAATCATTGGATTAATAAGAAGACTTAGTACATCTATTGTTCTTTTACTTACGTTTTTAATAAGATAATCAATACTATTTGGATTATTTAATATTTTATTAATACATTCTTCTGCTTCTTGAGGTTTTGGAATACTTGTATTTTGTTTTTTCTTTCTACCTCTTCCAGTATGTTTATTTTCTAAATTTAAGATAACTGAATTAACATCTTTATTTTCTAAATTATTTATTTTTTGTTTTACTTTTGAAATATTTAATGAATTTTTTTCTTCTGTTTGTGAAGGTGAATTATTTACTATTTTTAATTTTTTCGATTTTAAAGGTTTAATTTTTTTATCCTGTGTTTTTTTTGATGCTTTTTGTCCTGATTTACTTATTTTATTCATAAATATCACATTACCTTTTATGTATTTTTAATATATAATCTTTTCTATTGTTTTACTTTTTATTTATAAGAAGTAGGAGGGGGTGCAATTCCACTATTCATACAATATTTTATATTATTATATATAGATTGAAAAAAACAAATTTAAGATTATATAATGAAAACAAATTTAAGATTATATAAAAAATATAAATTTAATAGTGGAATTCAGGGGTCCTATGGATAATTTTGAAATGTCTTATGAAACAATATGGCAAGTATATTATAAAGAAAAACAAACAAATGAATTACAATTATTACCTGATTTTTTTTATTCTGATACTCAAATAAACTCTATTAAAACAGACTTAAAAGATGAAGAAAATCAAAAAGAATTTAGTATTAAAGAAAATATTAATTTATTAATTACAAAAATATTCGAAAAAAGAAAACAAAAAATATTAATTTATTCAGCATATAATAAATCATTACCTCAACCTATTCCAAATATTGAATTAAATTTTTATAATAAATTACAAGAATTAAAAAATACATATATTTTAAATATAAAACAAACACAAGTAAATATATCTTTAAAAAGTTTAGATTATTTGCCTGAAATAATTTTACCTTCTGGTGAAAAAATAGGACCATTAAAAAAAGAAGAAATAATTGAAATTAAATCAAAAGAAAGCGAAGATATAAATTTTTTAATAAACAATTCAATATGTGTTAAACTTTAATTTTATTTAAATTAAATAAACAATAAAATTAAATAATTGATTTTTATGAAAATTACAAAACAAATTAGAGTATATTGTCCAAAATGTAATAAACATACTATACATAAAGTAAAATTATATACAAAGAAACAAGATAGCGGTTTAAGTATGGGAAGCAGAAGAAGAAAAAGAAAATTAAAAGGATATATAGGAAAAGTAAAAGGACAAGCAACTGTTAAAAAAGCATCAAAACGTCAAAAAACATTATTAGAATGTTTAGATTGCCATTATAATGTTGAAAGAGTATTTGATTATAGAACAAAAAAGAAATTAGAATTTAAAATATAATTTATTTTTATTCTCTCTTTATATTCTATTTATTAAATATTAATAATAAGTTCAAAGAAATAATAGTATTAATATGGCAGATATAAAAAAAATCCCAGATTTAAGAGAGCTTGTAATTGCAGAAGTAGTTAAAATAATTAATTTTGGTGCATATTGTAAATTAATAGAATATAATAATTCAGATGCTTTTTTACCTATAAAGGAAATATCTTCAGGATGGATAAAAAATATTCATGTATTTATTCATAATAATCAAAAAGTAGTATGTAAAGTAATTTATTTTGATAAAGAAAGAAATATTATTGATATTTCTCTTAAAAAAGTAACACCAAAAGAATCAAAAACAAAAATTAAAGAATATAATTTAGAAAGAAGACTACATAATCTATTTATTCAAGCAATAAATCAAGCACAAGAACAAGATAAAAAAGCAGATCTCATAACAACTGTTTTATTTGAATTCCATTCTTTTATAAGTTTAATTATAAATGCAACTAATAATACAAAAGAATATAAAGATTCAAAATTACCAAAAAAACTAAAGGATGTTTTAATAAAAGTAATTAAAGCAAATAAAAAAGAGAGAACTTATAATGTTTCTTATATTTTAACTTTACTAACTTACAATACTCTTTCAGGAATTTCTGAATTAAATTCTATTTTATTAGCTTTAAAAGATCAAGGGCTTATTGTTTCATATATAAGTGCACCAAAATATCGTTTAATTGCTTTTTCAAAAAAGAATTATTTTGAAGCAGAAGAAAAAATAAAAAAAGCAATAGATATTGCAAAACAAAAACTAAGTAATGGTATATTCACTATAGAAAAAGAAAAATTAAAAAAAGAAAAAGAAAATATAATTAATGAATTAAATGCTTAATCTAAATAAAACAATAATTGTAAAAAATAAGAAAAATAGTAAAATTAAATTAAAAGAACCTATTCTTCTTGTTGGATTACCTGGTTTAGGTAATGTAGGAACAATAGTTGCAGATTTATTAATACATCAATTCAAAGCAAAACCTTTAGCAAAATTATATTCTAATCATTTTCCACATCAAGTTCTTATGTTAAAAAATGGTGGACTTCGTTTATTAAATAATAGATTTTATTTGATAGATAATTTTAATAAAAAAGATAATCTAATTATATTAACAGGAGATACGCAAGCAATAACACCAGAAGGACAATTTGATGTTAACTTAGAAATTTTAAATTATTTTAAAAACAAATTAAAAGGAAAATTTATTTTTACTATTGGTGGTTATACTACAATGCAAGAAGATTTAAAAAATCCAAAAGTTTTTGGTAATGTAACCAATACAAAAATTATTGATAAATTTAAAAAATATGATATTGTTTTTAAAGAATCCCGAGGAGCAATTTTAGGATCTCTTGGTTTGTTATTAGTATTTGCAAAAATGCAAAAACTTGAAGGTCTTTGTTTAATGGGTGAAACAAAGTATCCAGAACTTGATCCAATGGCAGTAAAAGCAATAGTAAGTGTATTAAATAAAATTTTTAATATTACAATAGATACAAAAGATGTAGATAAATTAATAAAATCAATTGATAATTCAAATAATAATATAGCAAATAATATCAGTATTCCTCCCCCTTTCTTAGATAATAAAGAAAATTCACAACCTTCTTATATACGTTAAATATTACTGGTTTTATGAAAAATAGAAACATAAACATCTTTACTTTAGATCTTAAAGGATTGCTTCTTGCTATTCTATTTGGTATTATATTCTATTTCTTAGGTGGTTCTGAATTTGGTGCGCTATTTGTTTTATCAATGATCTTATTTTTAATTTTATCAAGCATTGTTACTAAAATAGGAAAAACACATAAAAAATCAATGAATTTATATGAATCAACAAGAAGCATAAAAAATGTTTTATCAAATGGAATAGCACCATTAATATTAGCATTATTGTTTTTTATTTTTATTAAAGTTCATTTAATAAATTTATTATTACTAGTTGGATTCATGTCTACTGTTTCAGCAATTACAGCAGATAAATTTAGTAGTGAAATAGGTGTTCTTGATGGACAGCCACGAATGATTATTGGATTTAAAAAGGTTAAAAAAGGTGTATCTGGTGGTGTAACTTTATTAGGTTTAAGTTCTGGACTTCTTGCTTCTTTATTAATTTCAATATTTTATCTAGTATATTTCTATTTTATACCTAATGTCTATTTTACAAACACTATTAATATATTATTATTATTCTTAATTATTATTGTTTCTGGATTTATTGGTACTATTTTAGATTCTATTTTAGGATATTTTGAATCTAATAAAATTGGAACAAAACATACTACAAATTTTATTGCAAGTCTATTGGCTGGTTTTATTGGAATTGTATTATTTTTAATTACTATTTAAATAAAATACTAATAAAATACTAATATTATAAAAAATAAAAGTGATGAAATAAATAAAATTAAACAAAGTATTTTAAATATTGGAACTCTCGGTCATATTGATCATGGAAAAACTTCTTTAACAAAAGCACTTACAAATCAATGGACAGATAAGCATAGTGAAAGTATTAAAAGAAATATGACAATAAAACTGGGTTATGCAGATACAATTATAAATAAATGCACTGAATGTGAAGGACCTGAAGCGTATACAATAAGTAAAAAATGCAAATGTGGAAAAGTTGCAGAACCATTGATGAAAATTTCAATATTAGATGCACCAGGTCATGAAACACTTATGGCAACTGCAATTGCTGGTGCAAGTGTAATTGATGCTATGTTATTTGTTATTGCAGCAAATGAATCTTGTCCAATGCAACAGACAAAAGAGCATTTAATGATAATAAATATTTTAGGAATAAAAAATGTAATAATTATTCAATCAAAAATAGATATTGTTGGAAAAGAAAAAGCAATCAAACATTATAATCAAATAAAAGATTTTATAAAAGGAAGTACAATTGAAAACGCACCAATTGTTCCTGTAATGACAAATCAAAATATAAATATAGATATTTTACTAGAGAAGATAGCAAATTTTAAAATTCCAGAAAGAGATTTAAAATCAGCACCAATCATGTATGTTGTAAGATCTTTTGATGTGAATAAACCAGGAGCAGAAATAACAACATTATCTGGTGGTGTTATTGGTGGTGCAATATCTAGAGGTATTTTTAAAGTTGGGGATAAGATTGAAATAAGACCAGGGATTAAAATAGAAACAAAAAAAGAAAAAAACAAAACAACATACAAACCAGTAATAACTAAAATTAATAATATGTATAGTGGAAATATTAGTTTAGAAGAAGCACAACCTGGTGGATTAATAGGTATTTCAACTGAATTAGATCCTGCGTTTACAAAAGCAGATAATCTAGTTGGTAATATATTAGGTTTACCAAATAAATTGCCTGATCTAGTAGATGAAATATCAATAAAGTTTTTTAAGATTAATAGAACTGATATTCCAGATCAACAATTTAGAGAAAATGAACCATTGATTTTGGGTATTGGAACAGCAACACTAGTTGCATATGTAAAAAGTTCAAAAAAGAATATACTTAATATAAGTCTAAAGCATAGTGCATGTATTGAAAAGGACCAGAAAATTGCAATAATGAGGAATATTACACAGAGATGGCGTTTAATAGGTTATGGTCTATTCTAATATAATTTTAATAGAAAAAGGCCAGTGCAATCAAGCACTGGCAAGACGACTAGTTTTTTATTTACACTTTTTGTAAACTTAATAGATATTATAAGTGTTTATATTTAAAAGCATTTTGTTTCTATTAAATAGTGGAATTTTAAACTATATTTCCAATACTAAAAATTCTTGGTGAATTATTTCGCAAAAGCATAAATTCATCATTTTTTTGTAATGTTATTGATTTTTCAAATATTAATTTAATTTTATTATCTTTGATTTCATCAACAACACATACCCTGTTTGAAAAATTAGAAATAAATACATATCTGTTTCCTTTTTCAATTGTTTCATCTACTATTTTACTTATTTTAATAATTGCTTCAGTACTATTTACTTTTTTTATTGGGTTTTTTGTTAATATATCCCCTTTGCTAATATTACTACTATTAATTCCTTTTAATGCAACACCAACCCGTGTATTTTTTTCAGCTGTTTTTATATCAATATCTTGAGATTGTATTGATTTAATAATTATTTGTTTATTATCAGAATGATATAAAGAATCATGAACATTGACTTTTCCTTTGGTAACAATACCAAGTGCAACGCATCCAATACCTTTTACATTAAATGCATTATCAATATCAATTCTAGTCTCTTCATTACTAATTTCATTATTGTATTTAATAATATTATTAACTATTTCTTGTGTTTCACATATAATATAATCTAGATCTAGTGTTTTTATGAATTCTTCAATATTACTATCATCACTAAAAATTATTCTTTTTTTACATAATTCAGCAGCAATAATTAATTCCCCGAATATTTTATCAATATTTTTAGTACTAATTATAATTTGATTTGAAAGAAGCATTGATTGCGCAATATCATAAAATTTTTTTTCTAAATCAATTACACTCAATCCAACTATAATATTTCCATTAATTATTCTATTAATAAAAACAATACCATTTTCAGAGCTTTTTTTTCCAATTAATCCAGCAAGTTCATTATCATGTATAAAAACTAAAAAATGCATGAAATCATTAAAATATTTTTATTTATTAATCCCACAAATCCTTAAACTTGTTTTTTTTGAATAATATTTCTTTTAATTCTTTGTCAAGAGGTATATCATTTCTTCTTATCCATTCAATTAATAAAGCAGCATGTTCTTTTTCATCATCTCTATTATGTTCTAATATTCCTTTTAAATCATTATTATTTGATGCAATTATTCCTTCGTCATATCTTTTTTGGGCTAATAATTCATCTACAAGAGATTGTCTTGCTATATTTATATCTTCAATATTTTTTTTGTTCTCCATATTAACACTTCTTTTATTATAATCATTATTATTTTTATTATAATTATTATAGACTATTGAAAATTTAATATTATTGTTTAAATTATTTGTTGTAATAAATTAAAATAATTATGATCTTATATCTTATTTTATAACTTATTTATTGAATATAAAATTAAAATATAATATATTAATAAATAATTTTTAATAAATTAATTTAATACAATAATTTATATTTTCTAATTTTATTAAAATATAATTCTACTACTTAATTTATTATATTATAATTATCATATAAATAAAAGGTGAGAAGATTACTGACACTATAACTTTTTTGGATTTAATTGTTTTAACTAAAATCAATCAAAATACTAGTGTTGAAAAATTTGGAAGTGAAATAAATTCTTCTTTTTTTGATGCTTCTAATATTTTAGGGTCTTTAAAACAAAAAGGACTAATAGATTTTACAATAATTTTCTCTGTTCAGAATAAAATAATACTTACTGATATTGGAAAAAAGTTAATTGAGGATGCAAATAAAAAAGCTCTTGAAACTTTAGATTCTTTAGATTCAGAAATATTAAAACAATTATCTGTTTCAAAAAGAAATTTTATAGATATATCCAGTACATTAAATATAAGACCATTAGATATTGCAATGCATTTATACAAATTATTAAAGCAAGATAATATTTCTTATACTATTCAAAATGCAAATATTGAACTATTGCTTACTGAATCTGGATTTATAAAATTAAAACAACTTCTCTTGCAACAAAACAAACAAGATGCAAATGATTTTATAAATCAAAAAGAATTAGGATTAAAGAATAATATTGATAGAAATAAACAAAGTCAAACAAGTAATAATGAAAAATCAAATAAAGATATGAATTTTTCTATTTCTCTTCAAAAAGAATCAGATCAAAACAAATTAAAAAGAAAAAAGTTTTTTATTATTATATTAATTGCAGTTATAATTCTAGTATTTTATCTTGTTTTAAAGACTAAAATAATTTAATGTTCTTGTTATTTTCTTAATCTATTTTGTAATAAATTTTTAATAAAAAGATATTTATATAAATTAATTTATTTTTTTGAGGTATTTATCTATTAAAATTTATATGTTGGTTCTTGAATTTCTTTTAATATTATTGCATTATCTAATTTTTGTTTTAATTTCTCTTCTAAATTTTCAGAATTTTCTTTTCCAAGTAAATTTTTATAATGTATTGGAGCAATGTTTTTTGCGCATATTGCTTTTGATGCTTCTATTGCCTCATCAATTTCCATTGTATAATGTCCACCCATTGGTAATAGTGCAATATCAATATTTTTCTCTTTTAATTTTTTCATTTCTTCAATAAAATCAGTATCTCCTGCGTGATATATTTTTACATTATTAATACTTATAATAAATCCAAGCCAATCTTTTTCTTTTGGGTGAAATTGTAATTTTTCTTTTTTATTATTATATGCTGGTATTGTTTCTATTTCTATATTATCTATTGAATATTTTTGATATGGTTTTAAAGTTATTACATTATCAAATTCATTTTCACTTAAGCAATTAGAAGCAGTAATAATCTTTGTGTCTGTTTTGATTATTTTATTAATATCTACTTTACTATAATGATCAAAATGTGCATGTGTTATCAATATAATATCAGCTTTATTTTTAACTATTGATTCATCTAGATTAAATGGATCTATATATACATTTAAATTATTTTTTTCTTCTTTTATATAGAAACTAGCATGACCTATCCAAAATAAATTATTCATTATAATTCCTTAAAATGATTTATATTATTTATAAATAGTAAAAAAATTAGCCGAATATTGCACCAAAACCTTCATTTGCTTTTGATTCTTCATCACTAATATATTTTATTATTTTTTCTTCAATATCTTTATCTGCTATTTTAATTGTTTTGAATTTTTCTTTAAAAATTTCTTCTGATTTTTTAAAAAAATCTTCATTTGCTTTTAAATATAAAAAATAACGAGAACTTGATAAAGAGATTACTGATCCATTTTTTACTTCAAATTCTTGTCTTTTAAATATAACATCATTATATTTGTCTTTTTTTATATTATTAATATCAATATTTTGATCAGTATAAGGGTCATAATTCAATAGTTTTTTAAGTGCATCTATTTCTAACTCACTACACTCATAAACTTTTATTGACATAATCAGTCTAATAATTTAGCATTTATATTTCCTTCGCGTCCTGGTCTGTTTAATATAATCGCTTTTCCAAGTTCTGTATTTATTACTGTTCCCTTTGTTAAAATATTTTGTCTTGCAAAGTTTCTATTGTTTTTTGATTCAAGAACATTTGTAATTTGAACTTTTTTATAACCTTCTTTTGTTAATAAATTAGCAAATCCTGCCATTTTTAATATTCTGCGTTTATTACCTCCTCTATGTCTTGTTTCTCTTGTTACATTTTTATCAAATAATTTTGTTGCAGAAAAATAATTTCCAATTTCACTTCTTTTTTTATTTCTAAATACAATTATTTTTTTTCCATTACCATTTACTTTTGTTTTTGATCTTTTGTGGATTTGAATACCAAATTGAGCCATATAATCACTTAATAAATTTTATATAAAAATAAAAAAGAATTACTATTTATTTTAATAATTAAAAATATAATTCTATGTTTTTATTATTTTATCTTTATTCCATATATTCATTTAAAACTTCTGATTATTTTGTACTAATGTTCTTGTTTCTCAAATGAAAATTATTTATATCTAAACAATAAATCTATTACTTAGGTAAGTAATATGTTTTCTAAACTATGTAAAAATTTATCTATTGAAAAACAACAAAAAAAAATAGAATATGCTGAAGTAATTCTTGATAATTTAATTGGTTTTCATACAAATTTGTCTGAATATAAATTTCAGATATCTTCAATTCCTTGTTCAGGTACTTATAAAAATAATAAAATTCAAATAAATAGAAAACTAGATATCATTAATTTTGAATCAACACTTGTTCATGAACTTAGTCATGCACTTCAAGAAAGAGAAAATATAATTAATCCTTTTTGCGCCTTAATTAACAATAATCATATAAAGGTTGGTATTGAGGAAGCTTTTGCATATTTTAATGATGCTTTTGTAATAGCAGGAAATGAAAAATATTCAAATTTATATGAAATGAGAATAGAAATGATTAGAGAACTTTCTTATGATTATTCTCCCAATATTCTTGCAAAATCCTTTTATTTGATAAAAAATTCAATTTTAGAAATAAATAAAAATAATAATAAAATAGTTTTTTTAGCATCTAAATCAGATGCTGATCAATTGTCAAAACAACCTAATTCTGAATCTATTTTAGGTAATTCTACTGCATTAATTTCATTTGTTTCAAATGATTTTAGTATATTAAAAACATCACAAGAATTATTTAAACCCTGGAAAAATGTATTGTATAATTTAAATAAAAAATTAAATGATAAAAAACAATCAAATAAAATTCAAAATAATCTACTTTGCTTATTGAGAATAAGATCTAAAAAACATCTTTCTGATTTTATAAGAGGAGAAATTGAAAATAAGCAAATTAATTAAACTTAAAAAATAATTTTCTAAATAAATTATAAACAATTATTATTTTATTTTTATTTATTTATATAATTTCTATTTATTATTTCGTAAATTTTCTTTGCTTTAAGTTTTCCTATCTTATCAATTTTTATTAGTTCTTCTATGTTTGCATTCATAAGATTTTTTATATTTTTGAATTTAATTAATAATTTTTTTGTTAATTTTGGACCTATTCCAGGAAGATTACCAATAATATATTCTTGTAATTGATTATCTGAATGTGCTTTAAATGAACCTTTTAATGATGGTTCATTATTATTATTCTGTTGTTCTTTTTTAATAATACTCATAATTACTTCTGTTGTTTCAAAATTACTAAAACAAAATATTACTTCTATTTTATAATTAATGTAAATTGAAATAATTGCCCCAATAATTTGTTTTATATTTAGTTTAAATTCTTCAACATTCCCTTCAATTAATACAATTGGAAATTCATATGCTTCATTTAATCGTTGTATTTGATCAAATAATCTACCGCTTATTAATGAAGATTCAAAATCAGAAATTGTTTTTCTTTCAATACCTATTCTATTGCTTACAATATAATCTCCAACAGGCAATGTTTTTATTTCAATATCAATTTCTGTTTTTTTTATTTGTTCTATGATACTTGAATTTCTTTCTCTATGATCAATAATAATTTTCATTTAATACTCTTTAATTTTTTTATTGTTTTATTATTTATTTCTTTGAAAATGTAATGTTTTTTATTTCAATATTACTATGTTCTAAGAAAACAATTAAATTTCCTTTTTGTCCTGTATTTAAACTAGTTGTTTCTGAAAACTTTTGTAAACTATTTGTTACATTAAATCTTTTAATTGATTGTAATTGTTTTTTGTTATTTATATTAATTAATTTTGCAAGTATTATTTGTGATTTTGTATTTTTTGAAATAGCATAAAATGTTATTGTTGTATTAATTATTGATGAATTAGAATAAGGTGCAAATTCAGTTAATAATCCTCCTTTAAATCTACCAAAATCTTGATCTGGACTCCATAATTTCGTTTTTGTTCCATTTATTTCTGTAAATACTAAATTCCATGTATTAACTTGTGGATATCCAACATATGTTTTATATAAATTTTTAAATGCTTTTTGTGTTGAAAATATAATACTTGAATTAGTTATACCATAAGGCTTTCCAAATATTGTTGTTAAATAACCACCAAGATGAACAAGTGCTGTTCTATTGTATGCATTTCTATTAATCACAATAAATTTTGTATTATAATTATATAATAATAAAAGTGTTTGATTAGAATAATTTTCAGTTATTGGTGAAACATAATTTAATTGATTATTGTATTGAATAGAATAACTTTGAATTGCTAGTGGTAAATTTAGAAGAACTAGTTGTTGAGTTGTATTTTCATTTTTAACATAACCTCCTATTATTGATTTGTTTGATATCGAAGTATAATATGTTGCTAGTAATTGATAATAATAAGGATTATTAGAATTTTGATTTAAGAAAGCAGGTAAATATAAAATAGAGAAACTTTGATTGATTTTATTTAATTGTGAAAAGAAATTTAAAGTTTTTGGGGTTATGATAATTTTCATTGAATTCTGGTTCATAAAAGGAATTCCATTAATTTCAATTAAAAATAATATTACAATAACAATAATAAAAATAAGATAAAATGAATTAAATTTACTTTTTTCTATTTTTAAATGTTCTAATGATTTTATTCCATAACCAGATAATAAAGCAATCATTAAACTAAATATTAAAATAAAATTACTAGGTTGAGTAATAACATTAATAAGAGGAATATGATTGTAAATAAAATAATAAACATTTGAATGAATCATCATTGTTCCTATTTGAACAAAAGGTCCTAATGACAAAATTCCGAAAATAATTGCAACAACTAAAAATATTCGTGATTCTTTATTTCTATATAGACCATAAATAGAAAGAATTAATGCAGTGTAACCAATATATCCTATTTTCTGCCATTGATTCAAAAATACATAGTTAAAAGAAGAACTGATAAATTTGAACAAATGATTATAAAATCCAGGTATAAAAAATGAAAAAATATTAATACTATCAATTAGTTCAATATGGGATTTTGAAATACTATTGAAATTTACTATTTGACTTAAATGAGTTAAATAAGGTATAAATCCAAAAGATCCAATTATAAATGCAATTAATACTGATGCAATAAAATATTTCAATTGCTTTCTTTGTAGTAATTTCATTTTATTCTGTTTTACAATATAAATTAAAAATATAACACCAAATAATAAGATAAGCATAAACCCTTGTTTTATATCCCCCATAAAACTTGCTAATACAAAACTTATTGATAAGCCAATTGAATTTCTAAACATATGTTCTTCATTATTTATTATTTGTATAAAAAAGAATAATGCAATTGGTATCCATTCTATTGCTAAAAATCCCAGATTATTATATGCTGCTGCAATGTGAAAAGAACTAAAACTAAAAAATACTCCTGAAATAAATGCTGCATAGTAATTTTTTAGAAGATAGAATGCAAGAATAAACATACCTAATCCAGATAATGCGAAACTAATTAAAAGTAAAATATTATATGCAAATACATTACCAAGTAATTGAAATGGAGCAACAAGAATAGCACTTAATGGTGATAGATTTTGATAAATTAAATTAGCCCCAATTGGATAAAATAACAAAGTAGTGTGCCAAAAGTTTATATGTAAATTAAATAAAGCATGATTTACCCACCATAAGTTCCATAAATTCAAATAAATTTGAGAGTTAGAACTAGGAGCAGAAGTAAAAATATGAGAGAAAATTTGAGAAAATATTACTAATGTTATTAATAAATAAATAATAAATACAATCAAGTATTGTTTTTTGTTAATTGTATTTTTTAATGAAGATTTATTACTACTTTTTTTAGTCATATTTAACCTATTTAATATTTTTATATTTATTTA
>CAZRZO010000008.1:0-6714 GCA_964604635.1 Microcaldota archaeon | reverse complement strand
TATTACTACTTTTTTTAGTCATATTTAACCTATTTAATATTTTTATATTTATTTAATTTCAATTATTTAATAAAATACATTTATATTTTATAATATTATTTTTTATACTTTTATTTAAAAACAAATTTTTTTGATCTGTTTAGTATTTAAACACATTTACAAATAATTACTAATAATTTTATATTTATTTTAATTTTTTTGTTTTTATTATTATAAAATTTTAAAATAATATTGTTTTAATATTAAAATAACATTAAACAATTTAAAAAATTATCAAGTATTTTGTGATTTGTTATCAAATATAGTAAATATTATTATATTCTTCTGTTTTATATTTTATATAATTGTTAAATAATACTAAAACTAAGAAATATTTTAGTTTCATTTCTTTTAAATTTTTCATTTCTTTTGGATTTTATTTATTACTTAAAATATTAAAATTGAATTAAAATCAATTAAAAATTATCAATATCTTTTTATATAATAACTTATATTTAATTAAATAATTAAAAACAAATTAAAAATATGGTGAAATTATGTCTGAAAATAGATTAGGAGATCAACAAATATTATTACTTCCAGAAGGCTCATCAAGGCTTATTGGTAGAGATGCACAAAGAACTAACATTGCTGTTGGTGTTGCTGTTGCAAATGCAATTAAAACAACATTAGGGCCAAAAGGAATGGATAAAATGCTTGTGAGTGAACTTGGTGATATAGTAATAACAAATGATGGTGCAACAATTCTTCAAGAAATGAATGTTGAACATCCAGTAGCAAAAATTTTAGTTGATATTGCAAAAACACAAGATAAAGAAGTTGGAGACGGAACAACAACAGTTGTTATTATGGCTGGTGAATTATTAAGAGGTGCAGGAGAACTTTTAGAACAAGGAATCCATCCAACAACAATAATTAGAGGATATAAAATGTCTGCAAATAAAGCAGCAGAAATACTTGAAGCAAAAGCAAGAACAGTTGATGTAAAACAAGATAATATACTAGAAAAAATAGCAATTGTTTCAATAGGTTCAAAGAATATAGGAGATGATGAAGTAAAATCAGATCTAGCAAAAATAGTAATAAGCGCAGTAAAACAAGTTCTTGTACAAGATTCTTCTGGAAAATATATTATTGATCATGATTTTATAAAGGTAGAAAAGAAAGTAGGAGGAAGTGTAAGAGATAGTAAATTAATAAATGGTGTTCTTATTGATAAGGAAATTGCTCATCCAGGAATGCCTAAATCCCTTTCAGATGCAAAAATTGCATTAATGGACATTGCTTTAGAAATAGAGAAAACAGAAACAGATGCAAAAATAGAAATAACTTCACCAGAACAAATGCAAGCATTCTTACAACAAGAAGAAACAATGCTAAAAAACATGGTTGAAAAAATCAAAAATGTAAATGCAAATGTATTATTTACTCAAAAAGGGATTGATGATGTTGCACAACATTATCTTGCAAAAGCAAATATAATGGCCATTAGAAGAGTAAAAAAAAGTGATATGGAAAAATTATCAAGAGCAACTGGTGGAAAAATAATAACAAGTTTAGAAGATTTAAATGCAGAAGATCTTGGATTTGCTGGTATTGTTGAAGAAAGAAAAATCAGTGGAGAACAAATGTTATTTATTGAAAAATGCAAAATACCAAAAAGTGTAACAATATTTATAAGAGGTGGATCACAACAAGCAATAGATGAAGCAGAAAGATCATTAACAGATGTAATAGGTGCTATTTCAAGTGTGATTGAAACTGGAAAATATGTTATTGGAGGAGGAAGCATTGAAATAGATATTGCAAATGGATTAAAATTATATGCAGGAGAAGTTGGAGGAAGAGAACAATTAGCAATTCAAAAATTTGCAGATGCAATTGAAATAGTTCCAAAAACATTATCAGAAAGTGCTGGTATGTATCCAGTTGATACATTAGTTGAATTAAGAAGTAAACATAAAACAAAAGAAGGCCAAGTCTTTGGTGTAAATATAATGAAAAATGTACTAGGAGACATGGATGAATTAGGAGTTTACGAACCAATGATAATAAAGCAACAAGCAATATTCAGTGCTAGTGAAGCAGCAGAAATAATTCTAAGAATTGATGATATGATTAGTTCTAGAGGACATGGAAGTGGTGGAATGCCTGGAGGACAAGGTATGCCTGGTGGAATGCCTGGTATGGGAATGGAATAAAAACTTAATTTGTTTTTATTTACTTTCTTTTTTTCTTTTTTTAAATTTAAATCAATTTTTTTATAAAAATACTTGATTTTATAAAGGATTCAATGAATAAAATAATAATATTAACAGGATCTCCAGGTTCTGGAAAAAGTACTTTAATAAAAGGAATAAGTAACAAAAAAATCAAAATTGCTAATATTGGAACATTAATGCAAAAAAAAGCAGAAACAGAAAAATATATTAAAAAAGGAGACAGAGATAGTATAAGATATTTACCAAACAAAAAAATCAATGAATTAAGAAACTTTGCTTTTTCTGAAGTTTCAAAATTAAAAGGTAATATTATTATTGATACTCATGCATCAATTGCAGTAAATGGTAAATATTTGTCTGGATTACCTTTTGAATCAATAAAAAAACTTAAAAATATTATTGGATTTATTTATATTGATACAAATACAACTGAAATATTATTACGACGAATAAAAGACAAAACAAGAATTAGAGAAAATGAAGATGATTATTTAATCAATACTCAAAGAATAATTAATTTATCTATTTTGTCTCATTCTGCAACATATTTAAATATTTCTTTATACATAATAAACAATAAACAAGAAATGTTAAATAAAACAATAAATGAATTTAATGAAAGGATAAATATTCTTTTGAATAGTAATTAAATTAAGAATAATATGTGATAAAATGTTTATGTTTACAATTGTACCAATACCTATCAAGTTTCAAATATTAATTGTTGTTATTAGTATTTTATATATTGCTCTTACTTTATTCATCCAAAGAAAAGTATCAGACACTAAAAAAATGCGTCAAATACAAAATAAAATCCAAGAAGTATCAAAGGAATTAAATAAATTAATAAAAAACAAAGCACCAAATCAAGAAATATCAAAGAAACAAAAAGAAGTAATGCCACTTGTAACAACTAGTTTAAAACTACAAATAAAGCCAATGGTTATTATATTTCCTTTATTTATGTTAATTTATTATATTTTATTACCAGCAGTATTCAAATCAATTAGTACTGACACAGTAACAATTTTTTCATATAACTTAAACTACCAATCATTTTTCTTTGCAATTGTGTTCGTTTTAGGTATTATTTCCTCAGTAATTATTTTAATTTATGATAAAAAACTAGCAAAAAAAGAAAAATTAAAAGAAGCAGCAGATAAAGAAGCAATGGATAAAACAAAAAGTCCTGATTCAGATAAAAAAGAAATACAAACAAATAAAGAAACAAATAATTAAATAAAGAGATAAACAAAATAATAAATAAATGAATAAATAGATAAGTAGAATAATAGATAAAAGAATAAATAATTAATATATTATTTTAAGGTGTTTTAATTGCCAAAACCAATGCGTAGATCAAATAGTTGGAGAAAACTAAAAAGAGTAACGAATAATGGAAAAAATACAATTCATTATAAAAGAAAAGCAAATTCACAACCTCATTGTGCAATATGTGAAAATGAATTAAATGGTATCTCTATAAAAGGAGGAAAAACCAGAAGAACAAATGCAAGAATATTTGGTGGTGTATTATGTGCAAGATGCACCCAAGATGTAATTAAATTTGGAAGTAGAGTAGAACAAGGCGTAATAAAATTAAATGAAGTTGGGATTAAACAAAGAAAATACGTATTGCAATTAGTAGCACATTGATCATATTTATTAAATAAAAATGTAAAATATTTTTATAAAATTTGAATAGAGTGGACTAATGGAAGAATGTGAATTATGTGGTAGAGTAATAACTACTACATATGTTGTTAATGTTGAAGATGTTGAATTAAGAGTATGTAAAAAATGCAGTAGTTCTAAAACACTAGTATATATTGATAATAATAAAAAACAAGCTTCTACTAATAATTTTCAGTCAAATACAAATTATGAAAAAGATGAACTAAGTTTGTTGATTGAAAATTACGGTGCAAAATTAAAAAAAGCAAGAGAATCAAAAGGCCTTTCATTAAAAGAATTAGCAAGGCAAATAAATGAAAAAGAAAGTTTTTTATCAAGAATTGAGAGTCAAAGAACACAACCAGATGAAAAACTAATTAGAAAATTAGAAAAAACATTCAATATAAGATTAACTGAAAATGATTAATCTTTCATTATATTATTTTTAATTTAATGTAATAATAAATATTTAGTAATTTTTTTAATTGCAATTTATTTAATTTAATACTAATTTATCTAATACTTAATAACTTAAAACTACTTTTTTATAATAATAAAATCAAATTTAGATTTGAATTTCAGAATAATATAAAAGATCTTACAACTGATATAGATCAGAAGAAAACAGTAATTAATATTTTATAATAAATCTTAAAATAGTTTTACTTCAATACTATCTATTTCTTTAAGTCCAATAAAGATTCAATACCAAATAATTTGAATATTCTAATTATAAAATCAAAATATTACTTATCAAAACAAAAAAAGCACAAAATACTTAAACTATTTAGGAAAGATTAAATCTTATTAATATAATTTGATACTTTTAATTGGAATTATTTATAAATTGTAATATAATATGTACAATAAGTAAAAATTATTAGTAATATAAAAATTCCTAAAACATAGTTTTTTATTTTCATAATTTTTTCTTACATAAAAAATAATTAATAATTCTCTTATTATCTGTAAATTTGTTGTGTTGATTTCATCTTTTAAAGATAGTTATTCTTTTAAATTATTGAAATAAACTTATTTGCTAGATTTATTATCTGTTTTACTGCTATGATCTAAAATACAATACATACATAATTAACTTCATTTATATTATAAAAAAATATAAATACATTCACTTTTAAATCAATATGTACCTAAATCATATAATATTATATAAGCTTTTAAATATTAATTATATATTTTTTTCATAAATTAGTGGGTTAAAATGGTTTTAGAATCTAAATACAGACGCTTGCTCACATATACAAGACTTTCAAGTCTTGCTTACATGTATTATTATGATAAAGATGGTATTGAATATAGAGAAATTAAGGCTGCTTTGTACTTAAAAGACAGTCAGCTAAGTCCGCAATTGCTATGGTTGCGTAAGAATTTATACGCAAGCTTTAATGAGCAACAATTTGATGACCAAAAGCTTTCTGTATATTATATAACTAAAGAGGGTAAGAAAGCATATAATAAAATAATTACTTGGATGGAAGAGATACCATTATTGCAAAACTTAAAAAAAGGTGTAAAAGATGAATAATGAATTTGAATTGTATAATGCATCTCTTGATTTTTTAGGAATTAAATTTGATAAAAACACATTTCAAGATAGAATAAAACTGCAGAAAATAGCATATCTTCTGGGAAAAGTTTTCAAATGGAAATTTATTAATAATTTCAATTTTTATATTAGAGGTCCATATTCAACTGAGTTAACTGCGTATTATTATTCAAAAGAGCATACTTTACAAACCAATGTATCTATTACTGATAAGATGAAAAATAGGCTCAAGAGTTTATATTTTCTTAAAGATTTAAGTGTAGAGATGTTAGAGATAATAGCTAGTTTAGATTACTTGCAGCAGAAAAATAAGGAATTGGATGAAGAGGTAATAGAAGAACAACTTAAAAATATTAAGCCTTATTTAGACATAAAAAAAATATGGAGAGGTACTCAACTACTTAAACAGTTTAAACTCACAAAAGAAGATGCAGTAATTAATATGGAAGATTTAAAAGAAGAACTTGATGGGTGGGATAAGGCATCATCAGAGGATTTTGAAAAGTTGGAAAGCAATAGTGTATAATATGGAAAAGTGGAATATTTACTATGCAAATTTAGGTGTAGGGATTGAGCATGAGCAGGAAAAGAAACGTCCATGTGTAATAGTAAAAGTGTTTGAGAATATTAATATGTGTTTAGAGATACCACTCACGAGTAAATGTAATGCATCCAGATTTCCTTACACTTTAATAATTAAAAATAATACTAATAATAAATTTTCTATAGCTAGTATAGCATTATTGTTTCATATCAGATCTATATCAATAAACAGGTTGGAAAGTAAACCAATAGGAAAAATATCTGATTCAAATGCAGAAAAGATAAAAGAGATATTTAGATTTATGCTTGACTTATAAATTTCAAACTAACCAGTATGGTATTTAATTTTTATTTTTCTTCTTTTAATAATTGTATTACTTTCCTTGCCCATTTTCTATCCAATTCTTTTGTTTCATCAGATAAGTTTTTATATGCAGTTCATAACTTCTTCCATTTCATAACTCTTTTCTTGGATAAAACTTATTCTGGTTCTAATTCATTTAATAGACCTTTTGTCCAATATCTATTGTTTATGTTCAAGTTCTGCTAACTTTTCCCATTTTATATTCATTTATAAACTCTCTATTTTACATTTTTTATTTAGATAAATAATGTAATTTATTTAATATTCTTTATTAAAATCTTATTATAATTCAAATATTATTGTAATTTCATAATTAATTAATAAAAAATAAATTTTATAAAGTA
>CAZRZO010000007.1:7948-44986 GCA_964604635.1 Microcaldota archaeon | reverse complement strand
ATAATTGATAATTGATAATTACTAATCACATCTTTTATTTCTCATCAGATAGTATATTAAACTCATTTATTAAATTTTCTATATCAACATCTTCATTTTTCATTATTGCTGTTGACAAATCTTTAATTGTTATTTTATTATAATTATCTTTAAATTTTTGTACTTTAGATAGAACTTCATCTAATAAAAGTTTTTTAATTTCACCACTAAGCAAATTACCTTTTTTATAATCATTATAGAGTTCTTTATCTTGCTTATCATTATAAAATAAATATTTAAGATAAGTATATGCAATATCAATTTCAGGAATACCACCTAGATCTCGATGTTCTTGTATTGTTGCTCTACCACCACTAAATGCTTTAAAGATTTTTTGTTTTATTACTTTTTCATCATCATCAAATAAATAAATTGCATTCCCTTTAGATTTTGACATTTTCTTTCCATCTATTCCAGGTAAAAATCTACTATGTAAAACACCTACTTTCCCATACCCATATTTTTCAGCAACATCTCTACAAGCCCTAATGTGAGTATCTTCATCAAGACCTATTGGAACTAAAATATTTTTTATTCCTTTTGTATGTGGAAAAAGTATGTGTGCAGATTGCACAGAAGGATAAAAAATTAGACCAATATTATCAGAATCTTTGTAATTGTATATTGCACGTATTGTAGTTATATTAATTCCGCGGGATAATTTAATTGCAATATTATAGATATTAGTATAAATTTGATCTATTATAAAATGTGTTTTATTTGGATCGAATCCATATGCAAGATATTGTCTAACAAGTTTTAATGCATTATGCATTCCTTCTTTTTGATTTGATATCTTCCTTGCAACATAACTTTCATCATCAGATATTGGTGCAAATACTTCTAAATTATATTTTTTTTGAAAAAAAAGAGTAGTATCAAAAATACCAACATGCCCTAAGTGAAAAGAACCACTTGCATTTAATCCAGACACTATTGCACTTTTTTCATTCGAAGCAAGACGAGAATAGAATTTATCAAAATCTCTATGTGATGTTAAAAGACCATTATAAAAAGATTTAAAAGGTGGTTTCTTTTTCAATGTTTCAATTGGTTTTGCCCCAAAAGATGTAATAAGTTTTTGTTTGTCTTGCTCTAATTTCTTAAATTCTAATTCAATTGATTTTAATTCATTGATTTTATTACTTATTATATTATTATTTATTGACATTTTATCTATATATTTTTTATTTTAATTGTTTTAATTTAATTATTTCTTATAAATATTAAATATATATAATTTTATAATATTAGATTTCTATTGTTTTTAAAATTAATAATCATTAAAATTATTTCTAGCATTCCAGTATAAATACAATTGAGCATAACCAGAATATGTTAACCATTTATTTACTGCAAATTTATGCAATAATTTAATATTAATTATTTTATTATTGAAATATATTTTTTCTAAAATTCTTTTTATCCAAACATCTATTGGAAATGCTTCTAATTTTCCATAACCCATTAATGCAACACAATCTGATATTTTATTTCCAACACCAATAATTTCTAAAAGCTCTTCGCGTATTGTTTCATAATTTTTGTTTTTTAATTTATACAAATCAATATTATTACTGCATTGTTCAACTGCATTTTTTAGATACCTTGCTCTAAAACCAATACCACATTTTTTAAAATCTTCTTCTTTTACATTTAATAAATCTTCAATTGTTGGAAAAGTTTTAGTTTTAAAATCTGTTTCAATTCCAAACATATTAATTAATCTTCTTGTTGAATTTCTTATTCCTTTAATATTATTATTTTGTGAAATTATAAAAACAACAAGAGTTTCCCAAGGATCATTTAATGTAATGCGCAAACCCCTATATTTTTTTATTGAATCAATAAGAAAAGCATCAGTTGAAATTTCCTTATAAATCTTTTCCATATTGTCTTTTAATCTGAATCGTGATATGAATTCTTGCTTTGCAAAAACAATATTATTACTTTCTAATATGATATTATTATTTTTTTGTTCAGCAATTATTATATTATTATTTACAATATATTTTAATTTATTATTTAAAAAATCAGCATAAAAACTTAATGGCTGTCCGCTTTCATAAGAATACTTTAAATTAAAATCTTTTACTTTTAAAATGATTTGTTTCATTTTTTCATTTTTATTAAATTAAATCATTAATTACAAATCATTAATATTTTTTCTTACTTGTGATGTATCTTTAATATTCCTAATTGTTACTGTATTATCTTCTAATGTCTGAAAATCTAATGTTATTGAATAATTAATGCCTATTTCATCTGCTTTTGCATATCTTTTTCCAATACTATTTGATGTGCTAAAATATACTGTATAATTTTTTTTCATTAATAAAGAAATAAGTTGTTTTGATTTTTCTAATATTTTATCATCTTTTTGTAATGGAAATATTGCAAAATCATAAGGTGTTGTATATTTATTTAAAAGTAATATATCCCAATTTCTTTGATCATTATATAAAGAATTAATAATAAGGGACCAAAATAATCTATCTAAACCAAAACTTATTTCAACAACATGGGGAACAAGTTTTTTATTATTATTTACTATATCCATATTATTATTTGAATACTTTTCATGATTTCTTAAATCAAAATCAGTTCTATATGAATTTCCAGCAATTTCTTCAAAATCATTATCTAATTTTACTTCTAAATCAATATTTGCTTTTGAGTAATGTGGAAGTTCATTACTAATCATTTGTCTAAATCTGAAAAGATTTTGTTTAAAACCTAAATTAAGCATAAATTCATTTTCTTTATAAATAATAAATGCAAATAATTTATTTATGATTATTTTACTATCTAATGCACTCTGTAAACTTATTTCCTTATATTCAATAGACTTATCAGTTATTTGATCATTTACTGTTAATAAATTTATTTTTTGATTAAGAAAATCATTATTTATAATATTATTATTTATTTTGAGCTCATCTTCTTCAGGATCAAAAAAATATTCTAATTCCATTTGAGAAAATTCACGCATTCTTATTAATATATTTCTTGGTGAAATTTCATTTCTAAATGCTTTGCCTATTTGACCAATTCCTATTGGTAATTTTAATCCATATAAACGAAAAATATTTTTAAAATTTAAAAATATCCCTTGTGCTGTTTCTGGTCTTAAATAACCAACAACATTATTTAAATGGCCTATATTTGTATTTAACATTAAATTAAAAGATTCTATTTTTGATAATGAAAGATCTTGATTACATTTTTCACATTTAATTTTATTTATATTAATTAAATTTTGCATTTCATCAAAACTTAATTCTTTTATTTTTTGCTTTGTATTTTGATTGTTTTTATTTTCAAAAAATTCTTCTAATAATTTATCTGCTCTATAAGAAGCATTACATTTTGTACAATTAATAAGAGGATCTGTAAATGTTTTTAAATGACCTGATGCTTCAAATATTTTTTTAGGAGCAATAATTGTTGTTTCTATTTCTAAATTTCCGAGATCATTAATAAAAAATTTTCTCCATTGATCACTAATTTTTTGCTTGATCTTAGTACCTATTGGACCATAATCATAAAATCCAGATAATTCACCATATATTAAAAATGAAGGAAAAATTATTCCTCTTCTTAATACAAGATTCAATGCTTTGCTAATATTGGAGTTCTTCATTTTATCATAAATTAGAATCTAATTGTTTATTATTTAAATTAATATTTTATTATTACATTAATATTTATTTTAGTATATTTTATTTATAATAAATTTAGTTTTTATAAATAATAATTGAAAAAATTAAAAATCTTAATTTATTTATAATTAAAACATAATTTTAAATTGTTTTTAACATTAATATTTTATTAATAAATTATTTATTGTTGATAATAAAAAATGAATTTGATGAAAAAAACTAGAACCTCGTTAGTATTACTAATTAGTATAATATTTACTTTAATTTTATTTTCAAATTTCAGTTTTAGTTCAAGTATCCCATTTAGTTCATTATCAAAAGGCATAATAATTACACCATTAGGTTTAAACAATACAACATATGTATTTTCAAAATTAAATATTAGTATTAATGTAACAATACCTAGAAAATTTGTTTCAGAAGCACCAACAATAAATAATACAAATGTTTCAAACACTCAGTGTAATGCAAAACTTACTTATTCTCAAAATCCAACAACAAATATATCTAAAAATATAAATAATATAAATCAATCATTAGCAAATCTTCAAACAAATATTAATGCTTATTCTTCTGTTAAATACAATATAACATCTGCTAATTATACTTATAGTTTTACATATACTGCAAGAAATCCAGGTATTTATACAATTCAATCATCATGTATTACAAAAACAATTGATTATGCTTTTAATAAAACAAATAATAATTTTACAATAATTGGTATTAGTTCATTCAATGTATCTAATTTTAAATTTAAAAGCATAACAGTAAAAGAAACATATGCAAATATTTCATCTTCTTTGATACCAATATTCAATAAAACAGTAATTATTCCACCAACAATCACTATTATAAATAATACTATTTATAATTTTAATATTGATAAACTTAATATATCAAGTACTTCATTACAGAAAACCACAACACATATTCTTGTTTCTAATGTAATAAATTCACCATTTTTTGAAAAATTCAATTATACAAATTCATTAATATTTAATTTAAGTGCAACAAATTCTAAAAATTTGTTTTTAAATTTTTCATCTACTTATTTATCCTCTGAAACAAATGTAGGTGTATATACAATAATGAACAATAGATGGGTATTAATACCTTATATTTACAGTGGATCAAATTATTTAGTAATACCAATACAAAATAGAATTATTGGAATTTTTATACAAGCACCTAGTTATATAAACAATTTTGTAAAAAGACTAAAAATAAACACAACAACAATACCAGCAAATACTGTAAATATAACAACAAATGTAAGTACAACAATACCAATTACAGTAAGTAATTCAAATATTACAAATGTAAGTACAACAATACCAATTACAGTAAGTAATTCAAATATTACAAATGTAAGTGTAATTTCAACAAAAATTAATAAGAATAATAATTTACTCTCAATTCTAGTAATTGCAATAATAATTATAATTGCAATAATAATTGTTTATTATAAATTAAAAATAAAAAACAAACAAAAAAAGAAAAATAATAATATTACTAATAAAATTTAATTTATTAAATTTTTATATACTTTATAAGTTTGTTCTGCTGTTTTTTTCCAAGTAAGGCTTTTTGCATATTTTACTGCATTTTGTGAAGCTGGTTTTTGTTTATTAAATAAGTTTAATGCAGTATTTGGTATATTTCCAAAACTTGATTTTACTGCATATTTTTTTGACTCAGATGGTATTTCACTATCTTTTAATAAAATTACAGGTGTTCCAATAGCAATACTTTCTAATATTGGAAGTCCAAGACCTTCTTTTTTTGATAAATGTAATAAAGCAATTGATTTACTTAATTTATTTATTATTTCATCATCTGGTTTTTTATAATTATATACAATATATTTTTCTTTTAAACCAATATAGAAAGACTTGTTATTTATTTTTTGATTGCGAATATCAGTATTTGAATAAATGTATAGTTTTGCATTAGTAATAAAATTTCTTATATTAATTATTGCTTGTACTAGGCCATCTAAGTTTTTATGTTTATAACTAATAGATCCAATATAAACAAAATCTTTTCTTTCTTTTTTATATATTTGTTTTTTGATGAATTTATTATCTAATCCAAAAGGAATAACTTTTCCTGGCTTTTGTTGTAATCCTTGATTCAACATATATGTTTCTACTTCTTTTTTTGTTGAATAACTATTATAAAGTCCATAATCCATTATATTCCAATTATAAATTGCCCATTTTTTTTTGATTTGCATTTTTATTTTATTACTTAAATTAATAGTTAAATTAGATTTTCTTTCAAAACCCATAATATCGTGCCATGTTATTAATTTTATTGCTGATGTTTTTGGCATTTTTTTATCAGAACTCATTAAATGAACAATATTATCAGACATTTTATTATTTAAATAAAAATTAACAAGAAACATTTCAATAAACTGAGAAATTATTGAATTATTTTTTATATTAAATTTAGAATATAAATTAGAATAAGAAAAAGAATTTATTTCGTCTTTTTTGCTTTTTAGTTTTAATAAAAAAGCATATAATTCATAAGAATATCTATCAATTCCATCCATTAGTTTATTTTCAAAATCATATCCCAATAATTTTATTTTTATGATTTCACCAACTAATAAATATTAAAATATTATTTTTTTTGTTGTTTAATACCTTGTAAATAAATTGGAAGTACTATTAGTTTTTTTGTTGCATTCATTATTTTTAATTCAACAATATATGATGAACCTCTTTTTTCTATTATTTTTCCTATTTTACCTTTATATCTAGGATGTGGAATATTTTCTTTAAGAGTTCTAGGAACAATTGCAACACTGTCACCAATATTAAACTCTTTTATTATTGAACTTACATTAATCATTGATTTTTTAGAATGTCTTGATAAATTTCTTGTTCTTCCAGATAAGGTTCCTTTTGATCTAATTGACATATCATTCACACATTTTTTATTTCATTTATTATTTTTTATTTATATCTAAAAACTTTTATATTGTTTAATAAATAAATTAAACCTTTCCTCTCCTTGGAGTTCGAGTATAATTCTATTTCTTATAAATACTGGTATTTTCTTTAATCCAATTCTTTCTTCAAGATCATTAAAACTTTCAAACTTTTTTATATTTCTTTGTTTTAAAATTTCAATTAAATATTTTTTTCCAATTCCAGGAATTAAATCTAAAGTATGTTGTCTAATATTTAATGCTCCTGCTGTATTAAATATATCAACAAATTTTATTGTATTATTTTCTATTATTGTATCAATAACTATTGGAAGTTCATTTTTTGATGTTTGCGTTAAATCATTATAAGAAATTCTATTTTTTATTATTGCAATTTTATCCCTTTCATTTTTTCCAATATATACTTTTTCCATTAAATTTAATAATATATTTGGTTTTGGAACAACTTCTAATAAAGTGAATTTTTCTTCACCTAATAATTGAACAACTGGTTCTGATTTATTAGAAAATGACTTTCCAGTAGGCATAAAATCGAGTACGAATGCAAATTCTTCTTTTTTTTGGGGTTGTTGTGGATAGTACATATGCTCACTTTTTTCATTTACACACTTATCTAATTATATTTAAAATGTTTTCTATTTGTTTATCATCAAAAACTTTACCAGAATATGCTAATATTTGCTTTAAAAGCATTTCAGTTTTTGGTGATATATCTAAAATTTTAATAATTAAAGATTCATCTAAAATTTTTAATTCATCTAATTTTTGTTTTGATTTTTTAAAATCTTCAAAAGGCATTGCAAATTTTGTAGCATGTTTTAATGCTGAATCTTGTTCATATGTTAATTCTTTGTCTTCTTGTTTTCTTTTATTTAAAATATTTAAAGCTTCGCTCATTGAAATTAAATTTTTTTCTTTTACTGATTTTCCGATCATAATATCACTAGACAAATATAATTAAATTTTATTTAATATTAAAGATAGTTGTAATAATTTAATAAATCTTTTGTTTTAAAATTAAAACAATTGAAAATAAAACAAAATATTGAAAATTCTGATTTTTTAATGGTTTAAAAGTATATAAATTATTAAGAACATTGTTAAAAATGTTTTTATTTATAATATAATAATAAATAATTAATAATAAATAATAAATAACTAGGTTGTATCAATGGATCCAAAACAAGCGTATGAAAATGTACTTAGAGAAGTACAAAAACAAATCTCTGGAAAAGAAGATGTAATAGAACTAATGTTTATTGCTATTGTTGCAAATGGTCATGCATTATTAGAAGGAGTTCCAGGAGTTGCAAAAACAACAATGACAAAAGTAATTGCAGAAGCAATTAGTTCTGAATTTACTCGTGTCCAATGTATGTATGATTTAAATATAAAAGATGTTATTGGTTATGCTTATTTAGATGATAATAATAATATTGCATTAAAAAAAGGACCAATTTTCACTAATTTACTACTTATTGATGAACTTAATAGAGCACCAGCAACTACAACAACATCATTACTTGAAGCATTAGAAGAAAAAATAGTAACAATAGGAAATCAAACATTAAATTTAAATAAACCATTTATTGCATTTGCAACACAAAACCCATTAAATATTGAAGGTACAATCCCACTACCAAAAGTTCTTACAGATAGATTTCTTCTTAGAATTGCTGTTTCATATCCTTCTGAAGAAGAAGAACAAAAAATGCTTAGAATGAAAGAAAATGCAGAACATGTAAAAACAGAAAAAGTACTTAGTATTAATGATATACTTGAACTACAACAAATGGTTAAAACAGTATCCATTTCAGACGAATTAATAAATTATATTACAAGAATTGTTAATTCATCAAGAACTAATATTCATATAACAATGGGTGGAAGTCCAAGAGCTGAAATCAGTTTTATGATTGCTGGAAAAGCAAAAGCACTTATAGAAGGAAGAAAAGAAGTATCACTTGATGATCTTAAATTCTTAGCAAGACCTGTTTTAAGTCATAGAATTGTTGTAAGATCAACAGGAGGACTAGGAGTAAATGGTATAATTGATGGAATAATTGCAAGTGTTCATTAAACTTTTTTAATTATTAAATCATTAAAAATATATTAACGGGCTCGGGGGGATTTGGACCCCCGACCTACTGGTTAAGAGCCAGCCGCTCTACCAACCTGAGCCACGAGCCCTTATTTCTTTAATTTTTATTTAAAAACAAGTTAATAAGTTTAATTATTTAATTTTTTTTATTAATCAATATATTTTGTATCTTTCAAATAAAACTATTAATTTATTATTTTCTTTAATTTTTCATTTATTCTTTTAATATTTTTTGGATCACATGCAACTAAAAATTTTTCTTTATTCTCTAAAACTTTTTCAAGACTACTAACTAATGGAGATAATGAATTTAAAGTACCTAAATAATTTTTATTTCTATCAATAACAATAATATTATTATCATCTGTTTTATGTTTAAAATTAGTTAAACTAATTATGTATTCATTTTCTTTTATATTTAAGTCTTCAATTATATTACTAATTTCTTTGATATCTATGTTTAAATTTCTTTTATCAAATTCTTTATAAAAAGCTCTTTTGAATAATTTTCTTTCTTTTATTCTTTTTATTAATTGTGAATTAGGTAAATTTAATAATAGATCAAATATTTGACTATCAGTAGATGTTTTTAGTAAATTTATATCAATTAATTTATCTTCTAATGCTTTATCAAAAACAGTTTTAAACATTTGATCTGCTATTAATGTTGCATGATGTAAATAAACAGAAGAATACATAAAATATCTAGCTAATAACATTGATTCAAATCCAACTATTCCGCTTTCAAATATTGCTGGTTTATTCTTATATATTGATATTTTTGATTTTATCCTATTATAATCAATAATCCCATATGCAACTCCAGTATATTTAGAATCCCGCATTAAATAATCAATTCTATCACTTCCAATTGAACTAGATATAATAATTCCTTTTGATTTACCACTAAAAAAATTTAATACTTTTTTTAAAGATAGTGTTGAATCAGATATTATATCTCTTATTTCAGTTGTTGTAATTATTTCTTTACCAATATCTTCATGTGTTTTATTTAAATATTTTTTAAGTGCAAAATCAGATTGATGTGAAAATGGTGCATGTCCAATATCATGTAAAAGTGCAGCACAATAAAGTTCTTCTTCATCATCTTTAAAAAGATTTTCTGATATTTCTTTTGTTATATGCATTGTTCCTAAAGAATGTTCAAATCGTGTATTATTTGCACCAGGATAAATAAGATAACTAAAACCTAATTGTTTTATAAATCTTAATCTTTGCATATATTGATTATCAATTAATTTTAATTCAATATCAGACATTTCAATTGCTCCTAGTATTGGATCTCTTATATACATTATTACACAAATTAAATTTTTAAAATATTTAATGAAAATAAACAATAAATTAATAATATAAAAAATAATTATGAATAAGAATATAAAAATATAACTCTATTAATTTAATAGATATAAAAATAAATAACAAGTGAAGGTGTGATTGATCTTAAAAAAAATGAAGAATATATTTTAGAGTATTGGCAAAAAAACAATATTAATAATAAAATTAAAAAACAAAGCCAAAAAAATAAAAGAAAATTTTACTTTTTAGATGGCCCACCATATGCAAGTGGTACAATGGGAAGTCACCATATGTGGGTTGGTGCAACAAAAGACATTGTTTTGAGATTTAAAAGATATATGAATTATAATGTTCATGATAGAGCTGGATTTGATGTTCATGGGCTACCAATAGAACATAAAGTTGAAAAAGAATTAAAATTAGAATCAAAAGCAGAAATAGAAACAAAAATTGGAATTGATAATTTTGTTGAAGAATGTAAAAAATATGCAAAACTTCATGTTAAATCAGGAATTGAAATTTTTAAAAGATTTGGTGTATCTCTTGATTTTGAAAGTATATATTTAGCTTATAAACCAGAATACATTGAAAGATCATGGGGAATATTTAAAAAGATTGTTGAAGCAAATTTGCTTTATAAAGATTTTAGTTCATTAGCTTATTGTATTCATTGTGGAACAGTATTATCTGCACAAGGTAGTGAAGTTGAATATGAAGATGAAACAGATCCTTCAATATTTGTTAAATTTAAAATAAAAAATACAAACTTAAAAATAGACAAGAAACAGAATATTTATCTTGTAATATGGACAACAACACCTTGGACACTTGTAGCAAATATGGCGATTGCAGTTAAAACTAGTGCAGAATATATTATAATTAATTCTGAAAATGAAAATTATATTATTGCAAAAAAAAGATTAGAAGAATTTAAAAAATTAACAAAGAAAAATACTGAAATAAAAATGCATTTCTTTGGAAGTGAATTAAATAAAACAACATACCTAAATCCTCTTGGAGATATTGATGAAATTAAAAATAAATTTTATAAAGTAATTGCAGATGAAAATTTTGTTGATTTAGAAGAAGGGACTGGATTAGTTCATGTTGCACCAGGACATGGACCAGAAGATTATAAACTAGCAAAAAAATATAAAATACCAATATTTTCACCTGTTGATGAACATGGAAATTACACATTAAAAAATTATAGTGAAATAAAGGTTCCAAAAGAAGCTAATAATGTTATTTTAGCTGAATTAAAACAAAAAAATGCATTATTATTTAATGGAAATATATTACATAGTTATCCACATTGTTGGAGATGCAATTCTAAATTAATATTTAGAGTAACAGAACAATGGTTTATTAATGTACAAAAACTTAAAAGCAAAATGATCAAAGCAAATAAAAAAATAGAATGGATACCAGATGTTGCTAAAAATTGGTTTGAAGATACAATTAGAAATTCTCCTAATTGGTGTATTTCACGCCAAAGATATTGGGGAATTCCATTACCAATATGGAAATGTGAATCCTGCAATCAAATAAAAGTAATTGGAACAAAGCAAGAAATGATTGAAAATGCAATTGAAAAAATAGAAATAAGTGATTTACATAGACCATATATTGATGTAATAAAAATGAAATGTGAAAAATGTAATTCAACAATGAACAGAGTAAAAGATGTATTTGATGTGTGGTATGATTCTGGAATTGCACATACTGCTAGTTTAAATAATGAAGAATTTGAAAAATATTTTCCAGCTGATTGGATAAGTGAAGGAACAGACCAAATAAGAGGATGGTTTAGCTCTTTATTAAGAACAAGCATTGCATTATATAATAAAGCACCATTTAAAAAAGTCAGTATTGGAGGAATGGTAAAAGATGAAATTGGAAGAGAAATGCATAGACATTTAGGAAACACAATAACAATAGATGAATTATTAAGTTTTGTATCAGTTGATGGATTTAGACTTTGGTGTTTAAGCCATCCAAGATGGGTTGAATTAAAATTAAATAAACAAGAATTAAATGATGCTGATAAAGAAATTATTATTTTATATAATATTAGTAATCTTGTAAAAGAATTTAATTTAATATTAGATAAAAATCAAATAAATAAAAATATAAAAATAAAAGTACCAAGCATGAAAAATATTAGAAAAGAAGATGAATGGATTCTTTCAAAACTAAATTCACTTATTTTAAAAACAACAGAAAACATGAACAAATATACAATTCATGAAGCAGTAAGAGGATTGCAAGATTTTATGATTGATGATTTTAGTAGATTTTATTTAAAATTTGCAAAGCAAAGAGCTTCTGAATCAAAGAATGAAATAAAAATTATATTTAATATTTGCTCCTATGTATTATATAATATTTTAATTATTTCATCAATAGCAATTCCATTTTCATGTGAATTTATTTACAAAGATTTGTTTAATGAAAAAGAATCAATATTTATGAATAAATGGCCAAAACATAATAAAAAAATAATAAATAAAAGATTAGAGCATGAATTTGATTTATTAAAAGAAGTTTCAAAAACTATTTTAAGTTTAAGAGAAAAAGAGCATATAAAATTAAAATGGCCTTTGCAAGAAGTTATTATTAAATTAAATAATGATGAGATTATTGAAAATATGTATAGAATTTCTGATTTAATAAGCAGTTATTCTAATATTAAATCATTGAAAATTATAAAAAGTGAAACAAATAAAAAAGTAATAAAACCTATTTTTAATAAACTTGGTCCTGAATTCAAACAAATGGCGCAAATGATTGCAAATGAAATTATTAAACAAAATGCAGATGATATTGAAATAGCAATGGAAAAAAATAATTATTATCCATTACATACTGAAAAAGGAATTTTTAATATAAAACCTAATCAAATAGTAATAATAGAACAACCAATTTTAGATGATACTCAATCTTTTAAATATGGAACAATTGAAATAAATAAAGAAATTAGTAACGAACTAAAATATGAAATTTTAATTAGAGAATTAATTCATAGTATACAAACAACAAGAAAAGAAATGAATTTAGTAAGACTAAATAAAATTGCAATTCATATGAAAACAGAAAAAGATCTTGAATTAGAAATTAAAAAAAGTTTTAATAATATACTTAATAAAACAAATGCAAAAACAATTGATTTTGAGTTTATTGAAAATAATGTTATTGAAAAAAGAGAATTGAAAATACTTGGTTATAATATTACAATTGAAATTGAAAAAATAAAATAAAAGAAAAATCAAATTACCAAGGAACTTTTTTTAATTTTAATTTATTTGCACCAATATTTGTTGATAAATGTAAAATACCTGTTAATAGAAACAAAAATATTACACCATATAAATTTGGAAAATTCTTAAAATGATATGTAAACAATAAAGCAAAAATTAAAAAACCATATTGATCAAGTATTGGAAAGCTTTTTCCAGAAGCAAAGTTTAATTGTCTTTTAATAAAACTTCCTAATAAATCACCAAAATTAACACCAATTACTAAAAATATAGATATTAAAAACATGTAGTGAAAAAAAGGATATTCAATTAATCCAATTATTAATCCAGCAATAATACTTGATACTGATCCTTTAATTGTTTTATGTGAACCAAATATTCTCCTTTTTCTGAATTTTTTATTGAAATCAACTGGTCTTCCACCACCAAAAATAACTGGTGCACCATTAGCAACATATGCTGGAAGAATAAAAATCAATGGATAAAGTATTATTGAATAAAATAAATAAAAAAAATCATTCAAAACAACACCATTAAATATAAATTAATTATTCTGATTTATTTTCTTCTTTATTTTTATTATCTTGTATTTTTAATCTTGGCATATACGTTAATAAAGAAAGTAAATATAAGAATATAATTAATGCAAAACCAGAAATTAATGAATATACATTAAAGTGAGATGCAAAGAATAATAAAAGCATGAAAATTACACCAAGTATTATATAAAATGTTTTTTTTCTTTTAAATGAATTATACATTTTTTTATATTTCATATAACAATCTTGACAAACAACTAGTTTATAATTTTTTTCGTTTTTTGTTATATTTTTTTTAATCCATCTAATTAAATCAATTATATAATCATTTTGAACATTAATTCCATTTTTCTCCTTACCACATATTATACAACGATTGTTTTGAGTTAATGTTTTTGCACTTACTTTTACTTTCTTCTGATTCTTTTGTTTTGATTTTTTTATTGGTTTTTTTGTATTCATAATATCTTATTATTTAAAACTTATAGTATATAATCTTCCTGTTTCTGCTAATATTCTTTCTTCATCAACTGAATTTAATATATTATGTATTATAACATCATCTAATCCAAATCTTCTAAATACATTTACTATTTTTTCCTGTGTAATATTCATTTTTTCAAGCATTGCAACAAAAGAAAGAATATTAACATGCCTATGCATTTTTTCCATATTATTTAATAATCTTGCAATACTCTTTTCACTAGATCCAAGAGAAAGTAATAAATGTCTTAATTCTATTCTATTTATTGCATATGTTTCTTTTTGTATCAATTTTATCAAGATTTTGAAAGTATTCTTGTTATTATTGCATCATCCATGCTCAAACTTTTTAAAAATGATAATATATTTTCAACAGCAATATTATTTTCTTTAAAAAGCTTTATTAATTCAAGCATTTTAATTGAACGTTGATTATAATCAAGTATTTTAAATATTGCATTAATTTCATTTGAGCCTATATTATATTCAATGAACTTATTTTTCAATTCATCTTTTTCAAATTCATAAGACCTTGGCATTATATTTGATTCTAGTTCTGGTTGTGTTAAAATATCAGTAATATCAAGTGTATATGCATACAATGGTTCTTCACCTTCAATTTTTGACAATATAAATGTTTCTGGAAATCTTAATGATGTTTGAAAAGCCATTTCAACTGCTGTTTGTCCAACACCAAATTTAGATATTTCAGATCTTATAAATGAAGAAAAATTAAGAGAACCTTGAATATAATCTAGAAATTTTTCAAACTTTATTCTTAAAATAAAATTAGTTCCAACATTTGAAAATATTGCTTCATTAATATCAGTTGGATTTTGTGAAGCAACAATTAAACCAAATTGATATTTACGACCTTCACGTACAATCATTATTGCATCACTCTTTTCATCACTTGCTATTTTCCATGCTTCATCTAAAACAACCATTGCTTTTAATCCTTTTGAACCACTCCAACCTTCGCTTCTCATTTTTTCTTTTAATGTTTGTAAAATAAATAATCCAGCTAATGCTCTAAACTTTTCATCTGGTAGTGTTGATAAATCAATACTAACTAAACCTGATGATGCTAATTTTGATAAGTCTAATGTACTTTTCCTTGCAAAATAATCTTCACCTTCCCTAGCAAATTGTCTTAATCTGTATATTGTGTTTTCTAGTTCAGCAGGATACTGGTATGTTCCTTCTTGTAATTTTTCTTCTAGTAATGATATTGCATCTTTTATTGTTGGTGCATCTTTATCTGGTGGTGGTGTTTCTGCTAGAGCAAATCCAGCATTTAAATAACATTCTTCTAGTGCTTCATCAGTTAATCTCCTTTGCTCTGCATATAAATTAATATCAGTCAATATATCTAGTGAATTCATTACTTGCTTAACTCTATCTAGTGGTTTCATACCTGATAAATCTAGTATATTTAAATAATCACCTTTTCCTAGAGAAACAACTATTCCACCACTTTGCTTTACCCATGCTTTGTATTCTCCTGCCCAATCAATTATTATTGCATTTGAATTCCAAATATAACTAGCACGTATTAATAATGTTTTAATAAAATAACTCTTTCCAGAACCAGTTATTCCAACAACACAAATATGAGGATTTGTAAGATTTAAAAATGACCAGGAAAAAGGAATCTTAAATATTTTTGTTGTTCCAATGTAAATTGATTGAAAAGGATCATTTAATAATACCCAAGCTGGTGGTTCAGGAGGTCTTGATAAAAATGCACGTTTGCTTACATCATTGCTCATTATATGCTGAAATTTTAATATTGTCATTTTATCTTATTTTAATTATTTATTTTATATTCTTTTTATATTTATTTATTTTTTCATTAATACATTAATAATAAACTTTTTAAAATATTTATTGTTCTTGATCAAAATACTGTGCAGCTTCTTCAAAAGATAATGGTAGTGAAAAATTAAATTCAAATAAAACATACAATTCACGACCAATAATTCTTTGTATACTTAAATCAAGATAACTAAAACTTAATTGTAATTGTTTTGTCTGCGCACTTAAATTATCAGTTGCTGCTTTTTCACTTATCCCAACAGCAGTTGTTTCAATATACATTAATGTTGCGATTGGTCTTTCGCCTTGAGAAATTCTATCTATTTTAGCTTTTATAATATTAATTTTTGATTGAATTCCTGATATTGCCATTGAATCTGCTTTATCTGCTTTCTGCGCTTTTGATAATTCAAATTCTTGAAATGACCTTTTTCCTTCTAATTCATCTCTTATTTTTTGAACAGATAAACCACATGAAAAAACATGAAATTTAAAAGGAAAATCTAAGTTCATTATTGCTTTTTCCCATGATTCTGGTGCTTGCATTAATTTTATTTGATCTTCTTCTAAACTTGCTGTATTTTCTTCTTTAAAAGAATAAGGAAATAAGTTCATTGAAACAAATCCAGTTGCATAATATAAACCATTTATATTTTTAATAACAGCATCTTGTGTATTAATTATTTTATAATTTCTTGCAGGAGAAAATGTTATATTTAAAAGTTTTGTAATTGCTGGAAACAGTAAATAATCAGCAAAATTCAAAATCAAAATAATTCCAGCACTTAAAAGAGCAATAATTACTGCTATTATTGAAAAGATACCACCACCAAAAACTGAAGACAGTATAAGAACTAGGAATACTATAATCATTGTAAATGCCAAATATTGAATTGCTTCTGCATCCATTTAATCACTTAAATAATTGATTCTTCTATTTTCTTACTTAATTCAGCATTAACTGTTGAGAATGGAATTAAGTATTCTGGTTCAATATATTTTAAAATATCTTTTCCAATAATAATTGTTGGTGAAATTCCAAATATTGAACCAATACCTGATATCAACTCTCTTGCTCTTTCTTGAGCAAGACTTACTGCTTCAAATTCTTTTGTTCCTAATGCTGAAATTGTTACATAGGAACCTAATTCATAGGATTGTGTTTTTATAACTTTATCTAAAATATTATTCCACATTGATAATTTTCCTTTTATTCTTTCTATTTTTCTTGGTTCTGAGGTTTTTTGCATAATATCTGATTGTTCTGTTTCTATTTCACTGATTTTATCCCTTAAAGACTGAATATATGAATCTTTATTCATTACAAACATTTCAGCAGTATAACGTACTGGTTCTTTACTAAGTCCAATTAATCTACTAACTTGCATTGAAAATTCTATTTTTTCTTCATCACTCATCTCTGTTGCAGACTTATAAAGTGGTATTGAAATATAAACAGTTGCAATGAAATCATCTGCTTTTTTTCTTATTACTGCATCCATTGATGTTGAAAACCAATAAGGATCTTCATTACTTAAAATAATATTGTTTTTTCTTTGCTGTATAATTGGAACTATTAAATAAGTATAAAATCTTGAACTAAATGCTAAAATATCAAAAAACATTGCAATTATTAAAAATAAAATTTTAATAATATTAAAAATAATTCCACTTGGAAGTAATGCTGCAAAAACTAAGAATAATATAGAACCAAATAAAAATCCAAAAAATATAAGTGTTTTAAGCTGCATTAACATCATTTAACTATTTTTTATATTATTATAATATTTACAAACAAGTAATTTTTCATATTATTATATTATAAATATATTTTAAAAACATAAATAAATATATTATTATAAACTAGATTATGAATTTTAAAATAATTATTTATCTTACTTGTTCATAATTTTCTTTTGGCTTTTTAAACAAACCATATCGAATAATATCTTCTAATGTAAATAATAAATATTTTCTAATACCCCATTTAATTGTTCTTCTAATACTTGTATATACTATTGCTTGATTTACAAATTTAATTTTACCATATTTTTGCAGTCTTGTTGATAAATCCCAATCTTCATATGTAATAAAACTTTCATTGAATCTTCCTGCAATTTCAAATGATTTTTTTCTTACACAAAAATTATGTCCAATTATTAATGGTCTTTTAATAAATATTAAAAAAGGTACAAATAATCTAGATACTACTGAATAAGAAAGCCTTATTTTTAGACTTGTTTTTTCTAATGGCTCTACAGGACCTGTTGCAGCAATAATTTCTTTGTCTTGATTAAATAAATCATGATAATATTCTAATAATTTTGGAGATGTGATCGTATCAGCATCAATAAAAAATAATATATCCGTCTTTGCAAATAATACACCTTTATTTCTTGCTCTTGCAACTCCTTTTTTTGTTTGTATAATTAATTTTACATTTTTATATTTTTTAACTATGTTTCTTGTGTTATCTTTACTACCATTATCAATAACAATTATTTCAAAATTATGATATGTTTGCTTTAATAAATTATCAAGACATTTATTAATATATCTTTCTTCATTTAAAGCAGGAATAATTACAGTCATATCGTTTTTTTGCATATAATCCTTATGTCATTTTTCTAATAGTAATAATTCAATAAGCAAATATTATAAATAATATAATTAAAATAAAAATAAAATAAAAATAAGATATTAAAAATTTACTGTTATTATTTTAATTATTTATTAAGAACAAATAAAAATACTTTAGATTTAATAAAAAAATTTCAATGTTCAAATATAAGCAGATATCAAATAATAACTACAATACATTTTATATTAAAATAATCTAATTATATTTAAGTATTTAAATTTTATTAATATTTTCCTATTTGTATTATTCTTATTCTAATTATAATATTGTAAACAAAAAATAGTATAAAAATCAGTAATTATATTTATAAAATATCTTTAAGTTTTAATAGTAATATAAAAAAAATAAGTAGAATAAAGCGGGCCTGGGGGGATTCGAACCCCCGACTTACTGGTTAAAAGCCAGCCACTCTGGCCAGACTGAGTTACAAGCCCATCATACAATTAAATATATTAAACAAAATAAATCAAAAAATTAAAAATCAGTAATAATCTTTAATTGATAAAAATATAAAAAATTTTCTACTATTTATTTTTAATTAGTTTAACAATAAACAGATATTGAATTATTTAAAAATATATGGATTATGTTATAAAGCATATAAATAATTTTTTATTATTCATAATTATTTAAAATATTGATATGAACATATATGTATTTTTTTATTAATAATACTATAGAAATTATTAAATATACCTAATAAAATTTAAAATTTGTGAATTAATGGAATTATTATTTGAAAATTTTATTAACAATACAATAAAAATTATTAATAATCCTATTTATGATGAAGAAAATTTAGAAATAAATTTTACAAAATTAATTAAGGAAAATTTTAATATAGACGAAGTTATTTTTAATAATATTTATAAAGAAGAAGATAATGATCAAGAATATAGTTATATTATTAATTCAAAACAAATTTTTATTGATAATGAATTAAGTGAATATTCTATTTTTCCAAAATCAATTGAATATAAAAATAGAGGATATAAAAGTTGTGCTGTCAGCCCTATATTCGTTTATGCTAAACCAATTTTAATTGTTGAATTACTTTCGTATCAAAAAAATAAATTCGAAGAAGAAACATTAAATGTAATAAATTTTACTTTATATCTTCTTTCATTAAATCTTCTTTATAAACAAACAATCAAAAAAATGAATCGGCTTAGTGATTATTTTAATACTGCTTTTAATCTAACTATACCTCAAATAATTGTTAAATCAGATAATTCAATAATAAAATTAAATAAAGATGCTGCAAATGAATTTGGAATTGAAAAAGGAGAAGATGAAATTAACAATATTTTAAATTATAATTTTAATGAATTAAATAATTTAAAAAATAGTAAAATAATTATTAATAGAAATATCTATAAAATAAATTCAAATAAATTGAGTGATAATTTAATTTATTTAGCACTTAATAAAATTACTGATTCAGAAGTTTTGGATAAAATAATTGAAGCAGTACAAACAAGTCAAGATGTATTTTTAATGTTTTTAGACAATGATTTTACTATAAAGGAAATAACACAAAATTTTGATAAATTATCAGGAAAATTAATAATTGAAAAAAAGTTTACTAGTTTAATGGATGTATCACAAAAAAATGAATTTTTACAAAAAGTATCGGAATTAAATGAAAACAAAAAAAATGTTAGTAGTAGTTTAGATTTAATAATTAATGAAAAACCCTTTTACATTAAATTTGTTATGACAAAATATTTTAAAGGATATATTATTATTTTAATTAACACAACTGCTGAAAGATATATTAAAAATATAAGACAAGATTTTGATGAATTTATAAAAAATACTAGTGACATTGTAATTATTACTGATGAACTTGGTTTTATTAAAGATGCAAACATGTGTATTGGATCTGTTTTAAATTACAACCCAAAAGACTTGATAGGAACAGATATTAAAAAATTATATAAAGATGACGCAATACTTGATAGAGATATGACTTATGCTAGAAATAATGGAAAAGTAGATAATTCATATATTACTTTAATTAAAAAAAATAAAGAAGAAATAACAGCAATTCACTTTTTAAGAATGTTGAAATTTATTGATAATAGTATAAATTATATTATTTTAATAAAAGAATTAGAAACAAAACGATTAATTGATGAACAAGAAAATGAATTAAGAAATCAGAAAAACCAGATTAGAAGAACTACTTCAACTAGTGAACTTAAATCTCAATTTATTTATAATATTTCTCATGAATTAAAAACACCATTAACAAATATAATTGGATTTTCTAAATTACTTTATACAAATGAATTTGGAGAATTAAACAGAGAACAAAAAGAATATATTAAAACAATATTAGATGAAACAGATAGATTAATGCTTATTATACAACAAGTATTAGATGCATCAAAATTAGACGCAAATAAAATAAAACTAGATATAAAAGAAATTGATCTTAATTCATTTTACAATATTTCAACAATAAAAGCATTAGAAGATGCAATAACTAATAAAAAACTTTATTTTGAATGGAAAGTTGAACCAGATGTTCCAAAAATAAATGCAGATCCTAATAGGCTTATGCAAGTATTTGTTAATTTAATTGGAAATGCACTAAAATTTACAGATGAAGGTAGTATTAAAGTACATATATTCAAGAAAAACAAAAATAAAATTGAATGTGATATAATTGATACTGGAATTGGTATCAATGAAGAAGATAAACATAAAATATTTAAAAAATTCTACCAAGCAACAAAAAAAGAATTAGTTAAACAAGATGGTGCAGGAACTGGATTAGGATTAGCAATAACAAGAGATATAATAAGTATGCACAAAGGCAAAATATCATTTGAATCAAATGGAGAAAAAGGAACAATATTCTGGTTTACTTTACCAATAAAACAAAAATAATATAATTAATTATATTATTTAAAAAATAATTAAAAATTAAATTATATATATTGAACAAGAATTTTGATGACTTAAAACAATTAAATGATTATCATACATTGATGTATAATCTGATCCTTTAAAAATTCCAGAAAATATTGAATTTGATATTGAAAGTGATGAAGTATTTACACTTAAAGTTAATATATTTCCAGCAATATTTGAATTTTTTGATATTATTTTATAAGTAAAATAAAAAACAGGATTTTTATTAGAAATATTTGACACAATGTTTAAAGGAGTATTATTTATTATATTTTTATATAAATGTAAACCAGATGGTTGTTTTCCATATTCTGCAGAGAAAGTTAAATTATATAAAGATGAATTACATCTATTTACAGCATCTAAGTAAGAATTGGAATAATTTAGTAGTAATGAATAGTATTTGTTGTTTTTTAATAATTTAATTGCAATTGTTTTATTCTCTGCTAATGTTTTTGATAAAATAGTATTTGTTGAAGAAATTGAATTATTAGAATAAATTGTTGTTGTGTTTGATTTATTTGATATTAGTATTGAATTTATTGTTGTTGTAAGTGAAGTATTTGATAAACTAGTATTTTTTTCTTGTATTTTCACAATATTTATATTCTGTAAATTAGGATTAATTAATAGATTAGTATCTAAAGGAATTAAAGAAATATTTATAAAATTTGTTGATATTGTATTTAACTTTATTTCTAAATTAGCATATTTAGATCCAAGATTTATTTTTGTTGAATTATTTAAATAAATACTAATATTTAATAAAGGATTAACAAAATTAGGGAATTTTTGTAAATAAATATTTGCATTATTATTTGATGTATTGGATAAATAAATAGAATATTCTGAATTATTAAAATTAAATAAAAATAAAGAAGAATTTAAATTAAAGGAATATTTTGATGTTATTGTTTTGATATTTGTATTATGAGAGAACAATAGAATAATACTAATAATAAATAATACAGAAATAATTAGGAATAAAAAATTATGATTATTGTTTTTTGATTTTATTATTTTTCTATGATGCTTATGTTTTTTGATTTTATTCATTATTATCATTAATTTGTTTTTATTTCTATTAAAAATAAAATAATATAATTTAATAAAATATATTAAATATTTGTTTATTGTTTTATTAATTGTTTAATAACATATTAATAATTAAAGATAATTTAAATATAATAATGATAAATCATAGTGTGATTGATTGAAAATTGTTTTAATTGTTGAATGTATTTTATTTTTAATGTTTATTAATCTTAGTTTTGCAAATGGAACATATGTGAATATTAGTAGTCCTATAAATTTAATACTTCATAATGGAAATACAATAAATTTGGGAAAAGATGGACCAGGACAAACTTTTTCAATATCAATTTCAGCACAAACAGAGTCTGTTAATGGAACAGTATATTCTTATGGTTGGAATCAATTTATTGCGTATAATGTTCCAAAAAATTGGATTGTTGAAAATTCTTCATTAAATAATAAAATATTAACAATTGAAATAAAACCCTCACCTTATGCAAAAACAGGAACATATAATTTTAGTTTAGAATCAATAAATACTGGAAATTATTCTAAATTGGGTGTATTAAAATTCAATGCAAGTATATACATTACACCAAAAGTATATAGTATTAATATTAAGAATAAAAAAATATTTTCAGGGATTAGTCAACCAGTTAAAATACAAATAACAATAAATAATTCAGGAGTATCAGATACACCATTTATTATTTCTTCAACAGGATTACCAGTATTGAATGAAAATATGTCAATAATTTCTTTACATAATTCAACACAAGAATTTTCATATCCTGTTTTTGCAACAGAACCAGGAATTTATAATATTAATTTATCTATTAAAGCATTATCAAGTCCATTAATTTATAAAACAGAAAATATTAAATTAACAATAAAATCAACAGCATTAAATGACTATATTGCACTTGGAAATGGTGCATTAATATTCCCAGTTATTTATGAACCAGTATATAATTTAATGTATATTATTTATTCAGTTGTTAATACACTAATTAAATAATCATAAAGAGATATAAATGATCAATAAATCAAAAATCAATAGTTCATTTGTAAAATTAAAGTCAATTGAAGATCTTGCAAGGCTAAGATGTCCATTTAATGGCTTAATTAAAACAATTTATGCAATAAAATTAAAAGATAAATATAGACTATTGATATTTGGCGAAAAAATTAATGAAATTAAAAATATATATTATTATGATACTGATAAAATTAATGATTTTGGAATTTATTCAATAGAACAAAATAAAGAAAAATTTGAATTTTCAGATAAATTAACTAATGATTTTGATGAACATAAAAAAAGCAAATTTTTAATAATTGAAATTGAAAATAAATTTAAAGAAATGAAATCAAAAAAACAATATAAATTAATTAAAGTAAAAAAGTATGAAGCAATGATAAAAAAACTTATGCTAAAATCAATTGAAACAGAATTAATACAAAAAGTATATGTATTTAATTACAAAAAAAATAATATTATTGGTTCTTTTAATTTATTTAATGAAGAAATATTTTCATATTCAATTATTAAGGATTTAAATGAAAATTTATGTTTCTTTAAATACAATTTTTCAGAAGATTCTTTAAAAGCAACAAATTATATAAATGATATACCTATAAATATTGCTTATGTAAAAATAATAAATTTATCAAAACCTTTTGATTTTTTCAAGCCCGAGTAGCTCAGTGGTAGAGCGGCTGGCTGTTAACCAGTAGGTCGTAGGTTCGATCCCTACTTCGGGCGTTATATTAATTATTATTAAAAAATTTAATTTTAAATAAAATAATTTTATTGATATTATGATTTCAGATAAGTTAATTAAAGAGATAAATAATGCTGCAAAAATAATAAAAAGAGGAGGTATAATAGCATACCCAACAGATACTGTTTATGGACTTGGTTGTAATCCAAAAAATAAGAAAAGTGTTAAAAAATTATTTGAAATTAAAAAAAGAGGGAATAAAGCAATTCCAATACTTTTTAATAATATTGAAAATATGAAAAAATTTGTTGAATTAAGTGATTTAGAAAAACAGATTGGAATTAATTTTTGGCCAGGTGCATTAACAATTATTTCAAAAATTAGAGAAGATCTAAATTTACCTTATTTAATCCATCAAGATTTAGGTTATATTGGGATAAGAATTCCAAAATCAGAAATCGCAATTAGATTAATAGAAAAATGTAATGGATATTTAACAGGAACAAGTGCAAATATTAGTGGACAAGATTCATCTAGAACTAGTTTAGAAGTTAGAAAGATATTTAAAAATAATATTGATTATATTGTTGATGGTGGAGAATTAGAAGCAAAAGAATCAACAATAATAAAAATAGAAAAAAATAAACTAATATTTTTAAGAGACGGAAAATTAAAAAAAGAAGTTAAACAATATTTTAATATAATAAATAAAAAAAATAAATAAAAATATTTTTTTATTTAATATTTGTTATTCCTCCTTTCAAACTAAATGATTCAATATTATGTTTTGATTTAAGAACTTGAGCAACCATTTTAGAAGTTTTACCATGATAACAAACAAGTACATGCCCTTCTAAAGTAGTAAGAAATTCTTTTTGATTATTATTAATTAAATCCATTGGATTTAAAGAAATTATTTTATCTTGTTCTGAATTCAATATTGATGCTATTTGAGTTATACTTTCAGATCCAAGCCAAATAAATTTTGTTTGTTTTTTATTAATAATTTCAAAGGCTTCTTCTAAATTTACTTCTTTTATTTCATTTGTCATTTTATCACTTTTTTTATATTATTATTAAACATTATAAATTATTCTTTTACAATAAGCACATAAACTTTTCTTCCAATATAGTTTTTTGAGCAATCTATTTTTGCACCAGTTCCAAAACTAGTAACTGTTTTTTCAAAAAAACATGTTATATCATCACTAAATTTAAAATTATTATTTTTAATCTCTATCTTTCTCATATTTTCACTTAATTATAAGATATATTATTAATTATACTTTTTAAATAATAAAAAATATAATATATATTAATATATATTAAGTATTTAAAGGTTTTGATTTTTTAATAAATAATTTGAATAGATCAAAAATAATTAAAAATAGAAAAAGAAAATCCCGTTAGGGTGAGTCGAACACCCAACCTACCGGTATCTGTTTAAAACAATAAAGTTTTAAACGCAAACTACAGCCGGTTGCTCTAGCCATTGAGCTACAACGGGTTATTTTTAATAAAATAAATAATAATTTAATAAATTAAAATTAAAATCTTTTGCTTTTTATAAAAACACTAATTCTATATTATAAATTAATTTTTAATATTAATTAATTCTTTATTTAAAATATATACTGGATTAATTAATTAAATTAGTAATTAAATAATTGTATAAATAAATCTATTATTAAGAGATTTAATTTAATAACAAAAAAACAATTATAAATAAGAATATAAATATTATATTAATATTGTGAAATTATGAAAACAAATGATAATAAAGCATATGAATTTTCACAAAAAGCAATCAAAAAAATACGTAAAGCACCAATTGGATTTTATGGAATTAAAGACAGACTAATAAACATAAGTTCAAATCCTAATTTTTTTGATACTGTATTATTATGTTTTGCATTTTTAATTGATGCTTTAGTTTTTGGATTCTATCCAATTATTTTAGTTGGTATTTTATTAGTTATACTTGGAGTATTTACATTAAAACATGCATTTCTTGGATTAATAGTATTTTTAGCTTTTATCTTTCCAACAGTAATGTATCAAGCACCAGGTCTAGCATGGATATTATTAATAGGTGTTAGTATTACATTTATTTTTGGATATCAACATTATAGAACAATAACATTTATATTTATTTTAACTTTGCTTGCATTCACTAATATTGGACGTTTTCTTGAAGTTCCAGTATTTATTATTGCAATTTTAATGATTGGATACAAAAGAGGAATAATACTTACAATATCTTTTATAATTCTTGTTGTTGCATTGTCAGGAACAATGAATTTAGTAAATACTGGATATATTATTAGTAATCCTCATTTAAACGAATTATCTTCTTATTCAGCATTAACACAACCGTATAAACCAAATCCAACAATATTCACATTCAAAGAAAGTATAAGTACAACAATAAATAATTTTATTAATCCCCATGCTACTTTTTCAATGGCTTATGTTTTTGGTATTCTAATAAAATCATTAATGCAAAAATACTTTTATTTAATTCAAATAATTCTTATGATTGTTATTGTTATCATCATTGATAATGTTGCATTTAATGATAGAACAAAATTAAGAGGAATGAAAGCAGGAATTGTTGGTGTTGGGTATCCACTAATATTTATTGGTCTTTCTATTATGAATAAATCTTTTAAAATTGATGATTTATTTATTTTTATAAGCTTTAGTATTGCACCATTACTTTTGTATTTATTTGCTATTTATGATATTGATATTGTCCAAGTACTTGACGTAAGAAAAAAAGATTTAAGACTAAAATTTGGAGAAGCATTTGAAGAATTAGAAGTAGGAAAAACAAATGAAACATTAGATGACATTGCAAATTATGAAGGTGTTAAAAAAGAATTAAAAGAAGCAATTTCAAATCCAATAGAAGAAAGAGCAATTTCAAGAGCATATAATGTAGAACCAAGCAGAGGAATTATGTTCTTTGGTCCTCCTGGAACTGGAAAAACACTAATGATGCGTGCATTTTCAAATGAAATTCGTGCTGGATTTTATTATATAAGTGCTGGTAATTTAATTTCATCATATCCAGGAGAGACAGAAAAAAAGATAATAGAAATATTTAGAATTGCAAGAAAGCATGCACCATGTATTTTGTTCTTTGATGAAATTGATAGTATTGGAACTTCTAGGCAAATGGATATTGATGAAATACATAGACATGCATTAACACAATTATTAATTGAATTAGATGGATTCCAAAGAATAAATAATGTTGTTATTGTTGGTGCAACAAATATTCCAGAAGTTCTTGACCCTGCATTATTAAGACCAGGAAGATTTGATAAATTAATTTATATGCCTTTACCCGAATTATCTGGAAGAAAATTAATTTTTAAAATGTACTTAAATAAATTGCCAATAAGTGATGATATTAATTTTGATGATCTTGCAAGAAGAACAGAAAGATTTTCAGGAGCAGATATAAGAAATGTTTGTGAATCAGTTGCACAAATGATTGCACAGAAAGCATCAACAAAACATGAAATCTTAGCAATAACAAAACAAGATATAGAAAAAATATTAACTGCGATCAAACCATCAACATCATTATTAGACATTGAAAAATACAATAAATTCAAATTAATGTTTGAAAGAACAATATATGGATCTGTTAAAGAAGATACAAAAGAAGCAATAAATGTTATTGGATTAGATGCTGTTAAAAAAGCAGTTGATGAAGCAATTGAAATTCCTTTAAAATACCCTGAAATGATAAAAAAATATGGAATAAAACCAGTAAATGGAATTATGTTATTTGGTCCTCCTGGAAATGGAAAAACAATGATGTTACGAAAAGTGAGTAAAGGTATAAAAGGAGTAACAATGATTGAATTAGATACAGCAGATATATTAAAAATGGGTGCTGATGAAGCATTAAACAAAATAAAAGAACAATTTAATATTGCAAGAGAAAACGCACCATCAGTAATATTTATTGATGAAATTGATGCATTATTTCCAAAAAGAGAAATATCAAGCCCACAAGAATATATTCAATTAACAGGTGAAATGCTAAATCAAATAGATGGTATTGAACAATTTTCAAATGTAGTTATTATGGCTGCAACAAATAGACCAAATGCAATTGACTCTGCATTATTAAGACCAGGAAGATTTGATAAATTAATCTTTGTACGGCCACCAGAACAAGAAAACAGAGTATTATTATTCAAACAAAATTTAATAAATATCAGATTAGATGATAATGTTGATTTTGAAAAAATTGGAAAGGAAACACGCGGATTTACTGGTGCTGATATTGTAAATGTATGTAGACGAATTAAAATTAATGCAATAAAACAAAATATTGAAAACAATGATGAAATTAATATAACAATGGAAAATATTGAACAAATAGTAAAGAAAACAAAACCATCTGCTCCAGAAATAATTGTAAGTCAATATTTATCATTTTTGTCAAAATATGGGGAAAGATAATAAAGAACAATATAAATAATATAAAAAAGTAATTACATTTTAATATAAAAATAAAAAATAATTTACATTTTATAAATAACTATTTAAATTTTAGAAAAAATATATTATTGGCAGATAGGCTGGGAAGTTAAGGGTTTCCCATTCGCAGATCCCTTTATGGCGGGCTTATATGTTGATTGAGTATTATAAGTTAATAATTAAATTCATATGGAAGTTATGAAATTTTGCCATAAGTGATAATTTGGTATGTAAACCAGGCCAGACCGGAAGGAGCAACCTTAAGCATATAGTAATTTTTATACGTGCAAATAAATTATGCTCTTGTGATACAGAATTGAATGAAAATATGGGAATTAATTATTAATTTATAGTGCAAGATCATCTTCTGCCACTTATAAAATTTTGAATAAAAAATATTAATATTAATCTATGCCGGGATCGCCTAGTGGTTCTTAAATAAATTAAAAAAAGCACTAAAGGGCGGCAGCCTGCTAAGCTGTTTGGCTTTTGGCCTCCGTGGGTTCGAATCCCACTCTCGGCGAATAAAAAAATAATAAATAGGGGATATTATTACTGAAGATAATAATGAAAAAATTGAAATGAATGAAGAAAACATTAAATTAATAAAAGATGTTGGTGCAATTTCATATAAAGCATTAATAAAAGCAAGTAAGCATGTAAAAGTAGGAACTAAAATAATAGATATTGCAAAAATCAGCGAAGAAATTCTCAAAGAAAACAAATACAAACCAGCATTCCCATTAAATATTTCAATAAATAATTATGCTGCTCATTATAGTCCAAAATTTGGAGAAGAAACTGCATTCAAAGAAAATGATATTGTAAAACTAGATTTTGGAGCTGAAAAAAATGGATTTTATGGTGATTGTGCAATTACAATTGATTTATCTGAAAATAACCAAAATTTTATTGATGCAACTGATGAAGCAATTAAAAATGCATTAAGTATTATAAAAAAAGGTATAACAGTAAGAGAAATTGGAAAAGAAATTGCAAAAACAATTGAAGCTAAAAATTTAAAGCCAATAAAAAATCTAGGGGGACATGGTATAGGGATAAACAGTCTCCATAATGATCCTTTTATTCCTAATTTTGACAATAAAGATGAAACAAAATTAGAAGAAGATACTGTTATTGCTATTGAACCTTTTGCAACAAATGGAAAAGGAATTATTACTGAAACAGATTTTGTTGAAATCTGTAAATTTAATGAAGTAGTAAATATTAGATCAAGTAATGCGCGAGTATTACTAACTGAAATTGAAAAAAGATATGGTGAAAAACCTTTTGCAATTAGATGGTTATCTGATATTGTTAATACTAAATTTAAATTATATATTGCAATGAATGAATTAATAAAAGCAGATGCAATAATTCCTATTCCAGCACTTATTGAATTAGGAAATGGATTAGTATCTCAAACAGAAGTTGAAGTTATTGTTAAACAAGATAGTTGCGAAGTAATTACAAAGTAAAAAATAGAAAATAAACAAAAAAAGCAAGAATAAAATAATAACTTTATTGCCTTTTTCTTTAAAAATTTAAAATACTATACAATAGAAGTGCAAAATAAATAGTAATTAAATTAAAAAAATAGAACAATTATATTTTTATCTTAAAAGAGAAATAAATAAAAATAATTATTTTTATTTAAAATCATATAATCATTGAAATTTATTTTCTCATATATAATTAAATAAAAAAATCAAAGTTTACCTACTCTTCTCTTTTGAGCTCTTTTCAATTTCTTTCTTCTTTTTTTGAGCCATTTCCAGCGCATTCGTCCTTTTTTCTTCCATTTTCTAGGTATACTTCCCAATAAATCACTTAATTAGAATATAATAATAAACAATTACAATAAATAAAAATTAAAATATTTAATATAAATTAGATAATAACTATTATAAATTAAATCAATTAATAGTTTGTAATAAAACATTTATAAAAATATAGTGAATATTTATTTAATTAAATTTAATTAAAATAATATATTAATAATAAAATTATAAGTTATTTAATAAATATAAGTTTATATATTTGATTATTTTATCTAATATCATAATAATTAAAGTAAAAATATTAAATTTTTATAAATTATAATCAAATAATTGATCTTATGTTTGGTAAAAAAAATAAAATAAATTCTAATTCTACTAATATTCCAAATAGTTCACAAGACACTACTTCTAAAAATATTCAAGCAGATCAGCAAAAACAAAATAAAAAGCAAAACAAAATTCCATTAAGAATAGTAATTGGAATTATAGTAATAATTATAATTGGAATTGTATTATTCTCTTCTTCTAAAGGACCACAAACAATAATTACAACAACAATACCAACAACAACTACAACAATAGCAACAAATGCAATAAATACAACAACAATATCAAATACAACAACTACAACAATAGCAACAAATGCAATAAATACAACAACAATACCAACAACAACAACTACAATAAATATGAATTTACAAATATGTAGTTTATTTTCATTTTCAACAAACAAATTTAATTCAACAATAACACAAAAATGTAGATGGAATGGTGGAATGCTTGGTATATGGGGTGGAAGTGGAAATAGTAATTATTTAAATGTTGAAGTAACTGCAAATAATAAAACATATTTAAATAAAACTTATGTTAATAATTGCCTTGATTTCTTAACAAATATTTCATTACCTGCAAATAATTATAATTTAATAATTAAAACAGGACCTAAAAATGGAACATGTGGGGATAGTATATTAGTATTAAATAAAACAATATTGCCAATATATCAAAATGTTTATAATGGAAATTTCTCAAAAGGATATTCAGGATGGAATATTAGTGGAAAAGGATTTGGAATTGCACCATTAAATATTAATTCTGCAAATGCTAAATTATGTTATTTGGGAACACCATGGACTAATTATAATAATAGTTTCTTTGCAACAACATTTAGATGCGGACTTTCAAATGTATTTGGAAATATTACTTCAAGCTATTTTAAAGTCACAAAAGCATTTTTAAATTTTAAAATAATAAGTCCACAAAATAAAGGATTATATATTGAAATTCTTTACAAACATAAACCATACATAACTATTCAATATAATACATTTAATAATTCAATAGGATCTGATAGTAGTTCTACATTTAGAAATGCAACAATACCACTTGAAACAATTCTAAATAAAGTTGTTCAAATAAAAGTAATTGCAGGAACATTAAAAGATCAGACTTATATTGCTATTGGTAATTTTAAGTTATCAAATATGCCAAATCAACAGATAGGAATTATTTCAAATGAAACAATTAATAGTTCTGTTATTAAATCCTAATTTTATTAATTAAATTTGAAAATATAAAAAAATTTGATTATATGGTAAATTTATTTAATACATTAACAAAGAAAATTGAAAATCTGCATCCAATAAGTAATAATCACATCAATATGTTTGTATGTGGGCAAACTGTTTATGATGATATGCATTTAGGTCATGCAAAAACTTATATTAATTTTGATGTAATTGTAAGATGGTTACGTTTTTCTGGATATGATGTTAGATATATACAAAATATTACTGATGTTGATGATAAAATTATCAATAGAGCAAAAGAATTAAAAATAACTGAAAAAGATCTTGTTTATAAATACGAAAAACGTTTTTTAGAAGATGTTGAGAAATTAGGTATTAAAAAAAATGTTTCTAATTTTTTAAAATCACATGATTATATTGACGCAATAAAAAATCAGATTCAAAGTCTCTTAGATAAAAACTTTGCTTATTATATTGAAGGTAGTATTTATTTTAATGTTAATAAATTTAAAAATTATACATTGTTAGCACATATTAATTTAAATGATTTAAAAGTTCATAGAATTGAATCTAAAGAAAATAAAAAAAATATTTACGATTTTGTATTATGGAAAGCAGCAAAACTAAATGAACCTAAATGGGATATTGAATTAAATATTAATAAAGAGAAGAAAATAGTATCTGGAAGACCTGGTTGGCATATTGAAGATACTGCAATGACTTTTACAGAATTTGGTCCTCAGTACGATATTCATGGTGGTGCAATTGAATTATTATTTCCTCACCATACAAATGAAATAGCACAAGCAGAAGCATCTTCAGGATTAAAACCCTTTGTAAAATATTGGATGCATTCTGGTGTTTTATTTATAAACAATCAAAAAATGAGTAAGAGCTTAAAAAATTTTATTAGAGTAAGAGAAATATTAGAAAAATATGATTATGAAGTTTTAAGAATAGTAATGAATAATACACATTATAGAAAATCAATTGACTATAGTCCTGAACTTATTGAAGAATCAAAGCAAAAACTAAATTATATTTATTCTATTTTAAATTTATTTTACAATCTTAAAAATAATGATTCAATAAAAAATGAAGAAATTAATGAATACATTAAAAAATTCAAAACAAATTTTAAAGAAGCAATGAATAATGATTTTAATACACCTCTTGCAATATCAAATTTAATGATACTTATTAACGATATTAAAATTTATTCTGAAAAATATGGTGAAATCAGACAAGAAATTAAAGAAAATGCAATAAATGAAATAATTAAATTATGTAATACTTTAGGAATACTTGAAAATAACAAATTCAAAAATACTATTAGTAATGAAATATTGGATTTAATAAAAAAAAGAGAAATAGCAAGAAAAAATAAAAATTTTATAGAAGCAGACAAAATAAGAAAAATAATAAATAAAAAAAATGTTGAAATTGATGATATAAACAATAAAACTATATGGTATATAAAATTTAATTAAAACAATTATTCTTCTTTTTTACTTTCTTTTTCTTGTTGTTTTTCAAGAAGTTTTTTTCCAAGTTCTATTCTATTTTCTACTTCTTTTGTTATTGTATTCAAATCATCTGGTTTCAATACTTTCTCTAATATATATCTTGAATAATTTGTTGAAATATTTGAAACCTCTAAAATTAAAGACTGTAGATTATTTGTTTTGATCACCATTTCTTTTTCAGGTTCTAATATTTCAATACCAATTGGAGTATAATTAAATGCAATATTTACTAATGGAAAAATATTTTCTAATAAAATAGTAACTTCAGCATTAGTTACATACAATTCATCTAATTTAAGAGGTGTTTCAATTGAACCATAACAATACACAACACCTTTTTCCTTCAATAAATGCTCATTTATAAGATCAATTAATAAAGGTTGTAGTTTCTGCTCATCTTTATTTTGTACATCAAAATACATTTTTACTAGCACACCACCTTGCAATAATTTATCATGAGTTATTTTTTTAAGTTCTGATTTTACCATTATATCATTTTTATTTTTTATATTTTATTCTTTTTTTAATAATAAATTTAAATTATCAACTAAATTATTTAAATTAATGCTTTGTTCTGATCCAGTTCTAAGATCTCTTAAATTAATAGCATTTAAATTTTGCTCTTTATTCCCAATAATTATTACATATTTAAATTTTAATATATTAGCATAAAATAGCTGACTTGAAATATTTTTATTAGATACATTTAAATCAATATTAATATTATTATCTCTCAATAAATTAGCAACTTTTAAAGCATAATTATAATTAATATGATTAATGTAAGCAATAAATATTTCTGAATAAGAATATTTTTCTATTGCTGAATAATTCAAAAAATTTAATATCCTATCAATTCCAATACTTCCACCAACAGCAGACATTGTTTTATTTGAATATAGAGATATTAATTTATCATATCTACCTCCTCCAGCAATTGATAAAGATGTATTTTTATCAACTAATTTAAATTCAAAAATTAATGAAGTATAATAATCAAGACCTCGTATTATTGAAAAGTCAATAAATATTTTAGATTTTAAATTATATAATTTAATAATTTGTAATAATTCATTTAATCTATTAATTAATGGTATTCCTTTCTCTTTTAAAAGATCCCCAACATATTTTAATTTAGTATTATTATCTGCATCATCTGTTATAAATAAAATAATTTGATTTATTATTTCTGCACTTAAATTAAGTTCTTTTAATAGATCAGAAATTTGATCTTTACTTAATTTATCATATTTGTCAATAATACGCATTATTTTTATTGACAATTCCTGATCAATATTAAAACTTTCAAATAATGCATCAAGAATTTGCCTATCATTTAAATGTATTTCATAATTAATATTAATTTTTTCAAAAGATTTTGCAATTGCTGCGATTACTTCTGCTATTGTATCTATTTCATTCCCACCTAAAATATCAATATCTGCCTGAGTAAATTCTCTGTATCTTAATTTTTGTGGTTCTTCTTTTCTCCATGCTTTATCAATCACATATCTTTTAAATGGAAGATGTATTTCTTGATGCATTGCAAAAAATCTTGCTAATGAAATTGTATGATCATACCTAAGACCTAAATTACCACTACTAAGTTTATATATTAATCTATTTTCATCCCCAATTGCATGTTTTACCAATAATACATCTAAAGATTCAAAAATTGGTGTATCTATTGGATAAAAACCAAAATTTTGAAAAGTTATTTTTATTTGGTTTATTATTTGTTCTCTAAATATTGCTTCATTTGGCTTTAAATCTCTGACACCCCTAGGATATTTAATTTGCATTCAACCACTAATATTGATTAGATTGTTTTAATCTATTTATAGAAATATTTAGCATATTTTTTATATTTAATTAATAATAATTTAATAGTAATTATTTAATAGTATTAAATTTATTTTATATTTACTTATTAATAATTTAATAATTCTTGTTATTTTTATTGAATTTATTAATATTAAATTTAAAGATGAAAAGCATATTAAAATTAATTGTTAAGTGTTATTATGAGCATAGAAGAAATTAATGAAAAAAATTTTGAAGAAAAAGTTCTAAAATCAAATATTGCAGTTGTAATTGATTTTTGGGCTGGATGGTGTGGACCATGCAGAATGTTTAGTCCTATTTTTGAAGAACTTGCAAAAGACTATAAAAATATTGGGTTTATGAAAGTAAATGTTGATGAAAACGAAACAATAGCAAGAAAATACAATATAATGAGTATTCCAACAACAATGCTTTTTAAAGGAGGAAAAGTAAAAGCATCAATAATTGGCGCAGTACCAAAAGAATCTGTTAAAAAATGGATTGATGATAGTTTAAAAGAATAAACTATTTAAAATTTTTGCTTTTTGTTTTTTTATTTATTTTTATTAATAACAGGTTATTGTGTTTAATAGTCTAATTCTATTATTATTTATTAGATTTACACAAAAGGTTTTTAAATCTTTCGTTAGTATTATTATTTAATTGTTATTTAATTAAATAATGATTTAAATGCAAACCAAATGATGGTGTAAAAATGCAAATAAAAAAGCTACAACAAAATATATGGCAAACAGTATCTTGTTTTAAAGGTAGCTTTGACTTTATAGGCATTATAGCAGGCTTTTTATTAGTAATGCACAATATAAGAACAACATCATTATATTTTTATTTGGTTGGCATAAAATACTAAATTTTAATTTTTTAGGTGTTTTGTGTGAACCAAATAGTTGATAAGAGAGAGCATAATAGAAAAATATTCAATAAGTGTGAGCAATTAATAATTCTTGAAATTGGATGTGATCTTATTCCTAGTGCTTCTAGTTTTACAGAGTATGTTTCAAACATATATGGTTTCTCAAAAAGTACTGTATGGTATAATCTAAAAAACCTTAAAAATAAGAAAGTTCTTGATTTTGCAACAAAAATTAATCCTACGCAAATTTTAGCACTTACAAAAAAAGGTATTAGATGCTTAAAACCTATTAAAAAGCAAAAAGTAAGTTTAATAAATTATTTCAATTCAAGATATATGAAATTAGAGCAAAGGAATTATAATAATTTCAAATATTATGACAAAGAATCTATTAGTATTAATATTCCATTAACATAATTGCTGAGGATAATAAAACTACATATGTGTTGAGGGTTGGTTGTTGATTTGATTAACATATGTGTTGAGGGTTGG
>CAZRZO010000007.1:0-7848 GCA_964604635.1 Microcaldota archaeon | reverse complement strand
ACATATGTGTTGAGGGTTGGTTGTTGATTTGATTAACATATGTGTTGAGGGTTGGAGATTTATGAATAATTAGTAAATTACTAATTATTTACTTTTTTTTTAATAATTATTAGAATTATCTAGTATTAGTATTAATACTTTATTAGATCTAAAATACTTATAAGAAGTAAATTAGTCTAGTTTAAAATTATAAATTATATTATAGAGTTAAATCAATATAAATGAAAAAATAATTATTTTATATAATATTGAAAAATTCTAATAATATATTAGAAACATCTCCAAAAGATTTAAATACAAATAAAATACAAAGATATAAATGGTTGGGGTAATAAAATGGAAAATAATAACAAAAAAAAGAGCGAACAAATAAACTGTAGAGAGGGAATAATTGATATCATAGACGTAAATGAAATTAGGAAGTATTTTTCAGAAATGGGTATAAAAACTGAAGAAGATAATGCAAAAAGAGCAGCAGTAATATTACGAGAATTATTAATGAATGATGCAAAAAAATACATAAAAAAAGCAATAAATCAGACAAAAGTGAGAAAACTTTGCTTTGGTCCTGCTGCAATGATAATCAGCGCAAAAGAATAATAAACTTAATAAGTTATAAACTTTTATGACGGTATTTGTTTTTTCCGTCTCTTCTTTTATATATTCTATTTTAATATTAGATACAATATATAATATTTATTATAAAAATAATGGAAATTGAAAAAGCCAAGAAGACCTTGGCAAATTACTTTGAACTAAATTAATTTTCTTATACTTATCTGCTTCAAACTTTGACTAGATACTTCTAAATTTATTTCATATCTTACTTCATTAAGCTCATCTTCCAAGAATCTTTCACTTGTTTTTCTGAATTTAATTAAATTCAGAATATGATCTATTAATTCTTTCTTAAAATATAGATCATTGAGCTCTAATTCAGTATTGTCTTTTGAATTAATTCCATATTTTTGGTTCATTTCATTTACCAAGATATCAATGGCTCCATAGATTTTTATTTCTATTTTTTTACCAATTTCCATTTTTTCACCTTGAGATTTGCCTACATTGTATGTAGTTAACTGATTTATATTGCGTTAGTCATACGCTTTTTTACTTAATTATTTAATCAAAATAAAATATATATACTTTACTATATATTTATTTAGTTAAGTAATAGATAGTATAAAATAGAAATATTTATATACTTTATTACTCTTATTATTTATTGCCAATACTATTTTGGTAATCTTGAGATGTGCCTGCATTTATGCAGGTACAGATATTTAACTATTTATAAAAAGTTTTTTATTTTAAACAGAAAACTTAAATATGATACACATAATATAGTTATTATTGGTAAGAGAAAGGTTATTGTTATGGAAAATGAAAAAACTCTTCAAAAAACAGAAAAAATTAGTAATGAAATTTTAAAAGAAAAAGAAAAAGAAGTTACTTCTTATATTATTTCTCAAATAAATGAAAAAGGGTATATGAAAGCATCACAAGATTATAAATATTATATTCCAATGTGGTTTAGAGATTCATCATTTACAAGTATTTCATTAACACACAATGCAAAATTTTTAGCATTAGAAAAAGATGATGAAAATTATAGAAAAGCAAAAAATGCATCTGCGAGATTATTAAATTTTATGTGGAAAGCAATAAATAAATTTTCAGAAAATATGAACCGCGCAATAGAAATTCCATTTGAAAATTGCGCATTTGACATTATATTAAACCATGTACCTGCAAGAATTAATGAAAATTATAGTATGGGCTGGCATAGAAATAATAAAGAAATGGGATCAGATAACCCATTATATTATTCAGATTTAAATCGTTCTAAATGGCTAAAGCAATATGATTCAGTTCCTTTATTAATAATTGCAACAAATGAATATATTAAAAATTTTGGAATAGATGAAAATATAGAAAAATCATTACATAAAATATCTAAATTACTTCCAAAAATGGTAGAATATATGAATAAAGTTTATGTTGCACCTTGTTCAAATGCATGGGAAATGGATACACACCAGATTCATGCATATGATGTTGCTGCAATATATTCAGGAATGGAAAATACAATAGAACTAGTAAAATATATTAAAACTAATTTAAAGAAAGATTTAGTTGATAATTTAAAAGGATTAAACAAAAGTTTAAACAAAGAAAATTTTAATAAATATATTGATAAAAAAAATATACATAAATTAGAATCTTGTTTGGGAGAAATAGAAATAATAAACAATAAGAAAATACAGAACATTGATGAAAATAAAATATTAAAATATATGAATAATATTAACAAATTTTTAGAAGATCATTTTATTAGAAATAATATAATATATAAAGCAAAAGATATTTTCAATGAAAATGGTGATTTTAACAGTAATCCAATAAAAGAAGTTGATAGTGAAGAATTATTTATATTAAATAGATTTAAACCACCATGTATTACAAAAGAAATTCAAGATAATACAATGCAAAAAATTGAAGAGGATTTATTTAATAATAATGTATTACCAATAAGATTTAAAGAAGATAAATATTTTTATGGGGGAAGATGGCCATTATTAGGATTAGAAGCAGCAAACTGGTATATAGATAACAATAAAAATGAAGAAGCAAAAAAAATTATAAATTACATAACTCAAAAATATTTAATAATAAATAGTAAAATAGTTGAACAAGAAATTGTTAATCCAGCAAGTAATTATGACCCTAATGAATTTTACAATAAAAATAACAAGAAAGTAATTGATGATCTTGCTTGGTCTGAATCAGCTTATGTTGACACAATAACAAAATATCTAAAAATACAAGAAAAAAAGAAAGAAGAATTAATTAAAACATATGAAAGAATATAGTTTATTTTATTAATGTTTTGTTCTTAATTTAGATATTTCTAATTTATTCGTTCTTAATTTATTCTTAATATTTTTTTCATTTTCAATAAACTCTTTATAATATAATTTCATATCTTGTTCATCAATAAAACCTATTTGTTTTGGTTTATTTTCAATATCTTTTTTTATCATTATTCTTTTAAATATCTGAATCAAAGATTCCTCTGTAAATTTAGTTTTTTTGTTCTCTAAAATAGTTATTTTTCTATGAATAATAATTTCTCCGACTTGATTACATAAATTTTCAATATCAGCACCAGAAAAACCAGAGGTTTTTTCAGCTATTTCTTCAATAAATATATTTTTATTCATTTCTAATTGTTCATTCAATCTAAATTTATTCATATATATATCTAAAATTTCTTTTCTACCCTCTAAATTAGGTAATGGTATATTGATTTTTTTGTCAAATCTACCAGGTCTAATTATTGCAGGATCTAAAAGATCTATTCTATTTGTTGCAGCAATTACTGCAACACCTTTTAATTCTTCAATCCCATCCATTTGATATAAAAATTCATCAACAAGACCATTATATAATTTACTATTTGGACCATCATTTCTCTTTGATGCTATTGATTCAAATTCATCAATAAATAATATAGCAGGTTGATTCTCTTTTGCTTTTTTAAATTGTTCTTTCAATTTTCGTTCATCCTCACCATGCCACATAGTATGAATATCTGAAGGTGAAAAACTAAAAAAATTAAATTTGGATTCTTTGGCAAGATTTTTTGCAATTGATGTTTTTCCAGTTCCAGTTGGACCATAGAGTAAAATACCTTTTGGAGGTTTTACATTGTATTTTTTAAAAAGTTCGGAATATTTTAAAGGTAAAATAAGACTATTTCTAATTTCATCAATCTTTGTTTTCATACCACCTAAAAATTCCCATGAAGGTTCTGTATTTTTTGTTGATATTGGTTTTATTTTATTAATACTATTATTAAAATCATCATAAGTTAAAACATACTTCTTTTCTTTTATTGTTTTTTGATAGGCTACTTTAATTAATTTCATTAGCTCTAATCCAGTATAATTTTCAGTAATTTCTGCTACTTTAATTAAATCATTTAAAGGTGTTGGTGTATTTTCTAAATAATTTTTCATTATTGCTAATCTTGACTCAAAATTTGGAAGAGGTAATTTAATTTCAGTATCAAATAATTTCATAATATTTGAATTGAGTACTAAACTATTTTGTATTGAAGTTATTAAGATATTATTAGATTCAGGTTTTATTAGATTTTGTAGATAACTAATAATTTTTTTAGTTTGTGGTAATGCACTATCATCACTTAAAAAATAATCTTCAATAAGATTAAAATCATCTAGAAAATAGATAGTATTATTATTATTAAGTAATTTTGGAGATTTAATTGCATTAAAATAATAATTTAAATATGTTTTTTCTTGGTTTTCTGCTGCTTCTGCTTGTAATTTTTTAGAAATATCTACTATATTTATTTTATCTTTAAAAAATTCTTTTAAATAATCAAAAAGCATTGATTTTCCAATTCCAGATCTGCCAGAAATTAGAATTGCATTAGGTAAAAGATCTTTTTTATAATGACTATAATGTTTTTTAGAATCTTGTAAAAATTTTATATTAATAATATTGGTTAATTCAGTTATTTGTGTATCTAGACCATAAAGTTTTGAATTTTTATTATTATAAACAACCATTGCAAGTCCCAATCCCCTAATTTAATATCATCAAATAAAATATATGAACAATTAGATATTTAAATGTTATATGTAATTTTTTATTTAATAATCAAATATTAAAATTTAATGAATCTAGAATAAATGTAATTTACAATACTAAAACGATTTCTAAAATAGAGGATTTTTAGAACAAAAAACTTAAATATAATGAATGATATAATATAATTTACAATTGGGGATGAAATGAACAATTTAGAAGATATGGATACAATAGAATTTTTAAGAAAAAAAACAAATGATGTTGTTTTTTATGTTATCTCTCAGATAGATAAAAAAGGGTATATACCAGCATCATCTAATTATGAATGGTATATTCCAATGTGGTTTAGAGATTCATCATTTATAAGTATTTCATTAACACATAATGCAAGATATTTAAATAAAACAGATCAAAAAAATATCAATATAATAAAAAATGCTTCTGCACGACTACTTAACTCAATGTGGAAAGCTATTGATGGCTTTTCAGAGAATATTGATAGAGGAATAGAATTACCTTTAGAAAATGGTGCATTTCATAATAATATTTTAAACCATGTACCTGCAAGATTTAATCAGAATTACAAAGTAGGATGGCATAGACATAGATCTGATGAAGAAATGATATCAGATAATCCAGTATTAGAAGAAGAATATGATTTAAATACAAGTATTTGGTTAAAACAATATGATTCAGTTCCTTTATTAATAATTGCAACAAATGAATATATTAAAAATTTTGGAATAGATGAAAATATGGCTGAATCATTACATAAAATATTAAAATTACTTCCAAAAATGATAGAATATATGAATAAGGTTTATGTTGCACCTTGTTCAAATGCATGGGAAATAGATACTCATCAAATTCATGCATATGATGTTGCTGCAATACATTGTGGGATGGAAAATGCATTAGAACTTATAAAACAATTTAAAAAAGAAAAGAAAAATATTAAAAACAACTTAAAAAAAATAAAGGAAAATATTATTAATGATTTTGATAATCAGAACTTAAAAAATATTGAATTACATTTAAGAATAATTAATTTAGTAAATAATGAAGAACTGGAAGAAATTAATGAAAATAAAATATTAGAAAATATAAACAACATTAATAGATTTTTAAAAAATCATTTTATTATAAACAAAATATTATACAAAGCAACAGATAATTTTAGAAATGAAAATAGTTTAATAAAAGAAGTTGATGGTGAAGAATTATTTATATTAAATAGATTTAAACCACCATGTATTACAAAAGAAATTCAAGATAATACAATGCAAAAAATTGAAGAGGATTTATTTAATAATAATGTATTACCAATAAGATTTAAAGGAGATACATATTTTCACGGGGGAAGATGGCCATTATTAGGATTAGAAGCAGCAAATTGGTATATAAATAATAATAAAATAAAAGAAGCAAAAAAAATTATTGATTACATAACTCAAAAATATTTATTAAAAGATAATAAAATATGTGAACAAGAATTAATTAATCCTGCGAGTAAAATAGACCCTGATAATTATTATGAGAAACAAGGTAATAGAATAATTGATGATCTTGCTTGGTCAGAATCAGCTTATATTTATACTGTAATGAATTTTATCAATAATCAAAAAAATGAGTTAATTTGTTAATAAATTAATAAAAATTAGTTTAGTTTTAAATTTCTATATTTTATTACTAATTTTTAATATTTATTTTGTTCTATTTTCTTTTTTGTTTCTATTTATTTTTATAAAAAATAAAATAACAATTAATATTATTATAAAATCTAAAACACTACAATATTCACAGATTTTATTTAAAAAAAACATTGCTAATATTGAATATGTTACACCAAATATACCAATAATATTCCATATTAAGTTTATATCAAAATTATCAATAATAAAGAATAGAATTAATTGGACAATAAACCATACTAATCCATATATTGCTAAGGGAATAAAAAATATAACTGAAAAAGAGCTTGTTACAACTTGTGAACAATTTATTATTCCGTATGTTGGACAAATTAATGCATTTGGAGCATAATGAACATATGTTAAATATCCACTATCAATCAAACCAAGTATTATTAATATAAATAATAATTTTTTAATTTTACTATTGTTCACATCTTCACATTAAAAAATAAAAAAACAAACAAAAGAAAAAAACAATTACTTTTTGTGCTTTTTGTGCTTTCTGTCTTTATTATAGAAATATATGATTACAACTGCAATTATAATAATTATAATTGCTACTCCTATGTATCCATAGTTAGGTGTTGCATTTGTTGATGTTGTTGTTGAAATTGTATTAGCAACTGCTACTGTTGTTGTTGTTACAGGTGTTGTTATTGTATTTGTAGAAACAGTATTTGATGTTACTGTTGTTGTTGGTATTGTTGTTGTATTTGAAGGTACTGTTGTTGTACTTACATTTATTGGTTTATATGAAAATATACCAATTATTGGATCAGAAGGTATTACAAAAGATAATGCACATAATGATGATGATGATGATAATGTATTTTCAGTTGAATTAAGTTTTGACCATGTTTTATTTATTAACTCAAATGCAGAAACATTCTTCAAATTACAAATATATGTGTATGATACATTAGTATTTATTTTCTGTGATGATGTAAAATTAAATACAGTTAATTTTGTATAATTTTTATTTGTCATATTCTTAACTTGTGATGTTACATTTGACAATAATATATTTGCTACTACATTTGCATTTGATGATAATTTCAAAAGCATGTTTTCATTTACATAATTTAATGTAATTACTGTTTTTGAAATATTTAATAATGAATTGAATGAAGATGTATTAATTATTATTATGTATTTTGTTGAGCTATTAATGTGTATTGTGGTTGTTGGTATTGTCACTGGACTTGGAATACCTGATGCAGGTTGTCTAACATGTAGTATTTTTGTAATTGAATTTGAAGTATAATTATTATTTCCAGTATTTACAAAGTTTAATGAATATGTTCCTGGTCTTCCTTGTGTTGCCCACTTAATTGTTGATGCACTTGTTTTGTATAAAACATTATTTACATATAAATTCCATTTTGCTTGACTATATAATGTTGCAAGTCCATTAAATGAAAATACATCTAATGTATAATAAGGACTTACATATTGACCTTTTGAATTAATATATGCTGTTCCTGATGAATTTAAAAATTTTGATGTTGAAGTAAGTAATGTATTAACACTTATA
>CAZRZO010000006.1:39451-58515 GCA_964604635.1 Microcaldota archaeon | reverse complement strand
ATTTAAAATATTATAAGTTTAAAAGATATCAAATATTAATAATATTTTTCAAAAAGTAAGTTTTTAAAGACTAATTTTGTAATCTAGTTTTTATTTCTTATTTTAAATACTGAAATTTAATAATAATTAATATTTAACTTAAAACTAATTATTTATAAATGTATTTCTTTAATTTTTGTAATATAAAAACAAATAAACTTAAATTTATTAATTTAATCTTTAATAACTAATAAATAAATAATATATTAGTTTTTAATATTAAATACTTTAATGATATTTTACTAAAATAATTTAAAAAAATTAAATATTTAATTAAAATAAATAAAAAAGTGGTTATAGATGTCAAATGGGATTGAATTAACAGTAGCAGGTGCGCTTGTTACTGATGATGGAAAAGGCATTGCACGTATAGATTCAAAAGCACGTAAACTTTTGGAACTTTCTTCTAGAGATACTATTGAAATAAAAGGCAAAAAAAGATCAACAGTTGCTTTAGTTGCATTAGCACATCAAAATGATGAAGGTCTTGATTTTATAAGAATAGATGGTTATATAAGACAAAATTTAGGTATTGGAATTGGTGATAAGGTTTTTGTTTTAAAAGCAGATGTTAAAGTAGCTGAAAAAATAGTTCTTGCACCTCCACCAAATCAAAAAGCAGCAATTTCTTCAGATTTTACTGAGTTTGCAAAAAATAAATTAGAAGATAAACCAATAATGAGAGGAGATATTGTTCCTATTCCAATGTTTGGTTATGTATTTAATTTTATTGCAGTACAAATAGTTCCTCATGGTGTTGTTAAATTATCAAAATCAACTGAATTAATTATAAAAACAGAACCTGTTTCAGAATCAATGGTTAAAATAAGTGATGTTCATTATGAAGATATTGGTGGATTAAGAAATGAAATTAAAAAAATAAGAGAAATGGTTGAACTTCCAATGCGATACCCTCAATTATTTGAACGTTTAGGTATAGAACCACCAAGAGGTGTTTTACTTTCAGGACCTCCTGGAACAGGAAAAACACTATTAGCAAAAGCAGTTGCAAATGAAAGTGATGCACATTTTATTGATATTTCAGGTCCAATACTTGTAAGTAAATTTGTTGGTGAGAGTGAGGAAAAGATGCGTGAAGTATTTAAAGAAGCAAAAGACAAAGCACCAACAATTATATTTATGGATGAAATAGATGCAATAGCACCAAAAAGAGAAGATGCAACAAATGAAGTTGAAAGGAGAATGGTTTCACAATTATTAACTTTAATGGATGGAATTGGTTCTAGGGGAGAAGTTATTGTCATTGGTGCAACAAATAGACAGAATGTAATTGATCCAGCATTAAGAAGACCTGGTAGATTTGATAGAGAAATAGAAATTGGAGTTCCAGATAGAAATTCAAGAAAAGAAATTTTACAAATACATACAAGAAATATGCCATTAGCAAAAGATGTTAATATAGATGAACTAGCAGATTTAACTCATGGATATACTGGAGCAGATATGTCTGCACTAGCAAGAGAAGCAGCAATGGCTTCATTAAAGAATATATTACCAAAAATAATTGATAAAAAGACAATTCCAAATGAAATTCTTATTTCTTTAAATGTTAATAGAGAAAATTTTATTGATGCATTAAGAAATATTATGCCAAGTGCATTAAGAGAAGTATTTATTGAAAGACCAAATCTTCATTGGGATGACATAGGTGGAAATAATAAAGTTAAAGAGCAATTAAAAGAAATGGTTGAACTTCCAATTAAACATTATGAACAATTTAAACAAATGGGTATTAGACCAATAAAAGGTGTATTATTAGTTGGTGCTCCTGGAACAGGAAAAACATTATTAGCAAAAGTAGTTGCAACAGAAAGAGAAGTTAATTTTATTTCAATAAAAGCTCCTGAATTACTATCTAAATTTGTTGGTGAAAGTGAAAAAGCAACAAGAGAAATATTTAGAAAAGCAAAAATGTCATCACCCTGTATAATATTTATTGATGAAATAGATGCAATAGCATCAACAAGAAGTGCTAATGATGAAACATTTGTTACACAGAGAGTTGTTGATACATTATTAACTGAAATGGATGGATTGCAAGAAATGAAAAATGTACTTGTTATTGGTGCAACAAATAGGCCTGATATGATTGATCCTGCTTTACTAAGACCTGGACGATTTGATAAAATAATAGAAATTGAAATTCCAGATGAAGCAGCACGTGAATCAATATTTAAGGTTCATACAAAGAAAATGCCTTTAACAAAAGATGTTTTATTAGAAGACCTTGCAAATCATTCTGAAAATTATACTGGTGCTGAAATTGAAAATTTATGTAGAGAAGCTGGAATGAATGCAATAAGAAATAATAGAAAAGAGGTTACAAAAGAAGATTTTGAAAAAGCATTTGAAGAAGTAAAACCAACAATTCCAAAATCATTTGTAGATAAAATTAGAAAATTCAAAGAAGAACCAGATTCAATGTATAGATAATAAGAACTTTTTGAAAATAAATAAATGAAAAAAATATAAAAATGGATAATAATGAGTAACAAATTTTGTTTTCATAATAAAAATCTTAAAGATTCAGACTTTGTTATTTTTGGAGTTCCTGATGAATCAGGATCAAATGCAAAGCGAAAAGGAGCTAATTTAGCACCTAATACTCTAAGAAAAATTTCAAATAAATTTGAAGTAATTAAAAGAAATAATAAACAAGTATCTCTTTTTGAACCATTAGATATTTCAGAAAATAAATTAATTGAAAATTTTAAAATTAATGATTTTGGAAATATAAAAAAAGTAGATGTAAGAAAAAATGTTTATAATTTTATAAAAAATAAAAAAATCCCAATAATGGTTGGGGGTGACCATTCAATAACTTATGAAACTTTATTTGCAATTAATAAAAAAATGAAAGAAATCAACCAAAAATTTAGTTTAATTTATTTTGATGCTCATCCAGATTTTATAAGTTCTTATAAACATTATTATGGATCTGTTGTTTATGATGCTTCAAAACTTGAAATGTTAGATATTGAAAAAAGTATTTTAATTGGAATAAGAGAACCTGAAAGAGAAGAAATTATTAATTTAAAAAAATCTAAGATAAAAACAATTTCAATTTTTGACTTTAAGAAAAAAAGTATTGATCAAATAATTAATTTCATTAAAAAGAATGTTTTAAAAAATGTTTATATTTCTATTGATATTGATGTTGTTGATCCTGCATTTGCTCCAGGAATAAATGTTCCCTGTCCAGCAGGTTTATCTTCTCTTGATTTATTATATTTAGCAAAAGCAGCAGCAGAAATATCTAATATAGGATTTGATATTATGGAAATAAGTCCACCATATGATATTAACAATAATACTTCATTACTAGGAATTAAATTAATTGAAGAATTAATTATTTCTTTTAATATAAAACAAAAAATCTAAGTAATTAATATTTTCTTTTTGTAAGAAATATAAAAATAAAACAAAATATTTATTTAATATTATTGAAAATATTTTTATTAGTATATTCATTTATATTAAATACTTCTAATTTTTTTAAGTTATTATTTTTAAAGAATTTTGAATAAGATTCAAATGCAGTATTATTTACAAACATAATTATTGAGTCAAATATTTGCTCTCTTTTTCTAATCATTTTATAGGTATCAAAAATATTTTTTCTCCCTGTTTCATATTCAATTGCTATTTTTTTATTATTTTGATATATAATAATATCAGGACCTTCATAATTATTATTAATAATATTTTTTATTCTTTCTTTAATTAATTCTTCATGAATTTTTTTGACAAATAATTCATGTTCAATACTTTTACTATTATTACGAAGCATAATCCATTCTTCATTAATTCCTTTTTCATTTATTATAAATTTATCTATATCTTTTGAGTTTTTTATTATATCCATTTCTTTATCATTAAATAAAATATTAAGTAATTCAACTTTAATTGGTTTTTTAATAATATCATTTAATTTTATTATTTTGTTATTAATAATATTTTTTTCTTGATTATTATATTCTTCAATTCTATTTTCTTTATTATTTATTAAATTTCTATTTTCCAAATCAATTAAATGTAATATTTTCAATATTTTACTAATATGCATTGTTTGAATAACTAATGGCGTTCTAATTTTTGTACTAATTAAAATTGCTTGATTTTGTTTTAAATTAATTAATTTATTTTTTACTAATATCTTTTTTACTGTGTCTGTTCCAGAAATAAGATCTGAAATATAATTTAAATCATGAGGTTCTCTTGTAAAAAAACTAATATATGTTGATACATTTGCAAGAATTTGTTTGCTTAAATTTGATGTTGTGTGTGTAACTATTATAACACCAATACCATATTTTCTTCCTTCTGTTATTAATTTATTAATAATTATATCTGACAATTCAAGTATTAATTCAGATTCATCTATTATTACATAAAGTTTTAAACCATTTTCTTTTTGATTATCATGCATTGTTGAATAAAGTCTTTTCAATAATTCAAAAATATAAATTGATTGTATTTGTTTTGTTTTTAATGCTGCTAATGATATTGAATTTATTCCATTTTTTATATTTTGTAATGAAATATTATTTTTTATGAATGATTTTGTATTTAATAATTCAATTCTGTTTTTTAAATGTAATAAAGTATTTTTTTCACTTATTGACTTTGCATTTCTTACAAAAATATTGATTTCTTGTAATAAATTATAAAAAGTTGGGGTGGATTTTAAATAACATATATTTTTATTCAGAGCCCCAAATTTTCTATAAGTATACCAAAGACACTCACTTAATTTCATTGTTTGTATATATCCTAAACTAAAAGTATCTTTAAATAATTGAGATAACTCTGATATACGTTCATTTACACTTAAGCCATTTAATTCAAGTAAATTAAATCCAAAAGAATTAACATCATAATTTTTTCCTTTTAATGAGGATATTGTTTCACAATGTTCACTATGTGCATCAAAAACAATTGCTGCTTTTTTATTTTTATAAATATCAATTAATAATGATTTAATTAATGTACTTTTCCCAAATCCACTCATTCCATTTATTAATATGTGTGAATTTGATTCTTGTTCTGGTATTATATAAGTTTTTAAATTTACTTTTTTCCAATCAAATTCAGAAATTGGATTACAAATAACATTTTTTTGAGAATATATAAGTGCTATTCGTTTAATTTTAATTAATTTGAATTTTGTAAATCCAATATTAAATTTCAAATAATTTCTATTATCTTTTTTGATAATTTTAGATATAGATCTAAAAATATTAGTATATATAAAATATATGAAAAAACTAATAGTTTTATCTAATTTTTCGATTGATTTATTAATAAAAACATTTAAGTTATTTGTATTCATATTTATCATCATTTATATTTTTTATTTTTATTCTGTGCCAAGGTGGCGGAGTCCGGTAACGCGCCGGTCTTGAGTTTTAAAACATCAAGAGCTGATTAGTGATGTAACAAGGCAACCGGTTTCCTTTGGGAAGTTTGGGTTCGAATCCCAACCTTGGCGAATTAACAAAACCCAATAATAAGTCTTTTGCCTATATACTAAACTTTAATCTAATTTTAGTAATAATTAGAAATATTTTTTTTAAGAATTTTAATTAAATAATTTTTTAAACAAAAAAACTAATAAAACTAAAAAAGTAGAGCTTATGAATTCAAAAATTAAAAAGGAAAAAAACCAATATGCTGGATTCAAATACCCTTTTGAAGAAGCAATAGTAATAACAATAATACTTTCTATAATTGAAATATTGAATTTTAATTATTATCTTAAAATCATTATTTTCTTTATTAGTTTATTCATTAGTTTTATTATTTTTATATTAAAACAAAAAGATGAGATATCTCATTCAAAAACAGTATTCATGCTTGCAATACTAACAATTTCTTTACCATTATTATTTATAAACAATAAACCAAATATAATATTTTTAAGAGATATTGATACTAGTTTAATAATTGTTGCTGGTATTGTTGCTGCACTTATAAATATAAAATCAGATCATAAAAAATATGCACTATTAATGATTAAATTATGTTTTATAACAATTGCATTATCCTTCATTTCATTAGAATTCATTATGTTTGCTCCTTCAAATGTTACTAATTTTTATATAATTCCTTCTTTTATACTAACACACATTTCAATACTTTTTATATATTCTGCATTTGGAATTCTCTACTTTATTTTAGATAGAGACATAAAATAGTAAAGCAAAAAGATTTATGTAAAATTAAGTTTACAAATAAAATTATTTAATTATTAATATTTTTTTTCTATAAATTTCATATACTTCTTTTTCTAAAGATAGTATATTTTTATTTATTTCTTCTTCTAATTCATTAATATCTTTATTTAATGTTTTAAGTAATTCTTTTTTATTTATTTTTGAATTTTCAATACTAATTTGTTTCTTTAATTCGTTCTGTAAATATATAAGTTCAATAGTTTTGTTGTTTTTATCTTTATTTAAGATATTTAATTCATCTACATATTCTTTTAATTTACCTTCTAATATTAAATCTAAACTACTTTTTACATTAATAAAATTTTTAATATCTATTTTATTCTTATTTATATACTCTTTCATATAAATAATTTGCTTTAAGAAGTCTTCATAAATTTTTGGTTCACTAAGCATTTTAAATTTATATTCATTTTTATATTCTTCAATTTTTATTTTATTTTTAGAAGTATAATCAAATTTTTTAGCTGTTTTATTTAAATTACCAAATATATTATTTATATTTGATTTTAAATTAGAAATTTTTATGTTTAAATTAGAAATTTTAAATATACTTTTTTTTATTGAAGTTTCAATATTTTTATCTATTTTTTGTGATTGGTTTTCACTAGAATTTTGAGAGGATTTAATTATTAATTCATTGTCTGAAACTTTCTTTTCTTCTAATTTCTCAATAATTTCATTATATTTCTCAATAATTTCATTATGATTATCTAAATCTATAGTATACTTATTAAGTTCATTCTTTAAATGCTTTGTTACATCTTCATACGCGGAAAATGTCCTTTTAAAATTGTCTAAATTATTAGAATAACAATACAATACTTTTTTAAATGTATTATTAACTTTTAAAATATTATTAAGTAATACTTCATTTTCAGCAAAAAATTGCTCGTATTTATGATATAATATTTTTTGATTTTGAATTAAATTTATTTTAATTAATGTTCGTTTGAGTGTTAATACATAAATGCTTTTACTTATTTTTATTTGTTTTGAATTTGACATTCCAATATCTTCAATATCTGGTTCTGTTTCAAGTTTTTCAAAATCATCACAAGTATCTATGAATGCTTTTCTATATTCATTTATTTTTGTTATTAAAGATAATGCTTTATTTTCTAATTTTACAATTTTTTTATTAAACAGATCATTTACAAATTCTTCAAATTCCTTCAAATTTATTTCTTTTTTAGGTTCTTCTCTTCCAAAAAACATAATGATCATTTATTTTAAAGCATTAATCTATAAAATTATAAATTATTGTTTTTTTTATTTAATTGTTTTTATTATAAATAAGATATAATTACTTACTTAATTTTCATATTTATAAAATTAATAATTTTATTTTAATCAAAAATTAAAATTAATTTTAAAATAAGTAAATTTTATTTAAGATCTAAAACAATTTTTTTCAAATAAAACTATATTTTTATTAATTCTAAATTTTATATTTTTTATTCAAAGCTTATGCTAACAAATAATTTCTTATTATATATTTATTTAGGATTCGTTGGCTATTTATATGGCGTTGTCAAATACGCAGTTTTATAATATATATATCTTAATAAATATTTATATATTTTTGCATATATTTTTATTTATCATATTTTATAAAATAAAGTATAGTATTAAATTAATATTATTTCTATTATTTTTAATAAATTATAATTATAAATTAGAAAAGAATTATAAAAATACATAAAATTGAAATGATTTAAGCAAAAATAGTGTATAAAATGAGTAATGAACAAGTTAATGCAGAAGCAAAGCAGTACTGGAGAGATGGAAATGCATTATTTGAAGAAAATAAATATGACGAAGCAATATCTAAATATGATCAAGCATTATTAATTGATTCAAAATATATTGATGCTTATTTTAATAAAGGATTAGCTGAAAGACTTTTGCAAAATTATATTGGATCCAAAAAAGATTTTGAATCAGTACTAAAATTAGATCCAAATAGTGTTGATGCAATAGTTTTATTAGGTGATATTGAAGAAGAAGCTAATAATTATCAAGAAGCAAAAGTATTTTATGAAAAAGCATTAGCAGTAGATCCAGAATATAGTGAAGGAAAATCAAGATTAACTAAAATTAATGAATTAATAGCTAGAAATGTTAATCAAATATCTAATAATGTTAATTCATCATCTATTGCTGATCAAATATCTAATAATAATGATAATATTATTGGACAGCAATCAAAAGATGAAACAGTTATTGAAGAAGGACAAATAAAAAAACTTGCATTTTACAAATCTAAATCAAATTTTTCTAATGTAATTGGGCTTCAAAAAATAAAAAATTATTTAAATAATAATATAATCTTATCAATGCAACATCCAGAATTATTTAAAAAATATGGAAAAAAACAAGGTCTTGGATTAATTTTATATGGACCTCCTGGAACTGGAAAAACATTTATTGTAAATGCAATTAGTGGTGAATCTAATGCTAATGTTATTATTGCTAGAATAAATCAAATAATTGATATGTATACTGGGAATACAGAAAAAAACTTACATGCAATTTTTGAACAAGCTAGACAAAATGCTCCATGTATTATATTTTTTGATGAATTAGATGCATTAGGTGTAAAAAGAGGTGGTAGTTCTGGTGGTGGGGGAGAAAGCTCTGCATTAAGACTAGCAGTAAATCAATTTTTAATTGAAATGAATGGATTAGAAGAGAATCCACAAGGTATATATGTAATTGGTGCAACTAATAATCCTTGGGATATTGATCCTGCATTAAAAAGAAGTGGAAGATTTGGCGATAGAATATATATTTCTCCTCCAAACTATAGTTCAAGAAAATTACTTTTTAATTTTTATACAAAGCATACACCAAAGAAAAATCTTGATATAGGAAGATTATCTAGAGCAACAATGGGGTATAGCCCAGCAGATATTGAAAGAATTTGTGATAAAGCAATTATGCTACCATTACTTCATGAATTTGAATTAAAGAAGGAAAGAAAATTAAAAACAAATGATTTGTTGAATGTATTAAGAGACAAAGATAATGGCGGAAGTTCTTTAGATGAATGGTATTTGATGGTTAAAAAAGAAATAATAAATACTAGAGAAGTACAAATAGTAAATGGAAAAAAGCAAGAAACAATAAAAGAAGGAAAATTAAATTCAGAAGAAAAAATATTATATAAAACAATGATCAAAGACATAAAACAAAATACTAATTCTTTTATGTTAATAATTAAAAAGTTTATGAGAATTTTTGCTTTATATTTATTCTAATTTTTAAAGTTAAATATTTTATTATATTCATTATTTCTTAATACTTAATCTTACAATTTTAATTGTTAGTTTTTAATAAAATCTTTTAACCAATTGTATTTTTTTGTTTGTTTATTTTCTATTAACTGGTTTATAATAAATCCAGTTATTGGTGCTAATGTTATTCCTAATCTACATTGGCCAGAAGCAATAAATAAATTTTCATTAATTTTTCCAATTACTGGTAAATTATTTGGAGTACAAGGTCTAAATCCATAATTTATTGATAATATCTCTATTTTATTAAATTTTTTTAAATGAGATTTTATAGTATTCAATAACCATTTTTTTCCTTTATATTCCAATTTATTTTTAGTTCCAACTAATTCAAAGAAAGATGTTATTCTTAATAAATTTTTACTATGTTGTGCAATTGCTATTCCATAATCTTCAAGAAGTGCTGGTGATGAAACAATGTTATTATTTTCTGTTGAAAATAAAACTGAAAAACCTCTTGCAGGAATTATATGTGGATTATATTTTGCTGATTTTAATATTGTATTAGATTTAAAACCAGAAGCAATAATATAATTATTTGCGCAGATTTTTTCATTTCCTATATCAATATGATTAACAGTATTCTGATTCATATTTAATTTTGCTTCTTTTTCTAAAATTATTTCAGCACCAAGTTCTTTTATTTTATCTCTCATGGAATTAAAAAGTTTTAGTGGATTTATTGATATTTCTTTATCAAACATTATTCCTCCTGAGAAATATTCGTAACCAAAATTTTCAATTTCTTTTTTATTTATAAATCGTCCATTATATTTTTTTGCTAATATTTTTGCTTCTTCTTTATTTTTATATAATGCTGCAACTCCATTTACTAAATCCACATCAATTTTTTCTCTATTTAAAACTTCTTTATATAATTTTAAACTTTCCATACCTAAATCCACAAATTTTTCTATATTTTGTTCTTTATTTAGGTATTTTATTGCTCTTAAAAACCAACTACTATTTTTAATTATTTGAAAAGGACTTATATATAAAGGAGATGCACCAATAGTCATTGCTTTTATTGCCTCTAAACTGCTTATTTTTGGAATTGGTGAAAGTGATGGTGTTAATAATCCTGCATTGTTTTTAGATGTTAAATTATCTCTTTCTTTATCAATTATAATCACATCTTGTCCTGATCTTAATAAATAATAAGCACAAAACATTCCATTCATTCCAGCGCCAATAATTGCTGTTTTTTGTTTTACTTTATTTATAATTATCACCAATCATTTTATTTTTATATTATGTTGAGCTATATATTATTATTGTTTAAAGAATATTTTATAAAATATAAAAAATCTAATTTCTTTAATTTTAAAATGAAATAAATAAGAATAAGGCCTTAGCCGGGACTTCCGTATTAATAAATATTAAAATTATTAATAAATCGAACTCGGATTAAAGGATCCACAATCCTCTGTGCTGGCCATTGCACTACTAAGGCCATTTAATAATTTTATTAATTGTTATTAAAATTATAAAAAACATCTTATTAATTTGATTAGTTATTAAATTTTTATTATTATTTTTTTATTTTAATAAATGAAAAAATCTTTGGATTTGTTTCTGTTGATATTTCTAAATAAGTATTATTGCTTTTTATTTTTAAATTATCTTCTTTTGCAGATATATTAATAGCATTTATCCAATTAATAAATTGAATATTATTAGAATTATTTTGTGTTATATTTATAATATTTTCAAAAAGTTCTACTGTTTGAATATTTTTATTTAAATTAAAATTTATTGAAATATTATTAGCTAATATTGCTAAATGCATAATAAAAACCATAAGTATTATAACGAAAATCAATGATGTAGAAATTATTAAACCAAAAAAACTCATTTATTCACCACAAGAGTAAATACAACTTATTAAATAAGATTGATTTTGTTGAATAGGAAAACAGAATTCCAATATTTTACAAGTTTTATAAATAAAAGAATTGCTTGAGAATACATAAAAATGATTATTAATATTTAATTTAATATATTTTAACTTATAATTTATTCCAAAATTTTTAAGGATATTATTTGCATTTAAACAATGATTTAAAAAACAATTTAGAGAAGAAGAATTATGGTATAAAAAACTAACAAAATCATAAATAAAATTTATATTATTAAACTGATTTGAATTAAATTCAGAAGAATAATTATAAGTAATATTTGTAATAAAAATAGAAGTAAATATCAATAAACTACTTGCGATTAATGTTTCTATAATTGCGAATTGTAGTTTCATTTTATCATTTATTTTTTTGATTTTGTATAGTAAGAACAGAACCATAAGAATCTAAAGTAGTATTTGTGAATGTTTTATTGTAAACATTAAAAATAAAATTATAATTTAATATAGAAAATGGATTGCAAGAATAAAATTCAGATTTATCCTTATTAATTAAATTGCATTTAGTATTTTTTACTGCTTTACTATTAACTAATCTAGAAGATTCATAATTTAAATAATGCATAGCAGAAGAAATAGAATGAGGTGTATTTGGATCAACAGTCCCTTTATATTGATTTATTGTTGAGTTAAAAGAACTAAAAGCAGTACTATAATGATTATAATTGATTTTATTAATTATGTATTTTTTTGCAGAATTTTTTAGAATAATATAATTTAAATAAGATATTTGTCCTTCGCCAGAAATATTATTAATTATTATATTTCCAATTATTTTATTATTCAAATAAATATTTTTATTATCTTTTGGATAAGAAAAATTAGTAGATATATTTTGCTTTAAATTTGAATTAACATTTAAAGTAATATTATAAAAATAACTAAAATTATTACTTATTTTAAAATAACTAATTTTTCTTGGATTTAATGAAATACAATGAATTACATATGTTTCTTCTATTAGATGCCAACAATTATAGCCAATAGTATCAAAATAATATTTAGCATGTGGTGCTCCAGCCCATTTGCATAAATTAATTGTAGGTATTCCTTCTCCATGTTCTAACCAAGTACATTTTGATTTTATTGATACAGTATAAATTTTTTGTTGATTATCCAAATGATAAAGTATTGATTCATTATGTCTTATTATTGAAAAGAAATATAAAGAAAAAATATTTTGATTATTTGATTTATTATTTAATATAGAATAAGTTTTAAAACTCAAATTTTTATTTTTATAAATATTTGAACTATTTTTGATTGAAATTAAAACCTTTATTATATTAATTCCAATATGTTTTGGTATTATTGAGAATGAAATAGCACCTATTCCACTAATTGAAGAATTATAATATTTAGGAATAGAAATAAAATTACTATTATTTAAAATTTTTATTAATATATTAGATTTATTCGGTGATGAAAAAATAATCTGTAAATTATTACTCTGATTTATGTATGTAACATTGGCAATAGATCCATAAATATTAAAATTTTTATTGATATTTAGATTTGATATTTTTAAATTGCTTGTATTTAGTGTGTTATTAATAAAACTAGAATAAATAATATTCTGAGTTTTTGCAAAATGGTTATATACTCCAAGACCAACAACACTAAAACTTATAATAACTGATGTGATAATCATCATTTCAAAACTTAATTGCAATTGATCTATTTTAGATTTATTTTGTTTCATTTTTAATCACAAGTAATGATATTTTATTATTGCTAGAAATAGTTCTTATTAAATAATATTGAGAATAGAGATTATGAGATACTGTTGAATTTGATGCTATTACATTAAATGGAATAAATTTAATATTATAAGATTTTAATAAATTTTCAATAAATTTATTAGGTCCTTTAATATTTTTTGTTAGAAAAACAATATTCTGAATTCTAGAATTTATTAACAAATTATTAGAAAAATTATTTATTATAGTAAATAAAATATTAAAATCAGTTATTACAGAATATAAAAAAAATGTAAATATTGATGAAAAAATAAATATACTTAAAATTAAATCAAAACTTGTTATAATTAATTTCATCATTATTCATCTTATTATTTTTGAATTATTATTTTAAATTGTGAATAAGGGTAAATACTTTTATTTATTGTACTATATTCATTAATATAATTTTTTAGTGTTATTGAGTATTTTTGATATAATACTTTATCAAGAGCATAAATTACTGAAATCAAAATAAACACATAAATAAGAATCAATGAAAAATTGATTAATGATTCAAATATAATTTGTGCAAGCATAAAATTCACTTATTTTAATTCAATATTTCCATTAGGTAATGTGTGTATTTCAAAAGATCTGATTGTTTGATTATTTTTGCATAATGCTTTATTTATGACAATTCTATTTGCTGTAAAAATCAAATTATCAGACTTAAAAATATTTGTTAAAATTGTTTTATTACATAATATTGCAGGTATAAAAATTTTAAAATTATTAGATTGAAATCCAATATTCTCATTTATTACTGATGCAAATTGCTCAAAATAAATTTTATTAGACAAATTTATTATAGAAGAATGAAAATGAATAAATATTGTAATTCCAATTAATAATGAACTTAATGATATTGCTAAATATATCATAAATTCAAAAGACATTTGTGTCTTTAAATTTATTTTTTCATCTGTCAAAGTTAATTTTAACATACTCTCATTATTTGATTTAATTAGACCTTGCTCAAATTTTTAAGTTCATGTGCTAATAATTTAGATGCACTTTGATTTGTAGTACTATTATAAAATGAATGTAAAACAGTTCCTTTTAGCTGTGTCATCATAGAGAGAGCAATAATAACTATTATAGTAACTGCAGACAATATCATTATATATTCAATTGAACCTTGTAATTTTCTTGTTTTAGATAGACTTAATCCAATAATTATCAAATATATTTGATTAAACAATAGATTTTTTGTTGCCATATCAAATAAAAACCTAGAAAATCTAATGGTTTTTTTTGCTTTTACATTTTCATTGCTTTTTTTCATTTTTTGTATTTTTTTATTTTGCTTCATTTACTCACGTTTTAAATTAAAATAGAATGTGATACCATAATCGATGAAATTTTGAATAGAATTAGTGAAAATGAACTAAAAAATAAAATATTATTTATTTTTATTAGTAATATTTCTTTTTTATATTTAAAATTGATAATATTTATTATAATTATATAAAAAACAAAAAGGACTGAAAAATTTTCAAAATTTAAATGGATATTATTCATTTTACTTGCAAATTCTAAAATATTCATACTAATTCCAGCAAATATTGGAAAAAATATAACTGATCCAAGTTGAATCATAGATAAAGAACTATTTAAATTTCCTGATATTTCTGATTTAAATTTTCTTTCGTTATTAAATTGTTTTTGAACTTCAATTAATGAAAAATAAATATTGATATTTTCATCAAGACTTTGAATTATTAAATTTATTATTTGCGTAAAATAAAATGAATTTGTTGATTTGAATAAATTTAAAAAAGATTTTTCTGCATTAATTGATTTTTTATAAAGTTTAAGAGAATATAAAAATTCTTTATAAAAATAAAATTTTTTATTTAAAGTATTAGAAATTAAATTTAATTTATTAGGATTTAATTTATATTTATAAATTAAATTAGATAAAAATTCATAATCATTTTCATCTGTTTTGTTTTTATATTTAATTCGTTTAATATTTAAATACAAAAATATAGCAATACCAAATAATATAATACAAATAATCAATTTATTGAAAAAAATAAAAACTAAACTTAATATAAATAATATTAATTCTAAAATGATTAAATAATTTTTAAATTTTGATAAAATAATAGTATTATTCATAAGATTCACTAATATACATTTGGATTATCATATACATGCTAGGTATGAAACCTATTAATAAAAAACCAAATACTTCAAATTCAAAATAAGAATAAAAAATCATAGAATATGCAATAAAACCAAATAGTAAAATAGAAGGAATTACTGTTGTAAACACTATACTCAATGTAAAAAACTTCTTAATAAAAGCAATATCTTTATTTTGCTGATCTATTTTATTATTATATAATCTTTCATAAATTGTTTTTACTGACCTATTAACATTTAAATCTGATTCATACTCATCAGCAATATCTTCTAAAATATCAGATAAATTAAAATTAGTAGAATAAATTTGATTTTGTATTTTTTTGTTTTTATTAATTGATCTAATTGAATTAGTAATATCATGAAATTTTAGTTCTTTCTCAATTTTTTTAAATCTATAATTTATTTCATTATTTTTTATTCTATTTTCATTAATTTTTAATGCATTATTAATACTTTTATATAATGATTTTTTATTTGATAAATTAATATGTAGAGAATATAGAAATAATAATAATAAATTAATTTGATATTTAATTAACTTCTTTTTCTGTAAATAATGTTCAAAAATCAAAACTAAACTAAAGAGAGGAACAAAAATAATGAAACTTAAAACTAAACTTATGTTTAATAATAAAAATAAGAAAAAAATAGAACTAAATAGTAATAAATCAATCAAAACATAAGAGAGTGATAAAATTTTTTGAATAATCTGATTTTTATATGTCATTCAATCACTAATGTTATTATATTCTAAAATAAAATCTTCAATACTTTTAGAGCAATTTTGACCTTGATCAATTTGTGATAGAAATAAAACTCTTTTTTCTAATTCAATAATTGCTTCATTTATTGAAATAAGATGAATTTTTGAATATTTTGCAATAACTTTTGATTTTTTTAATATCTTATGATTTAATTTACCATCAACCACAATATCTAATATTTTAAATACAATATCATTATCTGTTTCTGTATTTTTATCAATTTCTTTCATATTTATTTCATTTCTCATTAGCCATTTATATTCACAAATGCTATCAAGTTTTCTTGAATTTATGTTCTGTTTCATAAATATTGAAATATCCAACATACTTATTAATTGGGGTTGAACATTCATTGGTCTTGAACTTAATCTATTAATTAGTGTTTTACCATTTTCACTACTATGCATTGTTGTCATAAAAGGAACTCCAAAATTAGATCCTGAAAATATTTCATTAGTTTCATTTCCTCTTATTTCCCCAATAATTAGTCTATCAGGTCTCAAACGTAGAGAATTTATAACTTGATTTTGTATATTTGCTAGATTTTTATTTGTTGATCCTTGTAATGCTACTGAATTTATAAAATTAGAATTTAATTTTATTTCATTTATATCTTCTTCAACACTAATTATTCTTTGATATCTAGGCATTAGACTATTAAGTGAAATTAATAAAGAAGTTTTTCCAGCAGCAGGAGCACCAGAAATAATTATATTTAAATTTACTTCAATTGCTAACCATAAATATGCAATTATGTTTATATTTGCTGTATTTGTTTGAATTAGTTTTCTAATATTAAAAATTTTATTTTGATTTAATCTTATAACTGCAATTGCTCCATTTGTAGCATATGGTTTTAATTGTGCATGAAGTCTTGCTTCATTAAATACATTAGCATCTATTATTGGAAAATCAGAATTTAATTCTCTATCTAAAGATTCAAGTAGTTTGTTAATTACAAATCTGAATTCTCTTTCACTATTAAATCTTAAATTTGTTTTACAATACCCATATTTTTGATGAAAAATCATTATTTCTGAAACTGGTGAATTAATTAAAATTTCTTCGATATTTTTTGAATCTTCTAAAATTATACTTAATGGACCATAACCAATAATATCATGAGCAATTAAATATGCAATTAATTCTTTATTTTCTGATAAATTTTCATTAGCTAAAAAACCCATAACAATATTTTGAGTTTTATTTATATTTTCATTATTGTATTTTTCAATACCTAATTCAATTAAAGCTATTATTACTTTATATTTTATTTTGTTAATAATATCAATATCTCGTTTGTTTAAATTCATTGCAAGTAATGAATAAAAATTCTGACTATTTTTACTACCAATAATAATATGATTTTTTGTTTCATATATTTTATCTGGATAACTATTTGTTATATTAAAAGTTAATTGTAAAAGAATTTTCTGTTCCTGGTTTTGATCTGTATTTTTTATTGTTTTAAAAATTTCAAATAAATTCAAGTATATCACGAAATGACTAGATTTTTGCAATTAATAACTTATATTATAATAAACATTCATTTACTTTAGTAAATGTATATATACTTTTGTATTAATTGTTATCTTTAGGAAAAGTAAAATATTTTGCATTTTTTAAATATTTTATGTAGTCTGATTTATAGATAAATTATTATTTATTTTTTCCAATATTTAAGTCCAAGAGCAAAAAAGATTAATCCTAAAATGACCCCAAACCATAATGTAGCCATCCTTGTCATAATTGTAACAGCAGAACTAACTGCTAAAGTAATATTATACATATTACTAATCATTGCAACTAATAAACCATCCATTACTCCTAAGCTACCTGGAATCATTGATATCATCCCAAATACTTGAGAAATAGTATAAATAAATACATCACTACCAATAGGTGACTTGATCCCAACAGCTAATAATACTAAATATAATGCAAAAGTTGTAAAAAATGCAGCTGGTACTCCAACTAGAATTGAAACTAAGTAAACTCTGATATTATTTAATTTGCTTTGAGATAGAAAATACTCATCACCATATAATGAAAAAACTCTTAAAAATCTACTTTTTTTAAGTATTTTTTTAATTATTTTATAAAGCCAACTATTTAAAATAAATGCAAAAGGTGCTAAAATTATAAGTTCTATAATTAATATGTATAAGATATATTCATGAATATAAAAAACAGCAATTAATGTTAATATACCCATACCTAAAAAATCAGTAAAAATATCAATTGTAATTAAAGGTAATAATTTTGCTACTTTTATTTTTGTTATTTTACTCAAAGTATATGCCATAACAACTCGTCCAATTCTCCCTGGTGTAATGTCCATTGAATATAAAGAAAGATATAATTTAAAATTGATTTTGAAAGGAATTTTTATCTTTAGACGTTTAAGATAATAACTCCATTTAATATATCGTAATATATATCCTAAGAATACTGAAGCAAATGCTAAAAGATAAAGATAAATTTTAGAAGATAAGATTACATCAATAACTTTAATAAATCCACCATAAAAGGCAATTCCAAAATATATGATTATACCTATAAAAATAAATAAAATCAAGTAAAATTTTACTTGATGCATTATTTTTTGATAATCTTTTTTAGTAATATCTTTTTTTTCTGTTACAGAATACCATATATTCTTTTCTTTCTTTTTCTTATTCATCATAATATCTAAAAAATTAAAATTTAAAAATAGTTATTAATTTAATTTATATATTATTATTTATTTAAATATATTTATCAATTAAAACAGTAATATCAATAAATAGAATATTTTAATAATATAATAGAACTTAATAAAATAAGAAGTTTACATATTATTTTATAATATAACTGATTAGTTTTATGTTTTCATAATAAAATAAGAAGTTTAC
>CAZRZO010000006.1:8247-39351 GCA_964604635.1 Microcaldota archaeon | reverse complement strand
ATTTTATAATATAACTGATTAGTTTTATGTTTTCATAATAAAATAAGAAGTTTACGTATTATTTTATAATATAACTGATTAGTTTTATGTTTTCAGAATTTAAATATTGTAATTTTTGATTTCTATTTAAAATTAATAAAAAACAAATACTCCTTTTTATTTATTAATAATATAAAAAAATTAGTGCATTCTATTAAATGATTTAATGAATTACTTAAAAAACAAAAATAATATGATTGTTTTATTATTAGATACATTAAGACAATCAGATATTAATTTAATGCCTAATTTAACTAAATTATCAAATAATGGGATAAAATATACTAATGCAATATCTCCTGGAACTTGGACAGTTACTTCACATGCATCTATTTTTACAAATAAAAATGTCTCTAAAATAAGTTCATTACCTAAAAATCTTTTTAATAATGGATCTAATAAAATAGATCCCTGGTTAGTTAAAACAAAATTTTTAAATAACAAAGAAGAAACATTGGCAAAAAAACTTAAAAAAAGAAATTATACAAATGTTCTGTTTTCAAGCAATCCTTTTTTGTCAAGTTATACTAATTTAACAATGGGTTTTGATATAATATTTGATATTTGGAAATATTCTAATATTAAATATAATCCTAAAAAAGTAGAACATTTATTAAAATATGTTAATGTAGATCTTAAAGCGAGACTTAAATTTTTTAAAATAATTCAATATATTGCTTTATTTTTACCAAGCTATGTTTTAAATAAGCTTTATTTATCTTTGAGATTAAAATTAATAAATTCTGCATCTGATATTGATGGAACATATAAATTGGATAGAGGAATTACAGATATAAATAAAGAAATAGAAAATTATCTAAAGTATAATTATAATTTCAATCCTCATTTTATTTTTGCAAATTTTATAGAAGCGCATGAAAATTACCCAATAGAAAGTTACCTTATTCAAGATAAATGGCTTTATATGAGTAATATTAAAGAAATGGATGATTATATTATAACTAAATTACATAATGCATATATTAAAAGAATCAAATATTTAGATAAAAAAATTAAAAACTCGATTGAAATTTTTAGAAAATATGGACTTTTAAATAATGCAAAATTAATAATTACTTCTGATCATGGTCAATTATTTGGTGAACATAATTTATTATACCATAGTGTATGGCCTTATCAAAATGAAGTTAATGTTCCTTTAATTATATTAAATTATGCAAATGGAAAATTAGTAAAAGAAAAACAAAATATTGACAAATTAGTTTCAATTAAAAATATCCATAATTTAATATTAAATAATGAACCAATTGATTCTAGTAAATATAATAAACAACCTATTATAAGTGAACATACTGGAATTGTAGAAGGTTGGGATGAAAAATTACTACGAATACTAAAATCTAAATCAAATGCAGTATCAAAGATTTATAATGCAAAACAATTGAATAATATGAAAGCAACTGCTGTTTATAAAAATGATTTAAAATTAATTCACTTTTTTGGAAATAAAAAAGATGAATTATATAATATAAAAATAGATAAATTAGAATTAGATAATATTATTGATAAAAATAGATATATTGCAAATAATATGTTAAATATATTAAATTATTAAATTTAAAATAAAAAAGTAAAAATAATAATATGGGGCTGTACGCTAATCTGGTAGACTGCCAGCTTTGGGAGCTGGTTGTTCGAGTTCAAATCTCGACAGCCCCGTTCTAACTAAAATAAGATTTTATTTATTGGAGATAATATGAAGGACAATATAACTACTATTGCAGATTTAAAAAAAGATGTAAAGAAATTTTGTGAAGATAGAAATTGGGATCAATTTCATAGTCCTAAAGATCTTGCAATTGGAATTAGTATTGAATCTGCAGAACTTTTAGAATTTTTTAGATTTAAATCAGATCAAGAATGTGCAGAACTTTTAGAAAATACAAATAAAAGACAAGAGATTGGAGAAGAAATATCTGATATTCTATTTATGTTGTTAAGATTTGTACAAAAAAATAGATTCGAATTATCAGAAATTTTTGATAGAAAATTAGAAATAACCAAAATAAAATATCCAATTGAAAAAGCAAAAAATTCAAATAAAAAATATAATGAAGAATAAAATTTTAATAAATAAAAAAATTATTTATTTTTTTTAAATTCTACTTTTATTATATCTTGATCTTGTGTAATATTTCTTTTAAATCCTTTAAACATAATATTTTTAAATTCTTTTTTGTTCATCATATGATTATGTCCTAAATTAAAAAAACTTTTTTTACTTTTATTATATTCATAAATTATAAAACTCCCTTTCTTATTTAATTTATTTAAAATATATTTAATTGATTTTTCTCTATTATTCCAATGATGATAAGATAAACTTGTATAAATAATATCAAATTTTATTTTGAAATTTATTTTTCTACTACTACCTAATTTTAAATTTACTTTTTTATTCATTTTTTTGAGTTTGTTTTTTGAAATTTTTATCATTTCTTCAGATGGGTCTATTCCATATAAACTTATATTATTTACTTTTTTATTGCTTGCAATTTTTTTAAGTATTAATCCATTTCCACAACCAATATCAAGAATTGATTTTGTATTTGAATTTATATTTTCAATAATATCATTAGAAACAAAGTTATGTAATTTTAAAATACCAAGATCAATTGCAAATGAATATAGATGACTCGTAATTTTTCCAAAATGTTCTTCATTTTTTTCACACAAATCAGATATATTTTTCTTATTCATCTCTTCACTATTTTATATAAAATATCAAATAATATAATTAGTTTTTGTTAAACTAAAATTATTTGATCAGATATTGTTTTGTTTTTTTTGTATATTTTCTTCACTTAATTGATCAATATTTGGTTCTATTTGTGCATCAATTATTTTTATATCTTCATCCTTTAATCTCATTATTTTAACTCCTAAAGTTACTCTATTTGTTAATCTAATATGAGATATTAAAAATTTTATTACTAATCCTTTTGAGTTTATTAATAATAATGAATCAGTTCTAGATACTTTTAATGCTTTTATTAAATAACCTGTTTTATCTTTTAATTTAATATTTATTTTACCTTTTCCACCTCTTTTTTGCAATCTATATTTTTCTGCTTCTGTTATTTTTCCAAATCCTTTTCCAGTAATTGATAAAATTAAATCTTGTTTATTAACTGCAATTACATTTCTTACTTCATCTCCTTCTCTTAATCTTATTGCACGTACTCCTGCTGCAGTTCTTCCAATTTGTCTCAAATCTTTTTCATTAAATTTAATTGATTTACCATTTTTTGTTGCAATAAATATATCTTGTTCTTGTTCAAGAATTGTTGCATCAATAAGTTCATCATTTTGATTTATTTTTATTGCCTTTATTCCATTTGATCTTGGATTAGAGAAGTTTTCTGCTTTCATTTTTTTAATTGTTCCTTTTTTTGTTATTAATACTATTTCTTTATTTTCAAAGTCTCGTATATTAATTATTTTCTTAACATTTTCATTTTCTAAGTTTAATAAATTAACAACTGCTTTTCCTTTACTATATTTTCCTTCTTCTAATATTTTATATGCTTTTAACCAAAATACTCTACCTAAATCAGTAAATACAAGTAAAAAGTCTTTTGTTTTACAGTAAATTAATTGTTTTATATAGTCTGTTTCATCAAGTCCAATTGTTATTACTCCTCTTCCACCTCTTTCTTGTATTCTATATACTGAAGGTGAAATTCTTTTTATATAGGATTTATTTGTAACTATTACAATTGTTTCTTCGTCATTTATTAAATTTTCATTATCTATATCAATATCTTGAATATCTAATTCTATTTGTGTTCTCCTTTCTCTTCCATATTTCTGTTTTATTTCACTTGTTTCACTTTTTATTATTTCATATATTAAATTATTATCTGAAAGAATTTTTTGTAATCCTTCTATTTTACTATTTAATGCTTCTTTTTCTGTTTTTAATGAACCTGTTTCAAGATTTGTCAATTTACTTAATCTCATATCTAAAATTGCTCTTGCTTGTTTTTCAGTAATTGAAAAATTTTCAATTAATGCGTTTCTTGCTTGTTCAGATCCAGAACTATTTTTTATAAGTTTAATTACTTCTGTTATGTTTTGAATTGCAATTATCAATCCATTAACAATATGGAGTCTTTGATTTGCAACATCAAAATCAAATTTAGTTCTATTTTGTATAATATTAAATCTATGATTTACAAATTCACTAATAAATTTCTTAATATTAAAAGTTACTAATTCATTTTTAAGAATCCCAATATTCATTACAGGGAAACTAGTTTGTAATTGAGTATATTTATATAAACTATTTAAAATATATTCAGTATTTGTATTTGGTCTTAATTCAATAACTACTCTTATTCCTTTTTTATCACTTTCATCTCTTATGTCTGATATTCCAATTATTTTTTTGTTTTTTACAAGTCCTGCCATATTTTCAACAAGAACTGATTTATTAATTGTATATGGAATTTCAGTAATAATAATAACATCTCTATTTTTATGTTTTTCAATTGATGCTACTCCTTTAATTATAACAGAACCTCTACCAGTTAAATAAGAATTTACTAAATTTGGAGTATAATAAACAATACCTCCTGTTGGAAAATCAGGGCCTTTTATAAATGTTAATAATTCTCTAGGGTCTGCTTCCTTATTATCAATATAATAAATTATTGCATCTGCTACTTCATTTAAATTATGAGGTAATATGTTTGTTGCAACACCAACAGCAATTCCAGAACTTCCATTTATTAATAAATTTGGGATTTTACTTGGTAATAAAATAGGTTCTTTTTCAGTATTATCGAAATTAGAAATAAATTTAACAGTGTTTTTTTCAATATCTTCTAAAAGTTCATGAGATATTTTACTTAATTTTACTTCTGTATATCTTTGTGCAGCAGGAGGATCTCCATCAATTGAACCCATATTACCTTGGCCAAATACTAATGGGTAATTTACTGAAAAAGTCTGTGCCATTCTTACAAGAGCAGCATAAACAGCCATATCCCCATGTGGATGATATTTTCCAATTACATCTCCAACAATTCTTGCACTTTTTTTTGTTGGTTGACTATAAACATTATTTAATTTATACATTGCAAATAAAATTCTTCTTTGAACTGGTTTTAGTCCATCTCTTACATCTGGTAATGCTCTACCAATAATTACACTCATTGCATAATCAATATAACTATTTTGCATTTCTTTTTCAATATCTGTTTCAATAATATTTTCAGTATTATTTATTTTATTTTCTTCATCCATAATCTATACCATTTTAATTATACATCCAAAAATGAAACTTCTGTTGCATGTTCTTCAATAAATTTTCTTCGTGCTTCAATATCATTACCCATCAATATTTCAAATAATCTTTTTGCTAATTCAGCATCCTTTATTCTTATTTTTTTAAGACTTCTATTTTTTGGATTCATTGTTGTATCCCATAATTGTTCAGGATTCATTTCACCTAAACCCTTATATCTTTGTATATTTGCATTTTGATGTTCTTTAAGTATTTCATTTAATTGATTATCTGAATAAATATATTTGACTTCTCGTCCAATATTTATTTTATAAAGTGGTGGTTGTGCAATATAAACAAATCCTTGTTCAATAACTGGCTTCATATATTTATAGAAAAAAGTAAGTAATAATGTTTGTATATGACTTCCATCAACATCTGCATCAGTAAGTAGTATTATTTTTTTGTATCTTATATTATTTATATTAAATGATTCTTTAATTCCTATTCCTAATGCTGTTACTAATGTGTGTAATTCTTGATTATTGAATATTTTTTCTTCAGATGCTTTTTCAACATTTAATATTTTTCCTTTTAATGGTAATATTGCTTGATATAATCTATCTCTTCCTTGCTTACTAGATCCAGCAGCACTTTCTCCTTCAACAATAAATAATTCTGATTTATTTGGATCTCTTTCAGTACAATCACTAAGTTTTCCATGTAATATAGATCCTTCAAATATACTTTTTTTTCTTAATAAATCTCTTGCTCTTTTAGCTGATTGTCTTGCTTCTGCAGCACTAGATACTTTTGCAATAATTTTTGTCATTTCACTAGGATTTTCTTCAAAATATGTTGATAATTTAGCATATAAAAAGCTATCAACAATGCTTTTTATTTCTTGATTTCCTAATTTTTCTTTTGTTTGTCCTTCAAATTCTGGATTTTGCATTAATAATGAAATTATTATAATTAATCCTTCTCTAGTATCTTCTCCTTCTATATTTGCTTTTACTTTTACTTTGTTTTTATCAATATAAGTTCTTAATGCTCTTGTTAATGCAGTATGAAATCCAGTAATATGTGTTCCACCTTCTGGTGTTTTAATATTATTTATGAATGAAATAATTTCTTCACTATAATTATTCACATATTGCATTCCAATTGTTATTTTTGTTGAATCAACTTGTTTTGAAAATATAATTGGTTTTGAAATTTCATCTGTATCTCCTTTTAAATAGACTAAAAAATCTTCTATTCCATTATTTGAAAAATAGACATTTGTTTTTTGTTCTTCTTTTCTATTATCAATAAGTGTAAGTTTAATATTCGGATTTAAAAAACTTATGTCTCGTAATCTTTCATTTACTGCAATTGTATCAAATGATTTAACTGAAAAAATTTCTTGATCAACTTTAAATTTTATTAATGTTCCTGTTTCATTATTTTCAGTAGTTCCTATTATTTCAAGTTTTGAAATTGGAATACCTCTACTAAACCTTTGTCTATATATTTTTGAATTCCTTTTAATAGTAACTTCAACATATTCTGATAATGCATTAACAACTGTTAATCCAACACCATGTAATCCTCCTGAAACTTTATATGTATTATTATTGAACTTTGCTCCTGAATGCAATGAAGTCATTATTACTTCTAATGCTGGTTTGCCTTCTTTTTGAACAATATCAACTGGAATTCCTCTACCATCGTCGCTTACTTCAGCAACATCTACGTCTTCTTCTGTATAAAGTTTTATTACTATGTTTTTACAATATCCTCCAATTGCTTCATCAATTGAATTGTCAATTACTTCATATAATAAATGAGTAAATCCTGCATTTCCTGTTGAACCAATATACATTGCTGGTCTTTTCCTTACACCTTCTCTATCTGTAAGAACTACAATATCTTTTGCAGAATAATTATTATTGTTATTAAAATCAGCCATAAAATCATATATATTAAGTTTGAATTAATATTATTAATTGAAAAAAATAAAAGTCGTCGCTATTGCTTAAAAATAAACTAAATACTATATAGAAGGCAAAGTATTAAAATATAACAATTAAATTTAATTTTTTTACTTTCTTAAATTAATATTAGATAATTCAAAACCTATTTTTCTTTGACTTATTTTCTTAGGACTTTTCTTTGTAATTATATTTTCGAATTTTTTATCTAAATTGTTTATTGTTATTTTTTTTATTTGTCTTTTGTTTTCACTTCGTATTATTTCTTTTAATGCAATTTCTCTAGCAACTTGTAAACAAATATTTTCAATATCAGCACCAGAATATTTTTCTGTTTTATGTGCTAATTTTTTATTGAATTCATCATTATTAATTAAATTAAATTTATTAAGAAAAATTTTGAATATATCTGCTCTTGCTTTTTCATCTGGTAATTTAATTTCAAAATATTTATCAAATCTACCTGATCTTAATAATGCATTATCTAATATGTCTTTTTTATTTGTTGCACCAATAACAATTACATTCTTTAGTTTTTCTATACCATTAATTTGACTTAATAAAGTATTAATAACACTATTATATGCATCACTTCCTCTTCCTGGTTCACGATGACTTCCTATCCCATCAATTTCATCAATAAATAGTACTGAAGGAGCATTTTGTTTTGCTTCTGCAAATATTTTCCTAATATTTTTTTCACTTTCCCCTAAATATTTATTATAAATATCTGGTGCATTAATAGAAATAAAATTAAATCCAGATTCATTTGCAATTATTTGTGCTAATAATGTTTTTCCTGTTCCAGGAGGTCCATAAAGTAAAATTCCTTTTATTGGTTCTAAACCATATTTTTCAAGAATTTCACTATGTTTTAATGAATTTACAACATCATTTTTTATTTCGTCAACAATTTCTCTCAAACCACCAATATCACCCCAATGTTTATTTGGTATTAAAGTATTATAATTTTTAATTCCTTGTGATTCAAGTTGTTTTGAAGCTAATACAAAATTTTCATTAGATACTATTATTTTATTATTATAATTGTAATTATTAGGAAATAAATCTTGAATAGAATCAACTGCATTTAAAACACTTTTTCTAATTAATAAAACTAATTCAGCACCACTAAAACCAGGTGTTAATTCAATTATTTTATTAAAATCAATGTTTTTTTCAAAATTTATTTTGTCTCTATAAGATTCAAGAATTTGTTTTTTTGTTTGTTTATTTGGTAATGGTAATTCTATTTCAACTTCAATTAATTCTGCTTTTTTAAATACTAAATCAACATTATTTTTATTTTTTGCAGTTACAATAAATATATTTTTATTGTTTTTATTAATTACTTTAAACAAACCTGAAACAACATCATTTACAACTTCCTTTATTTCTGGTCTAGAATAATCTGGTGTAATAATACGTTTTAATTCATTAAAATCATCAATAACAAAAATTTTAGGATTAATCAAATCTAAACCAGCATAACTTTTGTTATTATTCATTTTTTGATCTCTTACTAATTTTATAAGATCATATACATTATTATTTCCATATTTACTTTTTATTAAGTTTAATACACTAGTTTTTCCAGTTCCAGATGCTCCATAAAGTAAAATACCACTTGGGAGAAACTTCTTTTCAGAATATTCATAATTATTAATTTTATAATTAATAATATTCATCATCTTATCTATTTGCTGATCTAGTCCTTTGATCTGATTCTTTTTTTCTTCATAATTTGTTACTTTTGAGATTAAATTATTATTGAATACATTATTAGTTTTTATTTTTTCCATAACCAACACCATTAATCTTAAAATAAATGAGTAGGATAAGATATAAATACTTTCTCTATAGATTTTACGGATCTGGCGGGATTTTCATTATGTTTTTGCAAATAAATTAATATTTTTATAAAAACTTGATTTTGAACCCGCGACCTTTTGGTTCGAAGCCAAGTGCACTATCCAAATTGTGCTACAGACCCAATTATTAATATTAGAATATAATAAATTTATATGTTTTCTATTATATTTTAGAATAAATAAAAAAAGATTAAAAAATAAGTTTAGTTTGCTTTATTCTTTCCATAGTTTTCCAATGTTTACGAATATATTGGTTTAATTGTTTATTTTTTATATTTTTTCTAACACCTTCTATTGTTATTACATCAGAAGGATACCCAGATCCCAATTTTATATTCAGTTTTTTTTCTATTGTTTTCATCTCATTATCTCTTATTACTTTTGCAATTATGCTTGCAGCAGAAACAATTGGATATTTTAAATCAGCTTTATGCTCTGAAATTATTTTTGTATATTTTACTTCTTTTGTTTTTTTAAATTTAATATTTTTAACATAAACTGATTTTTTTGACAGTTTTTGGAAATAAACTCCGAATCTTTCTTGAATAACATCAGGAGAATCAAGATAAAGTGTACTAATTTCATTTTTAAATTTATCAAATAAATTACTAAAATGAGTTACTTCAAGATAATTTAAAGATATTTTATCTTCAAAAGCTTTATTTATTTCTTTAGGATAAATTTTATTTATTTTTATTTTATCGCAAATTTCAGTTATTATTGGAAATAAAAACTCTCTTTTCTTTTTTGAAATAAGTTTTGAATCTCTTACACCTTTATCAGATAATTTGTATTCAAAATTTTTTTTAACAGTTACAAGCGCTATAACCAAAGGACCTATTAATGCACCTCTTCCAGCTTCATCACCACCACAAATAAGAATTTAAACACCAAAACAAGTTTAATAAAAACAAAAATTAAAAAAATTATAATATTAAAAACAAAATTAATATTACATATATTATAGATTTTTTCTATCAACAATAATAAAATCATTTACAGCTAAAACAGCTGTATAAGGTATTTTTATTTGACCACTATCTATTTCTAATTTATTTGCTAATCCACCATCTAATGTTGGTTCAACTAAAATATGATTCATTTTACCTGTTACTTCACTTATCTCAGCGTCAACTAATCTTCCAAGATCAAATCCGTCATTTGTTATTACTTTTTTTCCAACTAATTGCTTTGCAATAATAAATTTAACCACATTACCACGTTTTTTTATTTTTATTTAATTTCATATAAATTTATAAAAATATATTTATAAATTTTATTATTAATTATTTTTCATTATCTTTATATAAAATATAATAATATTAGTGAATCATATATATTTAAATAATTGTATTTTATCTTTATATAAAATTTTAAAAATTAATTATTTTATATTTATTTTTCATTAAACATTACAATAGATATTATTTATTATTTACTTTATAAAAAAACAATATATTGTAAATATATAATTAAATTATAATGTTATATTAAAGAATTTTCGTATATAAAATCCTAATATTATTGCAATTATTACAGCACCTAAAGAAATAACAAGTGTCTTAGTAATTCTTTTTAAAATACTAGTTGTTGTGATTATTGATACTAATATTGATACAAAAACCAATAGAATAATTGATAATGTAATTGATAATATTATTGCAATTACTAAATTAAGTCCTAAAAAAAACGGTAGAATTGGAAAAACAGATCCAATAATATAAAAAATTCCAGAGTAAATTCCAGACATTAATGGGGATTTTGTTGCTTTTAATTTTTTAAATACATTGAAATCAATTGCTTTTTCATAATCAGTTGAAATATAAGTTCCACCAGCAATAGACAATCCACCAGCAACAGCAACAATAATTCCAGCAATTGCAACTAGTAATGGTTGTTGTAATGCAGCAGCAATACCAACACAAGTACCTAGTATTTCAACAATACCATCATTTAATGACAAACCAATATCTTTTATGTAATTTAGTATTTTATCATAAGACATTATTTTATTTAATAATTGCATTTCATTTATTCTTTCATCTCTTTCTATTTTATTCAATAATTTTATTTCATTTAAATTCTTAATTCCATTTTTCTTTAAAAATTTTATTGTGTTATTTAATTTAAAATGTAAATTATTTTCATTATATTCTAATATTTTTACAAAAATAGAAAGTCCAAAAATATATTTTAAAGATATTAAAAAGTATAAATTTAATTTTAATAAAATTTGATTAATTTTAATATCTCTTATATGTAATACTCTTTTATACAAATTAGCATGATTATTTTCTTCTTTTGAAAAACTAATTAAAAGTGTTTTTATTTCTTTATCTTTTTCATATTCTGATAAAATTTTGTATACTTTTTTATGTAATAATTCTACTTTACATAATTTTTCAATATAAATTTTCTTTTTTATATTTTCTTTATTTGAAAATTTTTTGCGATCTTTATCCATTATAATCAAGTATTGTGTGTAATATTAATTCAATATATTTTGTTACATAGTTCTTTATAACTAAGTTTTATTGATAAATTAGTAATAGGAATATTCAATATTTTAACGTGGTATAAATTTGCTAAACTTGTTTTTTAATGCTCTGTCATTTTTAAACATACCCATCATTTTTTTCATTTTATTAAAATCAGCTAATAATTCATGAACTTCTTTTTCAGTAGTTCCACTGCCTTTCGCAATTCTTATAATTCTATTAGTATTGTGAACTAATTTTTCATTTTTTCTTTCTTCTTTTGTCATTGAAGAAATAATAACACTATATTTTTTTAACTTTTTTTCTCCTTTTTCAACAACTTCTTTAGGCATATCAGCTGCTCCCATCATCCCAAATACTTGTTTTAATGGACCCATTTTATTCATTGTTTTTAATTGCATATAAAATGTTTCAAAATTAAGTTTATCTGCATTTAATTTAGAAACATCAATATTTGCTTCTTTTATTGCTTCTTGAATATTTTCTAATAATGAACCTATGTTTGGTATTCCTAGTAAATTACCAACATATTTTTCTGAATCAAATGCTTCAATATTATTTGATTTTTCACCTGTTCCAATAAACATTACTTTTGTATTTGCATTATGTGCAGCACTTAATGCACCACCACCTTTAGAAGATCCATCCATTTTTGTTATCATTAATCCAGAAACATTTATTGTATTATTAAATTCAATTGCTTGTTTTTCAACAACATGCCCTATATCTGCACTAATAACTAAAATAACTTCATCTGGTTTAAATACTGAATTTACAATTTTTAATTCTTTTGTTAGATTATTGTCTAATGCACTTCTTCCACTTGTATCACAGATTATTATTTGTTTATCTTTTAATTCTACTAATCCTTCTTCAATTATTTTCTTTGGATTTTTTTCTTCTTTATTACCATAAAAACTAATTCCTGCGTTTTTTGCAAGTGTTTCTAGTTGCTCATATGCTGCTGGTCTAGATACATCACAGCAAATAACACTACTACTAAGACGTTTATTCTGATAGAATTTTGCAAGTTTTGTAGCACTAGTTGTTTTACCAGAACCATATAATCCAATTAATAATATTCTTTTCTTCTTTAAATCAGGTTCATATTTACTACCAACTAGACTTACTAGTTCATTATAAACAATACTAACAATATAATCTTTTGATGTTACACCAGGAGGAAGATTTGTTTTTAATGCTTCTTTTTCTATTTTATTTGTTAGTTCAAATACAAGTTTTACATCAACGTCATTACTTAATAAGATTTTTTGTAGCTCTTTATTAAATTCTTTTATTGTTTTTAAATCAATTATTGTTGTACTTGATAATTTTGCAATTATTTTTCTTAAATTTTCTCCAAAATCCATAAAAACTCGTATTTTATAATATAATTATGAGCTTACGGAGAATCGGACTCCGGATCTCTACCCTGTCAAAGTAGCGTCTTACCATTCGACTACAAGCTCAGAAAATTTATTTATTATTTATAATTATATTATTTTCTATTGTTTTTTATAAATTTTGTTTTATTTATTTTTATTGTTTTTTATTATAATTCAATAATTAATCCATCTTTTGCTATTTCTGTATTTTTAAAAATTGTTTTCACTTCATTTGCTAATGTATTTGTATCTTTATATCTTGCACTTATATGAAAAATAATGAGTTTTTTTACATTTGCTTGTCTTGCAATATTTGCTGCTTCTAATGTTGTTGAATGTTTTCGCTTTTTTGCTAATGCTTTTTCATTTTCAATATATGTTGCTTCATGAATTAAAATATCAGCATCAATTGAATTCTTAATAGTTGCTTTACATGATTTTGTATCTGTTGCATATACTATTTTTTTTCCTTTCTCTAAAAAGCTAATATCTTCTAATTTTATTATTTTATTATTAATTTTAATTTGTTTTGTATTTAATAATTTTGCAAACATTTCTCCATGCAAATCAATATTTTTTATTTTATTTTTTATAAAACGTATTTTATCATTTTCTTTAAATACATAACCATAAGTTAAAATAGAATGATTTAATTTAAATGCTGTTATTGTTATTTTTTTATTGCTAATTATTTGTCCTGCTCTTATTCCTTTTATAATTATTTTATAATTAATAATAGGATTATCAAAATTAATTAATGTTTTAATCTTAGTTTCATCTCCTTTTGGAATATAAATAATTAATTGTTTTTTTCTTTTGTTTATTGCTAATGTTCTAATTAGTCCTGGAAGTCCAGTAATATGATCAGCATGTATATGACTAATAAATATAGCTGATATTTTAAATAAATTAATATGATATTTGAGAAACTGACGCTGTGTTCCTTCACCACAATCAAATAAATAAATTCCACCATTATACTCTATTGCAATACTTGGTAATGATCTTACTTCTGTTGGTGTTGCTCCAGAAGTTCCAAGAAAAATCAGTTTAATCATTTAATCATTTTATTTATTAATAAAAACTTTATTACAGCATATAATTTAAATATTTATTAATAATAATAAATAATATTTTAATAATAAACTTTAATATTTTTATTATAAAATAATACTATTTGTATTTTTATTTTTAAAAATATCAATATAATAAAAATTATTGACAAAAAATGACAACTAAAGTATCAAATAAAAAAATAAAGCACATATCAAAAAAAGATATTTTGACTGTGCCAGAGCATATTGCAATAATTCCAGATGGAAATAGAAGATGGATTAAGCAAAATAAAGTAAAATTACATATGGGATATTCTTTAGGTATAAAAAAATCAATAGATATTAGTATTTCAGCAAAAAAATATGGTGTAAAAATATTAACAATATGGGCTCTTTCAACTGAAAATATTAAAAATAGAACAAAAATTGAATTAAATCTTCTTTATACTTTATATACACATACTGCAAAAGATGAAAAAATTTTGCAAATATTAAAACAAAATAAAGCATGCGTAAAAATAATTGGGAATTTAAATTCATTACCAATTAGTTTAAGAAATGCATTGTATTTATTGCAAAATAAAACAAAATCTTATAAAGAATTAACAATTAATTTATTAATTGGTTATGGTGGAAGAGAAGATATTAGGTATTTAATTAAAACAATAAAAAATAAAATAGTAAAAGGATCTTCAATAAATTTAAATAATATTGAAGAATATTTAAGAACATCAATGATTCCTGATGTTGATCTTATAATAAGAACATCTGGAGAAATTAGACTTTCTGGTTTTCTTCCTTGGCAGTCTAATTATGCTGAACTTTACTTTATTAAAAAAAATTGGCCTGATTTCAATGAAAAAGATCTAAAAAAAGCAATCCAAACCTATTCACAGAGGCAAAGGAGATTTGGAAAATAATCCTAAATTTTAATAATGGGTCTTATGAAACAAAAAGATGACATATCACGATTTGTTGCGATATTTTCAAAAACATTACCTAATAAATTAGTTTTGTTTTTAATATTAATAAGTCTGAGTATTTTAATAGGTATTATATCTTTAATATTAATTTATAATAATTCAATAATTCAAAATTTCTTTTATATTTTAATTACTGGTTCATTAATTGGGATAATTGCATTACTAATTCCAAGTTTATTAGTGATTTCTGTTATTAAACTAATAAAAAGAAAAATGCAATTAAAACATATTTTTTTCCTTTCCATAATTTTATTATTAATCTATTCTTTGTTTTTTATCCTAGCAAGTTTAATTTATTTTTTTACAAATAATTATATTGCAAGTGTTGTTATAATTTTAGGGAATATTTTAATATTTATTGTATGGTTTTTCATTACAAAAATTGTTTTGGGATTAAAGAAAAAAGCAATAATATTGTCATTATTACCATCAACTTTAAATATTTTATTTTATATTCCTGCAAGTAATTTCTTATTTAAAATATTGATTCCTTTTAAATTATTAATGATTAAATTTTATATGGGAATTCTTGTATTTTTAATTATTGGATACATTATTCTTTATTTATTTGATAGACCAATGAAAAAAACACTTGGTTTCAATGCAATAGAAACATTTTCTCATCTTTTCCAAAATTGGTTATTTGATATAAATATATCAAATATTTTTGATGGAAAGTTTGGAGAATATAAATCAATAGCAATAGATACAATAATAATGAAAAATAACAAAAATGAGTTAAAATCAATATTTTTTATTCCTGAAATTCATTTTGGACCTTTTAGTAATATTAGTGGAAGTAATTTTCCGTATATGCTTGAAAAATATGCTAATAATAAATATAAAGCAACTACTTTTATAATGCATTCAGCAATTGATGAAGATTATAATCCTGTTTATACATCACAATTCAATAAATTAAAAGAATGTTTAGATAAAGCAGTAATTGATAGTAAATATGTTAAAAATAATAAAATAATGTTTTTTAAATCTATTTTTAATAATTCAAAAATTAATGTTCTTGATTTCAATGAAACAGCACTAATTACTTTTTCAAGAGCTCCAAAAATAACTGAAGATATTTCTTCAGAAGCAAAAGCAGTTTTTAAGCAATTACTAAGTAATAAATTTAAAAATCCTATTTTAATAGATGCGCATAATTCTAGATATGAAACAGCTTCATCTGATGAACTTAAAGGTATTCAATTAAATTCTATTTATTATAATGAATATATCACTGCAATTGATAGATTAAAAGAAGAACAAAAAAGTAGTATTAAAGTTGGTATCGGCAAAACTGAAATTTATAATGCATTAAATAAACAAAAAGATTTAGGTCCTGGAAATTTGAATATTGCAATATTTTCATTTGATAATTTTAATTATGCTATTGTTCAATTTAATGCTAATAATTTGTCACCATTATTAAGAACAAAAATATTAAATTATATATCTAAAAAATATAAAATTAATGCTGAAATATATACAACAGATACACATTTTGTTAATTCAATAAGTAGTTCTGCAAAAAATGTATTAGGGCGATTTACAAGTTTTAAATTATTAATTCCTTTTATAGATAAAACAATGCAACAAGCAATAAATAATATTGAACCAGTTAAAATATATTACAATAATCAAGAGATTAAAAAATTTTTAGTATGGGGTCCAAATATACGAGAAAAAACATTAGCTGTTGTTGATTCAGTATTAAGTACTGCAAAAATATTAATTCCAACTATCTTAATATTAGGTTCAATTATTTCAATTTGGATTATTGCATATATTTAATTTTATTAATTATTTTTTATACTTTAAAAAATTCAGATCTGTTTTTTAATTATTTTATAAAAATATAAATACAAAATTTCTAAATTTAATAAATTAATAATGAACTTAAATTTCTTTAAATTTTATAGTCATATTTAATATTGTCCTTTATTATTAATTCACAAGCAATAACTGGTTCATTAATATTGAAATTTTTTAAAACTTGTGGATGAATTTCTCCAAATATCCCGAATTTATTATTATTTATATAAATTGCAGCACATCTTCCATCAATGAATGAATTGTTTTTTTCTTCTATAATTTCATAATTTTTATAGTTCATTAATTTTATTAAAGCTTCAATATCTGCTTTAATCTCTGCAAAATTAGCTTTTGAATGTTCACTTATGAATGAGAGATTTAAATCTTCTTTTACTCCTATTTTATCTAAAGAAAAAACACGACCAATTTCAAATATTTTTAAAGGCATTATTTGATTTGCAGAAGATTCTAAATTGCTAAGGAGATAAGGTATTAAACTAGTTCTAAGCATTGTAATTGCTTCTGTTTTTGAATATGAAATTTTTATAATTTTTTTATTATTATATTTTTGTTGCATTTTTTCAAAGTTTAATGTTTCATTTGTTAAATAAAAGTTCATTACTTCTAAAAAATTAAGACCAATCATAAATAAGGATAATTTTTCAGAGTAATCTTTTAAAGGATTTGAATTACTTTCAAATTCACCAATAATTGGTTTTGGTTTTATATTATTATACCCATATGCAATTGCAATATCTTCAATAATATCTTGTTGATCAAAAACATCAATTCTATAAGGTGGAATATCCACTAAAAAACTATTTCCCTCTAATTTAGTTGTATAATCCATTTTTTTTAATAACATTAATACTGTTTTAGTATTAATTGCAATTCCAATATTTTTATTAATTTCATCTAATTTAACTTTAATTTGTTTATATTCTAAATTTGGACTTATTATTACTTTATTTTTATAGTGAATTTTAATAGGATATATTTCTGCATTATTATCCATAAATGAACAAATAATGATATTTAAAGCATTATTTATTGCTATTTCAGATATACCAGTAATATCTATTAATAAATTTTTTGTTGATTCAATTATTTTTGATTCTTCAGAATTTATAATTGGAATTAATGATAATATTTTTTCAGAATCTTTTAAAAATAAATATATAGGTTCTTTATCTTTGTCTTTATAAATAAGATTTTTATATTTAATTCCTTTTTCATTTTTTATAAGAATTTCATTAAAATTAATTTCTTGTTTATGATTTAATGGAATAAATTTTTCATTTTTTGAAGTTCCATAGAATAAATTAGGTTTTATTTTATCAAAATTATATAATCCAACTGCAAACTTCTTTCTTTTTCTTCCAAAAGTATCAACAAATTTTTCAATAAAATTTATTAAATATTTTAATCTACTCCCATTAAGATTAATATTTTTAATAATAACTGCATTTATAAAAGGTCTTACGTTTTCTGTTGTTTGATCAACATAAAGATCAACAAAAGGTTTGTTTTTTATTTCGTATTTTTTAGTATTACCTAGATTACTAAATAATTTAATTGCTCTTAAAAACCCAGTAAAATCAAGCATATCAGGTCTATTTGGTGTAATATCTATTATTATTTCTTTATCATTAGATGTTTCAATTTCCATACCTATTTTTGGAACTAGATCTTCTAATGTTTGTAAATCAAAACCATTATCTTTTAAATCTTTTAATAAAAAAGTAATTGTTGCCATAATAATCTTATTTTATTTCATTTATATCTCTTAACATCCCAATATCATTTTTGTATAATTCAATAAGGGAATTAATTGGAAGAACTCTGAACATTAATCTTTCAATTCCAAGTCCAAAAGCAAGAACATTCTTATTCTTTAAACCCATTGCATTTACAATTTCTTTTCTTATTATACCTGCACCACCAAGTTCTATTGCTTTATTTGTATTTTCATCAATATAATTTATTTCTAATCCTGGTTCTACAAAAGGAAAATAACTAGGTTTTATCATTATTTTCATATCAGGTTCAAGTTTTTTATAAAATTTTTTAATTAGAAAAATTAAATTAGAAAAATTCAAATTTTCTCCAATCATTAATCCATCAACTTGATGAAATTCTGCCAAATGCTTGAAATCAATACTTTCATTTCTAAATATTTTTCCTATTGTAAATAATTTAGTAGATTCATTTGTTTTTGATAATTCATGCATATAATGTGCAGATACATTTGTAGTATGAGTTCTAAGAATTAATTGTTTTGCTATTTCTTTAGACCATTTTTCTTTCCAATTTTCTTCATGCATTTTTTTTACATTATCTAATAATTTTCTATCTATTATGTCAATTTCTTTTGGATTTGATAAAAAAAACGTATCTTGTATATCTCTTGTTGGATGATCTTGGGGTGAAAATAATGTATCAAATACCCAAAAACTTGTATCAACAATAGGTCCTGAAACTTCTTTAAATCCAAGTTCAAAAAATATTTTTCTTATATTATTTATAAATAAATTAAGTGGATGTCTTCTTGCTGGGAATACACGTTCAATATCAGCATTAATATCATATTTCTTAAATATTGTTTTTTCTTTATTATTATAATTCTTAATGAATTCTTTTGTTATTATATTAATTTCATTTTTATTTTCTTTTAAATTATTTAATTCATTAATTTTATTTTCATTGAGTATTATTTTATTTATTGTATTTTTTTCTTTAATATTAATAAGACTCCTTTTAATTAGATTATCAATAGGTTCTTGATTTTTTTCAATAAAATCTTGTTTTTGTTCTGATTTTTCATTTAATTTATTTAATATTATTCTTTGTTCATAATGTATTATTTTACTTGATTTTTCATTTACTTTTATAGTACTATTAATTATTGTTAACCACTTATTTTTTTTAGCCCAAATAACTCCAATATTATTATTTTTAATTACTAATTTAATATTAAAATCAGAATCTTTATTTTTTTCATTAGAAAGTAATCTAATTAATTTCTCCTCTGGAAATTCATTCAAATATTTTCTTGCTTCACTGCTTAATGTTATTACAAATATTTTTAAATTTTCAATTGTAATATATTTTTCTTGTTCTAATGTTTGAATAGCCCATAAAATTGCATCTTTATTTAATTTAAGATTTTGTACTAGATCTTCAATTTTTGCTTCTTTTTTAATTTTAAGAAATTCTAAAATTTTAAATTCATAATCATGCAAATTTATCACTTATTTATTCTATTAAAATTATTTTTAATTTTGTCTTGCTTTGAAATAAGTATAAAAAATAAATAAAAGAATAATAATAATTATTACAATATAAGCTACATAGCCAAGATAATTAAAAATTCTTAAAAAAAATGAAGATACTTGTGTTTGGATATTTTCATTTATTATAAAACTAAGGCTAAATTGAGATAAAGGTTCTCCATATATCCAAGATAAAGATACAACATTTTTGTATTTATTAATTAATCCATTTGCTGGAATATCAGGTATGGGATAAACAGAAATACTTGTAGCATTATTCAATAAATGTATTGTTAATGTTGTATTAGGTGACAATATTTCTCCACTCATTCCATGTTCAAAATTAAATAGTTTACTATTAAAAAAATATTTAAAACGTCTTGGAGCTATTTGTTTAATTGAAGTAGCATTCAATACTTCATAATTCATAGATAAATATGCAATATGTACTTTATTATTTTTAATTGCAGGTCCTGGAATAAAACTAAAATTATATACTCCTGAATGAGGATTTATTAAATGCTGGGTAAGTGTTGGACCTATTATTGATTGCCATTTTTCTAATTTTAAATTTAATGCAACTCTATCTAATTCATATTGTTTTAATGATTCATTAGTTATTGTAATTTTAATTATCTCATTAACATATGCACTTGTATTTTTATTTAAACTAACACTTGTATTTAAGTGATTTACAAAATAAGAAGCATAATTAAATGGAATAATTGCAAAAAATATACTAATACTTAATATCAAAAAAATTAATAATTTCATAAATCCTCAAGTTTTATTTTTAAAATTATGTGGGTGATATATAAACACACGAAACTGATGTATTTGATGGGCACTTAGCCATATTAGATACATTAACAAGATATTGACCAGGTAGTCTATCTTTTGATAAATTTCCTGAAACAATTACTAATGAATAAGACAAAATAGAACTATTACCACCAATAGTTGAAACAATTATTGAAACAAGATGTCCTGTTCCACTAGAATTTCCAATTATTATTCTTTTTACATTTTGTGGAATTTGAATAAAAACTAATTGCTTTGCTCCAACACCTTCAAGACCTATTTGCCCAGATACTGTTGCTAATCTATTTGTTACTTGCTGAGCAGCAGTTGTTGACAATATTGAACTAGATGAAGCCATTTGCATAAAACCAAGAATAATAATTGGTAATAATATCATTAAACCAAATGCAACTGTAATTAATAATTCAAGACTAGACTGTAATTTTATTTTTCTTTTATTCATTATTATCAATTTTTCTTATTGTTAATAATTGATCTTTGTCTTTTCTTATTTCGTTATTTAAAAGTTTTAGTAATTTTTTCAATGCTTTGTCCATCAAATATTCTTCAACATGCAATGAAATTATTCCTAATTTATCAAAGTTAACTTTTGCATATAATTGATAAAATTTATTGTTTCTTTTAATATTAAGTGTAAAATAAAGTATATTATAATTATTAATTTTTTCTATTTTAATTATTTCTTCCTTTATTTCCTCTTTTATCTCCTCTGTATATTCTTTTGTCTTTTTATCAATACCTGATAACAATATTTTACTTTCAGTAATATTATCTTTAATTATTATATTTTTAATAATATCTGAAATAGTTATTAATCCAATATATTTAGAATTTTTAATAACAACTAATGAAGAAATTTGTTCTCTAAGAATTTTTTGTATTGCATTAGAAACAGAATCATTATAATTAATTAATTTAATGTTTTTTTGCATAATACTTTCAATATTAATGTCTTTTGAAGAATATTTTTTGTCTTTTCTTTCAGGTAATTTTTCATTCAAAGTATATTCATATACAATATCTTTTAAACTTAAAATTCCAACAGGTTTATTATTTCTAATAATTATTAATCTACCAATTTTATGATCTAATATTATTTTTTTTGCTTGTGCAATTTTTGTATCCACACCAACTCCAATAATTGGAAAAGTCATTATTTCTTCAACTTTAATATCTTTAAAAATCTTTAATGAAAGAATAATTTTTAATAATGTTTGTCTTGTTAACAAACTATTTATTTTATTTTTACTTTGATAAGGTAAAACATTTGTTTTTATGTTAATAAAATAATTTAATATTTCAGATAAAGGAGTTTTATTATTAATAACAGGTGCTTTTACTATATATTTTTCTACTGATTCATTTTTAGGTAAATTTAATTCTGAGAATTTATATATTGATTTAGAATCAATTATTCCAAAATATTTACTATTCCTGTTAATTATAAACCCACTATATTTTTTATCTTCAATAAGAGGAATTATTTTTGTAATTTGCTTTTTACAATCTAAAATAAGAGTTTTTGATATAAACTTTTCAGAAACATTATTTATATTTAACTTTACCATTTTAATCATCTAGTTATTTTTAATTATTTTATTTATATTAATTTTATTTATAATATATGTTTATTTAAATTATTATTATAAAAATATATTAATAATATATTATGCCAGGATGGCAGATTGGCTATGCAGCCGCCTGCAGAGCGGCAGAGAGGGGTTCGATATATAAAATACGAAAATCCCCCTCCTGGCTATTATTATTAAAAATGATTTTTTGTCATCAAAATTATTTCAAAGAAATATACAAAATTTTGAATGTGAAGTTTGTAAAATATTTGTTAAAAGTAATGGTTATACAGATCACTGTCCGAATTGTTTAACAAGTAAACATGTTGACATAAACCCAGGTGATAGAAAATCACTATGTTTAGGTCTGATGTATCCTATTTCTGCACAATATTTCAGATCTTATTTTATGATAACATATAAATGTAAAAAATGTAGAATAAAAAAAAGAGTTAAGCAAGCAGATAAAGATAATATTGATCTTTTATTTGAATTAATTAAAAAATTTTAAAATTATTCTAAATTATTTTTAAGTTGTTCAATACTTTTAAATAAATAATCTGGTTTAGCTACTTTAAGACTTTTAAAAGAATCAAATCCATCTGAAATTCCACATATATTTATTTTTGCATTTTTTCCACTTATTAAATCATCAACAGAATCTCCAAGCATTAAAACTCGCTGTTTATCACTTTTTAATAATTTACAAATAAGCTCAATTCCAGTTGAACTAGGTTTTAAAGCTCTTAATTTCCTTGCGCTTATTACTAAATCAAAATATTTATTTAATTTTAAATAATGTAATTCTTTTTCTACTCTATAACTCCCACCATTTGTAAATAATACAATTTTTTTATTATTTTTCTTTAATGTTTGAAGAAGTTTGATAGTATCATTATGTATTTTTGGTTTACTGAATATTAAAAACATATCAATAATTATTGACAATAAATTATTTTTTGCCTCTTTATGTCTAAGTATTTCTTTATCTAATTTATTTAAATTTATTATATCTATTTTTTTTGCTTTTTTTATGCTCTCAAATAATTTTATAAACTTTTTAAGTTTTCCATTTATTCTTAAAACTAATCTCATTGGATTCAATGTTCCGTCCCAATCGAAAATAAATACATCATATTTTTCTAATTTTATCTTATTCATTAAATCAATTAATTTGAGATGAAAATAAATTCAAATTTATTATTATCATTATTATTTAATATACAAAATCCAAATCTTTCAAATTGGACAATATTTTTTTTATTTAATTTTAAAATATATTTTTCTGCAAATCCATTTTCTATCTCTAAACTTTCACTATTAAACTTATTATTTTTTAATAAATCTTTAGGAATAATAACATTTATATTAATATAATTATTATTTGATACCCATTGTATTGTTTTATATTTTCTATTCTTATTATTGTCTATTAAATCTGCATAAATTTCATTTTTATTAATTTGCTTTACAATAATATTATGAAAGTCTTTTAAATATATTATTTCATTTGTTTTTAATTTTAAAGCATCATTTTTACTTATATAAAAAATATTATCTTTAATTTCAATCTCTCTAAATCCTAAATTTCTATTTGGATGAAGTTTTATTTTTAATTTTATCTCATTAGAATTAAAATTATTTATTATTAATTTAATTGGATTTGCAACAAAAAACAATCTTTTCGCATAAGAATCTATTAATTTTTTATTTTCATCTAATAATAAAGATATATCTACTATACTATCTGTTTTACTCATTCCAAATCTTAATGAAAAATTTTTTATTGCTTCTGGTTGTATACCTCTACTTCTTAAACCCGCAATAGTAACTAATCTAGGATCAGAGTAACTTAATATTAATTTTTCATTAATTAATGCATTTAGTTCTCTTTTTGATGTTGTATTATTTTTAATAGTAAGTCTTGATTCTAAATGAGTTCGTGGAACTCTTAGATTTAATGCTTTTAATATTTTTTTATATAATTCATCTCTTAATTCATATTCTTTTCCACGTATTGTATCTGTTACGCCATTAATAGAATCTAATACAGGCGTATTTAAATCATAAGTTGGCCATACAATATATTTATTTTTTTGTCTATAATGTGGGAATTTTTTAATTCTTAATAATGTGGGATCTCTTAATGTTGTATTTTGACTTTTTAGATCACCACTAAATCTTATAATACATTCACCTTCATTGTATTTTCCTTTTAACATATCTTCAAATATCTCTAAATTAAATTTAATCTCATTTTTTCTATGTTCACATTCAATTCCATTAAATCTATTATATTTTATTATATCTAATTTGCAAGTACAAGCATATGCTTTTTTATTTTTTATTAATTGTCTTGCAAATGTATAAATTTCATTAATAAAATCGCTAGCATAATATTCTCTATCAAATTTAATCCCAAGCCATTTTAAGTCTTTTTTTATATTATCAATATATTCTTGTTTTTCTTTTTCAGGATTAGTATCATCAAAAAATAAAAAAAATTTACCTTTATAAATTTTAATAAACTCTTGCTCTAAAAAAATTTGTTTTGCATGTCCTAAATGTAAATAACCATTTGGTTCTGGTGGAAAACGTGTAGCAAAATTATTTTCAATAGCACCTTCTAAAATAAACTTTGGTACACTCTGTTTTGCTTTTTTTTCATATTCTTCTTTAAATTCTTTATTATATTCAATATACTCTTTTTCAATTTCATTTCTATCTAATTTATTCATAGCTTCTACTGTTTTATTAACTTCTTTTTTAAGAATAAAAAAATCATAATCTAATTTATTTATTTTAATTATAGAAATAACTTTATTTAAAACACTAATTGCATCAGCTTTTTTATATTCTTTTGCATTTTTTATTGTGTATTTTTTTATTATTCTATTAATATTTAAGTCCATATTATCATTACAATTATCAATACATTATAATACATTATTATAAAATAATACATTATTATAAAACATATAATATAAAATTATATAAAAATTAAAACCTTAATTTATTTTAATATTGAATTAATAATTTAAATCATAAAATTACTATAAAATAAATATTAATTTATTAATTTTAATAATATAATCTAAATTTAAAATGATAAGATGGATAAAAATAAGATTACATTAGTTATTGGAAGTATATTTGTTTTTTTGATATTTCTAAGTTCTTATATAGGAGTTGGAGGAACTAATAATAATGTTCAACACACATCTGCTAATAAATCAAATTCTTCATTAATTAATTGTAATGGTGTATTTGCAATAAATGAATCAAATGCAATTATTGTAAATTATAGTAATAATTTAATTTTATCTTTAAATAAATTCAACCAATCAAAGATTAACAATAGTAATAAAAATATTACAGATATAAATAATACTTCACAGATATTGGAGAATATTTTAAATAAACTAAATTTAACAGATAATATTAGTTTTAGTACAATTGATAATACTACTTATGATATATTATTATTAAATATTAATGCTTATAATTTTCAACAATTTCTTTTTTCAAAATTTAATAGTTATAACTACAATGCAATAAAATTATTAAAATTATCTTCTGTTACTGTTATAAAAATACAACCAATATTAGTTTTTAAACCATATTCTTCACAAATTTCTCAACGGGCAATTATTAAAAATAAAATATATAGTATAAATCAGTATCCTTTAAAATCCATTAATTCAATAGTACCTGTTCAAGTTAGAGCATTGATAAATAATAAAGGAATTTGTCAAGATAGTGTGAGAGTTGGTTTCAGAAATTAGTTATTGAATAATTAATTATCTTCTATTTTACTATATTTTTGATTATTAAACATTTCAATTATTTCTTTTGTTGTTGTTGCATCTTCAGCACTTTTATCTTTTCTTATTGTTTCATTCTTTGAAATTAATCTTGGAAATCTTAATGCATAACCAATATTATTTTCTTTTCCACATGTATGTGTTGGGGATTTAGTTATTTCATCAGATCTTACAACAACAATATATTTTGGTTCAACCCAAAAATCAGGTTCTATAATTGAATTAACTCTTACTGGTTTAGTTTTTAATTTTATTTTATTTAATAATTTTTTAAATTCAATCATTTGTTCTTGACTAAAACCAGTACCTAATTTTGATACTGATTCAAATATATCTTTCTTTTTATTATACACAGCACATAATAATCCACCAAATCCAAATACTGCTCTACTTCCCTTTCCAAGAAAATATCCAATAATTACAAGATCTAAAGAATCAGATAATTCACCCCTATAACTTCTTTTCATTTTAATCCAAGAAAATTTTCTTGCTCCTGCAATATAATTAGAGTTTAAGCTTTTTGCAACAATTCCTTCTAATCCTTGTTCAATAGATTCCTGAAAGAATTTTTCTAAATCTTCTTCTGATTTGCTAATAATCCTTTTTGCTGGTGATATAAATTCAGAATTCTTTAAAATTTCTTTTAATTTTTTTTGCCTTTTTTCATATTTAATATTTAAATAACTTTTTTTATTAAGATATAAAAGATCAAAAGCAAATAAATGCAATGGAATTTCTTTTATTTTATTTTCAATATCATAAATCCTTTTTCTTTGTATTGTTTCTTGAAAAGGTAAAAATTCATGGGTTGCTTCATTAAATGCAATTGCTTCACCTTCAAATATTATTTCTTCTTCTTTTATTGAATTAATTACTTCTTTTACAATATCTGGAAACATATGTGTTGTTTCATCAAGATTTCTTGAAAAAATTTTAACTGTATTATTTTTTTTATGTATTTGACATCTAAATCCATCATATTTTTGTTCAACAGCATATATTTTTCCCATTTTTTCAACAATTTGATGAGTTGTTATTGCTCTTTCAGCCAATGCAGGTCTTATTGGTTTAAATAAAGTAACTTTTATATTTTTAATAGCAACAACACCACCACTAAATAATAGTTCACCAATATACCCCAGATCATTGCAAATATTATAAGCCTGTTCTAATTCTTGTTTAAATTTTCTATTATTTGTTGAAACTAATGATAATGCTTCTAATATTGTATAATCTCCAAATCCAAGCCTTAACTGACCTAATGCAAATCTAATTATATATTTAGCTTCTGAAGGTGTTGACAAGGAAAAAAAATTAGAAAGTAATTTTATTTTTATACTTTTACTTCCGTGTCCTACTGTTGAGGATATTTTCATCATTAATTCATAAACATCCAAAATAGAATACTCTTTTGAATTTATAATTATTTGTTTTGTTTTTGTATTTTCTTCTAATATTTGTTTAGCAGCTAAACCAAGATCACCTAGTTTTGCATAAGTATTTTCTATTACTTCTTTTTTTATATTTACTGATAATATTATTGCTTCTTCTATTATTTTATCTGCAATACCTAATTTCAAATTCATAAAAGAAGGTGCTAAAATACCTCGTGAAATATAAATTGTTTTTGCAATTTCATTAATATCAAGTTTTTTAAATAAATCAGCTAAAATATCTATCATTGCTAATCTAGAACTAACTTTTTCAATTTTATCATAATATTCTATTAATTCTTTGAATAACATTTACTCCCTAATTAGTAACAAATAGTATAAAAATTAATTACAATTTACTGAAGATTTTACTATCCATGAACAATTGTCATTTATTGAACATTTATTATCTCCTAAATCTAAATTACTACTACTATTTTGAGATTTAAATAGACAAGAAATACCTACTATTCCAAAAAAGCTGTTATTTTTAAAAAAACTAGATGTTGAATTTAATAATTGGAATCCAATTAAACTCTGATTATTTGATGTATTATTTGTAATTTTTATATCTACTGATCTATTAACAATATAAGGGTATACTGCATTAATTTTATTATTTTCAATAAAACTATTTAAATTTTTTGTGAATAATATACCTATAAAATATCCTGAAATATTATTTTTATTTATTTCAGTATGACTAGATAAAGAAATATTAATTGCACTAATATTTGATTTATTTTCAAAGAAAGTATTATTAATTACTTTTACGCTTGAATTTTGAGCAGATATTGGAGTTGTAAATCCTTTTAAATAACAATTTTTAATTATAATATTAGATGCATTTTTTAAATTTGCAAAAATTCCACCTTTTGTTGCAATGATTGTATGCCCATTACAATTAATTGTTGAATCATTTGATTTAGTTATTTGATAACATATACTTCCATAAGGATAAACAAAATCATGAGATAGAGAATATGAAGAAGCAGAAGATACGAAAGGACAATTTATATTAGGATTTAATTGTGATAAAGCAACAAGCCAATGGCAATTAATTTTTATATTCCCATAATTTATTCCATTGATTTCATTAGTTAAACCACTATTATTTGAACTACATAAATAATCAGTATATTGATCTGATTCCATAATATTATTTTCAATATAATTATTATTTGATTTTGACTCTAAGTAGATACCTATATTATTGTTAAATCCTATATTACCTTTAATAATATTATTTGTAGAATTTTCAATAAATATACCAATATTTTTTGACAATCCATAAGATACATTGTTATTAATAATACTAGAATTTATTACATTGTTTAATAAAATACTTGTATTTGATCCACCACTAATTTTATTTTTTATAATATATGAGTCATTTATATTATTTAATAAAATTCCAAATAATGAACTTTTTATTGATATATTCTTTAAACTTATTTGTGAAGAATTTTTAACATTAATACCAGTATTAAATCCATTTATGTTACAAGAATTTATTGAAACATTTGTTTTATTATTAATTGATATTGCAGAACCTAACAAATTAGTAGGACCCATTATTGAATATTTTGAACAACTTAATTTTACATTATCTGTATTAATATTAATACAATTTGATTTAGAAGTAACAATATTATTTATTAAAGAATAATTTCCTGAATGAGATATTGTTTCACAGCTATTTATTGGAAAATAAGCAAGTGATACAGATAAATGAAGATTACATGTTGCCCAATTAGCATCTGTTATTCCGCATTTAACAAATTGCATTAAATTTGCATTTGTTTTATTTGCTCCGTTAATAGCATATACATCAACTTTTGAATTATTAAAAATTGTACCATTAGTAAAAATATTACCAAAAGATTTGTTAAGATAAAGTCCATAACTATTATTAGATAAATTAAATTTATTTATTGAAATAGCACGTGAATTTAATAAATAAATACCATAAGTATTATGAACTAAATTTAGATTAGACATAAAAATACTATAAGAATTATCAAGATTAAAAGACATATTAGAATAACTAATATTAATATTTGTTAAATGTCCAGATATGATATTTTTAAAATCTATAGCAATATTTGATTTTTTAATTTTGCAGTTTTTTAAAGAAACGTTATTTCTATTATTTGCATATATTCCAATAGGTGAATTTGAAATACTAAAATTATTACAATTAATTGTGACATTATTTGAATTTATATTAATACATCTTAATTGGGATGAATTAACAAGAGGATTTGAAATATTAACAAAATTACTAATATCAATATTACTATTTAGTGTATAAACACCTTGTTTATTAATACTACCACATTCATTTATTTCATTTTTAACATTCATCTTATTACTTAAATTAATAGAGGATAAATTAGATATAGTATTAAATCCTTTACAACTTACAAAACCACAATTAGCATTATTATAACATAAACCCTGTTTTGCTGTACTACTAATTGGAAAACTATTATTTAAACTACAATAAAAAGATAATGGTGTATTATTAATATAATTATTAATAAACTGATTTTTTGAAGAACTTACATTTATTCCTAAAAAGGCATTATATAAAATAAAATTATTTTCTAATAATATATCTGAAGAATTGTTAGCTAAATAAATAGCACCTTTACTTGTTTCTGACTTTAAAAAACTATTATTTAATATTTTAATATTATGAGAATTTATTAAAGCAAGATTAGAAATAAAATTATTTGAAATATTATTATATAGTATTGAAATTCTTTTGGAATTATTAGAAAAAATACCATATGAAAAAGATTTTATATTACATTTAGATATTGTTATATTTGTTTTATTAGTAATACTAATACCATAAGTAAATGGAGGATTATTAATAAAAGGTCCTGATCCTATAATATTTAAATTATTACAAGAAATAGTAACATTATTTGAATTTATATTAATACAAGATTCGTTTTCATTAATCGTTCTTATTGAATTAGTTATAATGTATTTTCCAGGTTTATTTATTATTCTACAACTATTAATTTGCTGAAATTCTATTTTTTTTGCTGTTATTGGTATTGTTGTTGATACCACATTTGAGATTGTTGTTGTATTAACTGAATTAGTAATTGGTTTTCCAATAAAAGAATAAACTAAAATTATAATTAAAATAGCAGCTATAATTCCAATTATAGGCTTAATAGGTAAATTTTTTTTATATATTATTTTTTTAAATATTTCCTGATTCTGATTATTTGTATTATGTTGTTCTTCTGAATTAGAATTAATAGTATTGTCTTTTGTTTGATCAGTTGATTG
>CAZRZO010000006.1:0-8147 GCA_964604635.1 Microcaldota archaeon | reverse complement strand
TCATTAGTTGTTTCCTGATTCTGATTATTTATATTCTGTTGTTCATTTAAATCCAATTTTATATTGCTATCTTTTTCAGTATTTGGTATTTGATTATTATCCATTAAAAAGCCAATATTTTTATTTTATAAAACAAGTTTTAAATAGTTATAACAATTTAATAAACGTTTCGTTTTAAAGTCACAAATAATAAAAATTTGGTTATTTAAATCAATAATAAATGGTGAATAAAGTATTTTACCAAACAAAGGCATTTTAAAAATAAATTTTATTGAACAGATTATTGTTTATAAAATTTTTAAGAAAAATAAAAAATTTGATTTCTAAAATATTTTAATGGATGATTTTATTAAAATATTATATTTAAATCATAATTAGATTTTTAAATTTAAAAATTAATTTAATAGGTTCATAAAAACTAAAATAATGTTAGAAAATCTCAAATTGATTTAGAATATTTGCAAATTTGTAGTTTATAAGACTTTTTTTATTTTACTAACAAATAACATTACTAATTATTTTTCTGTTGCAATATCATACATTTTTTGTTGCTATTAATTTTTTCGTCGATATTTTAAGCTTTTTTTACAATATAATACTAATTTATATCTATTTAACAGCAATTTATCAATACATATTGAATTTATTTGAAATTCCATCTTTATGGAATTTATTTTATTTTTTGACTTTTATTTTCTAAAAAATAAAAACACACTAATATTTCATAATTATGGAACAATATCCTTATTGGGTATAATTTCAATGTTTTTATATTACTTTCTTGTTTAATACTACTTGTTTAACTGAAACCTACTAAATTCCATTTTTATGAAACAAACAAATTTATTAGATGTATATTTCGTTCCGAAAAAGAGGTATTTAAAAAAATTAAAGAAATAATAAGATATTTTTAACTTTTATTTTAAAAAAAAGTAAAAAGAGAGAATTCCATAAATATGGAACAATAATTATATATATTTATAAATTTTATTAATTTATTTGTATTCTAAAAATCACTTAGTATTTCTAAAATATTATTAGATTTTATTGATTAGATCTAAAATATTATTTTTTTATCCTCTTATCTATTAAAAATAACTAAGATTTTATTAAATATTAATTTTATTGTTTTAATAAAACTAAAATAAATAAAAATATTAAATTAAATAATAGAATTGTATTTTAGTTTTGTAATAATAAAAATAATGAAAATATAGAGAATGATATAATTTTGCAATTTATTTTATATTTATTATTAATATTATAATATTCTAGAAATTATTTAGTATTTCTAAAATATTATTAGATTTTATTGATTAGAGAACAAAATTAGTTTTTATAACTCTATTTTTTGTATAATCTATATTATTGCTAGAATTTTTCAAATAACTTATAAAATTATTAGTTATAATTTATAAAAAATAATTTAATTTTAATTGTTTTAATATATTTGATAAAATAATTTAAATATTATAGATACTTTAATAACTTTGAATAATATGTGGTGTATAAATGATTATGAGTTTTCGCAATAAATCTCCAAAAGTTAATAAAACAGCATACATAGCAAATACTGCAGAATTAATAGGGAACATAGAAATAGGAAAAAATTCAAGTGTTTGGAATGGTGCTGTAGTTAGAGGAGATATAGGTTATATAAAAATAGGAAAAAATTCAAATATTCAAGATAATTCAGTAATGCATAGTGCAGCAAATTATCCAACTATTGTTGGTAATAATGTTACTATAGGTCATAATGCAATAATTCATGGGTGTAAAATAGGGAATAATTGTTTAATAGGTATGGGTGCAATAATACTTAAAGATGTTAAAATAGGCGATTGGTGTATTATTGGAGCAGGAAGTGTAATTACTGAACATTCAAAAATTCCTAATGAAAGTATTATATTAGGTGTTCCAGGAAAAATTATAAAAAAAATCACAGAGAAACATAAAGATAGAATTAAAAAAAATTGGAAGGAATATTGTGATTTAAAAAAAGAATACATGAAAATATGAGTATTTTTAATTTTATTATCTTATCAAGATTTTTAATATCTTTTATAATTAACTTAACTTTGTATATCTAATAAATTTTAAATTATATTATTTAATATTAATTTTTATTATATATAAACTTTTTTTTAGTTTGATCTATTTTTAATATAATTTATTAAATTTTATATTAAAATATATTATATTAGGTGGTGGATGGACAGCTTACCGAAAGGAGGAAGCTCCTCTCATAAGAGTATATAAAGCTTAAGGCTTAAATCCAGAACAGAAACGATACCAAAGTAATATAAAACAATGACGCCACGAGTAATATTATGATGGATGAAACGAATGGATAAAATACAATGATTATGCAAGGCATTTAGCCGCTTAGTCGAATGCTGTTTAAAACAAAAAGGGGGCTACGGTCCACCACTTAATTAAATAATTTATTTTAAATAATGAAAATTATAAATAATAAATAAATGATATAATGAAAACAAAATTATCAGAATTAAAAGATCATGTAATTATATGTGGATATGGACTTGTTGGCGAAAAAATTGTAGATGTTTTAAAAGAATATAGAATTCCTTTTATTATAATTGAAATAGATAAGAATAAAATAGAAAAACTTAAAAATTCTGAATATAGTTTTATAGGAGAAGATGCAACAAAATCAAAAACATTAAAGGATGCAAATATACGAGTAGCAAAAGCAATAGCAATTGTTATGGATGATGAAGCAAAAAATTTATTTGCAATATTAACTGCAAGAGATTTAAATAAAAATATTTTTATTGCAACAAGAACAAATGATATTATATTAAAAGAAAAATTTATTGAAGCAGGAGCAGATTATGTTATACTACCTCAAAAAATAGCAGGTAAAGAAGTTATAGAAGAAATCTTAAAAGACAATTGATTGGTTGAGATAGTGGTTAGAATAGAACAACATCATCAAATAAGCATAACATTTAATTTAATTTTATTTTTTCTGTTATTTACATTAGTTATTTTTTTAATTTCTTTTTATAAATTTATTACATTATCACATAGTATATATTCTGCAGGATATATTGTACTCTCCGCAATGTTTGATGCAGTTGATCCTAGTATTGGAATTATTGCACTTCAAAACATTTTAAGTATTAATTTTTTTGAATTATTTTCAATATTTATACTTGATGGAATAACAAAAATAGTAATAATTGGTTTTATATTAGCAAGTTTTCTTAACATATTCTCTAATATTAATATTAAATCGAAATTAAATTTATTTAATATTAAAAAACTTAAAAAGCATGTTATTATATGTGGATTTTCAATGTTAGGGGAAGAATTATCAAGTGAATTAAAACAAAGAAATATACCATTTGTTATAATTGATAAAGATCCAGTAAAAATTGAAATGCTTAATGATTTAAAATATTTAACAGTTTATGGGGATTTTACATTAAAAAAAATATTACTTAATGCTGCTATAGATAATGCAAAATATATTGTATTTGGAACTAAAAATGATTATTATAATTTATTAGGATTAATAACTGCAAAAGATTTGAATAAGAATATTAAAATAATTTCAAGAGCAACAGACAATACAAGTATTAAAAGAATAGAAGAAATATCAGAAGGAAAACATATTATTCCTGAAGAAATTGCTGGTACTGAAATAGCAAATAAATTAATAGATATATTATAATTTGAAATAAAAAAATCAAGTGGTGCAATGGTATTAAAACTTATTAAATTAAATATTATTTTTTATTTTTTGATGTTATTATTTGCAATCTCTTTATTACTTTCAATTTATTCAGGACTTAGTCCATTAACTGCAATTATATGGAATATCTTAACATCTCTTAATATTATTTATGAATTACCAACAAAATTCTTTGAAACGCCTTATATACTTATTGCAACTGCAATTGATATGGTAATCTTCGGAGGATTAACAGTTGTTTTAGCAACTTGGTTTTTTGAATTCTTAAAAAATGTTGATTTAAAAAGAAAATTAATGATTTTAAAAGTTAAAAAACTTAGAAATCATATAATTGTTGTACCTTATAATAAAGATGCAATTGAATTACTTAATATATTAGACAAATTAAAAAAAGATTATGTTGTAATTGCAGATACATCTGAAGAATTAACAGAATTATATGAAGAAAAACGATTATTTATAGCAGGAAAAATTAATTCAAAAGAAGTTTTTGAGTTAGCTAGAATTGATAAAGCAAGATTTTTAATTGTTTATGGTTATATTGATCTTGAAAATATTTTAACAATTGTAACTGCAAAATCAATGAATCCTAATTTAAAAGTAATTGCAAGAGTAAATGAAGAAGAAAATATTCCAAAAATTAGTAGAACAAATGTAAATAAAATAATTTTAACAGATATTGTTACTGGAAATAAAATGGCAGAAGAAATAATGAATAAAGTTTACAAAATTATTTCTGATAATAATTAATATATCAATTCCTTTCAGAATTTAATAAATATTTTCAATTATCTTTCGTAAGTTCTCTACTGTTTTATTAATCTGATTTTTTTTATTTAAATCAATTTTATTACTTTCAAATGCTGCTGCATAAGGATGTCCACCACCTTGCATTTTTTTTGCAATTGATAAACATTCTAATTTTTTGCTTCTTAAATGGAAAGTACTTGTTGAAGAATTATAAAAAATAGATATATCTGAATTTGTTTTATTTGATATATAACTACAAGCAAATGAATTTTGAAGATTTTTACTAAATCCAATTGCAAATTTATATTTTTTAATATTTAATACTGAAATATTTTTATCAAGTAATTTTAAATTAAATTTTGCTTCTTTTAAATAATTTTTATAAAACTTATTAATAAATTTATTTTCTAATTCTTTATTTGAAATATAATATACTAGTTTTTTTAAATTATTGTCTTTATCTTTATTAGAACATATATTAGATATTACAAAACTCATTTTTTCTGATATTTCAAATTTAATAGGTGTTGTTTTTAGATTAAAATCACCAATATGTATTAAATCTATTAATTTATCTGAATATTTATCTTTATTACATAATAATAAATAAATAAGTTCAGCAGCACAATTTATTTTATTCTCATTACAAATTAAAAAATCAATTTTTTTTGATATTTTTTGCAGTGAATTATAATCCCATTCATGATGATCTAGCCAAATAATAATATTTTTATTTTTTTTCAGATCTATTAATATTTTTAAGATAGAACTTGCCAATCTTTTACTAACACCAATATCATCAATAATAATAATATTGTTTTTAAATTTATGTACTTTATTTTTTAAATTTAATATTTCACTTTTTTTATAACCTGTGAAAAAAATATTATTTATTTGTTTTTTATAATTTCTTACTAATAATGCTGCGCTTCCAATCCCATCAAAATCTTTCATATGTGTTATTACATTTATTTGTTTTTGTTTTAATAACTCATGAAATTTATTATATAATTTTAAATTTTTAATTTTATTAGAATTAATTTTAACTATTTCATTCTTTTTACTACTAAATAAATTATCTACAATATATATTGAATTTATTTCTTTCATATTTACACTTTTTATTTATTATATTTTATTAATAACTTTTCTTTTTAAAGAGTTAATCTCTTTCTATCTCTTGGAAATAATGAACATTTCCTAATATTATCTAGATTTGCAATTTGCATAGTTAATCTTTCTAAACCAATACTCCATCCACTATGGGGTGGTGCACCACAAGCCATTGCATTAATATAAAAATTAAAATTATTTACATTTATTTTTCTATTTTTAAGTACTTGTATTAAAAGATTTTTGTCATGAATACGTTGAGCACCACTTGAAATTTCAAGACCTCTATATATTAAATCAAAACTATTACAAATTTCTGGATTTTGGTTATTTGGCATTGAATAAAAAGCCCTTATTTTAGATGGAAAGTCTTTAATAATCACAGCTTCTCCAAATAGTCTATAAACTTCATTTTCTAAGTTTCTATTTAAATCGTCCCCAAAAGTCATAGGTATATCATTTGAATTGAATTTTTTTAGCATTTCAGAATAAGTTATTATATTTATTTTTGGTATATTTAATTTTAGATCTAAAATTTTTTGGTCTCTTATATTTTTATTTTTTATATCTTTTAATATATCCAAAAATACTTGGCTTAATATATTAATTACATCATTATAATCTGCAAACCCCATCTCAATATCCATTTGAGTTATTTCAGATAAATGAAAAGTTGTATTTGATTTTTCAGCTCTAAATACTGAAGATATAACAAATATTTTATCTAATCCACCAATTACTGCTAATTGTTTATATAATTGAGGAGATTGTGCAAGATATGCTTGTCTTTCAAAATATTTAATATTAAAAAGATCAGCACCACCTTCTGTTGCTTCTTTAACAATACAAGGAGTTCGTATTTCTTGAAAATTTTTTGCAATTAATGAAGTCCTAAATGAATTTAAAATAGTTGATTGAATATTAAAAACAGCAGTTGTTTTGAGCCTTCTTAAGTCAATATATCTAAAATCTAATAAAGTATCTAATTCAGCATCAACTTTTCCAGTTACCTCAAAAGGAATTTTTGATGAAATTGGATTTAAATTAATTATTTCAATTGGAATTATTTCAAATCCTCTTTTTGCTTGTTTATTTATCTTTAAAATACCTTTGACCTGAATAACACTTTCTTTTGGAACATGCATTTGTTGTATTATAGATTTATCAGTAATATCTATTTTACCAATTATTTGGATAAGTCCTGTTTTATCTCTTAAAATAAGAAAAGTAATATTTCCAAGTTCTCTTACTTCATGAACCCAGCCAGCTAATATAACTTCTTTATTATTTAAGGAATCAGTTAATTTTCCAATAAAATAAGTTCTTAACATATAATCTAATATCCTATTGAGTATATACACCTTAAAATATAAACTTTTTTAAAAAAAAATAATAAAAAATAAATAATTAAATAGGTTTTCCAAGAATTATTTGTATTGCACTAACTTTTGATGTTGTACCATCCTCATTAGTAAGTTCTTCTGAAGATGTTTTTATTGTAGATTCTTTTATATCTGTTAAAAATCTATTAATAACAATCTCTTTTACATCAACTGCTCTTGAAATAGCATTACCTCTTGCTTTTATTGTTACTTCCTTCATTCCATTATTAAATTGGGTAACAACTGCTAATACATAATTCATTGCAGGCTTTTTACCAACATAAACTACATTTTCTTCGTTTGTATTATTTTTTTCATTTTTATCTTTGATTTCTAATTTATTTTCTGACATTCCATTCACCTATTGATTTTTATATAATATATTTGCTTTTTTAAGTATAAATTTATAAATAATAATTTTATAAAAAAGAATATTTAAATATTCCTTTTATTAATTAATTTAGACTATTATCTTTTTAATATTTTTGATTAATTAATTAAGAAAATAGAAATAAAAATTTTAATAGTATATTTCGTAATAAAAACAATTATTAATAAGTATTGTTTAGTGTGAAATTTAAAACTTAAATAACACATATTATTTCCTTTTTAACAAAAAAATGTAAAATATTCATATAATTAAAAAATATATTCCAAACATTAAATAAAAATATAAAGTATTAAAAAGATCCAAATAATACTTTATTAATACTAATTTATACTATTTTACAGTATAAATTTTAAAAAAGAATATAAAACATTAATTAAAATAATAGATAAAAATTTAATTAAAATAAAATTAATAATCTTAATATGATAATAATTCTTTATAGAAAAAGTATTGTTTAATCAAATTATTAATTACAAAATATGTTATTTAAAATGTGTAAATTCAACATCACAAGTTCTATGAAGCATATTATAATTTGTACATATTGCTAGTGAATTTCCTGGAATTCCATATAATTGAGCATTATTATCAGGATATTTAGTAGTAAAATTAATATTAACATTTAATGTTCTACTTTCATAAGATAAATTCAATCCACCACTTAAAGGATAGAATGTTTGATAAAAGGTTTTTGCTATATTTACTCCATGCTTTTGAGGAACAATATTATTAAGGTACATTTGTGCAATTTGATAACCACTTAATGTTGTATTATATATTTGAAAATTAG
>CAZRZO010000005.1:16340-59446 GCA_964604635.1 Microcaldota archaeon | reverse complement strand
AATAAAACAATAAAAAGTATGGAAAACAAAACAAACTTAAATAATTTAGTAAACAATGTTACTAGGTTAGTAAATAATAAAAGTTTTAGTGATATGATAAATAGTATTAGACCATTAATTCTTGGTTCAAATAATACTTTACCTCTATTACACTTAAATAAAACTGGAACTCATATTTTAAAAGTATTAAGAGGTTTGAAAGCATCTAATAAAAATTGGAATTTAACAAAACTAACATCAAATCTAGAAAATTATGTATCTAATTTAAACAAATCAGATAAAGGAAAAATAATGGGATTACTTTCAAATAAAATGAATTTATCTCTTATTGGTGATATGCGTAATTTCAATATGTCTAATTTTAAAAATATGTTAAATAATGTAACACAATTTAATCATAATTATCATAATATATTAAATTTCATTATTTCATCAAATGGGTCTATTTCACTACCAGTTATGAATGATAATCAAGTAAGATCACAAATTAGCATACCAAATAATAATAAAGGTAATGGTATTGAAAATACTGAAAATTCTAATGTATTATCAACAAATGCATTAAATATTAGATCTAATTCACACATATTTAATCTTAATAGATCAAATTATGATGATTATTCAAAATGGTCTGCAATAGGTTATACATTACCTGCAAATCAATCTAAAACTTTTTCATTTGATTCAAAAATACATATTGGAAATAGTTTGTTATCAATATCCTTAATAAAGAATCAAACATATGTATTAAGAATTATTGGAAGTCATGGAGCTAATATAAATATAAATTTAACAGCATCTTAATTTTATAAATAATTAGATTTTAAATAATGAATCTAATAAATTAAAATTTTAAGTATTTATTATCAGTAATTAGGATAATTATTTTTTTTAATATTTTATTGATTTATAATATATTAGCAATACTATTTCTTCTTGTAAGTACTAAATAGAATAAATTAAGTATTGAATAATTTATTAAATTAATTATTTGGTAAAATAAAATCAACTATTGATTTAGGATCAAAATTAATTAATGCATCATAAGATTCTCCAGTCCCAATAAATAATATTGGTATATCAGTATCATGTGCAATTGATATTGTATTTCCACCTTTTGCATCACAATCGAGTTTTGTTAAAATAATCCCATTTATTTTTATGAATTTAGAAAATTCATTAATTTGCTCTGATATTATATTACCAGATATACTTTCCCCAACAAATATTGTTAAATCTGGTTTTGTTATTCTTACCATTTTCATCATTTCATTGATAAGATTTGTATTTGTTTCTTGTCTTCCAGCACTATCAATTAATACAACATTAATACTATGTGCTTTTGCATAATTAATTGCATCAAACGCAACACTAGCAGGATCAGCACCATATTTACTCTTTATTACTGGTATACCAACTTTATTTGCATGATATTCTGTTTGTTCAATTGCAGCAGCTCTAAATGTATCACTTGCTGATAATACACTTGTTACATGCTTTTGCTTTAAAGTATTTGCAATCTTAGCAATTGTTGTTGTTTTCCCAGTTCCATTTGGGCCTATAAACAATATTTTTATTGGTATTTCTTTTATTCTTATTTTTTCTTCTATAAATTTCCAAAGATCAATATGATTCTTTTCATTTTTATTAAGAATTTCCATTAAAGAAATTTTTACATATTCTATTATTTGTTTATCAATTTCTTTTGAATTAAATTTACTTTCTTTTAATTTAATATTTAAACTTTCAAGAAATTGATCAGTTGTTGAAAAAGAAATATCTGATTGTAATAAAGATATTTTTAAAGTCTCTAAAAATTGAGTTATATCTGATTCATTTAATTTTATTGAATTTAAAAATACTTTTTTTATTTTTGTGTTTATTGATAAACCTATTTTAAAATTTTGTTCTTTTTTATTTTGTTTCTTGTCTTCATTATTTATCTTTTTAATATATTTATCTTTTTTATCTTGTTCTTGGTTTTCTATTTCTTCTTCTTGTTTTTGATATTCATTATTATTTTCAGTTATTTCTTCATTTTGTTGTTTTATTTCTTCTTTTTCTTTTTTTGCAAATCCTTTTATTGCATCTGAAATTTTATTTTTAAGACTATCAAACATAAAATCATATTAATTATAATAAAACAATTTTTAGAAGAATTAGGTATTAATAATTTTGTTTATTATTTAGTTGTTTACTCTTTTTGTTGTTCACTATGCATGGATAAATTATATGAAATTTTAAATAAAATAGATCTAGTATCACTTCTATTTTTATTTAAATTTTCGATTTCTGTTTCAAATATTTTTATTTTTTTATCAATGATTTTTTTTGCTTCTTCTATATTTTTTTCTATAATATAATTTGATCCAACATTTACCAATACATCATCAAATTTTTCAATTTTAACATTTGAATATATACTATTACCAATATTTACAATTAAATTATTGTTTTTTATTAATTCATTATTTTCCAATATTCTTGTTGAATTTAATAATTCTTGTATTATTTTAGTATGTTTGTCAATATTACTGCTTATTTCTTTATATTGGTTTTCATAAATACCATATAAATATTCAAGTTGTTCTTTTGATTTACTTTTTTCAATTAATCCATTAATATCCATTCCATTATTTGTATTATTATCTGACATTAATCCATCTTTTTTATTTCATCTATATTTATACTTGTTTTTTTAAGTTTTTGTTTACTCCCAAGTTTTATATATAGTAATTCCTTTGCATATGATTCATTATTTGCAATTATTTCCATTTTAAATTTTAATTTTTTCTTAATATTTCCACTAATTAAAAATTTCATAGTCTCACCAAAAAGATACTAAATAAAAATACATATTTATTATCTAAAATTATATTTAATAATTATTTTATTTATTTAATAACTTTATCTATTTAATATTTGTTTTTTTATTAATTAAATAATTTATATTTATAATATTATTAAAATGTATTGAACAAAAGGAAATATATTAATAATGAAACACAGATCCCAAATAATAATGGTGGAATTGCTGGTAATGCTCTTGAATATTTTTTTAATATGAGCATTGTGAGTATTAAACCAAATATAGATCCAAAAATAATAAAAAAGCTCATTTTAATATTAGGTAATGCTGCAATAGCAACCATTAAGGGAATTGCTAAATCACCAGTTCCTAATTCAACTTTTGCTGAAACAGGAATTGTATCATCATCTATTAAATTCTTTATATTTGTTTGATCTAAATGTTTTTTTTCTTTATTGTATTCTTCTAATTCTTGTTTATTAAAATTTGATTTATTCATTACTTCTATTTCATTGATTCCAATAAGAAAACTAAGATTTTTCTCTGAAACTGCTTTTGCCATTGTAATCATATGTTTTGTAATAAATACTGCAATGAAATCATAAATAGCTAGAAAACCCATGAAAATGAATGCAAAATAAAAAGGAAAACTTAATCCAATCAAAGCACCAACACCAATGCTTGCTAATATTGCAGCAATATTCCTTAATTTTTGCCATTTGTTTTTTGCAATTATTAAACCAGAGGACAATAATGCAGCAATAATAATACTTGTTGTAATGTTATTTCCAAATAAATGAAATAATGTTGAATTTGTTATTAATCTACTTAATAACCAGAATATAAAAAAAGTTGATATAAATAAAATATATGCTTCAACTAAATATAGGATTTTAGTTGATTTAAATTTATTAAATTTACTTGTTTTGATTTTTTTAGATATAATTATAATAAAGGCAGAAAAAATAATAATGAAAATAATGTAAAACAAAGCAAGAGCAACAAAATTAGTATTTTTATTAAATGAAACACTTGAAAGATAGGATAAAGAAATTGTATTATAAAATATTACTGCAATTAGTAAACCAAGAAATTGTACAATCATAAATATTGTCAATATCTGTATAAGTTGTCTATATTCAATAACTCTTTTCAATTAAATCCCATTAATAATAAAAATGTTTTAAACCAAATTTAATGAAGAAAACATTACTGGTAAGATGATTGTTGCATCCCCATCAATTGTTGTATATTTTGCCTGTTCTTTAATTTTTCCCCATGAAACTGCTTCTGTTAATCTTGCTCCTGATAAACTACCATCATATTGTGTTGCTGTTGTTATGTATACTGCATAATCAAGTCCTTTTTTAAATTGATTCCACCATATTACATGATGTTTGCTTATTCCTCCACCAATCATTAAACTTCCTGTTATCTTATGATCAAATATAATATTACTTAATTCTAGTTCATCTTTTATTAAATTTAATTTAAATTCATGATCTTGAGAAAATATACTTAATTGTGTTCCAAATGCACCATCTAAAATTCCTGGATTAAAAATTGGGACTTTGTGTAAATATGCTTGTCTAAGAATTGAATTTTCATCCTCAATATACTTACCAAATTCAAAACTTAATTCAGTTGCACTATATTCTTTTTTATGATCTTTTGAAGTATATATTTTTTTCATTATTTTATCAAATGCGTCTTCTACTTTAAATCCATATTCTTTGTTTTCAATAAAAACATTACCTAATCTATAAATACCCATTTTATGAAGTTCTTTATCATCAGCATTAAATGATCCTACTTTATATTTTCCATTAAATGCTCTTGCAATATCATGATCAAGCGTTCCACCAGTTGTTATTATTGCATCAAAATATTTTACAGAACTTGCAAGTAATCCTCTTAATCCTGTTGAAACAATATCTGCTGGAAATGAAAGAAAATTATAACAATCTTTTGTATTTATCATTTTATCTAAAATTTTAATTCCATCTACCATATGCTGGCCTGAAAAACCACCCATATTTTTCATTGATTCTATTAATTCAGAAACTTTCATATCTTTTTTTAATTTAATATCAACTACATCTCTTTTTAATAAATTTTGTTTATTCACTTTCTCACCTAATATAATGGGCCTACGGAGAGTCGAACTCCGATATCTAGCGTGTAAGGCTAACATCTTAACCGTTGGACCACAGGCCCCTATTTATATTTTAATTATTATTTAATCTTTTTAATTATTTCTTATATTTATTTAATAATATATTTATTTTATCTATTGAATATTGTAATAATTCTTCTGGTGCTAAACAAACAAGTCTAAAATGGTATTGTTTTCCAAATATAGAACCCCTTTTCAATTGAATTCCATGTTCTTTTAATAATAAGTTAGTAAATTCTTTATCATTTTTGAATTTTAATTTTTTATAATCAAATTTTGGGAATATATAAAAAGCACCTTGTGGTTTTACTACATCTAAAAATTCATTTTTATTTAAAAGATCAAAAGCAAGATTTGCTCTTTTTTCTACTTTTTTAATTAATGTTCCAATACTTTTTTTATGCTCTTTTTGATTATTTAATGCAACAGCAGCAGCAAATTGCGATGGTGTATTTAAAGAAAATTCTATTAAACTATAATCTCTGAATTTTTTCTTTAATTGATTTGATACTTTATCTTGCTCTGGAATTATAATAAAACCAATTCTAAATCCAGTCCCACTAAAATTTTTAGATAATCCATTAAGTATAATATGTGGTATTCCTTTTGCTAATTCTCCAATACTTGTAAATGATGCTTTATTGTAGATAATTTCATCATAAATCTCATCACTTACTAATAAAATATCATATTCATTTGAGATATCAACAATTTGCTTTAAAATTCTTTTATTTAAAACAGTTCCAGTTGGATTATTTGGATTTGTTAATAATAAATATTTTATACGTTTTAATGTTTTATTTGTTTTGTGTATTTTTAATATTTTTTGTAAATTATCTATATCAATATCCCAATTATTTTTTTCATTATAATTACCAAATATGGGTTTTCCTTGATGCATTTTAAGATTAAAAAGATATGAAGGGTAATGGGGATTAAAAAGAACTGCAAAATCATTTTTGTTTATTAATGCATTGTTTAAGAAGAATAATGCTGTTGAAGCACCTGATGTTGTTATTATATCTTGATTTTGTAATTTAATATTATATAATAATTTATATCTTTTAGTAACAGCATCTATTAATTCACTAATCCCTCCTGGTTTAGAATATGTTGTTTTATTGTTCTTTAATGCACTGATGTATGCATTAACAATATATTTTGGTGTTTGAAAATAAACATTAGGATCTCCTAAATCTAATTTAATTATCTTTTTTTTATTTTTAGTAATTAATGTTTTTATTAATTCATCATTTTCTTCAAAAGGATTTAATACATATTTTGAAGTTATGGATAATATATTTTTATTCATAATATCATTTTAATTATCAAACTTTTTAAAATTAATTATTTTTTAAAACAATAATATTATTTCTTTATTTTATAATTGTATTTGCTTGAAAATATAAATAATAAAAATATCTTATTAATTAGTAATTTGTTTACTTTTAGATGTGAGTTGTTTTATTTAATAAATTTATTTGTCTATTAATACTACTTCATCAATTTTAAATTGACCAACCATACCATTAATTTCTTTATAGAATTTTTTAATTAATATTTGTTTTTTGAATAATGGTGCATCTAATACAAAAGACTCTGCTTCACCACCTTCAAATAATAAATTTATTTTATATTTTTCACGTATTTTTAAAAGTTTTTCAATCATATTACTATCAATTATAGTACCTAAAAAACTTTCATCAAATCCTTCTGCAGATATTTGAGTAATAATTACTTTAAAGTTTTGAGATAATTCAGTTAATTCTTGAACAGGATCAATATGCCATATTGGAGAAGTATGTATTATGTCTAATTTTTTGCATAATTTATCAATACGTTTTTTTTGGTATTGACTTGCAACAGCACCAGTTACTAATTCTGTAACATTATTTTCTTTTAATACTACTTCTAAATCATCTAATTCTTCTTCTTTTTTACCATATGTATTTGCAAATACTTGTCTAATACCAAGTGCTTCTGCTTGAAACTTAGTTAAATCTATATTTGGTTTATGAAACATAAAACTAAAATCATTTTCAGATCTCATTGTTATTAATAAATCTACTTTTCTATTTGATTCATATATTCTATGCAATGCTAATGTTGAATCTTTTCCTCCACTAAATAAACAAGTTAATATAAAATCACTATTATTTTTGATACGAGAATATTATTTATAATAAATTATGTATTATTACTATATTCTATTGCTAAAAATTGATAATAAGATTATATAAAATTAAAATAATAAAAAGCTTATGAAAAATAAATCTAATAATTTTTTATAATAAATACGTAACAATAAAAAATTTGAATTGATTTTTATATAATATATTTGATTTAAATAATTAATATCATATATTATTTGATTTTGTGTTTTTGCTTATAAAATCTAATAAAATACTACTTACTTGTTCTGCATGAGAATAATGTGGATTATGTTGTGCTTTTGTAATTATTTTTATTGAACTTTCTTTAATTTTACTTTTAAATTTTTTAGCAAAGTTTAATTTAATAACATCGTCTTCTTTTCCCCATAAAATAAGTGTTGGTTTATTTATATAAGATAAATTTATTAAACCACTATCTTTCAAATTTTGTAAAACACTTTTTATAACAAATTTTTTATTTGATTTAAATTTTAATGCATAATTAACTTGTTTTTCTATAAAATTCTTTTCTAATTGTATTAAATCAAAATATTCTTTTAATCCTACAGAATCCTCAAGAATTAATCCTTTTATTTGTTTTGTCCCAAACTTTGCTAAATATTTTAATGCAATAAATCCTCCATATGAATGGCCTAATAAATAAAAATCATTATATTTTATTTTTTCAATGAATTTATTTAATATATTAATTTGAATATCTGCAGAATAATTGATTTTTGGTTTATTTGAATTCCCATGACCTAATAAATCAATCAAATAAATATCAATATTATTTTGCATATTATTAACTAATTTTGCAAAAGATTTTGTTGATTTTCCTAATCCATGAAGCATTATTATTTTTTTATTTTTTCCTTTATTATGTTTAAAATAAATATTCCCATATTCTGTTTTAATAAATCCTTCTTTCATTTTATTATAAATAATATTTTTCATATTTTCAATGTTTGAGATTATTAAATAGATTAAAAAAAGATAAGTGCCAAACAGCAACATGATTTCCCGCTAAGTAAGCAGTACACACATATCGAAGATAAGCTTAGCTTCCGAGTTCGGAATGGGATCGGGCGTTTCCTCATCTCTATTACCGTTTGACATAATATAATAAAGATAAAACTTTAAATAGTTTTTCATAAATATTAAATAAATAAGTTACACAAAAAGTTTATATATTAGAACAATTACTTAAATAAAATATTGGTGGTTGGTATGAATGTTGATAATAAAAAAATTAATATCAAAATACAAGGAATTAAACATATATTGAGAGCAGATAAAAAACAAGACCTAGAATATATTAGAAAAGAAAATTATGAAGAGCCTAAACTACAAATTATTAAAAGAGAAGATTATCAAGACCCTGTTCATGGAATTCTCAATATAAATGAAAGTATTTATAATAAAATAAGTAATAAAAAGAAAAAACCAATAATGTGGCAATAATATATTGAAAATTTATTGAAATTAATTATTTTTTAATTTTATTTACTTACTTAGATTATTCTAGATTATTCTAGATTATGTTTATATTTTAATATAAATCTACTATTTTTAAAATTTAATATATTATAATCAATATTAAATTAAATTAGAAAATAAAATAAATAGTATTAATTATAATCTATTGTTTAAATTAATATTAAGATTTAATAATCTTAATTTAAAAAAATAATTTAATTTAAAATAATTATTTTTAATAAATGTCCTGATAGTGTAGTGGTTAGCATTCGACCCTGTCACGGTTGCGACCCGGGTCCGAATCCCGGTCAGGGCGTAAATAATTAATTCAATAAAAGAAAAAAACAATAAAAACAAAATGTATTATTCTTTTTAATAGTAGAAAGAAGAAGAGGAAATAATTTAATTAATAAAATCAGTATTATTGATTCTATGAAAAAAGATCATGAAAAAATTTCAATAATTTTTTTAATTGTAAGTTTATTACTAATTCTATTCTTTATCTTTTTGTTGTTTATGTTTAAATCAGAATTAAAAATAGAATCTCTTTTTACTGTTTTAATAAATACAACTGCAAATATTAAACCAATTATAAATATTCAAAATATTTATCCAAATACAACAAAAACTGCATTAAATAATGCTTCTATTGTTGTTTATTTGTCTCAATTTTATTATAATTATCATTTAATAATTAGAATTACGCAAGGAAAGAAAGTAATTTCATCAATTCCATTGAATTATTATTCTAAGATTTCAGAAAAAACAAATAAAACAAATTTACCAATAAATCAGTCATTAATATCAAATAATTCATTAATTCGGATTTTTAAACCAAGACAAATAGGGATTGTATTTACTAAATTAACTCCATTTACAATATATAATATAACACTAATAGGAACAATAACACCAATATGTACTCAAATATGTCCAATGGGTACAAAAAATGTAATTAATACATCTAATATTACAAACAATTCAACAAAAATAAAAAACTTCAGTAATGGTATTACTTCATCTTCAATGTCATTAAATTCATTAGAAATACATACTTTATCTATTAATCCTAATTCAATAAATTCATCATCAATATTAGAAATATCTAATAATAATATTACATCTAAATTTATACGATATATACACAAATATGAATTAATAAGTACTAATGCAAATGGAACAATAGTTAATGTTTATTTTTCAATTTAATTGTTGTTTTATATATAAAAAGAAAATAATAAACAAAAATTATATAAAAGAATAATATTAAGTATAATTATAAAATGTTTTTATTTTTAGTGATAATATGGAAGTATTTGTAGATAAAACAAAATGTACTGGATGTGATCATTGTAAAGATGTTTGTCCTGTTGCAGTATTTGAAATGTATGATAAAACAGCAGCAGAAGTTAATAATGATTCAGCACCAGAAAATATGAAGTGGAAAGGAACAGATGATCCAGCTGTTGTTAAAGAATGGGGCAATGTAAATGATGGTCATACACATTTTAAGACAAAATCAGTTGCAATTAATGGACCCACATGTATTTTATGCCAAGCATGTTTAATAGAATGTGAAGGTGCATGTATACATATTAAAGATGATAGTGGAACTACTTACCAATCAACTTATAAATAATTTCTAAAAATAACATATAAATAAAACAATAATGATATTAAAAAACCACATTGTACTATGTGGTTATAATAAATATCAAAATAATAATTAAAAATTATTTATTATTTTTCAATAAATTTTAAAAAATATAATTAGTATAAATAATTAAATACTGATTATTTTATTAATTCATAATTCTTCTTCTATAAATCTCTTAGGTGCTTTTCTGTTTGAATATAAAAATAAACCATTTAATGATGAACAAAGTTTATTAGTATTGAATAAATATGTTAAAGAATGGTTTATTACTAATTTTAAAGAATTAACAATGCCCCAGAAATTTGCATTTAAATTAATATCAGAAAATAAGAATTTATTAATAACAGCACCAACTGGAAGTGGTAAAACATTATCAAGTTTTTTATCAATTATTAATGCATTATTTAATTATTCTTTAAATGGAAATTTAGAAGATAAAATTTATTGTATATATGTTTCTCCTTTACGTGCTTTAAATAATGATATTTATAAAAATCTCACACACCCATTAGAAGAAATCTATGATTTAATTGTTGCTAAAAAAGGAATAAATATTATAAAAGAAAATATTAAAAAAGTTACAATTGGAATAAGAACTGGAGATACAGAACAAAAAGAAAGAGCAAAACAATTAAAAAAACCACCCAATATTCTTGTAACAACACCTGAATCTCTTTCAATTTTGCTTAGTTCAATAAAATTCTCAGAAAATTTAAAATCAGTTCAATATTTAATAATTGATGAAATCCATGAATTAGCAAATAATAAAAGAGGTGTTCATTTATCATTAAGTATTGAAAGATTATCACATATTGCAGGAAAAGAATTAGTAAGAATTGGAATTGGTGCAACATTGTATCCATTAGAAGAAGCAGCAAAGTTTCTTGTTGGTTATAAAAATAATGAATTAAGAAATTGTATTATTGTTGATGCATCATGGAGTAAGAAACTAGATTTAAAATTAATGAGTCCAGTAGATGATTTAATATATAGTCCTGGTTCATTAGTTGAAAATGAAACATATAAAATTTTAAATAAAATAATTAAACAAAATAAAACAACACTAATCTTTACAAATACTAGAAGTAATACTGAAAGAGTAATATTTAATTTAAAAAAGAAATTTAATTATGATCTAGATATTGCAGCGCATCATGGTTCTCTTTCAAGAGAGTCTAGGCTAGATGTTGAAGATATGCTTAAAAAAGGATCATTAAAATGTGTTGTTTCATCAACTAGTTTAGAACTAGGACTTGATATAGGGACAATTAATAATGTTGTTCAACTAGGTTCTCCAAAAAGTATAACACGATTAATACAAAGAATTGGAAGGTCAGGGCATTCATTTAAAGATACTGCAAAAGGAGAAGTAATTGTACTAGATAGAGATGATCTTGTTGAATGTGCTGTAATGATTGATTCAGCAAGAAAAAAACACCTTGATTCTTTCAAAGTTCCTAAGAATGCACTAGATGTTCTTGCCCAGCACATACTTGGAATGTCTTTAATAAAAACATGGAATGTTGATGAAGCATATGAATTAATTAAAGCATCTTATTCTTATCATAATCTAGATAAACAAGATTTTATTGCATTACTAGATTACTTAGCTGGAAATTATGTTGAATTGCAGAGTAGAGGAGTATATGGAAAAATATGGTTTGATAAAGTACAAAATATTTTTATGTCTAGAGGAAATGCAAGATTAATTTTTATGTTAAATCAAGGTACTATTCCTGATCAAGCATCAATAACAGTAATATTAGATAATAAAAGAAGAATTGGTACTATTGAAGAAGAATTTTTTGAAAAATTAAAAATTAATGATATTTTTGCATTAGGTGGTTGTTTATATAAATTTGAATCTTCTCAAGGAATTAATTGTTATGTTTCTTTAGCAAAAACAAATTCACCAACAATTCCTCCTTGGTTTTCAGAGCAGCTTCCATTATCTTATGAACTCGCAGTATTAATAAATGAATTCCGTGCAACATTTTATGAATTAATAAAGAAGCAAAAAAAAGAAATTGGAACTAATATTAAAAAAGTAAAAAGACCAAAAGAAATTTCAGAATTTTTAGATCAATTGAAAATAGATGATAATTCAAAAACAGCAATATTTAATTATTTTGTTGAACAATTTTTATTTGCAAAAATAATACCTAATAGTAAAATATTTTTAATAGAATTTAGTAATGAACCAAATAAAAACATTGATTATATTATTTTTCATTCACTTTATGGTAGAAAAGCAAATGATGCATTATCTAGATTATTTGCAATTGAAATGCGTAATAAATTCAATACTGATGTTGGTATAATGATTAATGATAATGGGTTTATTTTGAAACCAGATGAAAAAATTAATATAAATATAAAATTAATAAATAATATAATAAAAAATATTTTAGAGCAAAACATTGAATTAGTTTTGAAAAATAATTTAAGAAAAACACAATTATTGAAAAACAGATTTAGGCATGTTGCTGTTAGAAGTTTTATGGTATTAAAAAAATATCCTTCTTTTAAAATTAGTGTTAATAAACAACAAATAGTTTCAAGAGTTTTATTAAAAACAATTGAAGAATTAGATGAAAATTTTCCAATTTTAAAAGAAACATACAGAGAAATATTTAATGATGCAATGGATCTTGAAAGAGCAAAAATAATACTAAATAAAATAAAAAACAAAGAAATTGTTTGTAAGTTTATTAAAACAAATATTCCTTCTCCTTTTGCACATACAATAATAAGTTTTGGTTATGAGGATATTTTAATTTTAGATAATAAAAGAAATTATCTAAAGTATTTACACAAATTAGTAATGGATAAAATATCTAATAATGAATAATGTTTTATTTTATAAAACAAATTCAAATTGAATGAGTTTAATAATATGATTAGTAATTGCAAAAATTGCAATAATTGAAAATTAATATTATTAAAAACACTAATATTAATTAATTAAAAGAAAAATAAAGATATAATGCAGTTAACAGAAGATATTGAACTTATTGAAGGATTACCAATTATTTATATTAAGTCATTAGAATCATTAGTTATTTCTGATTCTCATTTTGGATATGAAGGAATTATTGCAAAATCTGGGATATATGTACCAAAAGTAAATTTAAAAAAAATTCAAAAAATAATATCTTTTGCATTTAAAAATAGGAATATTAAAACAATAATTGTAAATGGAGATATTAAAAATGAATTTTCAAGTGTTGATAATGAAGAATTAAATGAATTAATTGATTTTGTTAAAGCAATAAATGAAAAACATATAAAATTAATATTAATAAAAGGAAATCATGATAATTTTGTTGATAAATATAAAAAAATGCTAAATATTGAAATTTATAGTCAACAATTAAATATTAATCAATATTTCTTTTTTCATGGTGAAGAGATCCCAAAAAATATTAATAAAAATGTACAAATATTAATAATGGGACATGAACATCCTGCAATTTCAATAATAACGAAAATAGGTAGAAAAGAAAAACTAAAATGTTTTTTATTTGGTGCTTATAAACATAGAAAACTTCTTGTTTTACCTTCAATAAATTATTTTATGTCTGGTTTTGATATTAATTTTGAATCAAAGCATAATTTATTATCACCATTACTTAGAAAATTAAATATTAATGAATTCAAAGTAATAGTAATAGGATATGGTGAAACAATTGATTTTGGAAAATTATCAAATTTAAGAAAATTAAATTAATTAAAAGTTTTTTCTGAAAAATATTTATAAAATATTATTTATACAAATTTATTAATTTTATTTTCTTTTAGTTCTTATTTTTACTTACTTCTAATTCTATATTTATTTTACAATAATTAATTAGATTAAAGTTTTCCAGTATCATTGACAATATCAATGTCAAGTGCTTTTTTCCCTGGTTTCCAGTTTGCTGGAATTGCACATGCATGGCCTTCTTGTGGTGGATTATCTTGTATATATTTTAATCCCATAAATGCTGAGAATATATGTTCAACATCTTTGCCAAGTGCATCATTAAAAATAGAAATGTATTGAACTTTTTGTTCTGGATCTAAAATTACAACACCTCTTCTAGCACTACCTGTTTCATTATTTAAAAATCCATAGTCCTGTGATATTTTTTTAGTAAAATCATCTACTAATGGTATTTTACTTTTTGAAACTCTTGGTGATGTTTCGCTCCATATTTTATGAGAGAAAATACTATCAGTACTTATTGCAAATATAAGTGCATTATTATTTTTGAATTCATCATATTTTTCCATTAATGCTTCAACATCTGTTGCACATACAAATGTAAAATCACCAGGATAAAAAGTCATAATTATCCATTTACCTTTATATTCATTAAGAGAAAATTCTTTCATTTCCTTTTTTTCAGGGAAAAATGCTTTTGTTTTTATTTCAGGTGCTATTTTATTTATTTCTAAAACCATATAATCACTTATTTTTTTCTATATTATTTATTTTATTTAATTATGTATTTATATTATTATAATAATTCTAATTTTCCAAAAACACCGTCATATCCAGGAATAATATTTATTTCATTTTTATTGATTTTCTCAATTACTTTTCCAATGTTATTATTTATTTTAGAGATTTCATCAATATCAGCATTTAATGCATTAAATTCAGATCCAAATTTAAGAAGCATTTCATTATATATTTTTTCAACACTTAAAGTATTTACATTTTTTTTGATTACAAATGAAATAATTTCTTTTAATGGTATTTGATGTTCATAATTAATTGCATTTTTTGGAATAAATCCAATTGGTCTATCAGCAAGTTCATTAACTCTGTGTAAAACACCAATTATTAATTGTTTTTTACATACAGGACAAATTTCATTTTTTTCTTTTTGTGGATCTAGTGAAAAATTACATTGTCTATGACCATCAAAATGATATTTACCTTCTTCTGGATAAAATTCAATTGTTTTCTCAAATTTTTTAATATTTTTTTCTTTTATTGAATTAATTATTTCATTGTAAGTGAATTTTTTAATATTAAAAATATTTGCTTCTCTTCCTAGTTTTTCTAGTGAATGTGCATCACTATTTGATATAAGTGCATATTTATCAAGTTCTGATACTCTCCAATTCATAGGTGGATCTGAACTTAATCCTGTTTCTAATGCATATATGTGTTTTTCCTGGTCTTGATAAGCATCTTTAATTGAATCAAATCCAGATATATCTCCAAGAGCACCAAAGAAAGGAGTCCAAATATGTGCTGGGAATATAAATGCATCTTTTTCAATACTAAATATTATTTCCATTGCTTCACTAGTACTCATTAATAATATTGGTCTACCATCTGAATCAATATGTCCATATTTTGACAATTGATCTCTTAATTGTTCAATTGCTTCAATGTTTTTAATTAGTACGCAAGTATGTATTCTTTTAGACTTATTTTTTTCCCAGAAAAAAGTAGCTATTTCAGTTCCTAATACAAATTTTATATTTTCTTTTGAATCTTTTACTTTAAATAATCCTGATTCATCATCTTTAATTAAATCTCGTTTTAATTCTGCAACCCAGTCTTTATGTAAAAAATCTCCAGTTGAAATTAAATTTATTCCTTTTCTTTTTCCTGCTTGCTCTAATGCTTTAATATTTATTTTATTACTACATGCTCTTGAAAATCTTGAATGAATATGTAAATCAGCAACAACTTTCATTTTAAATACACTGCAATATTTTATTTTTTTATTTATATTTTTCCAATATCTCTTGGAATTTCAATGTTTAATGCATCATCTAACTTTTCCCAATTAGCTGGTAAAACAATAAATTTATTTTTTGTTGATTGATGTTCATATAAATATTTTAATCCTAAAAATTTATGTAATATTTGATTTGCGTCTTTTCCAAGTCTTGGATCTGCTTTTTCAATATATTTTACAATTCCTTCAGGATTTATAATTACTGTTACTCTTTCTAAATCAGATACATCATCATTATCATTTATAACTTCATAAGCTTTACATATTTTTTGATTAGAATCATCAAGTATTGGAAATTTTAAATCTTTCATTGATTTACTTGTATCTATCCACATTTTATGAACATATATTGAATCAATACTTATTCCAAGCATAAAAGCATTATTTTCTTTTAATGTTTGAACTATATTATTAAAAGCTCCAAGATCTGTTGCACATACAAATGTAAAATCACCAGGATGAAAAGATAAAATAACCCATTTATCAAAGTAGTCTTTTAATTCTATTCTTTTAATCTGTTTTTTTTCAGGAAAATAGGCACGAGAAGAAAAATCAGGTGCTGGCATATTTATTTTTAACATTTATTCACATTTTATTTTTAAATAAAAAATTTATTGAAATTAAGTTCTTATTAAAATATAATAAAATAAATATATAAAAGCATTAATGATAATTATTAAACAAAAGAATAAATCAGAAGTTACAAATAAAAATAAACATTTAAATAAATTAAAATATTTAAGTAATAAATTAAATTGTTAATTGCAAATAAGAGATAATATGAATTTAATAAAAAGCGGAATAACTGGACTAGATTCTTTATTGCATGGTGGTATCCCAGAAGGAAATCAAGTAATTCTTGCTGGTGGTCCTGGAACTGGAAAAACATTACTTTCTTTTGAATATGCATTTCATAATGCAATGTCTGGAAAAAAAGTTATTTATATTAGTTTAGAAGAAACAAATGATAAAATAATTGAAAGCTTTTCATTGGCAATGCCTGATTTTGCAGAGGATTTAAAAAAGCTTATAGCAGATGAAAAATTTATTATGTCTGGGCGAGACACTGCATTAATAGTTCGTAATGGAATTAAAGAAGATACTTATCAACTTGATAATCTAATTTCTAGATTATCTTCAATAATAGCTAATGAAAAAGCTGAATTTGTTGTTATTGATTCTTTATCTGTATTTTCATTATTAACAAATGACTCTCCAATATATAAAAGAGCAATGTATCTTTTGACTGAAACTTTACAAAGATTAAATGTAACATCAATATTAATTGCAGAACTATCTGAAAGAGATGTTACTAATTTAAAATTTAAATCTGAATTTTTTATATTTGACGGAATAATTGTTTTATATCAACTTATTGCAAATAAAAGAAGAATGTCTGAAATAGAAATAATAAAAATGAGGCGAAATAGTCATAGTTTTGAAATTGTTCCTTATTTAATAACTTTAAAAGGAATAAAAATATTTACAAAAGATTCAAATATATATTAAATATTTTTAATTTATTCCTGCAATATCTTTGAAATTATGTAGTTGATTTCCAACTTCATCATTTGAATTAAAAATAATTATTTTAATATTATTCTTTTCTGCATTACCTAATAATTGTTTTATTTCCTGGTTATTAAGTATATTATCATTTACTAAAATCTTAGATATTTCATAATTTTGAATACCTTCAATTACGTTTTTAATACCATAAACTGATTTATCAATACTTACTTGTCTTAAAAATTCTTCCATTAATTTGAATTCTAATCTTATTTTCTGGTTTTTTAATATATTTTCTATTTCATTATTTTTTATAAGTTCATATACTCCAGAATGTTCAACATTGCTTACATTTATATAAAAAAGTTTTTTATTTAATTTTTGTACTAAATAATTATCTTCCATAAATTTTTTAATATCATCTTTTACAAATCCTGGTCCTCCAATAATAATTATACTAACATCCATATTTTTTATTAATTCAATTATTTTATTAAAATATTTTATCTTATGTTCTTGATAATCTTTTGAAGTCATTCTTTTGCTTAAATTGCTGTAAATTTCATTAATAAAATCAATACCATATCCTAATAAATATGCAAAAAGCGATTTTTCCTCGTCAATTAAAATAATTCCTAAATTGGGTTTTTTTGATTCTTTTGTTGCATCTTCAATTATTTTCAATAAATAATTAGGCCATTCCAATTGTTTTTTTATTTCAATTATATTATTTTTTTCAATGTTTAATGTATGATAACTATGCAATTGAATATATTTTAAAGGATTTCCATTAATAATTTTACCCATAATTCTTAATTTTTCTGAGTCTTTATCTATTTCTGTTTTTTCAACATTTAAATAAATTGTTACTTCTTTTAATTCACCCCTATCATTTTCTTCTGGTTTAAATTTTCTTAATGATCTTGCTTTTACAATATCATTAATAAAAATAACTCTTTGTATATTTAATAAATCATTAAAATTTTCAATTTTAATTTTTAATAATTTTTCAGTTTTGTAAAATTTTATAATTTTCATAAATTTCAATTTTAATCAAATTAAATTTTATTATGTATTTTATATTTTTATCTATATTTAGTATTTTAATAATATCATTTAAAATAATAAAGTCAACAAAATATAATTTTTATTGATTATATGTTTTTTTCAATACACATAATAAAAGCAATTATTGAAACGTTTATTCAAACTTATGGGTATGTTGCAATATTCTTTTCAATGCTATTAGAATCAGCATCTTTTCCAATACCTAGTGAATTAATAATGCCTTTTGCTGGAATTCTTGTCAGAGAAGGTATTTTAAAGAGTTTTATATATACATTAATTGCATCAATAACTGGTTCTTTAATAGGTATATTAATTGATTATTATATTGCATATTTTATTGGAAAAGATATTGTATATAAACATCTTAATTTATTTCACATAACAAAGAAAACATTAAATAATTTTAATAGCTGGTTTGATAGGAATGGGGATTTTGCTGTTTTTATTGCTAGATTATTTCCAGTTGTAAGAGGTCTAATAAGTTTTCCAGCAGGTTTTAGTCATATGAATTTAAAGAAGTTTCTTTTTTATTCTTTTATTGGGATTTTTATTTGGAATTTTATTTTAATGTTATTTGGATATTATTTCTTATCTCAAAATCTTATTCATATATATGTTTTGTTTATAATAATAGGTTTATTTATTTTTAGTTTGTATATTCTTTATAAAATATTTATGAATAAAATATTAAAAACAAAAATAAAAATCAAAACAAAAAAGTGATAGTTTGCAAATTTCACCAACAATGAGAAAATTAAAAAAATATAGTATTAGAGTAACTGATATTACATCGCAATATTGGTGTGAACTTCAAATGGAATTAAATTACTTATATGGAAAAAAAATAACAAAACAAATTTTTGCTGGAACAACATTTCATGAAAATCTTGAAAATAAAGTAAATATACCAATAATATTAGATCCAAGAAATTATGCTGATTATTTATTCAAAGATTTTTATAAAAGTTATATTGCATTGAATTCATTAGATAAAAACAAGAAAGCAAGAGAAATTACTATTTATGGTACATTAAATAATTTTAAATTAATAGGAAAAATAGATCAAATAGAATTAAAAAATAATTCAATTATTTTAATTGAAGATAAAACAAGATCAAGTGGTGTTATTCCTTCAGAATCTCAAATGATTACACAGAAAATTCAAATAATGGTTTATAAAAAAATGCTTGATGATATAATAAACAAAAAATTTACTTTTGAAATGTTTAAAGATTCTTATTCATTAGATAAATTATATCTTACAGATGAATTTAGAAGACAATTAAATGCAATTAAAATTGAAAAAGATTTGCAAAATCTTGAAATTATTGTAAATAAATTTTTTAATATGATTTCTCAAATAAAAAATTTGAGTAATGAATTGCGTTTAAGATATATTAATCAAAGTACTGGAAAAGAAATAAAATTATATAAATTTAATTATGATGATAATTATATAAAAGGTGTACTTGATTTTTCACTTAAGTATTGGACAGGACAAAGAAAACCAATTTCAGTTCAAGAATCTGAAAAATGGAAATGCTCTTTTTGTAAATTTTTTGGAAATGAATGCAAAATTTGGTGGACAAATGATAAATAAAGAAGATTTAAGGAAAAAGTTTTCAAAAGATTATAAAAAATATTATTCAGTTGAATTATTTAAAGAAAAAGGATTTGAAAGAAAACAATGCAAAATATGTAAAAAATATTTTTGGACATCTAATCCAGATAGAGAATCATGTGGTGACTCTTCCCATGAACCCTATTCTTTTATAAAAAATAAATCAATTAATATTGAATATGAAGAATTTTGGAATATTTTTTCTAATTTTTTTAAAGAAAATAATCATTCAATAATTGATAAATATCCAGTTGTTAGTAGATGGAGAAATGATTTATATTATACAATTGCTTCAATTCAGGATTTTCAAAGAATTGAAAATAATAAAATGAGTTTTGAATATCCTGCAAATCCATTAATTGTTCCTCAAATATGCTTACGTTTTAATGATATTTCAAATGTTGGAATAAGTGGTAGGCATCTTACTTCTTTTATGATGGCAGGTCAGCATGCATTTAATTATCCAAATCAAGGATATTGGAAAGATAAAACAATTCAATTAAATTATGATTTTTTAATAAACAAATTAAAAGTTAATAAAAATGATTTAACCTATATTGAAGATGTATGGGCAATGGGTGATTTTTCAGAATTTGGTCCTTGCTTAGAAAGTTTTTCAAATGGATTAGAATTAGTAAATAGTGTATTTACTGAATTTGAATATACTAATCAAATAAAAGAACTTAATTCAAAAGTTGTTGATGTTGGATGGGGTTTTGAAAGATTAATATGGTTTCATTCAGGATCACAAACAATATATGATACAATTTTCAAAAAACAGCTTAATTATATATACAAACAAACAGGAATAAAACCAGATTATGAAAAATATTCAAAAATTGCAGCTCTTTCAAGTAATATTGATTTAACTGAAAATAATTCAAAGCAATTAGATATAATAATGAATTTAATTGATAAAAAAGATTATAATGAAGTAATAAAGCCAATGCAAGCTTCTTATATAATTACAGACCATTTAAGAACATTATTATTTGCAATAAGTGATGGTGCTTTACCAAGTAATATTGGTGGTGGATATAATTTAAGGATTATTTTAAGGAGAATATTCGATCTTATGGAAATAAATAATATTGATATTGATTTAATTAAAATAATTGAACTCTATTCAAAAGATCTTAAAAATTTATTCAAAGGTCTTAATCAAAATATTGATGAAATTTCTAAAATTTTTGATATTGAAAAAATAAGATATAATAATACAAAAAAATCAGCATTAAAAATTATCAATACAATTATTGATAAAAAACAAAAATTATCTCCTTTAAAATTAAAAACATTATATGAAAGCAATGGAATAACTCCAAAATTTATTAATAGTGTTGCAAAGCAGAAAAATATTGAAATAGATATTGATGAATCTTATTTAGAATTATTAAAAAATGATTTTATTAAAAAAACAAAACATAAAATTCAAATAAATATTAATGTTTCTGATATACAAAAAACAGAAAAATTATATTATTTATTTAAAACAGAAGCAGAAGCAAAAATCCTTAAAAAGGATAAAAATATAATAATATTAGACAAATCTGTTTTTTATCCAGAAGGTGGTGGACAAGAATCAGATTTAGGAACAATTGATGGTATAAAATTAAAAAATGTTCAAATAATAAATAATGTTATTGTTCATGAATTAGATCAAGAAGTAGACTTTAAAATAAATCAAAAAGTAAAATGTATTGTAAACAAAGAAAGAAGATTAAGGCTTATGGCACATCATACTGCAACACATTTAATAAGTAATGCTTGTAGACAAGTTTTAGGAAAACATGCATGGCAAGAAGGTTCAGTAAAAACATATTCAAAAGCACACATTGATATTTCGCATTATAAAAAATTAACTGAAGAACAAGTAAAAGAAATAGAACAAACAGTAAATAACCATATTATAAATGGTATAAAAGTTAGTATGGAAGAACTAGAAAGAAAAGATGCAGAAGCAAGATTTGGATTTACAATTTATCAAGGTCATGGAGTTCCAGCAAAGAAATTAAGGATAATTGAAATAAAAGACCTAAATAATAATATAATTGATGCAGAAGCATGTGGTGGCTTACATTTAATAAATAGTGAATCTAGTATTGGTCTTGTAAAAATAATAAAAACAATGAGAATACATGATGGAATAAATAGAATAGAATTTGTTGCTGGACTAGCAGCACTTGATTATTTTAATGAACTTCAAAATAATATAAAAAATATGTCAGAAGCAATAAATGCTGATTTTGATAAAGTAATGCAAAAAGTAATACAACAATTTAATGAATTTCAAGAATATAGAAAGAATTATGAAATAATTTCAAAAGATTTAATTAAATATATTTCATTAGATATATTAAATAAAAATAAACAATTGCATCAAAATTATATCATTGAAAAATTAAATTATAATAGAAAATTACTTCGTAATATTGTTTTAAATATAACTGAAAATAATAAAGGAGTATTAATAGTTTTATATAATGATGATTTTGATGTTGTATGTGGTTCATCATCAGATCAGAGTGCAATTAATTTTGTTAAACTTGATTTATTAAAAATAATTAAAAATTCTGTTTTTAATGGTGGTGGATCAGAAAAAATATGTGAAGGAAAATTAATATTTAATAACAAACTATAAAATACAAATAGTAATAAATATAAATGCTAACATTAAAAATAATAAATAAATAATATAAACCATTATTTACAAATATTTTTATACATTTTATTTATAATAATAATCTACTATTTAATTTAATAAATATTTTTAGAAATTTTTTAAAATGATAATATGACTTATATATATGAAGTTAAATCTTCAGAACTCACAAAATTAGCATCAGTAAGATTAAAAAAGACTATTTCAAAACCTGATTATGTTGATTATGTAAAATCTGGACCAAATAAAGAGAGAATACCTTCTGATCCTGATTTTTGGTTTATGAGAAGTGCATCAATTTTACGTCAAGTTTATATTAATGGTCCAATTGGTGTTTCAAGATTAAGAACAAAATATGGATCAAGACAAAAACATGTTGTTCATAGAAGACATCACATTAATGCTGGTGGTAGTATTATTAGAGATATTTTAATTGAATTAGAAAAATTCGAATTTATCAAAAAAACAAGTAAAGGTAGAATTATTATGCCAAAAGGTCAATCATTTTTAGATAAAATTAGCAGTGAATTGATAAAAGGGAATTCAAATGAATGATGCTGGAGATGATAGAGAATACAGAAAGAGATTATCCAGAACAATAAAGCAAATGCAGATAGAGGAGCAGAGAAAACAAATACTGCGCCAATTTTTAGATGCAAGTGCATATCAAAGAATAATGAATGTAAAAATATCAAATTATGATTTATATTTGCAAGTAGTAAATGTATTGATTTCATTTGCACAAAATGGAAGAATTACAACAAAATTATCTGAAGAGCAATTAATTGCAATAATAAATAAAATGACTACAAAAACCGAAACAAAGATAGAATATAAACATAAATAATAAAAAAAGAAAAATATACTAAAAAAGTGAAATAATGACAAAAAAATCATTTTTAAAAAAACAAAAATTAGGTAAGAAATTAAAGCAAAATAGACGTCTTCCACTATTAGCTACATTAAGAACACATAGAAGATTACAAACAAATAAATTTTCAAGAAATTGGAGGCATAATAAATTAAAAATAAAAGAAGAAAAACCAAAGAAATAAAAATAATATAATTAAAAATTAATCAATGATCAAATGGTTCATAAATTATTTACATTAAATATTAGAAAATATCTTGTTACTCAGCCAAGAACAAGAAGAAGAAATAAAGCAATAAAATTCATTAGAGCGAGGATTGCACATTATACAAAAATGCCTATAGATAATGTTAAAATAGATCAAGATCTTAATTCCTCAATAATAAAATATTATGCAAAGAAAATGAGTAAAATAAAGCTTGATGCTAATATTGAAGATAATATTGTTTTATTAACACATATAAAAGATTCAAAGAAAATATTAAAACCTGATAAAAAGTTTGAATCATATACTAAATTAATTGCAAAAACAAAACAAGCTAAGATTAATAAAGAGAAAAAAACAGAAACTAAGAAAGAATAATAATTTTTTTCTTTTTTTATTATTTATTAAAAACCAAAATAATTTAATCGCAATTTTCTTCAAATATTCTATTTTTTAAAGAAGACCATGCTTTTTTATATGCTTTTTTTTCATTATTGTTTATATAACTATTTAACCAACGGTAAAAAACATTATCAGGAATATTTTTACTTGCAATTTCTTTTATGTCTGTTATACTGATATTTTTCCATTTTCTTATTTTTGCTTCAGTATATTCTTGTTCAATATCTTTGCAGTACATATTAGTAAATCCATTGTCTAATTCTTTGTTTGTTTTCCAAGAATGAGTTGAAGAAAAACTGGCTATTAATGTTGCCATTAAAATTTCATTTTCAAATTTTTTCTCTTTAATTTTTTCTTTTGATATTTTATAGATTTTATCTGAAAATTTATTGAATTTAGTTTGATTGAATCTGAAGACCATTTAGTAAACCAATGAGATTTATTTAATATTTTATTTCATATTTCTATTTTTTAATAAAATATTTAAATTGTAATAAAAAATAATAATTTAATTTAAAACAAAAAGATGATATCATGAATTTTAATATTTTTAATAAAAAAGAACCAAACCCATTAATAAAAAATTCAATGTATGTAATTGCAACTGAATTAGTTCCTTATAGATTAAATGCAAATAGAACAAATTCACTAATTTTATTTATAAGAGTAAAAAATATAACAAATGATTCATTACTTACTTCATTAAATATAACAGCACCTTCAAATTTAGGATTTAATGAAAATTTACTTTTAAAACAAAAACAAATAAATATTGGTGAAATTTTACCAAATAAAGAAAAAGAACTAAAAATAGAAGTTTTTGGAAATACTGAAACAGATCAAGGTGAATATACTTTAAATATCAATACAATTGCTCATTTTAGAGATTATTCTCATGTTATAAATAGTATTACAAAATCAATTATATTAAAAGTAATAAAATAATTTTCTATTTATCTTATACAATAAAAAAACTATTTTTTTATTTTTTAATTATGTAATTATCAATAATTTTTCCATTTGCATTTAATAATGTATATTGTGAAAATTTAGCATTTGTTGCAGTGAGATTAATAACCCAAATATTTGAAAATGTTTTATTTAAAGGCGTTAAAGAATTATTTAATGAATAATAAAATTTAGCATATGCTGATGTGTTATTATATCCATAAGTACTTACATAATTTTTTAAATTATTAGATAAATCATATGCTCTTACTACTGCTATTTGTGGTGTACTTATTATGTATAAAGAATATTGATTTAAATTCTTATTTGATATTCCATAAATAATACATTTATTAGTATAAACATTAAATATACTTGATTTTAGTCCTGTTGCTGGATAATCAAACCCCATTATTAATAAAGTTGGGCAAACTTTTGTTTGGTTTTTAATAATTTTTACAACAATATTCCAACTATTATTTTCAATGATTGATTTTGATTTGTTTATTATTGTTATACTCGCATTTGGGTATATTTTATACAAATCTCTAATAACAAATTGTACTGCTTGTTTTTGTGTAATTTGTTGTGGTTTTAAAATTTCAGGTCCAACTAAAAACCATAATGCAATAAATATTAATGTAATAATTATTGCAAATAATCCAACTTTTAATATTAAATCCATGATATCTTTTTTAAATTTTTATTAATTTAATCCAATAGAAAATATATTTATATTGCTTTTATAAAATTAATATAATAAAATATTAAAAACATTTAAATATTTAGTTTAATTTTTTATTGATTTTTTAGTTTAATTTTTGTAAAATTTGTTTTTAGTAAATAATTTAAATATTTGTATTAAAAAAATATATTGTTTTTTAATTTTTATACTAGTATAAATATTAATTATTCCTCTACTTTTTGACAAAATTCCATTACTATTAATAAAACAAAATAAACATAAGATTTAATAATATTATTTTCTATTATTTAAATAATAAAAAAAAGGCGATTAGATGAGTGATATTATGGATAATATTTTTAGTGGACAAGCAGAAAATAAATCTTCTGATGAAGATGATGGAGAATTTAGTTCTACTCAGATAAAAATTATTACTGCTGGTTTTGGTGGTGCTGGAAACAATATTGTTAATAGATTATCAAAAGCAGGTGTAAAAGGAACTGAATTTGTTGCTGTTAATACTGATGCACAGCATTTCAAAATAATTGATTCAAAAATAACAAAAGTATTAATAGGAAAAAGTATAACAAGGGGTTTAGGTGCTGGTGGAGATCCAAGTATTGGAATAAAAGCAGCAGAAGTTGATAGAAATTTATTAGAAAGAGTATTTTCTGGTTCACAATTAGTATTCTTATGTGCTGGAATGGGTGGTGGAACTGGAACTGGTTCAGTAACAGTTGCAGCAAAAATAGCAAAGGAACAAGGAGCAATAGTTGTTGCAATGGTAACATATCCATTTAATTTAGAAAGAGTAAGAAAAGTAAAAGCAGAAGAAGGAATTCAAGCATTAAGAAAACACTGTGATAGTGTTATTATTTTAGATAATAATAGACTAGTAAAATTAGTTCCAAATCTTCCAATGAATGACGCATTTGCACTTGCTGATGAAGTTCTTGCAAAAGCAATTGGTGGTCTTGTTTGGACAATAACTCAACCAAGTTTAATTAATATTGATTTTGCTGATGTAAGATCAATAATGGGAAATGGTGAAGTTGGATTTATTTCAGTTGGTTCTGGTAGAGGAACTGATAAAGTAAGAATTGCATCTGAATCAGTATTAAAGAATAAATTACTAGATGTTGATTTTGAAGGAGCAACTGGTGCATTAGTACATATATCAGGAGGTGCTTCATTAACAATTGGAGATGCAATTAAAGCTGGAGAAATAATAACAGATAGAATGGACCCAAAAGCAAATATTAAATGGGGTGCAAGACTTATTCCAGGATATGATGACCAAATAGAAATTGTTGCAATAGTTACTGGTGTAAAAGGTTCTAGTATAATTGGTAATTTAGAAAATAAAAAAGATGAAACAGCATCTTATTCAGAAGGTCTTGAATTAATTGGTTGATTTTATATTAATATAATATGAATAATATGTAAATAATATGTAAATAATATGTTTAGTGATGTTATGGATGATGCATTTTCAGCAAAATTAGGTGTAGTTGGTATTGGAGGACAAGGAAGTAATTTAATTAATAGATTATATAATCAAGGTATAAAGAGTGCAAGAACAATTGCAATTAATACTGATGTAAAACATTTACATATGATTAATGCTTCTGATAAATTACTTATTGGTAAAGAATTAACAAGAGGTTTAGGTGCTGGTGGATTTCCAGAAATCGGTGCAAAATCAGCAGAATTAAGTAGAAAGCAAATAGAAGACAAAATAAAAGATTTTGATATGTTGTTTCTAGCTGCTGGTGCTGGTGGTGGAACTGGTGGTGGTGGAGCTCCAGTAGTAGCAAAAATAGCAAAAGACTTAGGTATTCTTGTTGTTGCATTTATTACATATCCATTTGCAATAGAAAGAAGTAGAAAGCAAAAAGCTGATTGGACAATAAATCAATTAAGTAGAAGTGCTGATACAACAATAATTCTTGAAAATGATTTATTGCTAAGTTATGCTCCTAATTTGCAAATAGAAAAAGCATTTGAATTAATAGATAATATTACTGCAAATGCAGTAAAAGGTATTGCAGATACAATAACTTTACCAAGTTTAATAAATTTAGATTTTGCTGATGTTAGAACAGTTCTTGCTAATGCTGGAACAGCTGTTATTAATATTGGAACTGGAACTGGAACAGATAAAGTAGAAAAAGTAATAAATTCAACATTAACACATCCATTATTAAATGTTGACAAAAGAGGAGCAAAAAGTGCATTAATTCAAGTAAATGGAGGAACTGCATTAACAATAGATGAAGCAACAAGAGTTGGAGAAGGTGTTACAGTTGACATGGATCCGAAAGCAAATGTTATTTTTGGTGCAAGATTATCACCAGATATGTCTGATCAAATAAAAGTAATTTCAGTATTAACAGGAGTAAAACCAAGATTAGGCGAAATTTTGTATAAACACCAAGATTTAAACAATGCTTTAGATATGAGTCTTGAAAATATTATTTGATTTTTATTTTTTTTGTTTTTCTATTTTTATTATTAAATACATGATATTTTAAGTATTAATTATACAATTAATTTCATCTAAAAATATAATTAATATTATTTAGTATTGTGATTATTGTTATTTCTCTTTCTTAAATTAATTTTATTTATATTTTTTAAATATATAATTAAAGAACTTTAAAAATATAAAAAATATATATATCTAAATATTGTATAAAACTAAAGGTAAAAAATATTTAGAGTGTTTATTAATGTTTAAAATCAAAAATCGTGCAAAGTATATAATTGAAGATCCAGCATTAGAAAAAATAGGCAAAAAGCTTGAAGAAAATATTATTAAAAAATTGAATACAGAATCTTTAGGATTAAATAGTAGAACAAGATGGGAAATTATTCTTGATTATACTATTAATAATTTATCTTCTATTTCAAATTCAGTTATTGCTTACAATTGTAATGATATTCAAAATATATCATTGAAATGAATTTTGCTTCAAATACTGATAATTATAATAAGGCACAGAAAATATTTGCAAAATATGCAAAAGATGAAGATAAAACTAAACGATTTGGTGTTGCATGGAATTCTTTTGCAGCATTAGATTTATTTGAAGACCTTATATTTGATAAAGATAAAATTATTAGAACTGCTGCTACAACAAACTTAGTTTTAAAAAAACAAAGTCAACAAATTTATTTAGGATCTTTATATGATTGGAAAATAAGTAAAGTTTTTAAAGAATCAATCATAGAAAATAAACATTTAGAACAACGTTTACGTAGAGAGGATGAAAAAACAGCAAAGAAAAAAGGAATAATAATTAAAATTTTAAAGCTTGAGTTTCCATTTAAAAAATAATTTTTAATTATAGAATTAATTACTTAATAATTCAATGATAATTATTTTTTACAATTAATATAATTTCATAATAATTAAATATTTTTAATTATAAAATTAATAATAATTATTTTACTATATATTATATTTAAAGCTTAAAAATGATAAAATGAAATCTAATACAAAAAAAGATCATAATTCTTTTAATTCAAAATCTTTATTAGCACCACAAAGAAAATTAAGAGAAGATCCAAAGAAAATAATTCCTATTTCATATTTAAAGGATAAAAATATTTGTGATCTTGGTTGTGGGAATGGATTTTATAGTAAATACTTAATACAATTTTCTTCAAAGCTTTATTGTGTAGATCCAAATAAAAACCTACTTAATGCAGCAAAAAAGTATATTAAAGCAAATAATAAAAGAAATAGAGTAATTTTTATAAATTCAGAAATCTTAAATCTTCCAATATCTAATAAATTTATTGATACTGCTTTACTTGCGAATATTTTTCATCATATTGATTTAAAATCAAGAAAAAAACAAATAAATGAAATAAAGCGTATTTTAAAACCTAATGGAATTTTAATTGTTATTGAATGGAAGAAAAAACATTCTAAATCTGGCCCTCAATATAATTTAAGACTTACTCAAAAAGAATGTATTTCAAATTTTATTGATTTAAAATTCAAAATAATAAAAAAATTCAATATTAATGAGCAACAATATTGTTTAATATTAAAAAAGTAAATAGAGATTTAATATGTTACCAGAAAATTTAAAGAATAAAATGGAAAAGCAAGGTTATCATTTTGTTGGTAATCATTCATGTGTAAAAATATGTGAATATACTTCAAATGCATTACGTGATAGAGAACTTTGTTATAAAAATAAATTCTATGGAATTAAATCCTGGCAATGTATGCAAGTAAGTTTATCTATTGGTTGCGATTTATCTTGTAGATTTTGTTGGAGATTGATTCCAGAAGAAATTAATTTAAAATGGAATGAATTAAATGCTGTTAAACAAGATGATCCTGAACAAATATTAAATGGTTTTATAAAAGAACAAAAAAGAATTGTTAGTGGGTATAAATCAGAAGATAATTTAGAAAGATGGAACCAAGCTAATACCCCTATTCATATTGCAATAAGTCTTACTGGTGAATCATTATTTTATAAAAAAATAAGTGATTTAATAAGATTATTACATAAAAATAAAATTTCAACATTTATAGTTAGTAATGGAACTTTACCAGATATAATTGAGAATATGGAATTACCAACACAGTTTTATATTTCAATGCAAGCACCAAATGAAGAATTATATATTAATATAACAAGACCAAAAATATTGAATTCTTGGAATAAATTTATTAAATCTTTAAAAATAATGAAAAATATGAAAACAAGAACAGTATTAAGAATGTCTTTAATAAAAAATTTAAATATGGTTGATGTTGAAGGTTATGCAAAACTAATAAAAATTGCAATGCCTTGGTATATTGAAGTAAAGGGATTTTCATTTATTGGTGGTGCTAGAGAACCATCAAGAAATTTACAATATTCAGATATGCCTTTACATGAAGAAGTAAAATCCTTTGCAGAATTAATTGCAAAGAAAACAGGATATCTAATATCTAATGAACATAAAACTAGTAAAATGGTTTTACTTTCACGAGATAAAATTGTAGAGAAAAAAACACAAATAAATTTTAATAATTTATTTGATTAAATAAAAATATTATTAATAATTTTTTAAATTTGAATTAATTAAATTAAGTTAAATAGTAATATTTATTAAATTTTTATTATATTGTTAATTGGTAATGAATATGAATAAATTAAGTGTAAAAGGCTTAGCATTTGCTGGTGGTGTATTATGGGCATTTTACATATTACTTGCTGGTTGGGGATCTGCATTAGGTTGGGGTACAAATTTTGTTAGTGCTTTTTCTAATTTATATATTGGGTATGGTCCTAGTTTTATTGGTGGATTAATTGGTGCATTATGGGGATTTTTAGATGGTTCTATTGCTGGATTTGTAATAGGTTCTATATATAATTGGACAATTAAGATAGAGAAAAAAACACATAAATAAAAGCAAATATCAATAAAACAAATGTTTTTGTTTTTTGCACTTTTTACATTCATAACTAACATATCTATGAATACTTACAATTTTTACATTACAAGTTATTCCAGGTATTAGAATTAAATTGCATCTATTACATATTTTATTTTTGTACTTCTTTGGTATTTTTATTTTATAATGAGAACTCATTTTTCTTAATCGCGAAATATATCTTTCTGCAAGTTTTAATTCTTTATTATTTATTCTTTCTTCTGCTGCATCAAATAAAATTTCAATTCTCTCTAATACAATTTTTTTAATAAAATTTCTATTACTATACATTAAATCTTCTGTACAATATTAATTAAAATTTCTATTTTTATAAAGGTGCATATATTAAAGATGCAACAATAAATCCAATTAAAGCAATTGTCATTGCAAGCAAGCTAAGATTTCTTGACACATTATAAAAATTATCAATTTTTTTCTTGTTTATTTTTATTTTAAAATTTATTTTTAAATAAATAATACTAATATAAATAATCAATAAATCTGCGATTAAAATCGGGATTAAATAAAATATATTAAATTCAAATTGTTTATTGAATAAAAATAGATAAATAGAAATAAATATTGCTACTAGATAAAGACAAAAACTTAATATAGTAGAATTCACAATTCCAATATATTTAATTATGTTTTTTGTTTTTCTTATTTTATCATCTCCTTCATAATCTCTAACCATCCCATTAATTTCTCTTGCTATTCCTGCAAACAAAATAAGAATTGAAATAAAAATTATATTTATTGAAATATTATTAGACACAACATAATTACCAAAAATAAAAGGTATTGCCATTGATAGTCCAATAAATATATTTCCAATTAAAAATATGTCTTTTAATTTATAACTATATAAAATAGCAACAAAACCAAAAATAATAGCAATTATAAAAGCATTCATATTAATAAAAAAACTTGCTGTGAGTCCAATAGTTAAACAAATTAAACTAATAATTAATGCATTGCTTTTTTTTATTGCTCCTGTTACAATAGGTCTATTCTTTTTATTTATTTTATCTGTTTTTACATCAAAATAATCATTTATTGCAAAAGCAGACATACTAATAAAAATAGGTGTTATTAAGCTAAGAATTAGTAAATAAAGATCTGGTAAATGTTTTAAAACAATTATTTCTCCAGATATAACTGCTATTATTAATATTAAACTATGCTCTATTCTAGTTAACTTTAAAATCTGATTAATAAAGGACATAAAAATATTGTAAAAATTATATTAAATTTTAAGAAATAAGAAAAAATTCAAATAGTATCTATGTTAGATTCTTTATATCCAATATTAATTAAAGCTTTAACAACGTCTTTTTTATGATTTCCCTGCAATTCAATTGATAAATTTCTAAATGTACCACCACATGCAAGAATCCTCTTAAGTTTTTTTGTTACTCCATCAATTTCATTACTTTCAATACCACTAATAATTGTAATAATTTTTCTGAATTTAACTTTTTTCAAATAGACTTTTATTTTATCTTCTCCCTCTTTATCTAATACAGAGCAGACACATATATCTTCTGGGAGTCCACAAGTAGGACAAATATCTGGCATTAAACATCTACACCTCTTTGTGAGAGAATTGTTTTTATTCTAGCAATTGTTTTTCTAATTTCTCTTAATTTAACAATTTTACTAGCAACTCCTGTTGATTTGATTTTTTGCTTTTCTTTTGAAAGCTCTAATTCTAAATCATTTAATTTGGAGATCAGACCATTATTTTCTAAATTTTTAATTTCTTTAATTTTTATATAAAACACCTTATTAATTAAAACAAATAAAATAAATAATTATATAATTGATAAACAATATTTAAAAGTATTTGTTTTATTTTAAATTATTTAAAAAATCATAATCTTTATTAGTATATTTATTTTAAATTAATAAATATTTGAATTAATAAATATTTAAATATAGCAGTAAGTTAAAAATAATAATTATTTGCATAAATAAATAGAATAAAAATCTATTAAAATACAATAATATTTTAAATTTTTATTTTTTTTATACAATTCTAAATAGTGATTTTAAGATTTCTCTACTAATATTTTCTATTAAATAAGTATTAAATAAATTGTATTATAAATACTGTTTTAAAATAATAGAATTATTAAAAATTAAATATTACTGTGAACTTATGAAACTATTAATATTGTCAGATGTACATTATCCCAATTCAAATAATACTGCTTTTTCAATAATAAAAAAAGAAAATCCTGATAATTTAATATTGCTTGGAGATACAATAGATAATTCAAAATCAGATAAAACAATTGTTGAATTGTATGAACTTTTTTTTAATGATCTAAAAACAATAATCCCAATAAATTTAGTATACGCAATAGTTGGTGATAATGATTATTCTTTATTAAATAGAGAAAAAATTCTAGGTTTTTTAAATAATTTAAATCTAGCAAATTCAAATAAATTTTTTATAAAAAAAGGTAATATGACTTTTTTTCATGGAAATATTGAAACTAGTTTAAAACAAGAATCATTTGGAAAACAGATTTTACAAAAATCAAAACCAATAAAATTAGATATTTTTGCTATTTCTATTTTGAGTCTTTTAATTAGAATAAAGTTTAAAATATCTCCATTTAATTATTTGTTTTTTGGTCATTTACATTATCTTGGGCAAATAACAAAAAAAACATTTGTTTGTGGTACATTAAGTGAAAATAAAATAATATATGAAAAACAAAAATCTTATGGTTATATTATTATTGAACATGAAAATTTTATTTTTAAAAATGCTAAAATTATGTATTTATGATATATATTAAAGTATTAAAGTAAATTTAAATTTATTAAATAATCATACTGCTTATAATTCGTGTTATATGAATTAATGGTTGTGGATAAATCCCAATACCAATAATTATAATTAAACAAATACTCGCAACAATAATTGATTGTTTACTCAAACTAATTTGTTTTACTTCTCTTTTTCTATACATAGATGTTATTAATTTTCCATAATAATATATGGAAATAAAACTATTCAATATTCCAATAATTGCTAGTATTAACATATTTGCGCTTATTGCACTTGAAAACAATAAGAATTTACCATAAAATCCAAGTAATGGTGGTATTCCAGCCATTGATAACATTAATATTGTTAATGAGATTGCAGCAAAACCATTTCTTGAACTTAATCCATTATAATCTTCAATTGTATTTAGATTATGTTCTTTCTGAATGAAAAAAATAATTGAAAAAACACCAATTATCATAAAAGCATGTGCAACAATTTGGAAAGTAGATGCTTCTAATCCATATTGTGTAACTGCTGCAAGACCAATTAAAATATATCCTGCTTGAGATATTGAAGAATAAGCAAATAATCTCTTTACATTTTTTTGAACTAGTGCAAGTAAATTACCAAAAAACATTGTTAATATTGCTAATATAAATAAGATCATTGAAAAGAATTGTCTATAAGAACTAAAAACAATGAATAATATTAAAATTATTGCAATAAATGCTACTGATTTATTGATTCCTGAAATTAATGCAGTTATATTTGATTCAGATCCTTGATAAACATCAGGTACCCAGAAATTAAATGGAAATAATGCAGATTCAAATCCAAGAGCAACAATAAATAAAATAATTGATAACTCTACAAAATAATTACTAGTTATTAAACTATTACTTACTAAACTTGTTAAACTCAATTGACTATTATATGGAAAAATTAAAACCATTGCAAATGCAAATATTGCTATTGATATTGCACTTAATAAAAATAATTTAATTGCTGATTCTAATTTATATTCATTTTTACTTAATATTAAAAAGCTTGTTGAAATTGATATTAATTCTAATGCAAGAAATATTGTAATTAAAGAATTTGCAATTGGAATAAGTAGAACACCAATAATAACAAGTCCTAATAAACTGTAGAATTGTTCTGTTTCTCTTTTAAAAGATAATATTAAAATCAATATAAATAAGAAAGAAAAAAAGAAAATAAAAAATAAAGAAAATCCAAATAAATGAAATAAATTTAATAAAACAATATTAGTATTCATAAAAAATAAATATGCTGATGTTATCATTACTAAAGATAATAAGACAAATATAGCAATAAAGTTAATTTTTTTATTTTTATTAAAAATTGAATATAAACTAAAAATAAAAATTATTGATAAAAGAAATAGAATAAAATATGAAAGATTTATAATAGATATAATGGACATAATATTACTTTATATTTAAAGATTTAATAATTTTAATATAATAAATGGGAAAACACCAAATAAGAAAATAAAAAACAATAAAACAAAATACACAAATTTTTGTTCGGTACCAATAAAATTAATACTTTTTGAATAATGTTTTGTTGCTAAAAATGATTTATTAACCATAAAATACATGAATGCTCCTAATAATAATATTGCAAATAGAGGAATAATCCCATATAATCCAAATGCTTGTATTGCTCCAATAAAAATAAGTAAATCAGCAATAAAAGCAGTTGTTAATGGCATTCCGACCATTGTAAAAATTCCAATTAATAAAGCATATGTTGATAATCTTGCATTCTTAACAATCCCTCTTAGAATTTTCATACTTCTTGTACCATATGTTAATTCAATTGATCCTGCAATTAGAAATAATAAAGTAATTAACAATCCATGGCTAAGCATTGCATATACACTACCATAAAATCCAAAGTTATTGAATTCAGTAATTGCAAATAAAACAATTGACATTTCAGTTATTGTTGAATATGCAATAACTCTTTTTATATCATCTTGTTTTATTAAAACAAAAACAGAATAAAATGCAGATATTACTGCAATTACTGCAATATAATTTCTGAATAGTTTAAATATTGGTAACATTTCAAATATCAATATTATTCCAAAACCACCAAATTTTGTTAATATTCCTGATAAAAGCATTGAACCCTGTGTTGGTGCTTCTGTATGCGCATCTGGAAGCCAAGAATGAAATGGGAATATTGGCATATTTATTGAGAATGCAATTAATAATAAAGTAAAAATAAGTAATTGTATATTTAATGGGATTAAGTTCTGATTTGAAATAATTGTTTGAATATTAAAAGAATGAATTGGTGTGTAAAAATATATTAATAATATACCTAATAAAAGTAAAGAACTTGCAAGAAGTTCATAAATTAAAAATTTTATTGATGCATTTTTTCTATTTGGTGATCCAAGAATATTAATCATAAAAAATAAGGAAATTACTCCAATATCCCAGAAAATAAAGAATATAAATAAATTTAAAGAAAGAAATAAACCAATACTTGCAATTTGAAATAAGATAATAAGAAAACTTGATAATTTTGTTCTTACTTTATGTGTATTTCCAGCAAATGCTGTTGCAAATAAAATAATATTAGCCATTAAAAATAATATAAATGAAATTGGATTTAATCCTAAACTAAAATGTATATTTAATGAAGGAATAAATAAAAAAGAACTACTTATATTGACTTTTCCAATATAATAAAAATAGACAAGCAAAAGTAGTGATATGATTAAAACAAATCCAGTTGATAATATACTAATCAATCTACTATGTTTTTCTTTTAAAATAGAAATAAGGATAATTGCAATAACTGGAATTAGAATAGAAATATCAAGAATATTTGATAAAAGCAAAGATATTATTTGATTGACCATGTATTTTCACCAGATAATAAAAAAGAAAACAAGAAAAATTAATCCAAAAACAAAGAATAAAATATAATTATTAATCTGTCCATTTTCAAAACGTTTTAAAACATTTCCCATTTTTATAAATAACAATGCAAAATAATAAATTAATTGATTAAATAAATTATCAAAAGAATAAAAAAGTTCTGAAAGCAATAAAATAGAATTATATGCTAAAGAATAAATCCACCACATAAATAAATTATTATAAAGAAGTTTGTAAATTAAATTATTTTTTGCATTTTTTTCTTGTTTAATTAAATATTTTATTGATTTTGATTTATAATAAAAGTAAATAATAATTAATCCAATTAAAATTAAAGCAGTGTCTAATATTACTTCATTTAAATTTAGTAGATAATTAAGTTTTAATATTTTAATATAATCTACTGCAAATATTAGAACAAAAGTACTTATTAAAAGTAATATAACATTTATTAATATTGCAAATTTCATTGAAAATGATGAAAATAATAAGTGTTTTTTCTTTGCTACTGTTTTGTTCTTTTTTATTATAAAAAACCATCTTAAGATATATAAAACACTTAAGAATTCAATTAATATTAAAATTAAATATACTGTTAAATTAGATTTTGCAGCAATTCCAATACTTGTTTTTCCAAAAAATCCACTAAATGGAAATAGACCTGCTAATGAAATTGCACCAATAAACATTGAAATTAATATAAATTTAGAATTAGAACTAAGTTTATGAATATCAAATTTCCCTTCATGTGATTTCATAATATAACCAGAAACTAAAAATAATAATGATTTATAGAAAGTTTGAACAATAAATAAAGCTAATGCAGCATATATTGCATTTAGTCCCAAGGCAACTAACATTAATCCTAAATCTTCTATTGTTGAATATGCAAGAACTTTTTTAATATGATTTTCTGCAAATGCATTTGTTGCTCCAATAATACTTGTTATTATTCCAATGCTTAATATTAAATAAAGTAAATGAGCTTTTACAAATAAAGGTAATAAGATCATAACTAAAAATATTCCTGCTTTTACCATTGTTGAAGAATGTAGAAATGCTGAAACTGGTGTTGGTCCTTCCATTGCAGGTGATAACCAATTACTAAATGGGAATTGTGCTGATTTCGTAAAAATAGCAATTAGTAAAAAGATTAATGGAACTATTAATAATGGTTGAGTAGGCGCATTAATAATTGTATAAAAATTTAAAGTATGATATAAATTAAAGAATATAACAATTGAGATTAACATTGAAATATCTCCAATTAATATTGTTGTTATTGTTTTTCTAGCTGCATCTGGTGGTGCATCTTTATGATACCAAAATCCAATCAATAAATAACTTGAAATTCCCAATAACTCCCATCCAATGACCAAAGATAAAAAGTTAGCTGAAATTGCAAATAGCATCATTGCTAAAGTAAAAATAAGTAATTCAAAATAATATCTATTTTGTTCGCTTGGTGTATCCATATATCCAATAGAATATATGAAAATTATAATAGAAATTAGACTAACGAGAAATAGTAAAATTTTGTTTAATAAAAATGTTGAAATTACAATATTAAATGAAAAACCACTAAAATTAAACCAAGTTAGAGAATAGATATTACTAGGTTGAAGTATAATAATAATTGTTATTAGAAATGAAATGATTACTGCTATTAAAGAAATACGAGATATTAGTTTATGGTTTTTTGTAATATATTTTGATATCAATGCAATAAAACTAGCTATTATTAATGGAACAAGAACATATAAAGGATAAATAAACATACTAATCTTCTAATTTTGATAATTTTGTTACGTCTAAACTAAGTTTTACTTTTGAAATATATCTATAAAAAATTATTAAAGCAATTATTTCAATTGATGCAATTGTCCATATTGCTAAAAGTAATAAAATAATATTTCCAAGAATTAAATAAGAAAAGAAGCTTACTGCTAATAGTGTACTTGCAATAAGCATAATTTCAACAGAGATTACCATTAAAATAAAATGTCTTGAAATTGCAATTCCACTTATTCCTATTGAAAATAAAATAAAACTTATTAAAATAAATAATAAAATCATAAAGTCCCTTTATATTATATATATTAAATTTTTAATTAATCTTTATTGTTCAATTGTTTTAATAATACTATTGATGCTAAAGATATTCCGAATAGAACAAATGCAATAATATAAAAGTTAAATAATTGTATTGAAAGATTATTTGCAATTGTTTGGTTTGAAAGAATATTATTACCATTGCTCTTAAAAATAATTGTTTTTAAAGGGTAAATAAGGATAATAAAAATTAAAAAAGAGAAAACTAAAAACTTAAAAAAATTAACAAATTTAAAATTAAAAAATTCTAGTGATGCAACACCAATGAATAAATACGTTGATATTCCACCCACTGTAATAAGCAGTTGTATCATTGCGAGCAATGGTTGATTTAATAGTAAAAATAGAATAGAATTAAATACAAATAAAATAGATAAAGAAATAATAATATAAAGAATATTTTTAAATAAGAAAATCGAAAGACCTAAAATAGTAATAAGTACTGTAATAATTAATAAAACTATTTCATAAATCATAAAATCAATTATTCAAGTTCTTCTGGTCTAAATACAAATTCTCTTCTGTCAAATCTTTCAAAATCATATTTTTTTGTCAAAATTAAACATTTTGTTGGACACACTTCTTCACATTCTGCACAAAACATACATCTTTCAATATTTATTTCTGGCATTTTTTTCGTTCCTTTTTTTGTATCAATATTAACCATTGTTATTGTTTTATTTGGGCATATTCTAGCACATGCTCCACAACTAATACATGTTTCAATATCTAATTTTAACATGCCTCTATAATTATCAGTAATAAGTTCTCTTTTTTCTGGAAATTCTAATGTTTTTGGTTCTTGAACAATTTGTCCTAATACCTTTACTATTGGTTTCAATGTTTTTATTACTTTTATAATCATAGTTATCAATTATTATTCAAAAACAAATTATTTAATTGTTTATAAAATTATTGTTATTAATAACTAATATTATAAAGTTTCAATAATTCTATAATTAATATAAAGTAGAGATATTTGATAATATGTCAGTTGATTTAAGTAAACTTGTTTCAAAGCAGAAAATTACATTACAAGATTTAGATCAAAAAATAATTGCAGTAGATGCTTATAATATGCTTTATCAATTTTTATCAACAATACGCCAGCAAGATGGTACATTATTAATGAATAAATCAGGAAAAGTAACAAGTCATTTATCTGGAATATTCTATAGAACAATTGATTTTGTTTTACATGGGATAAAACCTATTTTTATTTTTGATGGTATACCATCTGTTTTAAAGCAAAGAACAATACAAGCAAGAACAAAGAAGAGGCAAGATGCGTATGAATTATGGAATGCTGCAAAAGCAAGTGGTAATATTGAACAAGCAGGGTTATATGCTAGAATAAGTACAAAAGTAAACAAAGAAATTGTTGAAACTTCTAAGCAATTACTAGATCTAATGGGTATGGGATATATTGATGCACCTAGTGAAGCAGAAGCTCAAGCAAGTTATATGTGTAGACAAGGCCAAGTATTTGCAACAGCAAGTCAAGATTATGATACACTACTTTTTGGTTCACCACATATTGTAAGAAATATGTCAATATCAGGAAAAAGAAAACTACCAAGAAAGAATTTTTATATTAATGTTGAAACAGAACTTTTAGATTTAGAGAAAACAAAAGAAAATTTAAATGTAAATCAGAATCAATTAATATGGATTGGTTTGATGTTGGGTACTGATTTTAATGAAGGTATTAATGGTATTGGACCAAAAACATCTCTTAAAATTGTTAAACAATGTAATTCTTTACAACAGATCAAAGAATATGTAAATCAAAAATATAATAAAGATTTTGATTATAATATAGAGGAGGTTGAACAATTATTTTTAAAACCAGATGTAAAACAAATTTCAGATGAAGATATGAAGCAGTTAATGAGTAATAAACTTGATGAACAAGCACTTATTGATTTTATGTGTAATGAAAATGATTTTATTCCTGATAGAATAACAAAATATATTAATAAATTAGTAGAAAATAAACAAATTTCACATCAAAAAACAATTTTTCATTTTCAATAATATATAATTTATAAATAATATAAATTTATAGAGTATTTAATATTTTAAAAACAGTATCATTTCTATTTACTTTCCACTTAAGTTTAATTCCAATATGTTCTCCTTTTTTAGCATGTTCAATACTTTTTTTGTTTATTTCAATACTTTCAACCTTTTGTTTTATTGATTCTATATTATTTCCTATTTCAATAATATCTCCAACATCAAGTGAATCATCAAGCTTTATTGCAACAACACTAATTTTTTCAAAAAATTGTTCGACTTTTCCTATTATTTTTTTTTCTTTATAATTATTATTTATATTTTTATCAATATTATTTTCATTATATATTTTAATTTTTTTATCTATTTCATCTCTTTCTAAGTCTTCCATTATATTATCTAAACTCTGTTTTATTTTTGACATATAATCATTTATTTTTCATTATTGCAATATTTGCAATCATTGCTTCTAATTGAATTCTTTCATTTGCACCTTCAATAATCCTAAAATTTGTTTCTCCAATATTACTAATTATTATTAATTTCATATGTTCATCTAAATCCATATTTTGTATTTCTTTATAACATTGAACTAAAATATCTTCTCCAGACATCCCATAATTTAATATTAATCTATCCAGTTCTTTTTTTGCACCTTCAAAATCTTTTGATACTGCATATCTAATCATTGATTGTATTTCTTTTGGTTTTGCTCTTGCAGATATTTCATATATTGCTCTTTCTGTTATTTTATTATCTTTAAGTGATGCTGTTTGCATAATATTTGTTAATTTCCTTAAATCTCCTTCACTAATATAAATTAATGCTTGTATTGCATTTTCATTAATTTCTAAATTTTCAGCTTTTGCTACTCTTTCAATATATTTTTTAATATCTTTTTCATTTAATAATTTAAATCTAAATACAATACATCTACTTTGTATTGGTTCAATTATTTTGCTTGCATAATTTGCACTTAATATAAATCGTGTTTCAGCTGAAAACTTTTCCATTGTTCTTCTTAAAGCATGTTGAGCATCTGATGTAAGTGAATCTGCTTCATCAAGAAATATAATTTTAATTGGTACTTTTGATAATGCAATTGTTTTTGCAAATTCCTTTACTTCTCCTCTTATTATATCAATACCTCGTGTATCACTATTGTGTAAAAGAATTGGTGTTTCCCCACCCCAAAACATTTCACTATTAGGAACTGAAACATCATATACATATCCTTTGTAATCTTTATCAATAATATTTTTAATAATGAGTGAATAAATGTTAGACATTGCTAATAATTTAAGATAATTTAATTTTTCTTCTTGTTTTTTTAATAATTTTTTATTATTAATTTGATCTAAAATATGCAATATTGTTTGTTTTTCAATACAATTATTTTTTTTATAATACAAAGAATGATTTAATTCATATTCCCAATTAAATTTAATATTTATTGTTTTAAGAAATTCTACAAATGGTTTTGCAGTTATTAAATTATTACTAATTTGAGAAGATTCTAATTTTTCATTTACTTTTAATATATTATTTGGACTAATAACAAGAGTACTTGATATTGGTTTGTATATAAAATTATTATTAGAATATAATTCAATTAAATTTTCAGAATTGGAACTGAAATTTTTGCTATTATTTAATAAAATATTTTCTTTATATATTTTTTCAGTAATATTTTTTGATGATTGTTTAAAGGATAAAGTATTTTTTATTTCTTGTCTATTATTTGTTTTTAATATTATTTTACTATTACTATTACTATTGTTGTTGTTGTCGTCTATTTCTATATTACTCAATATATTATTATTAAATTCATTTA
>CAZRZO010000005.1:6573-16240 GCA_964604635.1 Microcaldota archaeon | reverse complement strand
GTCTATTTCTATATTACTCAATATATTATTATTAAATTCATTTAGTGTTTTAAAACTAATAAGTGAATCATTAATATCTAATTTTTCTGCTTTAATACTTTTAAATTTTCCATTACTGTCAATTATTATAATTGAATGATTTAATGTTGTGGTGATAGTACTTGATTCCATACTAATTTTTCTTATTCTACTTACTTTATGTCTTGATATATTTTTAATTGGTAAAAATTCAATTTTTAAAGTTTTTTTATTAATTGATAAAATTTCTAAATCTTTAGGATATGCATATTTATCTGTATTATTTCCATTAAAATATAAATCTGAAATAGCACCAATTGTTGTTTTATTTATTTTGTTTGATTTTTTGATTAGTATTGGTGTATTTGGTGTTACACTAGCATTTAATTCTTTAAAAGCACTTGATTTTTCTTCTTTATATAAATCATTTGCCATTGCAATTGCACATGTTGTTTTTCCTATACCAGCACTTCCTGCAAAAATCATATTTGGAAAATTTTCATTTTTTACAAATTCAATAAGTCTATTTATAATTGATTCTTGTCCAATAACATCTATTAATTTATGAGGTCTATATTTTTCTGTCCAAGGTAAATCCATTAGCATAAAAATCGTTTTTAATTATTAATAAATTTATAATAAGAAAGAATAAAAAAACTATTTAATAATATTAATTTATTTTTTTGAAAAGTATGCTGTTAAACCTTCTGAATTCATGTAATTATTATTAAATGTAGTTGGTAATATTAGACCCAATGATTTTGGTATTGTAATACCACCATTAGCTGGATCTAAAATATATTCCTGTTTTTTATTTTTTTGATCTAATGTGATTGAAACCCATGCATGTGCATTAAAACTAAGATACTCTCCATATTTTTTATCTACTTTATCTAATTCATTAATATTAATATTTGTATTATCTAAAACATTATTATTTTTATTTGTTTTTTTACTTTTATTATCAATTCTTTTTAATTTTTTTAGTATATCATTTTTTTGATCTCTAAAATTTTTTAAATTATTTTTTTGATAGTTTTTTAATTCTTCATATAATTCTGATTTATTTAATTGTAATTCATTAATACTCTTTTGAGTTTTATTAAAATAAAAGGATTTATTTTCAATAGAAGATTCAATTAATTCACCTATTCTAATTTTAGTAATATTATTTTTCAATATTTCATCTTGTTTTATTAATAAAAATAAAACAATAGACATTTCAAAACATGCTCCAACTCGTTTTTCAATTATTTTTTCTAATGGTATGATTTTATTTACATTTTCTTCAAAGAAAAAGTTCAAATTATATTCAAACTTATTATATACAAATTTTGAAAGTTTAGTTATTTTATCAATTGGATTCATTTTTTGATTTATTTTTGATTCTTTTATAAGTTCATTAAAAATTTTTGATTCTTTTAAATTTTTAGGTATTTTGATACCATATATATTTTTATATAATGAATTTGAATAATTAAATAATACATTATAATGTGAATAATTCTTATAAAGATCCAAGCTTTTATCTGAATTATTAGTAATTCGTAACATTGATTTTATAAAATCTTTTTTGAATTTAGTATTTTTATAATTATTATATTTGAAAAAAAGATTTGTTAACATAAATAAATCTTTATTAGAAGTCCCACTATTTATAAAAATGTCATTATTTTTTATTTCAGTAACATTTTTAGAAATTTTAAAATTATAATTTTTTTTTAAATTTACTAAATCAATGTTTTTTGATTTATATTTTTCCATCTTAATCATCCCAAATATTATTCATTAATTAATTTGATATTTAAGTTTATTGTATTAATTTTTTTATGGTTTAATAAAATTTCATTACTTAAATTATTCACTATATACTTTTATGATATTTGGGTAAAGTTCACCTTCTTCTGATAGTAATAATGTATTATATTTTAGATATTGAAGATATTTGAATACAAGATGTCTAGCACCATGCCCTGTTGTTTTTGAATGTATTAAAAATTGAGAAGTAATAGCAATCATTGCACCAGAAAAAATTAGTTTTCCTTCCTTTGAAATAATAACAGCACCATCAGTATTTAATAATTGCACAAAACTGCTAAATGGGATATCTTCAATGTATTTATTTTGGAATAATTGAATGTTTGATACTGTTAAAAGGGATTTATCTTTTTTTAATTTATTTTGATCTGATATAATAATTATTCCACCTCTTCTTTTTATTATTAATTCAGATAATGCTTCAGCTAATTTATATTTTGCTTTAATTGATATATTATTTGGTTTGCTTTTAGAAATTTCTTTAACAATACTTTCACTTGGGATTGATAACCATTTTCCATCTTTGTATATATCTAATAATACATATTTCCCATCAATATAATATTTAATAACCCTATTAAATGGACCTTCTACTGTTATTCCAATACTATTCGAATTTCTTGTTCTTTTTATTAATTCAGTACGAGTATCTGAAGAAAAAGTAGTTCCAATAAATGTGCCATCAAATGAAAAATTAAGAATACCTTCGTGGCCAAGTAAGAAATAATATTTTTTAAGTATTTTATCATTTAATGAATTTAGAGTAAGATGTTTTTGAATTGATTCAAATTTAGCATTGAAATTATCTTCAATTCCAGTATATTTCAAAAAATAGTCTAATTTTAATGCTCTAGCTAGAGATTCAAGAGTACTAAAAGTCATATCAATGTTTAAATATTTTGAAATATTATTTATAATTTTATTAACTTCTCTATCCAAATCAATTCCAATTGGTTTTTCAATCTCTTCTTTATCTATTTTTATTTTTCCAATAGATAAATTTTTAATTTTTTTATTATTTGTTATTAAAATTGAAATTTTCCATTCTCTATTTTCGAAACTATTTGTTGAAGTTAAATCTCTCATAATATGTGGTAAATGCATAAGATTCTTAATATAAGTAGAACTTCTAAAATTTTTTCTGAATTTACTAATAATTTTTAGCCATAAATTATAAAAATTCATTGACTTTTCTTTTTCAGGAATTTTATTTTCAATAGATCTAATCATAAACCCCATTTATTATTTATTTTTAAGCAAATTAAAGTATTTTCAAGTTTTAATAACTTGAATATATAAAATATTTTAATAGTAAATACACAAATTTACATAATATTATTTTTTATTAAAGATTGATAAAATAATTATATATAGATATTAAAAAATAAAAGTCTTTTTAAAAAATAATAAATTATTTTTATTTGTTATGTATTTTTTTTAAACTAATTTCAGTATATCTTAATAAAGGTTCTGTGAAATATTTTATAAATGATAAATTATTTACTATTTTTCTAATAAAGTCAATATTTTTTTGATTAATTAAATCAAAAAAAATCAGAGATAATGGATATAAAATAATAATTAATATTAAATTTGTAATAATTGTTATTTTGCTATAATGTAATAAGAATGATGAGAAATAAAGAATTACAAATAAAATTAAAGTAGGAATTATTAGTTTCAAGATTTTATGATATAATTTAATTGAAAATTCATTTGATAATACTTTTAGAAATATTATATCTGATAAAATAGGTGTAATAATAAATAAAACAGCAAGTGCTCCAATTATTTTAAATAATGGTATACTAATTAATAACATTACAAGTTCTATTGAAATAACAAGTAATTGATATTTCATAAGTTTTTTTGTGTTTCCATAACTTATCAATATTGTTGTTGAAAAATTGGTTACTATTAAAATTCCAAAACCAATAACCATTATTTGAAAATAAAAAGAAGTTAAAGAATATTGTTTTGAAAATAAAATATTTGATAAAGGTAATGATGAAGAAATAAGAAATAAAATAAGAGGTATTAGAACTATTAAAATATAATATAATGAATTATTATAAATTACATTTATTTTACTTCTGAGTTTTTTACTATTAAATATTTCTGAAAATGTGGGCAATAAAATAAATGTAGATGAAATTAATAAAACTTCAATTATTCTTGCTAACCTAAAAGCAGCAGTATAATTTCCAATTTTAAAAGGATTTACATAAAGTGCTAAAAACATAATTGCAAAATTTGTTATTCCTAAAACAGAAACATTTGTAATCATTACTGGAAATGAAAAACCAAAAATTTCACTAATTATTTTCCTGCTTGGTAAAATTAATCTGAGTTCTATGTTCTTTATTAAATAAATTATTCCAATTATTAAACCAGTAGTAACACCTATTAATAATCCAATTATTGCACCAAAAATTTGATAACCATTTAGTACTAGAATAACTGTTGAAATTAATAGTGATACATAATAAGAAATATTAACAATTGATGCTTGTTTTATTTTATTAATCCCAACTAATGCTGAACCTGTCAAATTAAATAAAATAAATAAAAAGAAAGTAAAAGATACTATTTTTAGATCAATTGATATATTTTGATGATATAAACCAGCAAAATAATTACTAGATAAAAATCCAAAAACAAAAATAATTATTCCAATAATTAATGCAATAAAATATCCATTATTTATTATTTGTATTATTCTATTTTTTTCTATTAATTTTTTTCTAAAAGCTGTTCCAATTCCAAAACTGCCTCCAATACCTAGAATAAGATAAAATGAAAATATAATACTATAAATTCCAAAGTTCTTAACTCCTAAAAAATATGCTAAAAAAATAATAAGAAGAAAAGATGAAAAAGCACCAATAATTTTGCTAGATACATAAACAATAGTATTTTTTGCAGTAGATATTTCAAAATTTTCCATTGAATTTTTATTATTTTTAATTTTATTTGCCATAAAATATTTTTTTATAAATTTTATTGTATAGATTAAATGAAGTAAAATTAAATAGAATAATCTATTTAAACGGATTAAATAATTTTCCAATAATACTTTGATATGCTTCACAAGATGTCCATTGAATTGGTTCTTTATTTTTAATAATTTGCAGTCTTATATTTTTTGCTTTTTTACTATTCCATATATTCATTAAATTAAATTTAATTTCTTTTAGGTTTCCTATTTTTTCATCCCACATTATTGAAGGGTATATATTTCCATAACTGTCAATAAATAAAGAATCAATTAAACTTCTACTTTTTATTGGTTGTTTTTGTGTTTTTATAAATTTAATTAAATTTTTTAAAAATAATGTTTCAATATATTGTATTACACTAAATTCAAATTCTCTATTTGTAATAATATCTTCAATTTCTTTCAAAACAATTTGTTTGTTTGGAATTAATTCATTATAATTTTTCTCATTCCCATAATAATTATTTGATTTTTGTGCAATATTAATATGAAAATCATTATATTTTATTTCTGGAATATATTTTTTAATTGATTCAAATGTTTCATTAAAATGTCCTTGGTTATATCTGCTTATTGTATAACCAAAGATAAAGATTAAATTATTATATTTCTTTTTTAATTTTTTTAGTTGTTTAAACATATTTATTGTTTTTTTAAAATTTCCTGGAATCCCTCTTATAAAATCATGCATTTCTTGATTTCCATCTAAACTCAATGTGATTGCAATACGTGGAATTTTTAATTCTAATATTTGTTTTATTTTTTCTAACATTAATTTTTCATTTACTAAACAATTTGTTGGAAATGTTATTATAAATGGATCTATTTCTTTAAAAGTTTTAACAATTTCAACAAAATCAGATCTTAAGAAAACTTCGCCACCTGTTAATTCAATCCATTTAAAATATTTATTTTTATGTGCGAATTTTTTTATATCATTAATACTCAATTCATTTCTTGGTTTTATTTGCCATATATTACAGGTTTTACATTTTGAATTACATTTATAAGTAATACAAAAATTTAATTTATATGGTTTTTTTAAATTAATAAAATTTGATTTCAATATATTCAAACTTAAACCAAATAATTCTTTAATCATTATATCAATTAAATTATATAAAATATGAAACATTTATTATTCTATATTTTTATATATTAATATGCAACTAAAAAATTTGAAATATTATCAAATTATAACAATTATTTCTAGTTTTTTATTAATTTTGTTATTATTTTATTTAAATAAAATATTTTCTTATAGTATTGGTATTGGTACTGGGATTAGTATTGCTGCAAGTATTTATAGTATCTCTAATACCCAAATAATTAATAATTCTGCATTATCTTCAATAATAGCAAGTATCCCAACATTAAAACTAGCAATTCATATTGTTTATTTAATGCTCTTTTTTAATATTATTATTTTTGCAATTTCAGTTTTATGGGCTTTTTCTAAGTCCCATATTAAATTTACTGGTTTATTGCTCCTATTTACTTCATCTATTACTATTTTATTGATGACAATTATTAAATTTAATTTTACTTTCAATAATCAATTATTAGTATTTATTTTTTACTATGTTTTTTCATTTATAATATTATTTATTGGTTTATTAATATTTATAGAACAAGAAAGACCTAATAGAAAACTAATTAAAAAGCCACAATCTATTGAAATAAATCCAGATACTCCTTATTCAAATATATTCAAAATTTCAAGTAAAATTTTTTCAAGATTAAATGGACAAATAAAAATTCTTGACATGCATTTTGATTTAAAAGGTCTTGAGAATTTATCAAAATTAATTCAAGTAAGTCAAAATTCAAATATTTCAGAAATAGATATATTAACAAAAAAAGATAGATTAACAAAAGATTTTGGAAAATGGTTTTTTGATTTTGAAAAAGAACTAAATAATAAAAATATTTTATTTGAATTAAGAATAATGAAAGAATCTGATTCTCAGTTGCAGCATGAACGGCTTTTAATAGATATTAATAATGCTTATAAAATTCCTCCATTAAATATTATAAATAAAAAAAGCGAACACATTGTACATATTGATCATAAAAGTGCTGATAAAAGATTTAACATTATTTGGGATAGATCTTTAAAATTTAGAAATTTTGTCCTTAAAACTGAGAATTAAAGGATATAACTACATAAAAATAAACTAAATTACTAAATAATTTAATGTTGATTAAAATAAGTAATTATAATAAAAAAGGTTAATTATGCGTACTATTGCAATACTAAATATATTCTTATTGTTATTATTTTTTGGTTTAACAATTAATGCATTTACTCCTGCATTTATTAATGCGCCTGCAGTAATTTTACAAAATAATTCAGGTATTTTAACAACATTTAAATTGAATGTTACAAAAGGAAATGGAAATGTTCTAGTTATTGGTGTTCCTTCTGTTGCTAATTCAACTATTGATTCAGCATATACTGCAGTAGAATATGCATCTAATTATACTCTTTTAAATGAGTCAAATTATAATTTTACTTATACTATTCTTGATCATAATACAAGTGTTTCTGGTTCAAGTGCTGGTGCTGCAATGACAATTCTTGCAATTTCAGTTTTATCTAATAAAACACTAACATCTAATTTTACAATGACAGGAACAATTTCATTAAAAGGGATTATTGGGCCAATAGGTGGTGTATATGATAAAGCATTAGCAGCACATAATCAACACATGAATTTTATTTTAGTTCCAAAAGTTCCTAAAAATAGTAATGAAAATAAATTATATTTTTTAATTCAAACAGCATTCAATATCCCATTAATTCAAGTTATTAATATTTCAGAAGCATCAATATATGCATTTTCTAAGTCCTCTAATACTTTATTATTAGCTAATAAAACAAATTATAATTTTTACACTGATTATAATATCAGTAGCTTGAATATATCAAATATTAATTGTATTAATAATTGCAATACAACACTATATAAACAATTTATTAATTTTACATTTAATCTTACACAAAATGAAATAATAGAATTAAATCACTTAAACAATTTTCATAACATAAGTCAACAATTAAATAAAGTTCTTAATCAAAGTAAGCAAATATCTAGTAAAGGTTATTTATATACTGGTGCTGATTTTGCATTTATTGATTATTTAAATGCATTTTATTTTACACATGCTTATATTACAAAAAAATCAGGATTAAATATTTTAAAATCAATTCAAAACAATTGCAAATTTGCAATTGCACCAAAATTAACATTTAATAATTATGATTTTGTATTAAATGGAGAATTAAGACAATTATGGGGCCAGTATTCAATAAAACAAGAAATTAAAAATTATAATTTAACTTCTATTGATACTGATTATATATTAAATTCTTTATATAATGGAGCAGAAGCAAATGCATGGTGTGCTGCTGCAAATTTTATTTATTCAAAGCAAAATAATACAAATAATTCTTTTGTTTCAATATCTAATTTATCACATATTGCAAACCAGTCAATTTTAAATGCATCTTCATATCCTGGAATGTATTTGACAACAGCACAACAAGCTTATAATTCTAAAAATTATGCTCTTGCAATTTTAGATGCAGGTTATGCCTATGCTATTGGAATTTCAATAAATAAATTTGATTTAAATGCTTCTTCATTAAATAATATTACAATTTCTATGTTAAATAGATCTTTTTCAGGTTCATTTGCAACAAATTTTGCGAATCAAGCACAATTTTATTTACAGGAATCAAAATTAACAGAAAATGCAAGTCTTATACATCAATATTCGTATCAAGCATATTCTTCAGTGTTAATTGCTAATCAAATAAGCAAAGATATGAATTTAATTAGTCAAAATATGCATATAAACCAAACAGCAATTATTCAGACTAAATTTTTTAATAAAGTTTCAAAAATACTAAATGAAATAGCAATATTGCTATTTATACTTATATTTTTAATAATTATTAGTGTAATAATTTTATTATTAATTTTATTAAGATTAAATAAACAAAATAATAATTTATCAGTTAAACAAAAAAATATAAAACACACTAAAAAAATACATAAAAAATAAAATATCTCATTTTTATAAATTTTATTATTTATACTATATTTTTATATATTTGTAAATTAAACTAATAATATTAATTTGTTATTAATTTTAATACTAAAAAGGTGATTTATATTTTACCAGGAAAATTTTGTGTTTCATGCGGAAGATTAGATAATAAATATACTGAATTCAAATGCCCAAATTGTGCAAAAACAATAATTATAAGATGCAATCACTGCAAAGAAATTTTTAATTCTTATAGATGTGAGGAATGTGGATTTGAAGGTCCATAATTAATATAAAAACAATTGATAATATGTCAGATGTAGGTATTTTATTTAGAGTATATCCAGTAGATAATATTGATGTCAATAAATTAATTGATATTGCTAAGGAGTCTATTTCTCCTAATAAAATTGAAATTGAAGAAATAGGTTTTGGAATTAAAGTATTAAAGCTATTTTTTAGGTATAATGATTCTGAAACAACATCTTCTCAAATAGAAGATAAAATAAAATCAATAAAAGAAGTTAGTGAAGTTGAAGTTATTGAAGAAAGTTTAATTTAATTTAACTTTTTTTATAATGTTTATTAACTTTAGATTTTAATATATTTATTTTAAAATATTGTATCTTTTTAAGTATATGATACTTAATATCATTTAATATTTTTAATTTATTAAATAGAAAAAGGCGCATGTATTATTCACATGCGCTGAGGGTTGGGTTGTTGATGATAAAGTATATTTTTTTAGCAAAATTTATATATCTTTCTATTAAATAT
>CAZRZO010000005.1:0-6473 GCA_964604635.1 Microcaldota archaeon | reverse complement strand
GTTGATGATAAAGTATATTTTTTTAGCAAAATTTATATATCTTTCTATTAAATATATTGTTAGTTCTGTTTTAAAAACAATATTTTGTATTTATAAGTTCAAATGAGAAAATTTAAATAAATGCAAAACAAAGATTTGTTATAATAAAATAATGATAATAATATTATTATTAAGTTTTATATTTATGAATTTAAATAATACAATAGTAATTTGTAGATAAACATAAAAATCTTTAAATTTTTACAAATATAAAAAATATTATATTATAATAAGTGGGATTAATGGTTGAATTAAATAAAATTTTTATTGCCCAAGCTTCTTCTAATATTGCATTTACTAAATATTGGGGGCGAAGAAATTCACAATTAAATCTCCCAAATAATAGTAGTATAAGTATGACTTTGGATGAAAATGTTAGTACAAAAACAGGTATTTTATTTTCAAAAGATCTTGATACTGATTATTTATATATTAATAATGAACTTCAAAATATTTATGATTCAGTAATACCTGAAAAATTAAAATTTATTAGGAAAATTTTAGATGAAATGAAACAAAAAGCAAATCTTGATAAAGATGTAAATTGTTTAATTTATTCTGAAAATTCATTTCCAACTTCTGCTGGTATTGCTTCGAGTGCATCTGGTGCAATTGCATTATCTTATGTTTTAGCATCTGCATTAAATTTACATTTAAAAGAAGATGAAATATCCATAATGTCAAGAAAAATAAGTGGGAGTGGATGTAGAAGTATTTATGGTGGTATAGTAGAATGGAAAAAAGGTTTAAAAGAAGATGGATCTGATTCTTATTCTGTTCAATTGCAAAAAGAATCTTTTTGGCCTGAATTAAGAGATATTATTGTTGTAGTAAATGCAGAAGAAAAAAAAGTTTCATCAAGTATTGGGCATATAGCAACAGTAAAAACAAGTGCATTATATAAAGAACGACTTAATTTTGTTGAAAATCAACAAAATCCACAATTAAGAAAAGCAATACAAAATAAAAATTTTGAAGCAATGGCACAAATTATAATGCAAGATAGTGATAGTTTACATGCTGTTATGTTAGATACATGGCCCCCAATAATTTATTTAAATGATAATTCAAAAGAAATAATATATAATATTTTAGATCTCAATAAACAGAATAATAAAACAATTGCTGCATATACTTTTGATGCAGGTCCAAATGCACATATAATCACAACAAATACTCATGTTGATGAAATAATTGAAATACTTAAAAATAATAAAAATTTGAAAATAAGAACTATTATTGTTTCAAAACAAGGAATAGGTCCAAAATTAATAACAAATAAAGAATTAACAAATAAAATTTTAATGGTTTATAATGATTTAAAACATAAGTTAAATTAGAAATAGTTTATATCTTACTGCTTTACTTTTAAATCTTTAATAAAATCTATTACTATAATAATAAAATTTAAATTAATTATAAGGTAATTAAATGTTAGAAGGTATTGTTACATCAGCAAAATATTATAATAATACTTATACTATTTTTTCAGATAAAACAGTAACAATAAAAACAAATCAAAATCTTTCTATTTATGATAAAATTACATTTGATGAAATAACTGATTCTAATCTGATATCTAATAATATTAAGGTTATTCAAAGATTAACAAAAGAAGAATTTAATAAAATTTTAGATGAATATATTTCTAAATTACTGAGAACTATTGAATTTGAACAAAACAAACTAAATTTATTAAAAAATCTAAAAAATCAAATTCCTATTAATATATTAAATAAAATAATTGAAATTTTAACAAAGGCTTTAATTGAATTTCTTAAAACTTTTATAACTGGTGCGCCAATAATTATAAGATTTCACAATGATGGTGATGGTATTGGTGGTGCTCTTTCATTATATACTGCAGTTAAAGAATTACAAAATAATCTTTTTCAAAATAAAAACATATTTTGGGAAATACAAAGAACAATTATTTATGATGTTGAATCTTTTTTAAATGATAATTTACTTTTTAATAATTATACAACAGTAGAAAAACCTTTATTATTTATTATTGATTTTGGTTCTGCATTAAAAAGCATAGATCAAGTAATTGATATTAATAATAATTATAAATTAATTTGGATTGATCATCATCAATATGATGAATTTAAGATATTTGAAACATTAACTTATTATATAAATTCATGGCGATTTGGTGGTGATGCAAATATTACTGCTGGATTAATTTCATACATGTTTTCTTCTTTAATAACACGTAAAAATATTGATATTTTTAAAGAAGCTTCATTATTTAGTGATCATAGTATTTATGCAATTAATAGTGATAATGTGACTAAAATGTCATTAATTCTTGATTTCTTAACAGGAACTAGAACATATAATAATTTAAGTTTAAGTGAAATTTATAAAATAATTAATGATGAAAAGAAAAAACAAGAAATCTTTATACATGCTCAAAATGTAATAGATGAACAACTTGAAAAAGGTCTACAACATATTAAAACATTTCATAAAAATGATTTATATATTTGTTCTTTAGATTTTGAAACAACTAAAGAAGAAAAAAATAATGAATATATTCTTCCTGGGCGATATAGTTCAAAAATTCATGATATAATTTCCCAAGAACATAATAAATTAATAACAATTGTATATTATGGTAAATTTATTTCAATAAGAATTTGTAAAAATATTTCAAATTCTATTAAATTACTAGAAATTTTAAAAGAACTAAAAGAATCCTCTGAATATATTGAATCTTATGGAGGACATAGTGAAGCAGCAAGCATAAAAATAAAATTAGTAGATAAAAAAATTACTAATAATATTATATTAAATTTAATAAAAGAACTAGAAAAATGCAATTTTGATTAGTAATTAAAAAGTAGAAAAATATAATTAATATTTTTATTTTGTTTTAATTTATAAATATTAAAATTAAAAAATCATAATAGTCTTAATGTTTTTCTTCATATTCTTTAAGCCATTTAATTTCTTTTTGATCTAATTTTAATTTATTTGTAAGAAATTCAACCATTTCTGATTTATTTTCATAACTATTAATAATTTGTGCAATTAATCCTATTTCCTCATTCATAATTCTTTTTTTATTTAAATGAATTCTTTTTTTCAATTTTTCAGCAATTACATATTTAATATTTCTTTCTTTTTTTGAACTAGATAGTTCTAATATTAATTTTGGAAATTCATATCTTTTAATTACTGAAGGATATTGCTTTTTTGATAATGCAATTCCTGATGACATAAATATAGTCATATATTTCCAATAAGTAAAATATCTAGATCTCATTGCCCTAGAATAAAAAATACTTGCTTTTGATAACATATTAAAAGCATTATATCTATCTTCATTATTTATATATTTATTAGGTATGTTTTGTTCAATCCAATTTATTAACATATTATTATCTATATTAATTTTTGATATTGCTATTAATGGTGCTGTAAGTGTATTTGAAAAGAATATTTTATCAAGAACTTCAAATATATTACTTTTTTTATCTCTTAATCCAATATTACAAACCATATTTTTAGGTAAACCAAGTAAAGTAAATAAATCATTTATTGCACTTCTTGCATCACCATTTGATATTTTTGAGATATAATCAAATGTTTCTTTATCTATATCAAATTCTTTTTTTAATTCTAATCTATTTACTATTTTTTCCAATACTCTTATTATTTCTTTTTCAGTTAATTTTTTAAATTCAAGTGCTTCTGTTTTAGTTCTTAAAAAACTAATATTTTTATTCCACCTATCATTTGCAGTAAATATAATTGGCATTTTTGAATGATTAATTAATTTAATTAATTCAGGTGCAGCACCATTATCAAATTTTGGAATTAATTCATCTATTTCATCAAAAAATATTAAATTTATTTTTCCGAAAATACTTCGTGTATTCGCAGCTATTACTAATTTACTTATTGCTTCTGAATTTCTATAATCACTAGCATTTAATTCAATTAAATTCCAATTATATTGTTTTGCTAATAAATGTACACTCTTTGTTTTTCCAGTTCCAGGAGGACCTGAAAGTAATAATGGGCGCTTTTTTGTTTTTTGGTTTATATCTCCTGCAAATAATCTCATTGTTCCTATTACTGCTTCATTGCCAATAATATCACTAATTGAATCTAATATATAAAATTTATTAATGTCTTTCATAAACTCAACTACTATTTAATATACTGGTTATTTGTTTATATTATAAAATAATCAAAACAATCAAATAAATAATAATATAGTAATTATAATTTATTAAATACTTTTAATTGATTTTATGGAACTTTTTGATATTTATACTGATGGTGCTGCTAGAGGAAACCCAGGTCAAAGTGCTTCTGGGTCTAGTATATATAAAAATAATATTTTAATCAAATCTCTTCTAAATTATAATAATATTAATACAAATAATTATGCTGAGTATATTGCTGTAATTATTTCATTGGAGTGGTGCAATAAAAATTTAGATCCTAAAATTAGAGTAAATGTTTATTCTGATTCAAAACTTATTATAAATCAAATAAATAATATATATAAAGTAAAATCAATGAAATTAATTGGATTGCATGATAAAGTTAATAAATTAAAAATTTATTTTAATAGTATAACATTTACCTCTGTTAGTAGAACTAATGAAAAAATAGTAATTGTTGATAATAATATTAATTTATTTTTAGATAAGAAATTTTTAGAATTACAAAAGATTTAATAATTAACATAAAAATATTCTATATTTTTCTAAGAACAACAAATAAATGTTTCTTATCATATGGTTCTATGTCTATTTTTTCTAATATCTCAAAATTATTTTTAATTTTATCTAATTCATTATCAAAAACAATTTTTGGATTTTTTGAAATATCAATACTCTGAGATTTTATTATAAAATATGCAATACCTCCTTTTTTAAGAAATTTTGAATTTTTATTTAATATATCTGCTTGATCTTTTGATGATACATCTTGGTATAATACATCACATTCTTCTACTATATCACTATATTTATCAGGGTATCGTGCATCTGAAAGAAGTGGTACTATATTTTCTCTATTTTCACAGAAATTAAGAAATTGTCGCATATTTCTTTCAGAGAACTCAATACAAAAAATAATGCTTTCATTACCAATAATATCGCTCACATGACTAACTGTTGTACCTGTAGCAGAACCAAGATAAAGAATTTTTTGTTGTTTTTTAATTTCAAATAGTTTAAGTTTATTTAAAATAGCTGCAGCTAGTTTGCTTCTATAAGGATTCCATAATCTATATTCAATATTATCAAAACAGATTAATTCTTCATTATATACTTTATTCCCTACATCAAGGTTTATTGTACATAATTTATTATTTATTGAATATACACCATCAAATAATTTATTTATTTTCATAGTTTATACCAAAAATTAAATAAATAAATTTTTTTATTAATTATATTTAATATAAAAAAAATTTAAAAAATAAAAAAATAAAACAGAATAATAGTATAAAACTATTATTCTTCAGTTGTTTCTTCTGTTTCAGTGTCTTCTGCTTCAGCTTCTTCTGTTTCAGTATTTTCTGATTCAGTTTCTTCTGTTGCACTTTGATTTTCAGTTTCCTTTAGTTCTTCGTCTGCTTCTGATTTTCCAGCAACATTTATTTTACCAAATTTTCCAGTTGATAATTGTGGGTTGCCTCTAAATTCATTTACATAACCATTAGAAATTTCTACCATATCTCCAACATTTACTTCATCAATATCATTGCCCCATAGAGACATTGATATAACGCCTGTTTCGTCTTCAAGACTTATGCTAGCCACATTTAATCTCTTTCCGTATTTTGTTACTACTTCTCGTGGTTCATCTTTTTGAATTACTTTTGCTTTTACATTTACATTGTTTGTACCAATTTTTAGTTCATTTATTTTCATTTAATACACCTAAAATTAAGTATTTTTTATATTATTGTATTGTATACCAACTTATAAATAATTATTGTAAATTAACAAATAATATAATTTATACAATTCCACTATTTAATAAATAAAGAATTAATTTAAAAACATTTTGCTTATTACTAAATATCTAAATAAAGAGTTTTATATTAAAGTAAACATTTGTTTATTTAAATAAAATCTTTTTGTTTTAAAAATAAAAGATTATTTCACCTGTTAATTCTCAGACACTACAATAAATTCATACATATATTTAAATCTATATAATTGGTAACATGAATCAAAAAACAATAGTCAAAATAAAAAATAAAAATATTGAAAAAGAAGAAGTCGAAAAACATTTTACAACAAATGAATTTTTTTTTATTAAACCTTATGAAAATAACAATGCTCTGCAAATTGCGCAGGAATTACTAACTCTTGATAATATTGAAGAAGTATTTATTGTTGATGGTGCTTATGGTTTTATTGCAAGAACAAAATTAATTGATGATAAACTATCAGAAG
>CAZRZO010000004.1:21304-59746 GCA_964604635.1 Microcaldota archaeon | reverse complement strand
TAATTTAGCAGCATCCATATTATCATTATTATTATTTTTTATTTAATATATTTTTATTTAATTATTATCTTAATATTGATTTCAATATTTTTTTGTTTCTATTTAAAATAACAAAAATTAAAGTATTAAAGATTTATTAAATCTAATAACAAATAAATTCATTATACTTATTAAAGTATTAGTGTATAATTCTATTTTTTATTTCTTTTTGTCTATAAAATTCTTTTAATAAATTGTTTTGTTTTTATTTATTTATTATTTATAATAAAATTAATGTATTAATAAGATAATTTATAATTATTATTTTTTATTAATAAACTAATTACTTAATGAACTATTTTTCTATTAAATTATAAAATAAATAAAGAAATTAAAATAATAAAAATATATTTAAAATATTTTTAGTGTTTTTATGAGTGAAATTAAAAATAATAATAAATTAATTGAAAATGCAATTCCAATAAACTATAATTTAAAATTTGAACCTATTTCTAATTTTAAATTTAATTGTTTTGAAAAAATAAAGATTAATATAAAAAAACTAACTAATAAAATAGAATTAAATGCAGTTGACTTAAAAATTTTTAATGTAAAATTAATACAGAAAAAAACAGAGTATAAAATTAATGTAAAACAAAACAAAAAATACGAAAAAATAATTCTTACTATAAATAAAAAGATTTCAGGAAATGCAGAAATTGTAATGGATTTTCAAGGAATAAACAATGATAAATTAATTGGTTTTTATAAAAGTGAATATAATTTAAATAATAAAAAGAAATTTATTCTTACTTCACAATTTGAACCAAGTGATGCGCGAAGGGCTTTTGTTTGTTTTGATGAACCTGAATTAAAAGCAAGTTTTGATGTTTCATTTGTTATTGATAAAGATTTAACAGCAATCTCCAATATGCCAATAGAAATGCAGCAACAAGTAAATAAAAATAAGAACTTAATTCAATTTAAAACAACTCCAAAAATGAGTACTTATTTATTGTATCTTGGTGTTGGTAAATTTGATTTTGTTGAAACAAAATATAAAAATATTAAAATAAGGGTTATTAGTGTTGAAGGAAAAAAGAAATTAACTTATTTTGCATTAGATTGTATTAAAAAAATACTACCTTATTATGAAAATTATTTTAATATAAAATATATGCTTCCAAAATTAGATTTAATTGCAATTCCTGATTTTAGTGCAGGTGCAATGGAAAATTGGGGTGCAATAACTTTTAGAGAAAAATATATTTTAGGTGATAAAAATCTTTCTATTTCAGATAAACAAAATATTGCAGATGTAATTGCTCATGAAATGACTCATCAATGGTTTGGTGATTTAGTTACAATGAAGTGGTGGGATGATCTATGGTTAAATGAAAGTTTTGCTTCTTTTATGCAATCAAAATGTATTAATGTTTTATTTCCTGAATGGAAATATTATAAAGAAGATATTTTTACATATAAATTTGCGTTTAATAAAGATTCTTTTAAATCAACACACTCAATACACACAAAAGTAAATTCACCAAATCAAATAAATGAAATATTTGATCCAATTACATATGAAAAAGGAAGTTGTATTCTAAGTATGCTTGAAAATTTTATTGGTGAAAATAATTTTAGAGATGGATTGCGATTATATTTATCAAAATTTTCCTATCAAAATGCTGTTGAAGATGAATTATGGGATATTATTAATTATGTTTTTAATAAAAGATCAAAGCAAAAAGTAGATATAAAATCAATTGCAAAATACTGGATAAATAACAAAGGTTTTCCTTTAATTAATGTAACTGATAATGGAAAAAATATAATTGAATTAGAACAAAAAAGATTTTTCTTACAAGATTATAAAACTAATAATCAATCAATTTGGCCAATACCAATTAATTATTTAATTGAAAATAAACAAAAAACATTTTTATTTAATAATAAACATCAAAAATTGAAAATAAACAAAAAATGGATTAAATTTAATTCAAATCAAAAAGGATTTTATAAAGTAAACTATGATAATGAAAATTTAGAAAAATTAGGAAATTTAATTAAAAAAAATAAACTTAGTGCAATTGATTCATATGGTATTGAAGATGATTTGTTTAGTTTAGCAAGAACAAGCAGAATAAAAGTAGAAATCTACTTTGATTTTATTAATAAATATTGTGTAAATTTAGAACAGAAATACCCTTTAAATATAAATATATTATTACATCTTAATTTTTTTTATCATATTTCTTATAAATATCAGAATTCTAAATTTTTTAATAAAGTGAAAGATATTTTTTATAGAATTAATAAAGAATTATTTAATCAAATTAAATTTAATGAAAAAAAATCAGATGAAACATCAATTATAAAATTAAGATCTGTTTTAATAAATAATCTTGGACTACTAGGGGATAAGCAAATTATTAATAAAGCAAATAAATTATTTGATGATTTATCTAAAGGTAAAAAAATAAATGAAAATATCAAACTTTCTATTTTGAATATTGTTTCATTTTATGGAAATAAGCAAACATACAATAAATTAATGAAATTATATTTACATTCACTAATTCTTCAAGATAAATTAAAGTATTTATCAGTTCTTTCAAAATTTAATAATTTAGATTTATTAAAAGAATCATTAAATTTCACATTTTCATCAGATGTTAGATTACAAGATAAATTTTTATTATTATTTTATTCAAGTACTAATCTTCTTACAGAAGAAATAGGAAAAATAATTATAGAATGGATAATAATTAACTGGAGAAAACTAATATTGTTATTTCCAATCTCAACTGGAATATTACCAAGATTAGTAGGTTCAGTTGCATTTATTGATAATGAGAAACAGAGAGATAAAATCATAATGTTTTTTAATAAAAAAGAAAATAGAAGAGAAGATTTAGAAAGAGATATAGAACAATTAATTGAATTGATAAATATTAATATTAAATTCGTTAAATTAAATAATTTAAAATAAATTTTATAAATTTATAATCAAAGATGAAATATACTAAAAATATTATTTATTAATCTTTTTAAATTCTATATTTAAATATAATCTATGCTATTTTATTTAATTATTATTTTAACATTATTTGCAGCATTCCTTGCAGCTTTATCTCAATTTATATATAAAAAAAAGATTACAAACATTAATAACATTAGAGATTTATTAAATTTAATAAAAAATAAATTTATTATAATAGGTCTGTTAATTTATTGTTTTAGTTTAACTTTATATCTATATGTTCTTAGTATTGCCCATGATAATCTTTCAATAACTTATTCTTTATTCGCAAGTGTATTTATCTTCGTTCCTCTTTTTTCATTTTTTCTATTAAAAGAAAAATTGAATTCAAAAAGAATATTAGGAATAATTCTGATATTTGTTGGTATTGTAATAATTTCAATAACGATCTAATGAAAACAAAAAAAATAATCAAAAATAAAATTTATTTAATTTTTATTATATTTACTACTATACTTGGTGCATCAGGCCAATTATTATTTAAATCTGCATTAGGTAATAATAATATTATTATTTATTTAATTTTTATTGGTCTAATTTGTTATGGACTAGCTACTTTAATTTACTTTTTTATGTTAAGTAAGTTTCACTTAAGTTGGTTGTATAGTTTTAATGGATTAACATATATTTTTACATTGTTGTTAGCACATTTTGTTTTATTTGAAAAGATTTCTTTATTGCGGTGGGTAGGTATTATTATAATTGCAATTGGTGTAATAATTGTTGGTTTGAGCTAAAAAATAGACTCTATTAATAGAATAATTTATAATAATCTGTTTCATTAATAAAATAATAGATAATAATGTTGTTAATATATTGAATAACATTTTTACTATAAAATAATAAAATAATAAAAATATATTTAAAATATTTTTAGTGTTTTTATGAGTGAAATTAAAAATAATAATAAATTAATTGAAAATGCAATTCCAATAAACTATAATTTAAAATTTGAACCTATTTCTAATTTTAAATTTAATTGTTTTGAAAAAATAAAGATTAATATAAAAAAACTAACTAATAAAATAGAATTAAATGCAGTTGACTTAAAAATTTTTAATGTAAAATTAATACAGAAAAAAACAGAGTATAAAATTAATGTAAAACAAAACAAAAAATACGAAAAAATAATTCTTACTATAAATAAAAAGATTTCAGGAAATGCAGAAATTGTAATGGATTTTCAAGGAATAAACAATGATAAATTAATTGGTTTTTATAAAAGTGAATATAATTTAAATAATAAAAAGAAATTTATTCTTACTTCACAATTTGAACCAAGTGATGCGCGAAGGGCTTTTGTTTGTTTTGATGAACCTGAATTAAAAGCAAGTTTTGATGTTTCATTTGTTATTGATAAAGATTTAACAGCAATCTCCAATATGCCAATAGAAATGCAGCAACAAGTAAATAAAAATAAGAACTTAATTCAATTTAAAACAACTCCAAAAATGAGTACTTATTTATTGTATCTTGGTGTTGGTAAATTTGATTTTGTTGAAACAAAATATAAAAATATTAAAATAAGGGTTATTAGTGTTGAAGGAAAAAAGAAATTAACTTATTTTGCATTAGATTGTATTAAAAAAATACTACCTTATTATGAAAATTATTTTAATATAAAATATATGCTTCCAAAATTAGATTTAATTGCAATTCCTGATTTTAGTGCAGGTGCAATGGAAAATTGGGGTGCAATAACTTTTAGAGAAAAATATATTTTAGGTGATAAAAATCTTTCTATTTCAGATAAACAAAATATTGCAGATGTAATTGCTCATGAAATGACTCATCAATGGTTTGGTGATTTAGTTACAATGAAGTGGTGGGATGATCTATGGTTAAATGAAAGTTTTGCTTCTTTTATGCAATCAAAATGTATTAATGTTTTATTTCCTGAATGGAAATATTATAAAGAAGATATTTTTACATATAAATTTGCGTTTAATAAAGATTCTTTTAAATCAACACACTCAATACACACAAAAGTAAATTCACCAAATCAAATAAATGAAATATTTGATCCAATTACATATGAAAAAGGAAGTTGTATTCTAAGTATGCTTGAAAATTTTATTGGTGAAAATAATTTTAGAGATGGATTGCGATTATATTTATCAAAATTTTCCTATCAAAATGCTGTTGAAGATGAATTATGGGATATTATTAATTATGTTTTTAATAAAAGATCAAAGCAAAAAGTAGATATAAAATCAATTGCAAAATACTGGATAAATAACAAAGGTTTTCCTTTAATTAATGTAACTGATAATGGAAAAAATATAATTGAATTAGAACAAAAAAGATTTTTCTTACAAGATTATAAAACTAATAATCAATCAATTTGGCCAATACCAATTAATTATTTAATTGAAAATAAACAAAAAACATTTTTATTTAATAATAAACATCAAAAATTGAAAATAAACAAAAAATGGATTAAATTTAATTCAAATCAAAAAGGATTTTATAAAGTAAACTATGATAATGAAAATTTAGAAAAATTAGGAAATTTAATTAAAAAAAATAAACTTAGTGCAATTGATTCATATGGTATTGAAGATGATTTGTTTAGTTTAGCAAGAACAAGCAGAATAAAAGTAGAAATCTACTTTGATTTTATTAATAAATATTGTGTAAATTTAGAACAGAAATACCCTTTAAATATAAATATATTATTACATCTTAATTTTTTTTATCATATTTCTTATAAATATCAGAATTCTAAATTTTTTAATAAAGTGAAAGATATTTTTTATAGAATTAATAAAGAATTATTTAATCAAATTAAATTTAATGAAAAAAAATCAGATGAAACATCAATTATAAAATTAAGATCTGTTTTAATAAATAATCTTGGACTACTAGGGGATAAGCAAATTATTAATAAAGCAAATAAATTATTTGATGATTTATCTAAAGGTAAAAAAATAAATGAAAATATCAAACTTTCTATTTTGAATATTGTTTCATTTTATGGAAATAAGCAAACATACAATAAATTAATGAAATTATATTTACATTCACTAATTCTTCAAGATAAATTAAAGTATTTATCAGTTCTTTCAAAATTTAATAATTTAGATTTATTAAAAGAATCATTAAATTTCACATTTTCATCAGATGTTAGATTACAAGATAAATTTTTATTATTATTTTATTCAAGTACTAATCTTCTTACAGAAGAAATAGGAAAAATAATTATAGAATGGATAATAATTAACTGGAGAAAACTAATATTGTTATTTCCAATCTCAACTGGAATATTACCAAGATTAGTAGGTTCAGTTGCATTTATTGATAATGAGAAACAGAGAGATAAAATCATAATGTTTTTTAATAAAAAAGAAAATAGAAGAGAAGATTTAGAAAGAGATATAGAACAATTAATTGAATTGATAAATATTAATATTAAATTCGTTAAATTAAATAATTTAAAATAAATTTTATATTAATATTTCTAATAAGATTAATAAATATCAAATTCATGAATTTTGTTGCTGATTATTTATCAATATATTCTTTTAAAATTAAACGAAAATTTAAAAGATATTAAGACTATAAATATATTGGCGACATTTATGGTTAAAGTATACAAAGATCAAGTAAATTCAAAGTCTAATTTATTAAATATTGATCTAATTAATGCTTCCAATATTCAAGAATTCGTAAAAAATGCAACATGGAAAGATATTCTTTTAAATCTTGTTGAAACAAATAAACTTAATGTATGGGATGTTGATATCAGTAAAATAGTTGATTCTTATTTAAAGTTTATAAAACAATTAAAAACTATTGACTTATATATTCCATCCAATATTATCCTTGCTGCTTCTATATTATTAAAATTAAAAAGTAAAACAATTTCATTTGAAAGTGAATATACTGATCAAATTGTTCAAGAAGATATTGAAATTAGCAAAAGAATTATTCCCCAAGTAGATGACATATATCCAAGATTTAGATTACAACCAAATAAAAAAATTACATTAGATGAACTTGTTAATGCACTTAATGAAGCAATGGTTATTGAGAAAAAACATAAACAAGTTGCAGAAAATTCATCAATACCAATGAATTTTTTTATTGATATTGGAATTGATGAAAAAATTGATAATGTTTATAATTTAATATCAAAATATATTGATTCTCAAAAAATGACAACTTTCAATACACTTAAAACTAATTTTAGTGAAAATCTATTATTAAATTTATTTGTCCCTTTATTATTTTTAATGCATCAAAATAAAATTTTAATTATTCAAGAAACATTTTTTGGAGAAATTTTAATAAAATTGAATAATTAGATAATATATAAAAAATTAGAAAAGAGTTTTATGATTTTAGATTTAAGTGAAGAAGATTATAAGAAAATAATTGAAGCAGCATTATTTGTTTCAAATAAACCATTGTCTATTCAAAATTTGAGTGAATCTTTAAATATAAAATCAATTTCTTCAATTAAACAAATGATAGAAATATTAATTAAAGAATATAAAACCAGAGATTCTGCTTTAATAATAATAGAATTAAATAATAAATACTTATTAACCTTAAAGCAGAAATATATAATTAAAGTAAATAAATTAGCAGGAACACCAGATATTTCAAAATCTGGCCTTCGCATATTAGCGTATATAAGTAAGAATGAACCAATACTTCAAAGTAGGTTAGTAAAAATATTCGGTAATTCAACTTATGTATATATAAAAGAACTTTTGAATAAAGAGTTTATAACAACAAGTAAGTTCAAGAATTCAAAAAATATCAAAACAACTGATAAATTTAAAGAATATTTTAGTTTTAATGGATAAGTTATTTAATTTATTCATTTAATTTATTTATATTTTTAGTGATAATATGGTTGAAACTTTAAGCCCTGATGATGAAGAATTATTAAAATTTATAGAGAATTCAAAACCAAAAATATATATTATTGGAACAGGAGGAAGCGGAAGCAATACAATAAATAGATTATATGGTATTGGTGTTCAGGGATCTGATTTAATTGCAATGAATACTGATGCACCGCATCTTATTAAAACAAAAGCAGATAGAAAATTATTGCTTGGAAAAAAACTTACAAAAGGATTAGGAGCAGGAAGTGATATAAAAGTAGGAGAAGAAGCAGCTAATGAATCAAAAGATGAAATTAAACATTTAATTAATGATGCACAACTAGTTTTTGTTACTTGTGGATTAGGTGGTGGAACTGGAACTGGTTCAGTATCAATTATTTCACATGTTGCAAAAGAAATAGGTGCATTAACAATTGCTATTGTAACATTACCTTTTTCAAGTGAAGGTCCTACTAGAATGCAAAATGCTCTTGATGGATTAAAAAGATTAAAAAAAGAAGTTGATAGTATAATTATTATAAGAAATGATAAATTATTATCAATTGCTTCTGATTTGCCATTAAATATGGCTTTTAGGGTTTCTGATGAAATTTTAGCAAGTGCATCAAAAGGAATTGTTGAAATGGTAACAAAACCTGGTTTAGTTAATATTGATTTTGCTGATTTGAAAGCAGCTTTAAAAGATTCTGGTTATTCAGTAATAGGAAATGGAGAAGGATTAGCAATAAAGAGAGACTCAAATCATGCACATATTGCATTAGAAAATGCAATTAATAGTCCATTACTTGATGTTGATTTATCTAATGCAAATAAAGCATTAATAAATATTGTTGGTGGAGAAAATTTAACATTAAGGCAAGCTGAATCAATATTCCAAGATGTTGCAAGTAGAATAAATTCAACAGCAGTATTAAAATGGGGTGCAAGAATAGAGCCAGAAATTCAAAAAGATTTAATAAAAGTAATGATTGTTATTAGTGGTGTTGATTTCCCTGAATTTACAAATATTGCTCCATCAGATAAAGAAATAGATCTAGATGAAATATTATAAACACATAAATAGCAATTAAAATAAAGTGCCATTATGTTAAATTCTTTAGATAATACTAAGATAGAAATAGAAGGAGTATTTAAAACTGCTTTAGAATTAATGGAATATACAACTAAAAATTTATTTATAACTGGAAAAGCAGGTACTGGAAAATCAACATTACTTAATTATTTTAGAACTATTACAAAAAAAAATATAATTGTTCTTGCATCAACAGGTGTATCTGCATTAAATATTAAAGGTCAAACAGTTCATTCTTTTTTTAAATTTGGACCAAATACAACACTAGCATCAATACAAAAATTACATAATAGCAATTCTCAATTATATAAAAAAGTAGATCTAATAATTATTGATGAAATTTCAATGATTAGAGCAGATCTTCTTGATTGTATTGATAAATTTCTGCGGATGAATGGAAAAAAGAAATTAGCACCTTTTGGTGGTGTTCAAATGATTTTTGTTGGTGATCTTTATCAATTATCACCAGTTGTTAATATTAATGAACGAAAAATGTTTAGAGAATATTATAAAAGTGAATATTTTTTTGATGCACATGTTTTTAAAAATTTTTCAGCTGAATTTATAGAGCTTGAAAAAAATTATAGACAACACGATAATGAATTTACAGAAATACTAAATTCAGTTAGAAATAATACAATAACTCAAGATCAATTAAAAATACTTAATAAAAGATATGAACCATTTTCTAATCCTCAATTATCTACTGACTATATTATTCTAGTACCAACAAATAATCTTGCTAATTCAATAAATAAAGAAAATCTTGATAAATTAAATACTAAATTATTCACTTATAGTGCAAGATCAAAAGAAAACTTCAATAAAAATTCAATGCCTGCTGATAAAAATCTTTTAATAAAAGTTGGAGCACAAGTCATGCTTTTAAATAATGATAAATATAATAGATGGGTAAATGGTAGTATTGGTACTGTTGTTGCAATAAATCAAAATAATAGTGAATCAGATCTTATAATTATAAGATTATCTAATGGAAATGAAATAGTACTTAATCCTTATACTTGGGAACTATTTAAATTTTCTTATGATTCTGATGAAAAAAAATTAATGCCTGAAATTGTTGGCCGTTTTACTCAATATCCATTAATGCTTGCTTGGGCAGTTACAATACATAAAAGTCAAGGTAAAACATTTAATAAAGTAATTATAGATATTGGACCAGGCATTTTTGCAAATGGTCAACTTTATGTTGCACTTAGTAGATGTAAAACACTTGAAGGACTTATATTAAGAAAAAAAATAGAAAAGAAACATATTTTTAGTGATCAAAGAGTAATTGAATTTTTAACAAAATACCAATATAAAAAATCAAATGAACACACATCTCTTGAAGAGAAAAAACATATAATAAAAAAAGCAATTGAAGAAAATAAAAGTATTAAAATTACATATCTTAAAGTAAATGATGAAAAATCAAGGAGAATTATTATACCTTCGAAAATTGGTGATTTTAAATTTAGTTCAAATCACTTTTTAGGGTTAACTGGTCTTGATTCAAAAAGCAATGAAATTAGAACTTTTAAAATTGAAAGAATATTAGAAATTGAGATAATTAATTAAGACTAATCAATGGGTTGTATGCTAATGTGGAATGCTTCTGTGTTCGGGTCACAGAGATCTGGGTTCAAATCCCAGCAACCCAAAATCAATTATAATGTATTTATTATGGGGTTGCTAATAAATGTCCATGAAGTGCAACAACACCTAATAATAATGCTAGTAGTATAGCTATAATTAAAAAGATTAAAAATAATGCTAGCATAAATTCATATGCTTTTGATGATTTTTTATAATCATACATTAATGCTACTGGGTATGCAAATATTCCTGAAAGCCCAAAAAATCCAAACAATCCAAGTAACATCATTGGTGATCTTGTCATATTTAATATACATCCAGATACACCATAAACAATAACAATTGCTCCACTTATTAAACTAAAGAATCCAACATAATGCAATTTTTGTTTTAGTAAAATTGAAGTAGTAAATGCAATTAAAATCATTCCGAATAAAATAAATGGATCATAAAAAAGTATATTATAACTTTTTGGTAATGGCCACATAATTTCTTCAATAATACCAACTATGAAGATAAAGATACCAAGAATCAATAGAGGAATAACATTAATTGTTTCTTTTGCTTTTCTATTTTTAAAATAAACAATAGTTGTATAAAGAATAAGCATTCCAGTAATGAACAGAATTAGAAGTTCTAATGCTAAATTATCAACAAACATTTTAATCATCTTAATAATTATATAAATAGATGAATATATAAACATTTTCTTTTACATTCGTTTTTGTTTTTTAATTAATGTTATTTGTATATTAGATTTTTCTATTGATTTTATTTTTATGTTTATCAAATAAATAAGTCAAATATAATTATATTTTTTTTCATTAAACATATTCTTAAATTTAAAATAAGATATTGTTTTTAGTATTTTACAATACTAAATACATCATAATCTTTTAATTTCTCTCTTGCTTTCAATGCACTTAATTCAATTATTACACAAATACCAACAATATTTGCATTTAATTTTCTAAGTAAATCAGCACTTGCTTTTGCTGTTCCACCTGTTGCTAATACATCATCAACAATAAGAACATTACTATTTTTTTCAATTGCATCTTTATGTATTTCAATTGTTTCTTTTGAATACTCTAAATCATAACTAAGTGCAATTGTTTTGTAGGGTAATTTTCCTTTTTTTCTTATTGGTATAAAGCCTCTATTCAATTTGTTTGCAAGTACTGAACCAATAATAAATCCTCTTGCATCAATTCCAGCAATATAATCTATTTTTTTATTGTAAATATTAATATCAATATAATCAATACATAATCTAAATAAATCATTGTCTTTTAGTATTGGTGTTATATCTCTAAATGTAATACCTTGTTTTGGATAATTTTCAATATTTCTTATTTTTGATTTTAATAAATTTTCAAAATCTATTTTTTCCATATACTCATTTATTTTTTTATTTTTAATCACATAAACTAAATCCACATTTTGGACAAGTAAAACATCCTTCACTTGCAATCATAATAGTATTACATTCTGAACATTGCTTTTCTGCTAAAGCAGAAATAATATAATTTTCAGTATTATTAGTCATATTTTTAATTGTAAGTTCCTCTTTATTATTATTTTTTAAATGTTTTGATCGTGTTTCTTTTAATGTTGTTTGATTGTTAATTACATTAAGTACTTGATTTGATTTACTCTGATCTCTATAAACAGTAATTCCTTTGCATCCAAGTTTATATGCTAAATTATATGCATTTTCAATATCTTGAGGTGTTGCAAATTTTTGAAAATTAATTGTTTTTGAAACAGCATTATCAACATATTTCTGAAATGCTGCTTGCATTTTAACATGCCATTCTGGTGCAATATCATGTGCAGTAACAAATAATTTTTTAATGTGCTCTGGTATTTCTTTAATATCTTGAATTGTTGTTTTTCCTGCTAATTTTTCTATTAATTCTTCAGAATAAAAATTATTTTCAAGTGCATATTTTTCAAATTCATTGTTTACTTCAATTAAATCAGATCCAAGAGATTCTCTTACATTTCGTAAATAAGCAATTGAAAATATTGGTTCTATTCCTTGTGATACACCATTTGAAATAATACTTATTGTTCCTGTTGGTGCAATTGTTGTTATTGTTGAATTTCTTAATGCTTTATATCCTAATTTTTTCCAAATACTATTTTCAAATTCAGGAAATGAACCCTTTTCAATAGCAAGTTCTTGACTAGTTTGTCTTGCTGTATTTGTAATGAATGACATTATATTTTCAGCAAGTATTAATGCTTTATTACTATTATAACTTATTCCTAGTTTTATTAACATATCAGCCCATCCCATAATTCCAATACCAATTCTTCTTATTGAAAGAGTTAAATCACTAATTTGTTTAAGAGGATAATTATTAGCATCAATTACATTGTCTAAAAATCTAGTTGCAAGCTTTGTTATTTTTTTTAATTCTTCCCAATCAACTTCAAAATGATGATCTATTTGTTTAACAAACATTACAAGACTTATTGAACCCAGGTTACAAGAATCAAATGCATATAATGGTTGTTCACCACAAGGATTTGTTGATTCAATAGGTCCTAATTTTGGTACTGGGTTTGAATAACTAGAATTCATTCTATCAATAAAAACAATTCCTGGATCTCCTGTTTTCCATGCCATTGTTACAATTAAATTCCAAACTGCTTTTGCATTTAATTTTCCAACTATTTTTTTATTTTTTGGATTTATTAAATTATATTCTTTATTATTAGTTAATGCATTCATAAATTCTTTTGTAATTGCAACTGATAAATTAAAATTTTTTAGTATATTTTCATTTTCTTTTGCAACAATAAAATTTAATATATCTGGATGATCAATGCGTAAAATACCCATATTTGCTCCTCTTCTTTTTCCACCTTGCTTTATTTGTTCTGTTGCTGCATCAAATACTTTCATAAAAGATATTGGTCCTGATGCAACCCCATGTGTTGTATTTACAATATCATTTGATGGTCTTAAGTTTGAAAAAGAAAATCCAGTACCACCTCCACTTTTATGAATAATTGCAGCATATTTTATTGCATCAAATATTTTTTCAATAGAATCTTCAATAGGAACAACAAAACAAGCACTTAATTGTCCTAGTTTTGTATTAGCATTCATTAATGTTGGAGAATTAGGCATAAATTTAAAGCTTATCATTGCATTATAAAAATCTTCTTCGATTTGTTTTATCTGGCTATTGTTTTTTCCATATTTTGTTTCAACTTTTGCAATTGCATTTGCAACTCTTCTAAATAATTGTTTAGGTGTTTCAATTATTTTTCCTTCTTCATTTTTTAATAAATATCTTGCAGATAATACAATTAATGAATTAATTGGTAATTTTAAATCATCAGTAATTCCAAGTACTGTTTTAAAACTTCTTACTTGCGAATGTTTATGTCTATATAGTATATAAGATTTTGCAACTTTCTGATCCATTTTCATTAATATTTTTTCAACAATATCTTGGATTTCTTCAACACCAATCTCATTTTTGTTTAATTTATTTAAATAATCCATAACATGATCTGAGACATGTTTACTAGCTTTAATATTTTCTTTATTATCATTGTTAGCATATACATTGGAAAAAGCTTTTGATAGTGCTTTTTGAATTTTAGATGCATCAAACTCAACAATAATATTATTTCTCTTAATAACTCTATCAATCCCCATAAAAACAACCTAAAAATTAATTGTAATAAGTAATTTAATAAACATTTGCTTAAAAAAAATAGAACTAAGACAATTATAAAAAAAAGAATGATTTTTACTTTTATTTTGTTATAATATTATGTAGAAATAGAGTTTTAATAAACAATATACAGAAAAATCAAAATCACTATTTTCAATTATTTATATTTTCTATACATATATTTAATATTTTTTTCTAAATTTTCTGCCATTATTTTAGTTGCATTGATATATTTATCATCTCCAAATTCTTCAATTGCATTTGCAACTGATTCTTTAATTTGTATAATAATATCTTTATCAAGTTTATTATATTCTTTTATTGTTTTTTCATCACTGAAAAATTCATTTATATTTGTATTATAATAATTATGTATTAAACGATATGTATCAATATTGTCTTTTGTTTTTCCAGTTGATTTAAGTGCAATAAGACTTGGTATACTAGCTAATTTAATAATATCATTATTTTTTGTTTTGATTGAAATAGTATTAGAATAATTTATTATATGGTCTAATGGAATTTTGTTTATGTTACCAGAATAGTGAATAATTATTTCAATTTCATGATTTTTTTTATCAATGATATTAATATTTTTATCATCTACTTTTTTTAGTGCAAATGTATTTTGATCAAGATTTACTTTTATTTTTTCTAAGTTTATTTTTTTTGTTTCTGCAATAACATTTATATTATTCGATTCCCTAGAATCTCTAAAACTATATAAATTAGCAGCTCTTCCACATATAATAACAATATTTGTGTTTTCAAATACTTCTTTTAATCTATTATAAATATCAACAAAATTATTAATAGATATATTATAATTTTCTTTAATTTTTTCCATGATTTTCACCAAATTTTATATGTGTGATTTATAATTATTAATTAATTTTATGATTATTCTGATATATTAATTTTTCTGTAATGATCAAATAAAAAATTATTATATTAATAAAAACAAAATTTTGTATACTATTAAATTATTATTTATCTTTAAATTCTCTAAATATTTCAATATGTTTTTATTATTTTAGAATACTGAAAATATACATTAATCAATATAAAAATAGAATTAGACTTTAAAATAGAATATTTAATTGTGTATAAATAATAAAATTCGTAAAAAATTTACGAATTAATTATTAAATATAATTACTTTCTGAAAATTTATTCTTTTTCTTGGACTTTTGTCATTGATATTACTAATGGGGGTATTAAACCTAATGAATATGCAACTAATGTTCCTGCAGAACTGCATCTGAAATTTAATCCATTAATTATTTCTTCTGCTAATTCAACTGGAAGTGAATGCTTTTCTTCCCATCTTTTAAGTATTTCACTTTTTTTATCTTTTGGTTCTAATACTTCTATAAATCCACTGATTTTTAAACTACCAACACTTTTTGAATCTTCTTTATCTCCATCTAAATAATTAGCTGCAAATGTATATTCAACTTTTAATTTATCTGTTTGGTCTAATACATTATCCAAATTAATATTTAATTTTGGAAATCTCTGTTTTGCCAAATCTTCTGAAGATTCTATTTTTGCTTCAACTTTTGATATTACAAATCCTGTTATCATAAAATTCACCATTTTTTGTTTTTTAAATATTATTATTGAAAATATATTTATAATACTTTTGTATTTTTATAAATTAATTTAATCTGCGAAATTAATGAAATAAACTTCATTTAATTTATTTTTCCTTTTTTGATCTTCCAAATCCTTTTGGTATCTTTAATTTAAGTTCAGGATATAGTTTTGAGATTAATTCTTGAGTTATTATTGTATTAAAACCAGAATTAATTATTATTTTATTTAGTAAATAAATTTCAGCAACTTTTTTTAGTTTTTTATCACATGCTTTATTTATTATTTCTTTATTATTTAATAATTTTAAAGAATTTATTAATGAATTATAATTTTTTTTACTTGATTTTGCTTTTTCAGCAAATTCATCTAAAATATCAGTATTTATATTTAATAATGAAAATAATTTTTTATCAAAAGTATTTCTTATACCTGCTAAATGAAATACAATTTCTGGTAATTCAGTATCTTTTCTTATTGACATTTTTTTAATTGATATCCAATTTTTGTATCTTGCTGTAAAATCAATGTATTGTGTTGGTTCTTCTGTCATATTATCATTATATTTTTTTAATTAAAAATTCAATTTATTAGAAAATAACAAGCAGAATTATTTATGATTTTTCTGCCAATAATCTTTTTCTTTGTCATTATACTTAAATTATTGATTATTAACATTTTTGGTCTATTTGCTTTTGTTGCAAGGTCGTTAACTGTTTTTGCATTTGCTTCTTTTACTGCATTAAGTTTTTTCATTGTATCAATAATCAATTGCTCTATTTTATTTTTGTTTTCCATATTATCAATATATTGCTAATTATAATTTTATTTACGCTTTTTTTGTTTTAACATTCTTATTTTTAGGTCTTAAATAAGGACTTCCACATTTTCTGCATTTTTTGCTTTTTAGTTTATTTCTTGCTTTACATTTTTTGCAAATCATTATTTTTGCTATTTCTGCATCTGCAATTTGAATTTTTCCCATTATTAAGCACCATTGTATTTTATTCTTTAATAATTTGATTTAAAATAGTAAAATTAATAGAAATAATATATTAAATAAATATTAAATATTATAAGTATTAAATTATCTATATTTTAATTATATATTAAATATTAAAACTATGTTATATAAAAATTTATATAGTTTGCTAATTTATTATCTTACATATATAATTCAATCTAGCTGAGATTAATGGATATTCTTTCACCAATTATAAAATATTATTATTATTTTATTTTAAGTATTTTAAAATATGCTCTTGTTTTTCTTAATATTAATTTTTTAAATCAATATATTTCATTAATCTCAATTATTGTTGCAATTATATTATTTTTAATTATATTATCAATAATTGTTTCATTATTTACTTATTTTGTTGGGTGGGGAGAAAGAAAAATAATGGCAAGGATTCAATCAAGACATGGACCAACATATGTTGGTAAGTTTGGACTTCTTCAAAATTTTGCTGATCTAGTAAAGTTATTATCAAAAGAAAATATTATTTTAGATAATGCTGATAAATTATTTCAATATTTAATACCAATAATATTTGCATTGTTTTTTTTTATTCTTATTTTTATTCCTTTTTCACAAAATTTTATTGGATTAAACACAAGTATTGGAATTCTAGTTGTATTTGTATTATTATCTTTTAGTCCATTATTAATGTTCTTAATTGCATGGACAAGTGGAAACAAGTTTGCATCAATTAGTGCGCAGAGATCAATTGTATTAATGATAAGTTATGAAGTTCCTATGCTAATTTCAATAATTCCAGTAATATTACTAGCACAGTCATATAATTTTATTTCAATAGTAAATGCCCAGCATTCTTTTTGGTTCATAGTTCTAATGCCTATTGGTTTTATTGTTTTTTTTATAACATTACTAGCAGAACTAGAAAGACAACCATTTGATCTAAGAGAAGCTGATAGTGAATTAATAGCTGGCTGGTTAAATGATGTAAGTGCACCTTATTATGCTCTTGTACTATTCATTGATTATACTAGGTTATTCATTGGAACATTATTGATTTCAATATTATTCTTAGGAGGTTGGTTAGGACCAACATTTTTACCTCCTATTGCCTGGCTATTGATAAAAGTATTAATATTAACATTTATAGTAATTTTAATAAGAGCAACAATGATTCGTATGAGGCTAGATAAAATAATAAAATTAGGATGGAATTATTTATTACCTTTAGCAATAATAAATTTATTTATTGTTTTTTTGCTATTTATTAAATAAAAAGAATAAAGAATTAATTATTATTTGTATTCATACTTATTTATATTTTAATATTTAAATTATATTTAGAAAAAAGTGTATAAACTTGGAAAATAATGAATATTTTGAATTATTAGATAGAGCTTTTGCTCAAAAACCTAATTTAGCAGTAGATGTTTCTGATTTTAAAATACCAAAAGCAGATACATTAATTGAAGGAAATAAAACAATAATACGAAATATGGGTGTTTTTGCAGATAAAGCAAGAAGAAAAATAGAAGATATTGCTAGATTTTTAAGTAAAGAACTTGGAATTCCAGTTAATGTTGAAGATCAAAGACTTATTATTAATGCAAAATTTACAACAATTGATTTAGATAAGAGAATTGAAAAATATTTTAAAATATATGTTATTTGTAAAGAATGTAATAAACCAGATTCACACTTAGATGTAATTGGTGGTGGTATGTATAATTTTGTGTGTGAAGCATGTGGAGCAAGATATGGTGTAAAATATTACTAATAAAAAAATGATTAAAAGGCGAGATTTATTTATAGAAAAAACAGGAAAAAAAATTATAATAGAAAGAAAAGAATTAATCCAGAAGATCAATTTCAAAGATTAAGATTACCAAGAAAAACTGAAATAATGGGGCGAGTTGTAAAATTATTAGGTGCAACTAAATTTACAATTACTTGTAGTGATAATAATGAAAGACTTTGTGGTGTTCCTGGGAGATTCAAAAGAAGATTTTTAATTAAATTAAATGATGTTGTATTAATAGAACCTTGGATTGTTCAAAGCAATGAAAGAGGAAATATCGTATATAGATATACATTTTTTGAAATAAATAAATTAAAAGATACAAAAAATCTGATTGTATGAAATCAAGATCCCAAAGTGCAATGGAATATTTAATGACATATGGTTGGGCAATCCTTATAATTGTAGTTGTATTAGCTGCATTAGATATGTTAGGTGTTTTTAATCCTTCTGCATTTTCTAAAACTTTTTGTGTGTTTGAAAACGGATTAAATTGTGAAAGTGCAATATTATATACAAATGGAACACTTAATGTTAATTTAGAGCAATACACTAATTCAGTAATAAATATTACTTCAATTAATTGTAATACTAATTCATCTGATTTTTCTAATAGTATTACACCAAATGTTATTTTATCAATAGGTGATAATTATTCATTTTCAGTTAATTGTTATTCAAATTCTGATTTATTTACAAAACCAATAAGTTCAATGTTTGATGGTTATGTAAATGTAAATTATACTAATATTTTATCAGGATTTCCACATAGTAATCAAGCACATGTTTTATTGAAAGTAAATTAAATTATTAAATAAATATTAATAATTCTTTAAAACAAAGGTGATTTAATAGATAATATTGAATTAGATTTTGCATATAAATATCCTTTTTCAAATGAAGCAAAACAAATAATTTCAGAACAAAAAATAAATTTAAATAATACAAAATATTTAGACATTGGAAAAGCAAGAGTAAGTGAAGCACTAGAAAATAAAGAAATTTCCTATGAATATTTATCTTTTGGTGAATTAAAACTAGAGTTTGTAATTAGTTATGTTTTTGCAAGAATTATTGTAAGTGCATTAAAAGATTATTATTTTTTAAATAATTATGTAAATGCAGAAGCAGAAAGATGTATTAAAGCAATGCAAGTTGAAGATAATAATAATTTAATTCATATTGTAAAACAATTAAAACCTAATATCAAGCAAAACAATATTAATAATGAAAATTTATTTTGTTTATCTTTTTCTGATCTATTAATTAATAACAAATCAAATAAATTAGATTTAGCAAATTTAAAATTAAACAATGGTTTTGTTTATTTAAATAAATATGATTTCTTAAGTTTTTTTATTGAATTAATAAAACAAGCAATTAAAAAAAATTTACCAATTCCTTCATCAAAAATATCTAAACAAGCTTTTGAAAAAGCAAAAGATATTAAAAAAAATATTAAAACAGAAGTAATACAATATGATACTAAAACTTTGCAACAATACTTATGGATTGAAAAACTAATTAATACTCCGATTTCTGATGCAAGACATAGGAGTGTAAATTTAATTTTTGCACCTTATTTTGTAAATATTAAGAATTTTGATGAACAAAAAGCATTTGAAATAATTTCACAATATATTGAAAAATGCAAACAATTAGAGAGTAATACAAAAATAAATAATACTTATATATTATATCAATGTAAATATGCTAAGAGTAAGAATTTAAAGCCATTATCTTTTGAAAATGCAAAAGAATTATTAGAAGGTATTTTAAATTTAGATGATTTGGTGGATTGATGTTAATAAAATTATGTTATATTTGTTCAAAAGTATGTTCAAGTTTTTGTAATAAATGTAAACAGCCTGTTTGTAATTTACATTATAATAAAGAAACAGGACAATGTATAAATTGCAAATCAGGATTAATTATAAGTAATAATAAAAAATAATGATATAAATGAATGAAAAAGAAAGAAAAATTTCCTTAATAAAACACGAAAAATATAAAGGAAAAATTCAAATAATTGGAAAAATGAAGCTTAATTATGATGATCTAAAAATTTATTATACACCAGGTGTTGCTTATCCTTGTCTTGAAATTGCAAAAAATAAGAAATTATCTTATCAATATACAAATAGAGGGAATATGATTGCAATAATAACAAATGGATCAAGAATACTTGGTTTAGGAGATATTGGGCCAGAAGCAGGAATGCCTGTAATGGAAGGAAAAGCAATATTAATGAAAAAATTCGGAGCAATTGATGCAGTTCCATTAGCAGTAAATTTACAAACAGAACAAGAAATAATAAGCTTTGTTAAAGCAATAGAACCTTCTTTTGGAGCAATAAATATTGAAGATATTAAAATGCCTATGTCTTTAAGAATTGTTAATAAATTAAGACAACAACTTAAAATTCCTGTTTTTTATGATGATAGTGATGGGACAGCAATTGTAGTAAGAGCAGCATTAATAAATGCATTAAAAGTTGTTAAAAAAGATATTAATAAAATAAATATTGTAATTAATGGAACTGGTGCTGCTGGAATTGGAATTAGTAAATTATTAATTAATTCTGGGTTTAAAAATATTATTATGTGTGATACAAGTGGTATTATATACAATAAAAGAAAGCAAAATATGAATGAATTTAAAGAATATATTTCTCAAAAAACGAATAAAGAAATGAAAAAAGGAACATTAATGGATGCTAATAAAAATGCTGATGTATTAATTGGTGCATCAGCAAAAAATGTATTTTCTAAAGAACTTATAGGAGAAATGGCTGATAAATCAATTGTATTTGCACTTTCAAATCCAATACCTGAAATAGATTATTATGAAGCAAAAAAAGCAGGTGCATTAGTTGTAGCAACTGGAAGAAGTGATTTTCCAAATCAAATAAATAATTTTATTGCATTTGCAGGAGTATTACGTGGAATTCTCAATATACATGCAAATACAATAACTAATGAAATGCTTATTGGAGCAAGTAATGCACTTGCAATGATAATTAAAGATAGTGAAATAAATTCAGAAAATATAATACCAAAATTTAAAGATGAAACTTCAACAATGAAAATAACAATTGCAGTTGCTAATGAAGTTGCAAAACAAGCAGTAAAAACAAAAGCAACAACACAAAAAAATAATGAAAAACAAAATATAAAAGAAATGAAAGAATTATTTAAAAAATATAATAAACTTGAAAAATGTTTGTAATACTATGAAAGTACTTATACTAGCTGGAGGATATGGAAAGAGATTAAGGCCATTAACAAATAAAATACCAAAACCCCTAATAAAACTTAACAAAAAACCAATTATTGAATGGCAAATTCAATGGCTTAAACAATATGATATTGATTCATTTATAATTGGATTAGGTTATTTAAAACATAAATTAATTGATTATTTTGCTGGGAAAAAATATAATATAAAATATGTTATTGAAAAAGAACCATTAGGAACAGGAGGCGCAATAAAAAATGCTTTTGATTTATTAAAAGATGAAAAACAATTTATGGTTATAAATGGAGATATTATAACAAATTTAGATTGCTCAAAATTAGTTCTATTAAAAAATGATTTAGTTTCAATGGCTCTGGTTCCTTTAAAAAGTCCATATGGTGTTATAAAAACAAAAGGTTCAAGAGTAAGTGAATTTAAGGAAAAACCTCTTTTAAAAGGTTACTGGTTAAATGCTGGTATTTATTTAATGTCAAATAAAATATTTAAATACATTCCAGTAAAAGGTAGTATTGAAGATTTATTTCAAGAACAAGCAAAAAAAGATAGAATAAATAGTATAAAATTTACTAATATTTATTGGAGATCAATTGATTCAATTAAAGATATGGATGAAGGTTCTTTGGATCTAAAAAATAATTTAGTATATTATTAAGATAATTTAAATTTTATAATTGATTTTTTACTTATTTTATTTTTTTGTATGTAATTTGAATTTAATTCAATAAGATATTTTGATGGTTTATTAGCTTTATAAATTTTACAAAATACTTTTTTACATGGTTTTATATCTTCAATATAATTGATTATTTTTTTGTTTTTAGCAAGCCAAATAATATCAATACTAAAATTCATATTTTTCATCCAAATATCATGAATTGCATTATCTTTAAATATAAATAACATACAATTATTTTTTTGCAGATTATGTCTAAACATTAAACCAATCATTGTTTTTGAAAAAGTATCTGCAATAATTGCATTTAATATTTTATTATTTATATGTAATTTTATTGTTTCATAATGCTGGTGTTTATAAATAAATTTTAAAATATATGTTAGCATAAACTTCGTTTTATTAAATTATTTTGTTATTGAAATACTTTGCTCTTTCATAAATTGCTGTAAATAGTATTTACTACCACTACCTTTTCCAGTTAATCCACTATTTTTCCATCCAACAAATGTGTGTAAACCAACAACTGCTCCTGTTGTTGCACTAATTCTCCTATTAATATAAACAACACCTGATTTTATTTCATTTGAAAACTGTTTTATTTCTGTTTTATTTTGAGAATATAAACCAGAGGTTAATCCATATTCAGTATCATTTGCAAGTCTTATTGCATCATCAAATTCTTTAAAAGCTTCTATTGTTAAAATAGGTAAAAATAATTCATTATGAATTAATTCATTATCATGTAAAACTTCTATTAATGTTGGTTCAACATAAAATCCATCTAATCCTATTTTAATTGTATTTCCACCATATAATATACGGCCTGTTTGCTTTGCTTTTTTAATAATTTCAATAAATTTATTATATGCTTTTTCACTTATCAATGCACCAATAAAAATATTTTTTTCTAGAGGATTTCCTATTTTCATTAATCTTAATTTATCTATTAATTTACTAACAAATAATTCTTTTATTGATTCATGAACATAGAGCCTTGATAATGCACTACATTTTTGTCCAACAAAACCAAATGCAGCTGTTGCAACACCATTAATTGCTTTATCTAAATTAGCATGTTTTGATACTATTGCTGGGTTTTTTCCGCCCATTTCAACAACAAATACTTTTTGTTTTTCTTCATCATAGACTTTTTTTATCATATTTAGTCCAACAGATCGTGAACCAGTAAATGCAATACCATTTATATCATTATTTTCAATAAACTCTTCTCCAATTTCTGAACCAGGTCCACTAATAACATTAAAAACACCATCTGGAATTCCATTTTCTTTAAATATTTTATAAATTTTTACTGATATTAATAAAGTTCTATTGTCTGTTGATGGTTTAAAAACAACTGTATTTCCAGTAATTAATGCACCAACACTCATTCCAATTGAAATAGATAATGGAAAGTTGAATGGTGAAATTACTCCAAATACACCATAAGGTTTTAATAAAATTGAAACATTTTCAGCTTCTGCTGGTGCTCCTTGAAAATTTAGTTCTACTATTTTCTTTGCTGCTTCTGAAGAAGTTTTTCTAGCAAATCCCTTATTTAAAGTAATTTCATTAATATAATAATTAATAAAATCAATTGCTTCATCAACTTCTCCAATTGATTCATATCTTGATTTTGCATTTTCAAAAGATAATATTGCTGCAAGTTCAAATTTTTGTTTTGAAAAAGCCTCTGCAATTTTTTTAAATATTTCAATTCTTTTTTTATAATTAATATTTGACCAGATCTCAAATGCTTTTTTTGCTGCTGTTATTGCTTGCTTTGCATTTTCTCTTGTTGCTTTTGAGAAATATCCAATAATAATATTATGATCAATTGGTGAAGTTTCTTTTAATTTATTTTCTAAATAAATTTCTTTACCATCAATATATATTGGATATTCAGACCCAAATAATCTTTTTGTTTGTTCAATTGCTTGATTAAATAAAAAATCAAATTCTTCTTCTTTATTTAAATCTAGAAATTTTTTATATGTATATTCATTAACAAATTTATCTTTCATAATATCACTAAATTAAAATATCACTAAATTAAGAACATATTACAATAGAATCTAAATTATATTAAATGTTTCTAAAATCAGTAAAGACACTATTTACTTTTCTTTTTGTATTTTAAGAATATGTAATCATAATGAATTAAAAATTTATTATTTTTCGTCTATAAATTGTTATTTAAAATTAATATTATATCAAATAAATATATTTTTAATATTAAATCACTTGCTTGTATTATGAAATATAGAAAACATTAAATATTTGTGTATAACTAAGTTATATAACTAAGTTATAATTTCTTAAACATAACAAGGAAATAATAAGGTAAAATATTATGACAGATATATCTGAAGAAAATCAATATAAAAAGAAATATGGGTCTCAAGATAAAATTAAATATACTTTGAGAATTAAAAAAGGTTTATCTGAAGATAAAATCAAAAAAATATCATCAATAAAAAAAGAGCCAAAATGGATGTTAAAAAAGAGACTTGATGCATATAAAATTTTTTGTAAACAAGAAATGCCAAAATGGGGACCAAATTTAGAAGAAATTGATTTCAATGATATTTATTATTATATAAGTCCATCAGATATTAAAACTAATTCCTGGGAAGAAGTTCCCAATGAAATAAAAGATACTTTTGAAAAATTAGGAATACCAGAATCTGAAAAGAAATTTTTTGCTGGTGTTGAAACACAATTTGACTCTGAAGTTATTTATTCAAATATTAAACAGGATTTAGAAAAACAAGGAATTATATTTACTGATACTGATACTGCCTTAAAAAAATATCCAGAACTAATAAAAAAATATTTTGGAACAGTTATTCCTTCAAATGACAATAAATTTTCTAGTTTAAATACTGCTGTGTGGAGTGGTGGAACATTTTTGTATGTTCCAAAAAATGTAAAGTTAACAATGCCTTTACAAGCTTATTTCAGAATAAATGCAAAGAAGTTAGGACAGTTTGAGCGAACATTGATTATTGTTGATGAAAATGCAGAAGTAACTTATATGGAAGGTTGTTCAGCACCAATATATTCTAGTTTTGCTTTACATTGTGGTGTTGTTGAAATAATTGCTAATAAAAATGCACATGTTAAATATATAACAATCCAGAACTGGTCTAAAAATGTTTATAATTTAGTAACTCAACGTGCATTTGCAGAACAAAATGCACATGTTGAATGGATTGATTGTAATATTGGCGGAAAAATAAATATGAAATATCCTTGTATTTATTTAAAAGGAGAAAATAGTATTGGTGAAATTCTTTCAGTTGCAGTTGCAAAAAATAATCAAATACATGATACTGGTGGTAAGATATTTCATCTTGCATCAAATACAAAATCAAAAATAATCTCAAAAAATATAAGTATTGAAAATGGATCTTCAACATTCAGAAGTACATTATTTGTTTCAAAAGATGCAGAAAATATAAATGCATTTCAAAAATGCGACTCTTTATTATTAGGTGATGAATCCAAATCTAATACTTTTCCTTATATTAAAATAAATTCAAATAAAGCAAATATTAATCATGAAGCAAGTGCTGGGAAAATAAATGAAGATAATATATTTTATTTAATGTCTAGAGGTTTAAGTAAAAAAGATGCAATTACAATAATTTTACTTGGATTTCTTGATCCTCTAATACAAGAGCTTCCATTAGAGTATAGTATTGAATTAAAAAGATTATTAAAATTCAATACAAAAAATGCAATTGTATAATTAGTGATTTTATTAAAAGCAAAAAAATAAATAGAACTCAAAAGCAAGAAGAAACAGAAGAACAATTATTTAAATATGAAAATATAAAATCTGTTGAAGTCTGTAAATCAAATATTAAATTAAAAATAAAATACATAAATCTAATTAAAAAACAAACCATTAAAAATAAAATGATTGAAAATCAATTATTTGATATTGTTATTAAAAACAATGAAATTTTGATCAATAAAAAGTATAAAAATAATATTAAATTTAAAATTTTTTCTGATACTACAAAAGATTTAATAGAATATAAATCAGTTTTACATATTGATAAAAATTTATTTTCTAACAAATATTTAAAAAATTTAATATTCATTACTGCAAATAATAATTTAGAAGAAATAAAGATTTTAAATATTGGAAAAACAAATGTTTTAATTTTTATTAATTGTGAAAAAGATTCAAAATTAAATTTATTTGAATATAATAAAAATAAGTCTTTTGTAAATACAAAACATTTTATTAATTGTGAAAAAGATTCAAAATTAAATTTTAATTTTTTTAGTAATCAAAAAACTAGTTCCTTATTTGAAAATAATATATTAATGCAGAAAAAGTCTAAAGCAGAATTTAATTTCATATATTGTAATGGTATAAATACAAAAGTAAAAAATTATTTTTATTGTAAATCGAATAGTAATTTAAAAATCAATGAAAATATTATTGGAAAAGATACTGAAAAATTTGATATTTTATCAAGTATTACTAGCAATGAAATTAATGTAAAAACAAATCTTGAATCAAAAATCATTGCATTAAATAATTCAATTTGTTTATTAAAAAGTATTTCAACTGTTTTAGAAAATGCAGAAAATAATCATTCAAATATAATACATAAAGGTATAATTAATGACAATGGAAAAATTCATTCAATGCCATTTATGATTATTAAACAAAAAAATATTATTGCAACACATAGTTCATCAATTTCTATTTTAACTGATGATGCGAAATTTTATTTAGCAAGTAGGGGTATTGATGAAAATCAATTAAATAAATTATTAATTAATGCATTTATTTTTTCTAATATAAAACAAGAATATGGAGAAATGTACAAACTGATTGAAACACAATTATTGAATATACTATAATTATAATATTTATAATAAAAGTGATTATGAAATGAAACAAAATATAATTAAATTAAATAACAATGAAATAAATAATATTGAATCAATACTTCCAGCAATAAGAGCAAGTGCAACTAAAATAATGGCAAAGAATTATAATTTAACCCAACAGAAAATAGCACTTTTACTTAGTTTAACACAAGCAGCAGTAAGTAAATATATAAATAATAAATATTCTGCAAAGATTAAAAAAATTGAAACAGCATTCAATAAAAAAACAATCAATACCTTTGTTGAATATAAAATTAATGGACAGAATAAAAAGGCAAAGCAAATAATTTGTAAACTTTGTAAGAATTCTAATTATTGTAAATATTAAAATTTAAAATTAAACTTTGGTGAATTAATGGAACTAAAAATAATAAATTTAAATGTTGAATTAGAAAATAAAAAATTACTAGAGAATATAAATTTAGACATTAAAAGTGGAGAATTACATATAATAATGGGGCCTAATGGTGCTGGTAAAACATTATTAGCAAAAGCAATAATGAATTATCCTAAATTGAAATTAAATGGAAAAATTCTATTAAATAATAAAGACATAACAATGCTTACAACAGATAAAAAAGCAAAACTTGGATTGTTCTTGCAATTTCAAGATCCTGCTGAAATAAAAGATATTAAGTTTATTAATTTTATATATAATTCCCATGATTCTATTTATAAAAATACTGATATATTAAGTTTAGAAAACAATATAAAAGAAGCAACAAAAAAATTAGATTTAAAAGAGAATGTAATTGATCGTGGTCTTAATTTTGGACTTTCTGGCGGTGAAAAAAAGAAGATGGAAATATTACAGATGTTAATATTAAAGCCTAAATTTATAATAATGGATGAACCTGATTCAGGACTTGATATTGATGCAATAAAAATAGTTGCTAATGTAATAAATAATATTATTAAAACAAAAAAAACAGGAATAATTTTAATTACTCATTACAATAAAATAATTTCATATTTGAATCCAAAATATATTCATGTTCTAGTTGATGGAAAAATAATTGAATCTGGTAAAAAAGAACTTGCTGAAAAAATTGAAAAATATGGATTTGAAAAGTATAAAATAAAGAAAGAATAAAAATAAAAAGCAGTGCGAAAAATGTATGATATTAATAAAATAAGAAGAGATTTTCCAATATTAAAAACAAAAATGAATGGAAAGCAATTAATTTATTTAGATAATGCAGCAACAACCCAAAAACCAAAACAAGTTATTAATGCAGTACTTAAATATTATTCAGAATATAATTCAAATATTCATAGAGGTATGTATAAAATATCTGAAAAAGCAACTCAAAAATATGTTGAATCAAAAGAAAAATTTGCACAATTTATTAATGCTGGTTCAATAGAAGAAATTATTTATACTAAAAATACAACAGAAGCAATAAATTTAGTTGCATTGACATTTGGAGAAAAGACAATTAAAAAAGGAGACCACATTCTTATTTCAGAAGCTGAACATCATAGCAATTTAATACCTTGGATGAAACTAGCAAAGAAAAAACATGCTTATTTAGATTATATTAAATTAAATAATCAAAAAACAGAAATTGATATTGAAAGTTTAAAAGAACAAATGGAAAAAAATCCAAAAATAACTGCTATTTTTCATGCTTCAAATGTATTGGGTTCTATAAATGATGTAAAATATATTACTAAATTAGCACATAAAAAAAATAGTACTATTCTTATTGATGGTGCACAATCAATCCCTAATTTAAAAATAAATATAAAAGATATTAATTGTGATTTTTTTGTTTGTTCAAGTCATAAAATGCTTGGGCCTACTGGTGTTGGTGTATTATTTGCAAAGAAATCAATATTATTTAATATGGATCCATTATTTAGTGGTGGTGACATGATAAAGCAAGTTAACAAATATTCTTGTACTTGGAATGATTTACCTTGGAAATTTGAATCAGGAACCCAAAATATTGAAGGGGCAATAGGATTTGGAAGTGCAATTGATTATATTAATAAAATTGGAATTGAAAAAATAAGAGATTATGAAAAAAGTCTTATGAAATATGCTTTAGATGAATTTAAAAATATAAATAATGTAAAACTTTTTGGTCCTGAAGATTATCAAAAGAAAGTAGGTATAATTTCTTTTGCAATAAAAAATATACATCCACACGATGTTGCATATATTTTTGATAAAGAAGGAATAGCAATAAGGGCTGGACATCATTGTGCAATGCCTCTTGTGTCTGAATTAGTTAAAGAAAAAGCAGTGTCAAGAATTAGTTTTTATTTATATAATACTCAAGAGGAAATAGATAAATCAATTAGTGTAATTAATAAAGTAAAAAAAATATTTAAAAAGTGAGTTTATGCCTTATGATATTTATGCTGAAAAAATAATTTCATATTATGAACATCCACATAATAAAGGATTAATAAAAAAAGCAGATACAAAGTTTAGAGAATTTAATACAACATGTGGTGATGATATTACTATTTATATTAAAATTGAGAAGAATGTAATAAAAGATGTGAAATTTAATGGAAATGGATGTGCAATAAGTATTGCTTCTGCAAGTTTAATAACTGATTATATAAAAAATAAAGAAATTAATACAATTGAAAAATTAGATTTTAATATAATAAAAAAATTGCTTGGTATTGATCCAGGACCAATAAGAATGAAATGTGCAACATTATCATTAAAAGCAATAAAACAAGCACTAAAAAAATTTATTGATTAATTATTATTTATTTTTTTTACCTAAAGAAAAATTTATAACAAAATAAATTAATTTTGAAGCAAGATAATTAGGATAAATCAAATTTGGTATTGGACTTAATTCAGTAAAATCCATTCCTATTACTTGTTTTTGTAATAATACTTTTTTTAATATTTCTTTTATTTTATGGAATGTAAATCCTTCTGGTTCTGGTGTTCCAGTACTTGGCATTTGGCTAGGATCTAAGACATCAAAATCAATTGATAAATAAATTTTATTTTTAGTATTTTTTATTATTATTTCTGAAATTTGATTTACATCCATTTCATATATATCTTTCATAAATAAAATATTTTTACTATCTTTCATACTTTCTTCATTAATACTTCTTACACCAACACTATAATAATCAACTAATTTACTTACTCTTGCAATTACACATGCATGTGAATATTTTGTTCCTGAATATTCATTTCTTGAATCTGAATGTGCATCAAAATGCAAGTAAGTAAAATTCTTATCTAATTTAGCAAATGCAGTTATAGCACCAATTGATATTGTATGTTCACCACCCAATAATAGAGGAATTTTTAAATCAGATAAAATCAAATCTATTTCTTTTTCTATTCTATTAATCATTCCTTTTGGTGAATTAAAATCAGGTGCTAGTTCTTCTAAAGTATAAATCCCAATATCATTTATATTTTTATCAACTTCTTCATTATATAATTCCATGTTTCTACTTGCACTAATTATTTCATGAGGACCATCTCTTGAACCTGCTTTATAAGAAGAAGTAGAATCATATGGTATTGGTAAAACAATTATTTTTGCTTCTTCATATTTAATATTTTCTAACCCAAATAAATTATAAGGTGGTAGTGAATTTAAAAGTTTCATAATTTTACCTTTTTATATATTATATTATATTTTAAAAATATTTTAAATTAATATTTTTTTATTTCATTATTTTTATATATTTATTATTAAATATTTATTCGTATTATTTAATTATTATTTACTTTCATAAATTTGAAATTATACTTTTTAATTAATTGTATATACTTTTTAATTAAATTTAAATACTAAATTTATATTAATTGATAAAATGAAAATAGCATTTATTTATGATAGTGCATATCCCTGGTTTAATGGGGGTATAGAAAGAAGACGTTATTTAATTATAAAAAAATTCTTGAAAAATAATGATGAAATTCATTATTTTACAATGTTTAGAACTGGAATGCCTGGTTATGAATTTGAATTTAATAAAATAAAATTTCATTGTATTGGAAATGCAGAAAAAAATCAACAAATGTATGTAAATAGTAGAAGAAATATAATATGGCCTCTAAAATTTTCATTTTTAATTCTATTTAAACTTTTTAAATATAAATTTGATTTTATTGATGCTGATGCAATGCCTTATTTACATTTAATTCCTTTATTTATTTATTCAAAAATAACAAATACCAAATTTATTATTTCATGGGCAGAAATATGGGATAAGAAATATTGGGTAAATTATGCTGGATATTTTATTGGATCTATTGGATATTTTATTGAAAAATTATGTTCTAATATTACTAATTACCATATTTTAATTTCATCAAAAACAAAACAAGAATTTATTAAAATATTTAAACCAAAAAATAAACAAATTATTGTATTTCCTTGTGCAATATCTTATGATGAAATAACATCAGTACTAAAAAGTAAAACAATTAAAAAAAATTTGTTTTTGTCAATTAATAGATTAATTCCAGAAAAAAGAGTTGATCTTGCAATCAAAATAATAAAAAATATTAATGTAAAACTTTTAATAATTGGAATAGGTCCTGAAAAAAATAACTTAAAAAAACTAATAAATAAATTAAAATTAAATAAACAGGTTCAATTTATTGATAGATTAGAAAGAAAACAACTAATGAATACAATAAAATCTTCTAAAGTTTTATTAATGTTATCAAAAAGAGAAGGTTTGTCTTTAATAACTTTAGAATCAATTGCACTAAAAACATTAGTTATTATTAGTAATAAAACTTCATTACCTAAAGAAGTAAAAAAACTTTGTATGAAAATAAATGAAAATAAAATTCAAGAATTATTAAAAGGAATAATTAAAAGTAATAAAGACATTAATTATATAATTAATAAAAATAGTAAAATTGCACTTGAAGAATTTTCAGATAAAAATACTTTAAAATTATATAAATATTTAATAAAATAAAAATAAATGTGATAATATGATTCCAAATATAGATCCAAAGATGATGAAAAGCATGATGAGTAGAATGGGTATGAAATCAACTACAATATCTGCGAATAGAGTTATAATAGAATGTGATGATAAAGATATTATTATTGAAAATCCAGAAGTAATGAAAATAGAAATGAAAGGTACTAGTAGTTTTCAAATTTCTGGCGTTGAATCAGAAAAAGAAAAAACAGTAGAATTAGAGATTAATGAAGATGATATTAAACTAATAATGGAAAAAACAGGAATAAATGATAAAGATAAAATTTATGAAGAACTTAAAAATTCAAATGGTGATGTTGCATTAACAATAATTAATTTAACAAAATAAATTATACTCTATATGCTTGAGCATATGGGACATTATTTATTTTTTTTATATTTTGTTTTTCAATTATTTTATTTTTAATTCCATAAAATACTGCTTCTTCTCCAACAATATTTACTGAAAGCAATTCTTTTATTTTTATATTTTCATCTAATATTTCTTCTTTATTAATAAGTTTGCCATTATAGAAGTCTTGGTAATTTTTAATATCTAGTTCTAATTCCTCATCAACTAAAATTTTATCAATTAATTTTTCATCACAAAGAGCTAAAATAATTCCATTTTCAGTATCATGCATTTTAATATATATCATATAAAATCACTTTTTTTAATTAACCATATTTGTAAAAGAAAACAGTTGTTGAAATATACATTATACCATACCAAATAAGAAATATTCCACCAATAAATATTGATTTAAATATTGCAACAGATCCTAAAAATAATAATATAGTAGAAAAAGATAATTCTATTTTTGTTAAATTTATTGATTGAATAAGAGTTCTATCTGTCATTATTGTATTTCTGCTCCATAAATCAATATTTTTGTTTAATAATGCATATGCTGCTGCTTTAGTTCTTATAATTACAAGAGCAAAATTTAATACAAATATCATAAATCCTTTTTTAATTGATTTAAAATATATTTTTGTTAATATTATTGGAAAAGAAATTGACAAGAAAAATCCAAGTATTCCAAATGCTTCTAATTTATAATTAAGTAAACTTAAATTGAATAAATCTTGTTGTGGGATCTTTACAAATGGAATATAAAATACAATGAATATTGAAAGAATTGTAAATAATAAAAGCATTAATGATAAATAATTTAATCCAAAACCATGACTAATATAATCTAGTTTTGAAGAAAAAGATAATTTTTTTGCTGATGACTGTGATTTATCTATAACATATTTTAAGAATTGCGTATCACCATAATTATATCTTATTTGTTGTTTTACAAGAGATGAAAATTTTGTTATTGGTTTGCCCTTTGCGTATATTTTTGGTATAAATATTCCAGTATAATCATGTAAATCTGATTCAAAACTAAAAAAAGTATCTTCAATTACATTATTTGGAAATCCATGTATTTCATCTAATGTTGATCTTCTTATTATACCACAAGAACCTGCAAATATTGCTGTATTATTTAATGCTCTTGCTGGTTGAATAAATCTAAAAAAGAAAGCATCGAATAAATCAACAGAATCTGAAAAAACAGTTCCTTTAAAATATCTTTTTTCTGTTTGAACAAAAGAAACTTTATTATTATTAAAAATAGGAATAAGATCTAAAAGAAATTGTTTATTTATTAAATATTCATCATAATCAAATATTGCAATAAATTCATCTTTAGAATACTTTAGAAAATTATTTAATGCACCTGCTTTGTAATTTTCATTACTTTTTCTGTGTATATATAAAATATTTTGTTCTTCTGCAAAATTTTTCAGGTTTTTTCTAATTTCTAATTTTGTTGAATCATCTGACAGAAAAAAATGAATTTTATTTTTTGGATAATCAATTTTCAATAGTTCTAGAAAATTATTTTTTATTATTTCAGGATTTTCATTGTATGCTAATAAAACAAGACTAATGCTTGGTAAATTGGTTCTTTTTATTTTATTTTTGTCCTGAATATTTTTAATATAAGATTCATAAAAAAATGAATTATAATAAAAAAGTCCCATTGTAATATTAAATAATGTTGAAACTAATGATAGAAATAAAATAATTGTTGATAATATAATTAAATTAATATTGTTGTTTGAAACAAAGAATAAGTAGAAACTAAATGCAATTCCACTGAATGAGACTAAAACAAACATAAAAATGATAAATAGCCTAAAAAAGTAATCGATTTTTCTTTCCATATATTCACTGAATTAATTATTTTATTGAATTACAAAAACCATGGTATGATATTAACTACTATAGCAAATATAATTAAAATTACTAATAGATTAATAAACCATTTATTTCTAATGTTTAATTTATATATTCTCCATCCATCTAATCCAGGAATTGGTAGTAAATTTACAATTGCAATAAAGAAATTCAATAGAAATAATAATCCAAATAAAGTATATAAGAAATATACTGATTTTGCATATAATGTATTTTTAATTTGCTGTTTTTGTATTAATTCTACTCCAATTAGTCCTTTTGAACTATTTTTTGGATCCTGCTTTGCAATAAATGTATATGAACCAGTATTTGTTTTAACATGAACAATATGTCCTGGTGTATCAATTGAAGCAGCTACTGAAAGATCTGATAAATTTTTAATATTATAATTATCCCATGATATTATCTGCATTCCTGATTTAAGTGTATTGCTCGCTGGGAAATTAGGTATGACTGCGCCTATAAATATTCCTGTTGTTATTATATGTGGTAATAAGAAAATAAAAATTAATAGTGTTGGAATAAAAAATACAATGAATGCAAAAAAATTAGAAGATGGTCCTGCTGATAATACTTTTGTTTGTTTAAATTTATTTAATTTTGCTAATTTGTTTTCATCAGGTTCAACATAAGCACCTATTGGTACTATTCCAAATAAAACAATTCCTATTGATTTTAGTTTTATTTTAAAAGATCTTGCTAATATTCCATGAGAAAATTCATGAATTACAATAATTATTACTAATGCAATAATACCAGCAAATAGAGAAATATCAATTCCAGGAATTATTGGTACAACACCAGGTATTAAATTTTTAGGAGATATATAAATAGGATGACTTGAATTTATAATTAGTAAATATTTGTAAATAGATAGGAATATTTGAGAGAGTATTGTGTAAGTTGAATAAAATAACAAAATAAACATTAATCCTGAAAATCCAAATATTATTGAAATTAATAATAAAAAGTCTAATAAATAATTTGTTAAGTATTGGCTAAAAACACCTGAAAAAGACAGAGATTGAGTTAATCCACCTAATGCATTAATTTGTGGGATTTTTATTAATTGAATTGTTAATATTGAAAGAAATGGAAGTGTAAATGAAATTAAAATAATTGAAATAATTCCAATTATACTGACTTTTATAATTGTTTTTTTACTTAATTGATTTTTAAAAATTTTATAAGATAAAATCCCAAATCCTAAAAATAATCCCCATACTGCTAAATTATTTAAAAATGTTTTGTATTTTTTTGCAAGTATATTAATAAAATTTAGTCCTTTTTTTGTACCTATTAAATAAATTCCAAAATTTGTTCCGACAAATGAACCTACTTTTTGTATTAAAATCCCAAATCCCATTAATATTGCGATCGCAAAAACAATTTTATTTAAAGTAGTAAAAATAGTAAACACATAATCAAAATATAATAATACAAAAACAAGTATTATTAGAAAAATTACAATTATGTTTTTAAATCTTGTATTCATAGAATCTTAAATTAAATTTTAGATATTTAATAGTAATAAGTAATTATTAAAGACGATATAATAATTATTTATTGAAGATAGGTCTTTTTGATAATAAAATAGAAAGACTTGATTTTGCTTTTGGCATGTTTTTTGTAGTATTATTAATATTTTGAATTAATTCATTTAATTCCATTGATTGATTTCTATTTTCTAATCTTATTCTTACTGATAATTTATTTGAATCAATTTCTTTTTGTCCAATAACACAAATATATGGAACCCAATCTTGCTCTGCATTCATTATTTTTTTATCAAGTGTTGATTCATTATCATCAATATCAACTCTTATATTATTCTGTTTTATTGTTTCTGCAATTTCTTTACATTTATCTAAAAATTTATCTGAAATTGGTAGTAAACGTATTTGTGTTGGTGAAAGCCATAGCGGTAAAGAAGGTTTTGTATTATTTTGACCTGATGTTTCTAATAAAGCATAAATAATACGTTCTATTGCACCACTTGGTGAACAATGTAGAACAAGAGGATAATTCTTTTTACCTTTATCATTAATATATGTCATATCATATCTTTCACCATTTTCATGGTCTATTTGAACTGTTGATAATGAAGTTGCTTTATCTAAAGAATCAATTATATTAAATTCAAATTTTGGGTCAAAGTAAGCATATCTATAACTCCACATCTCTATTAAAACTGGTTCATTTAATTCTTTTTTAACTATTTCTTTTACAAATTCTTTATTGTCTTTCCAGAAATCCTGTGTAAATCTTATTGCTGTTTCGTATTTTGATTTACTAATTCCAATATCTTCTAATACTTTTTGGCATAAATTAAATTGTTTTTTAAATTCTATTTTAGCTTGATCAAGTGTTGTACAAATAGTATGCATATCAGGCATTGTAAAAGCTCTTAGTCTTTTTAACCCAACAAGTTCTCCACTTTTCTCCCTTCTAAAACTATATCTTGTAAGTTCATAAAATTTTAAAGGCATTTGTTTATAAGAAATTACTGAATCACTTATGAGTAAAAACTGTCCAAAATCAGCAGAGAATCTTAAGAAGTAATCTTTATTATCTGATTTTACAATATAATGCCTTGATGGAAATCTATTTAAATAGGCATTTAATGCTTTATGATTATAATCATACATTAATGGTGTTTCTAATTCAATTGCACCATAATCAATTACAGTATTTGTTACATATGTTTCTAATAATGATTTTATTAATCTTCCATTAGGGTAGAATCTTAAATTTCCAGAATCTGAACCAGGTTCATAATCACTAATTCCTAATTTTTTCATTAATTGAATATGAATTGGTGGTTTTGAATATATTCTTTGCTTTTTTATTTCATAATCTGCAAATTTCTTAAGATTTGTATATTTTGAGAAATCAAAATTTTCAATTTCAGTTAATTCTCCTTTTTCATTAAGAATATACCAAAAAGACTTTACTTTTTCTTCTTCTTTTAATGCTTCTGATTCATTTTCTCCTTTTGTTATTGTTTTATTTTTTTGTATATCTGTTTCAGAATAAACTCTTGATTGTTCTGCAAGTGGATGACCTTTTATTGCAATGCTCAATTGTTTATTCCAACCAAATGGAGCAGAATATAATTCAATATCAAATTCAGATGCAATTTGTTTCATATGCTTAAAAATTTTTAATGCATTATCAGGTGATTCTAAATTATTGCTAAGATGTGCAAAAGGATATAAAATTAATTTTTTCCTTTTTAATTTATCCATAAAAGAAACAGCATCCTCAATTGCTTTTTTTGCAACTGCAATTGAATCATTTTTCTCTATTGAAATCAATAAAACTAATATATCATCTATTAAAAATTCCAATTTATCTGATTTTTCATATACTTCAGATTCTGGTTTTATTAATTTAAATTCAATTTTATTAACATCTAATTGAAGAATCTTCATATTATCGTTTATTAATAATTATATCATATATTTAATAATTATAGTGTATTAATCAGTTTAAATTTTCTGTTTTTATACTGAATTTTTTTATATTGTTTCTTTTGAAAATTTATTATTATTTTTTATTGTTGTTTATAATTTATACAAATAATTTATTACTGATAAATTATAATTTTAAAAATTATTTAAATATTTTTAGTAATTTTGAAATAAAATAAATATTAAATTACTAATAATAAATATTATTTATTATATAATATAAATAAATTAAAAAGAATATAAATTATATTTAGAATAGTGTGATTGTTATGGTGGATTATTGTAAAAAAG
>CAZRZO010000004.1:0-21204 GCA_964604635.1 Microcaldota archaeon | reverse complement strand
AATATAAATTATATTTAGAATAGTGTGATTGTTATGGTGGATTATTGTAAAAAAGATAAAACAACTAATGAACTTAAAATATCTGTAAATAACACTGTGTATTATTCTATATTTGAAAAAGTTAAACAGAATAATATCAAATTAAGTTATGTAAATAAAGAATGTTTATCTGATGAAATGAAACAAAAAGCAATAAATGCTTTTTTACGATCATATGGTGGAAATGAAAATTATAATGATGCAAATTTAATAGCTTCTATAAAAAAACAATTCCGAAATAAGTAATAAAATTCAATTAAAATATAATACAATAATTGGAAAAATTAATTTTTTAATTAAAATAAAATAATTAATATTAATTATGATTTTTAAACAAATTTTATATTTTATGTAATAAAATATTATTATTTATTACTATATTCTTAATAAAATTAATTATTGTATATTATATGTATAGCCCCATGGTCTAGTGGTCATTATTTAATTATTTTAATAATAAATAACTAAAAAAGGACAACAGGTTCTGGACCTGTTTACGCCAGTTCAAATCTGGCTGGGGCTATTGTAATATTACTTTAAATCTAATTCAAAACTAATATCATAACTTTTTTTGAGTTCCCAAATGTTTTATTTGTTGTTCAGTAATATTCATTTCTTTTAATATCTTCATTACTGCTGGAATTATTTGATTATTTATATAATAATCAGGATCATAATCAGTAGCAATCCCTTCTAACATTGCTTTATCTGATATTGAATCTCCTTTTTTTGTTATTATATATCCAATATTCCCATTATTTATTTCTTGTTTTGTTTTAAATCCTAGTTTTACTGCTTTTCTTGCTGCAGCAACTTCTGGAGATATTAAATCATAATTATCAATACTTTTTCTTAAATGTGTATTAATTACTAAATATTTTAAATCAATATTTCCTGATCTAATTTTGTTTATTATGTCTTTTATTATTGTTAATACTTCATCAATGCTTCCATTTTTTAGTATTGTTTCAAGAACTGTTTGTTGAGTACTTCTCGCAATATTTGACCAATCTCTTCTTACAAGTTCGAATCCTTTTATTTTGATTTTTCCTGATTCAGATATTAATGCATATTTTTTCTTTGCACCCAATTTTTCCTTTTTAGATTTTTTACTTACAAAAATACCTCTGGTATAAAAGTCTTCAAGTTCTAAATCCATTGATTTTGGTAACATTTTATTTATTTGCTTTGAAAAATCATTAATATCTTTTTTTGTTTTTTCATTCATTAATAAAAAGATTGAATCAGTATCAGCATATAATACTTCAAATTCTGATTCTTCTGCTGTTTTTATTGTGTTTTTTATATATTCTCTACTATATGCTGTTACACTTGCAGCGCATTCTCTAGAATACCATCGCGATCTTGCATATCCTAAATAACCATAAAATGAATTAGCAATTATTTTTAATGCTTGTGATCTTGCACCCAAAATAATACTATCTTGATTTTTTTTATACATTTTTTTTATGTCAATACGTTGCTTAACTAATTCATTAACAATAATTGGTATTATTGCTTTTTTATTTTTATCAAATTTTGTGTTTGTTGGTGATTCATAATAATCAGAACATTCTTTATTATTACATATTGCTGATGGGTCTATATTGTAGGAAATAATTACTGAAGGATATAAACTTCTAAAATCAAAAATAACTATATTATTATATATCCCAGGTTCTGGTGTTTTAACATATGCACCTTCAATTGGGTTTGATAAACGAATTCTTATTTCAGTTTCATTTGGCCTATTAGGAATAATATTATTAAATTGATACGCATATTTCATTAGTAAAAATTCAACTAATTGTCCTGTTGTTGAAACACTTACATTATCTAATGTTTCACCACTTGTTCTTGATAATTCTAAAATCAGAGGAAAAAATACATCAAATATTTTATTTAATGAAATAGAATCACTTAAATTATATTCTGTTAATTGTTCTAAATCTTTTTGTGTACCATCCCACATACTATATATTTGTTTTTTTTCAACATTTATTTTTTTTTCATTTGTTATTGATTCATATACATTTTTTAATGTGAAACTATTTAATTTTAAAATATCTGTTGATGCAGAAACAATTGCAATAAATCTTATTACATAATACATGTCAATATGTATTCTTCCTGACATCTTTATTTTGTCTGTAAAACCATGTCTTTCTACTTTTATTTTTCCACCAAATCGCGAAAGATTAAAATCAATTCCAAGAACTTTTGCTCTTTCAATCATATACTTAATATCAAAATTTGATGAATTATAACCAATAATTATGTCAACATTAAGTTCATTGATTATTGAAATAAAATATTGAAACATTTTTTTTTCATCCTCAACATATTCTACATATTTTTTTTCGACTTTTTTATATGTAATTACTTTTTGTATTTTTTTATTTTCTGAGTAATAAGAATATGATATCATTAATACTGGATCTTTTTTAGGAATTGAATTTCCAGATTTATTATATGTTTCAATGTCAAAGCATAGAGTATTGAAATTATTCACAGCAATATCTATTTTTTGATTTTCCATTGATTTTAGAAATAATTTATTATTTTCTTCAAAAATAGATAAAGAATATAATGAATAAGGAATAATATTTTTATCAATTAAATATCTTTTTGCAAATGGTATATCTGCTTCATAGCAAATCCCATAATTTTGTAAAATTTGGCGTAGATAAGATACATTTGATGTATTGTTAGTAAATAATTTTAGAATATTAATTTTTTCTCCAAATAATTCTTTTATCTGGTTCTCTATTTTTATTATTTTATTAAAATCTTCTTCTATTAAAATTGATTTAAAATATTCTTCGTAATTTTTAATAAGTTCATTATTATTTAATTGATAATAAAAATAAGGTGTGAATTCTTTATCAAATATTTCATAAACTTTATTATTATTATTATCTTTTACTATGATTCTTATTTTTGAATTCTGATTTTCATCAAAAATATAATCAATTCCAAGAATAAAACCATTAATCTCAAAAATATTATTAATCATATTTTCACATTCTAATTTTTGATTATGTATTTAAATAATTATCAATTTTATATATGTATAAATTAAATATTATTATAATTTGATATAATGAAACAAATAGATGGTATTAGAAAACTTAAGAAAGCAATGCTCATTTATTTTTTTAGTTTTATACTTTCAATATTATTCATTTTCTTTTCTTTTATATTTTCTTATAAATCTACATTAACAATATTATTTGTAATCACATTTTTTATGGTTTCAATTATAGTTAATATTTTAGCATTACTTAAAATTCATTTTGGATTTAAAATATTAAAAAATAATAATAAATCTTATAACATAGGTGCAATAGGTGCAGTAATCCAGATTATTGGTATTATATTTACAAGTATTATTTTTGATGTTGTATATCTAAGTATTATTAGCAGTGATTTTATTGTATTCATTATTTTATTAATATCTTTTGTAATTACTGTAATTGGTTCTATATTGGTTGGAATTGCTTTATGGAATATAGGATCAGAATATAAAAGAAATAAGATAAAAGTAGGAGCAGTATTTTACATAATAATTAATATTATTGGAATTTTATTACTTTATTTTGAATTTAAAAAAATATTAGATAAAAAGAAGAAATAAAATATTTTTTATAAAAGTTCTAATGCAATTGCAGTTGCTCCTCCTGTCCCATGACATAATGAAGCAATACCTGTTTTTGCTTTTTTCTTATTTAATACATTAATTAATGTTACTAATAATCTTGCACCACTAGCTCCTATTGGATGGCCCATTGCAATTGCACCACCAAATACATTTAGTTTATTATATTGAATATCTAATTCCTTGTTTAAAATAACACTATTTACTGCAAATGCTTCATTATTTTCAAAGTAATCAATATCATCAATATTTTTATTTATTTTTTTTAATAAATTTTTTATTGCAATTACTGGAGCTTCTGTAAATCTCCAACTTTCAATTCCTTTCCAAGAATAACCAAGAATTTTTGCAATTGGTTTTAAATTGTTTTCTTTTACAAATTTTTCTCCTGCTAAAACTATTGATGCAGCACCATCAGAAAGTTGTGATGAATTTCCAGCTGTGTGTAATCCATTTTCACTAAATACTGTTTTTAATGTTGATAATTTTTCTAATGAAGTATTATTTCTAATTCCTTCATCATTTTTTATTTCAATCATTTCTTTAATTTTTTGATTTGGATTTCTTGCTTTTATTGGTACTATCTCGTCTGAAAAATAATCTTTATTTATTGCTTCACTAGCTCTTTTATGACTTTCATATGCAACAGTATCTAGTTCATTTCTATTAATATTATATTTTTTTGCAATCATATCAGCTTCTTCTCCCATTAATTTTAAATTAAAAGGATCTGTTAAACCATCACTAATTATTGTATCATTGAGATTGTGTTCTTTTGCAAATTGCATTTTTATACCCCATCTAATATCATGATTTACTGAAAATGCTGCTTGGCTCATGCTTTCGATTCCACCACTTATAATAAGATTAGCATCATTTGATTTTATCATTTGTGATCCATTAATTATACTCATCATTCCAGATGAACATACCATATCTAAACAATATCCATCAACTTCTTCTGGAATACCTGCTTTTTTTGCACTTTGCCTAGCAATATTTTGCCCATGTCCTGTTCTCAATACATTCCCAAGAATTATCATATCAATATCTTTTTGATTAATAACTATTTTATTAATACTTGATTTTATTGCAATTGAACCTAAATCAGAAGCTGAAAATTCTTTTAATGCACCACCAAATTTTCCAATCGGTGTTCTTACTGAAGAAACAATATATACATCATTCATTTTATTACCTTAAACTATATTCTCTTTTACCATTTTGTCTTATTATATCTAAAACAATAACTTTATCTTCATTATTTTCTTCAAATATTGGTTTTTCTATTAAACCTCTATGTAATTTTTCATATGTGTCAATATCTAAATTTATGCCATTAAATATATTTTTATCTTGTGTTATTTCTGTAAATTCATTAATTCTATTCATTATTTTTCCAAGTAATCCAATTGCTCCTGCACCACTCCCATATCCTCCAAGCCAAATTCTTTTATTTGCAATATTTCTTTTTTTTGCTTCATTAACAATTAAAGAATAAAGTCCTAAAAAGATTGAACCAGTATATATATTTCCAATATATGATGTAAACATTTGACTACTTAATCCTTGTTTTTCTAATTCTTTTTTATAATATTCTGTTTTCATAAATGCTCTTATAAATCCTTCATAATTTTTTAAGAATATATCAATATCATTTTTTATTATATCAATATACTTTTCTAATTCTTTTTGATTTTGCTTTTTTATTTCAAGACTTGTTAAAATTTTAAATTCTTCAGTATATTCATTTCCAATTTTATTATTTAAAAATTTAATATTTTTTATTATTTTTTGTTTTAATGCATTTATATCAAATTCATTAAAATTTTCAATTGCATCATAAAGTTCAAGAACACTTAATGCAATATCAAAAGATTCATGAAGATTTTTTATTCCTTTAATAAAAGGTTCTTTGAGCAATTCATTGTTATTATTATAAATACTGCTTATTATTTGCTTATATTCTGTATTTTTATATTCTCTTAATTTATGTAGAAGAAAATTTGCAAATGCTTTTTTAGCCATTTTTACAAAAGGTATGTGTACAACAATATAATCAATATCAAAAGGATCTATTTTATTTTTTTCTAATTCTTCTTCTAACTTTCTATAAGTTATAAATAATGTTTGTTCATATACAATTTCAGAATAATGACCATCAACAATAGGTGTTTCCATTGCTTCTAATTTGCTGTTTTTTAAATTAAACATTGGCTTATAAAAATCATATTTATTTGTTGTTGTATATGTTGTATAATAAGGATCAATTGAAATTAATCTTGGATCTTCTGAAACTAAAATAGCAATTGCTCCTGCTCCTGATGTTGGTTCTCCTGGAGATCTAAGATCATATTTTGCAATATCTGAAGTAATTACAATTGCTTTTTTCTTATGCTCTTTTACCCAATTTATTGCATCATCTAATGAACTCATTCCTGAAACACATGCAAATTTTCTTTCATCAATAAATACATGCTCAAAACTTCCTTTTCCAAATAAATTTTCCAATACATCAATACTATATGTTAATACTGGTTTTGAAATATCAAAAGAACTTTCAGTAGCAACAAAAATTCTACCAATATCTTTTGGTTCTATTTTTGTTTCTTTAATTAATTTAATAAGAGAATTAGCAGCCATTGTTGAAACATCTTCATCTGAATTAGGAACTGCAAATGAATTTACACCTAATCCAAACACATATTTTTCATTAAGTGCTTTTGCATTATCTATGTCTCTTGATTCTGCTAATTCTTTTGCTTGTATTCTTAATTTTGGGACATAAACTGAAATCCAATCAATACCAATATCCATTTAATCACATTAAATTTAAAACAAGAAATATAATGAAAGAATTTAGCATAAGAATATTTAATACTTTTATACTATTTGATTTATGACGAATAAAATATTATTTTTTCATTTCTGCATTGTCTAATGCATTTTTACACGAACAATTTCTATTTTTTGGAATCTCATTAATAATATTAAAAATAAACTCTTTTAATGTACTAATACTCTTATCAAATATTTTATTTATTTCTTTTGCTGATACTGGTTTTGTATTTTTATAAATTCCAGCATCATAATCAGTAACAATTCCAATACCTAAATAACACATTGTTTTTTCTTTTGCTAATATAACTTCTGGATATTGTGTCATATTAATAACATCACCACCAATACTTCTAAAAAATTTTGATTCTGCTTTTGTTGAAAATCTCGGTCCATTAATAATAATTACATTTGATTCTTTATGGATTTTTATTTTCATTTTTTTTGCTTCATTATATGCAATATTTCTTAATTCATTACAATAAGGTTCTGCACTACTTACATGAACTATTTTTGATTTATTAAAAAAAGTATCTTGTCTATTTGTCATATTTATAAATTGATTAAATAATACAAAATCTCCTGGTTTATATTTTAAATTTAAAGATCCAACAGCATTTGTTGCAATTATCCTTTTTATATTTAATTTATCAAATGCTTCAATATTTGCAAAAAAAGGAACATTCATTGGCGCGATATTATGCTTTATTGAATGTCTTGGAATAAATGCAATCTTTTTTTTATTGATAGAACCTATTTTAATATTGTCACTAGGTTTTCCATATTTTGTATTAATTGTTATATCTTTGTAATTATGTAATAAAGAATATAATCCAGATCCTCCAATAATTCCAATATCTACTTCTTCCATTAAATTCACATTTATCTTTCTATTGTTTTTTCCAATGTTTTTAATATTAACTAATGTTTGTTTTATTTTTACAATAACAATAAACTATTATATTAGATTTAAAAATATGTTTGTTTATGCTTCTTAACAAATAAAATATATTTCTAAGTGTACTTTTCAATATTTAAAATTAAATTTGAATATATTAATATTAGTACATAAATTAGCATTAAATTTTTTAAAATTACAATCAAAAGTTTTAATGTCTAAAATGCATTTTGCTATTAGATTTTTTTATAATATTAATTTGTTAAAAAATAATATCAATTTTTTCATTACATTTTGGGCATAAATGTTTTTTTATAATATTAATTTTAATTACATTAAAACAATTTCTTTCTATTAAAAGTGTATTACATTTTGGACAATATGTATTTTCATAATCTGGTTCATTTACATTCCCTAAATAAACATATTTCATACCTAATTTCTTTGCTAAAATATAATGTTTTTTTAAAATATCAAATTCTGTTGCAGGAATATTAAGCATTTTATAATCTGGAAAAAAAGCAAGAAAATGAATTGGGGTTTTATTTCCTAAATTTTCTTTGATCCATTGAATTAATTTTTTAGCATCATTAAGATTATCTCCAATATTTGGAATAATAAGATCAGTGATTTCAATAAAAATTTTGTTCTTTTTTAGTTCTAATAAGGTATCAAATATTACATTTTCAGAAGTAATTGAGATATATTTTTTTGCAATATTTCCATTTGCTTTAAAATTAATTGTTACTGCATCAATGTAATTTTTCATTTTATTAATAACTTTTTTTGTCATATACCCATTACTGACAAAAGTATTAAATAATCCTATTTTTTTTGCTTCTTTGGCAATATCCAAAGCATATTCAATAAAAATACTTGGTTCATTATATGTGTATGAGATTCCATTTGCTTTTTGTTTTTTTGCAATTAAAACAATTTCTTGCGGACTTATATTTTTATTTTTTGCAATATCTTTTTCTTGACTTAAACTCCAATTTTGGCAATATTGACAATTAAAATTACAACCAATTGTTCCAATACTTAATACTAATGAATTAGGATGAAAATTAAATAATGGTTTTTTTTCAATTTGGTCTAAGCATATTACTGATGGTTTGTTATAAACTAATGAATAAATTTTTCCATTGATGTTTTTTCTTACTTTACAAAATCCTATTTGATTTTTACTAAGATTGCAATATCTATAACATACTTCACAAATTATTTTATTGTTCTGGATTTTTTTGTATAATATTCCTTCTTTCATTATATATCTTTTTATTGATTTAAATTAATTTAAACTTTTAATTTTATTTAATTTTGTTCTATTAATATTTTGTGTTAGTACAAGTTCTTTATTCTTAAATATTATTTTATATGCACCTTCTATTAATTCTCCATAACCATTTGCATTTGCATATTTTTCTGGCCAAACACAATACTTAAATTTTGAAAATAATCCATTACTATATTCTTTTATTGAATTAGTTTTCATTGCATTTGGAAAATTATCTTTTATTGTTTTAATAAATGCATTACTAAATGTTTTTAATGATTCAAATGAATAATGAGGTCCAAGACCTGCTAAATTATGTTTATTAACTGCATCATAAGATGTAAAATATTTAGATTCAACAGCCCATTGACTAAATATTATTTTCCAAGAAATATTAAGTTCTTTTCCAGTACTTTCACTTAATTTAATAATAGAATAAATTTCTGATTCAGAAGTTAATGGTGATTTATATCCCATGCTTCTGATCTTTTTAGAAATAGTTTCTGCTTCTTTTACTAAAGTGTCTTTTTCATAAATTTTATACTCTCTTCTTTGTAAATTATTGTAATCATAATTGATTTTTTTTATATAACTAGTATTTTTAATAGACTTTAAATTAGTTGTATTCATCATATTTAAACTAATTCCAGCAACACTAAGTAATGATATTTTATAAATATTTTTCTTGAAAAATTCAAAACTATTTTTAATTGTCTTATTAATCTCAGTAAATTTGTATTTGGTATTAAAATCAATTCCATTTTTATTCTGATTTTTATGTTCAATCATTTCATCACTATTATTTTTACATTATATTTTAAATATACTGAAATTATTTTATTATTAATATTATAAAAATAAATTGAATTTATTTGGGATAATTAACAAATTTGGAAAGGAAATAAATGAAATTATTGCTCATATTTAAATATGTTAAAATATCTTAAAAATTATTCATTTAAATATATTGAAATTATTAATAATTTATTTCTAATATATAAAATAGAAGATTAATATGAAAAACAATAAAAATAATAATAAAATTACTAATATAACTGGTGTTAATGATAAAAAGCCAATTAGTATTAAAGAATCTAATTCAGAGGCAAAATATTATAATAGAACAATAGAAGAAATCAATAAAATGCCAGAAATTGATACAACATCAACAATTTGTCCTGAATGTAAATTAATTATTGCAGGAAAATTATACAAAGATGAAAATAATGTTATGATAATGAAAGAATGTCCTGAGCATGGTTTATTTATTGAAAAATATTGGGAAGATTATGATTTATACATGAAAATGAGAAAATATAATTATAATGGTAGAGGGATTGATAATCCAAATTACGTAAATAAAGGTGAAAACTGTCCATTTGATTGTGGAATATGTGAAAGACATAAATCTCATACTGGTTTGGCAAATGTTGTTGTTACAAACAGATGTCATTTAAGTTGCTGGTATTGCTTCTTTTATGCAAAATCAGGAGATTTAATCTATGAGCCATCATTAGAAGAATTTGATAATTTATTCATTAATTTAAGATCTCAAAAACCAATTGCAGCAAATGCATTGCAATTGACTGGTGGTGAACCAACATTACATCCAAAGATAATTGAAATTGTTAAACTAGCTAAATTAAGAGGGTTTGACCAGATTCAATTAAATACAACTGGAATTAATCTAGGATTTAACATTGATCTAGCAATTAAATTAAGGAAAGCAGGTGTTAATACATTATATATGAGTTTTGATGGTGTATCAAAGAAAGCAAATCCAAAGAATCATTGGGAAGTTCCACTTATTTTGAAAGCAGCAAGAAAAGCAAATATTGGTATTGTACTAGTTCCAACAGTAATAAGAACAATTAATGAGAATGAACTAGGGTCAATGATTAATTTTGGACTTAATAATATTGATATAGTAAGAGCAGTAAATTTCCAGCCAGTTTCACTAGTTGGACGTATGCCTAAAAAACAAAGACAAACACAAAGAATTACTATTCCAGGTACAATTAAGCAGATTGAAGAACAAACAAATGGTAATATTTCAAGAGATGACTGGTTTTCTGTTCCATGTCTTGGAAGTATTACAAAGTTTCTAGAAGCAGCAACAAATTCATATAAATATGATTTATCAATTCATTTTGCTTGTGGTACTGGTACATATTTATTTTTAGATGATAAAAAAGTAATTCCAATTACAAGATTCCTTGATGTTGCAGGACTAACAGAATATTTGCAAGAAGTATTTAGAGAAATGGATGGAAAATCATCATTAAAAAGAAAAGCATATGCATTAAAATCAATTCCAAAGATTTCATCATTTATTGATAAGCAAAAACAACCAAAATCAATCAATGTTTTGAATTTGCTTTTATCTATATTTACAAAAAATACATTTAATTCACTCGGTAAATTCCAAATGAACTCATTATTTTTAGGTATTATGCATTTCCAAGATGAATATACTTATGATATAAAAAGAGTTGAGAAATGTAATATTCATTATGCAATGCCTGATGGAGAAATATTACCTTTCTGTACATTTAATGTTTTACCAGAAATTTATAGAGATAAAATACAAAATCAGTATAGTATACCAAAAGAAGAATGGGCAAAAACACACCCTGATTGGAAATATTCAAAAGATAAGTATATAAGAGATGTAAAAAAATTAGAAGCATTAAAAGAATACAAAAAAACATATGGAAATTTAATAGATTATTTTAAATAATAAAATAATAATAAAAATGATTTTTATGAAACTACCATACAATATAATTAAAGAAGTAGTATTTGATATTGATAAAAAACAACTTATTGATATTCAGCATAGTGCAAGACTTCAATATAATCTATTAAAATTAGATGCAGTAATAAAAGCAAAAGTTGAATATACTAAACAAAAAGTAAGAATAATTTATAATCCTGAATCAGCTGATAATGAAAAACAAAAAATGAGTTTAAATCAAATAAAACAATTTTTAGAAAAACAAGGAATTAAAATGACTAATGTAAAAACATTAGAACTGGATTATGATTATTATAAAAAATTTTATTCTATTGCTTTCAATCCAAAAGAATTAAAACATAATTTACCTTATGGTTCTAAGTAAATCTATATTTTATTTTTAATATTTAATTTTATTTTATTTGAATGAAGACAAAAGCAAAAAATAAGATCAAACAAATTTTAAAGTATTTTGTTTTGGTTTTTTGCTTTTTATATTTAATTTATTTGCCATAATTTGTGCATTACTTAACATATTATGATTATTATTGAAAAAAATAAAACATTGTTTTGCATTTTCTTTCTTTATTTTTTCATATATTTCATCTAATTCTTTTTTACTATAATTGTATTGATACCATTCTTTTCTACCATGCATTCTAAGATATATTGTATTTGTTGTTTTTACTATTTTTCTTGCAAAAGGTGCATCAACACTTACAAGACTTATTTTAAGTTCTTTGCATTTTTTGTATACTGAATTATTAAACCATTCATTTGATCGTGCTTCTAATGCAAATTTTTCATTTATGTGAAATTTATTTAAAAACTTTTCAATATTGTCTAATATATCTGGTTTTACTTGTTTTGGAAACTGGAAAAGATAAAAATCAATTTTATTTTCAAGTGGTTTAAATAGTTTTTTAAATATTTCAAAAGATTTATACGAATTTTCATTCATTTTGTACATGTGTGTTATTATTTTATTTACTTTGATACACCACTTAATATTATTAATTTTAGACCATGCGATTATTTGTTTTTGATTCGGAAAACAATAATAACTCATATTAAGTTCTATTGCATTTAATTTAGAATTATTACTATACCATTCAATACCTCCAGGATTCCAGTTATAAGACCATCCAGAAGTTCCAACAAATAATTTATTCATTTTATCTTTTTTTATTCTCTATATTTGCAAAAATTTATAATATTTCATAAAATTATTAATATTATAAAAACATTATACATAGTATTTAATAAAAACTTTATCAATACTTTAATACATTGAAATACATTGAAATACATTGAAATTTATTTATAAAAATATTATTAAATCTTTATTTATATATTATTTCATAATTACAAAAAATATTGATTTATTACATTTAAAAACCAGAAATTAAGGAATTATTATGATAACAGGAAAAAAAGTACAAAAAAACACTGAAAATAAAAATAAAGAAATAATATCAAAGCAACAGAAAAAATTATATAAATTAAATATTAAAAAATATAATAATAAAATCAAGATAATAGAAGCGCAACCAGTCTTATTACAAATATTTGAAATATTTAATAAATTTGTATATAAAAATGCTGTTTTAACAATTGTTAATAGAGTTAATAAAAAACAATTTGAAAATAGAGAATGGTATGTTAAAAAATCAAAAACAAATACACTTGTTTTTGGAAAAAATACAGAACACCAAATTGTTTTTCCTCAAATACTTTTTGATATCATTACTAAATCTAATAGAACACGACCTGTTGTAATAACATTAAGGAGCTTTTTAGACAAATATTGCTGTAAAAATAAATTACAAATAAAAGAATTGAGGAGCTTTTTAGTATGGCAAGAAGATAATGTAATAGTTAAGCAAATATCTGCAAAAGATCTTGCATCTGCTTATCATACTGATACAAATAATGCTAAATTAAAAAAAGAACAGAAAACAGTAATTTATTGTGGTCCTGATGGGGAATTTATTGATAATAATTTAAATAAAATAAAATAATAATTTAAATTAAATAATAATAAAAACAATAAAATCAATAAAAACAATATTCTGAAAAAATTATTTAATTATATTTTTCTAATAATACTAGTTGAAAAGATGAAAACAAAAAAAACAAAAATAAGTTTTTGGACTGCTGTTGCAGTAAGTCTTGGAGCAATAATTGGTTCTGGGATCTTTGTTCTAAGTGGAACTGCAATTTATTTAGCAGGTTATTCAGCATTAATTGCATTTGTATTAGTTGGAATTCTAGCAATTATACTTGCTCTTGAAATAGGAGAACTTGGTTCAATAATGCCAAAACTTAAAGGTGCTGCGTATTCATTTGCATATGAAGCATTTGGAAGTGAATTAGGTTTCATGACAGGTATTTTATACTATTTTAGTGTTGTAACTGCTATATCAGCAATTGCATTAGGGTTTGGTTCTTATTTATCTAATTTTTTAAATGTATCATCATCAATTGCAGCAATTCCATTCGCAATTCTTCTTATTTTTATATTAGCTATTATTAATTTAGTTGGATTGAAAAAAGCAGCATCAGTAGATAAATTACTTGTTATGATTAAAATTCTTGTTTTAGTATTTTTTGTTGCTTTTGCATTATTTATGGTATTTAGAACTGGTTATTTCCCAAACCAAAATTTTATACCTGGAAAAGATGGTTCTGGAATGAATGCAATATTTGCATCAAGCATTATAATATTATTTGCTTATACTGGATTTCAAGCTGTTTCTAGTTTTACTTCAGATATTGAAGGTGGTAGTAAAAAAGCAGCAAAAGCAATACTTCTTTCAGTTGCAATAAGTATTGTTATTTATGTTGTTGTTGTTTTTGCAATGCTTATTATGGCAAATCCTGCAAGTTATGGTTTTTCCGCTGATCCTCTTTCAAATGCATTAAAATCAGCACCAATTTGGTTATCTAAAATTGTTGATATTGGTGCATTAGTTGCAACAATGTCTGCGAGTCTTGCAATGCTAATACTTTCATCACATCTTTTATATCAAGTAAGTTCTGATAAATTATTACCAAAAATAGCTAGGAAATTTGATAAGAAAAGAGATGTTGCTGTAAATGGTGTAATAATTTCAGCAGTAATAAGTATTATAATGTTATTCGCTGGAAATATCTATATTATTGCATCAATAAGTATGTTTGGTGTATTATTTGCTTATTTAATTTCAAGTTTTGCATTAATCCATTTCAGAAGATTAAAACGTTACGGGGACTTTAAAATGCCTCTTTATCCTTATTTATCAATTATTGCAATTGTAATGATACTTCTTTTTATGTTTGGAATACCAAAAAATGTTTTAACTATTAGTGTAATCTCAATGCTTATGTTGATAATTGTTTATTATTTCTTTAGAGAAAGTGAAGAAAAAAAGCCAATTAGAACTAGATTATTCAAATAATTTATTTTTATTAAATTATTAATTTATTTTTAATATTAAAAAATAAGTTTAGTATTATGAAACTAGATTTAGTCTAAATTAATAATTTCATTAGGTTTTGGTGCATATGCTTTGAAACCCTTTTCATTCAATTCATTTGCAAATACAATTGCATTATCTTTATCACCATGAACACAAATAATAGTATCTGGTGAACTTTTATCTATATATTCTAATAAATCTTCTCTATCAGCATGTGCTGAAAAATCATAAAAAGTAAATGGTGTGTTTATCTTTATTTTTTCTCCATTATTCATAATAAATCCAGAATCAATAAGCATTCTTCCGCTTGTACCTTCAACTTGGTATCCTGTTAAAAATATATGGGAATTTTTATTTAATTTAGTAATATAATTTAATACTGGTCCTCCATTTAACATTCCAGCTGTTGTTAAAATAATTGAAGGTTGTCTTAATACTTGTTTTTGTTCTGCAATGCCTTTTACAAATGTAACTTCTTTGTATGCTTCTTCTAATAATTCTGTATTTTCTATAAATTTTTTATTATTTAATATAATTGCTGATGATTTTATTATCATTCCACTTACATATGTAATTGGTGTTAAACCATTTTTATGTAAAATAACAAGAATTTCTTGCGCTCTACCAACTGCAAATGCAGGAATTAATGCATTACCACCATTATTAATAACTTCTTTTATTTTTTCAATGAATTTTTTTACTAATTCTTTCCTATTAGGATGATTTTTTGTTGCATATGTTGATTCAGTTATTAATATATCACTTTTTACTATTTCTGCCCCATTATGTAGTTCTTGTTTTTTTAATTTAAAATCTCCTGTATAAACAATTCTATTATTATTATTTTTAATACTTATTATTGAACTTCCACATACATGCCCTGCATTATTAAATGTTATTTTAGATTCACCAAAATTAAATTCATTTCCATAATTTTTAGTTACTTCATTCATTTCAAAATTTGTTAAATCTATTTTATTAAAATATAATTTATTATGCTCTTTTTTTGCAATGTTTATTGAATCTTTTAATAATAATTCTGATAATTTAAATGTTGGTAAAGTACCAAAAGTTGGAAAACTTTGTTTTTTATATAATTTAGGAATAAGTCCTGAATGGTCTAAATGAGCATGGCTTAGTAATAATGCATCAATATTTGGTTCTTCTGATGGGATCTGAATTTTCTTATCTAGCTTGACACCATAATCAAATAGAAAAGTTTTATCTAATTTTAGCAATATAGCAGATCTTCCGACCTCCTGAGCAGCCCCTAAAAATTTTAAAATCATCTAATACATTCATTTTAATTCTAATTTTTTTATTTCTAATTTAGAAATTGGTACTATTCGTTTTAATTTATTAACTAATTGTATTTGAAGTTTTTTTTCAATAATTGCTTTTATAATATCATCAGTATTAGTTGTTTTGCAATATTCTTCAATAAATTGGTTCATTTCATGTCTTAATATTCGTATTTTTGTATGTGCAACTCTTTGTCTTGTAATAATAATTCCTTTTACTACTATTTTATTATCATCTTTTGTTTTAATTGGTGTTCTTACTTCAACTGCACAATGTTCTTTTCTTACAATTGAATTAATATAACCTTCTTGCATTTCAATTCTTGATATTTCAGTATGTGCTGCTTGATTATTTGTATCAATTATTCTTAGAATAAGATTAGTATTTGAATTACGTATATTATTTGTTAATAAATTCAATCCTATTTTTACTGTTCTATTTATAATTGACTTCTCATTATTTGCAGGAATTTCACAAACTATTTTACTTTCAAATATCTTGGGTGCATATACTGGAAACCATTTTTTAAACTTCCACCTATCAACTGTTTTTTGAAATGCTATAAAATCACCAATTATTTTTGTCTTACTAATAATTCAGCTGTTGCTGGATTATATTTCCACTTTTCTGGAAGAGATCCTGTGTTTCTATAATATTTTGTTAATCTCCATATTTTTGCTTTTATTTTTTCTAATTTAATTCTATTAGATACATCTTGTTTGTTTTTATCCAAATGCTTTTGTATATTAACGCTTTTTTTCATTAAATCTAATAAATCATAAGGGATATTTGTTTTAATATTATTATCTTCTAATATTTCAACAATTCCTTTTTTAAATAATAATTTTACATAAGGTACTTTATGTTCATTTTTTAATTTTTCTCCTATTAATGCTGGTGATACACCTTTTTTTGCATATTCTACAATTAAATTTTCTATTTCTTTTTTATCTATATTTTTTTCAATCTCAGTAGTATCTGTAATAATAGGTTTTCTTGATTTAGCTTTTCCCCGTTTTTTTGAATGTAACTTCGCCATAATATCATTTATTTGTGAGTAGTTTATATTTATAATATTATATTAATTAAAAATTTAAATTATGTTTTGTTATATTATAAATTAATTAGATAAAATAATATTTTAATAGATAATTATAAAATAGTAATTAAAAAATATTAGATAACTATTAACTATATGGTTTATACAATAATAATTTAATAAAGGTTTCGTTTTAAATTAAAAGATAGTAAAATTTATTGGTTTAAAAAATATTTTATTTTTTTAAAAGAAAGAAATCTAAATATCAATTTCTAATTTGTATTATGTCTATTATATTTCATAAAAAAAATAATTCAGCTTATAGTGGAAATGAATCTTATAAACATATTGATGACCTGATTAAAAATTCACACTACTTAAAAATTATTTCTCCTTATATTAGTTTATTTTATGCAAAAAAGCTTGTATATTACTCAAAACATAAGAAAATATTAATAATAACTTTTAAACCACAAACAAAAAATGAATTAAGTGCATTCAAATATCTTACAAAGCTTAATAATTCATTAAGATTTATAAAATTATTAATTTATGCAATACTTCTAGAGTCAGTGTCATTATTCCTTAAATTTTATTATGTTGCATTAATTTTATTGGGTTTTTTTATTATTATATTTTTATTATTTTATTTGATTTATGGTCCAATTACTTCTTCAAATATTTCTATAAAAATATCAAAGAAATTTATTCATGAGAAAATTTATATTGGAAATGATTTAGCAATAATTGGAAGTGCTAATTTGACTTATAATGGAATGCATAAAAATATAGAATATGTTGAAATTATTAAAGATAAAAATAAAATTAATTCTCTTAAAGATCATTTTAATTCTTTATGGTCTCAATTATAAAAAGTGATTCTATTTCAAAAACAAAACAAGATATTAAAAATATGTATTTTATAAAAATTAGTAAAATATTTAGAGAAATATTTATAAAATATTTAAATTCATTAAATTATACTTTTGATGTTTTAGTTGAGGGTTGTTTTATTGTATATAATAAAAAACCTAAAAATCCCCTTATTCAGCAAATTTATAAAATAAATGTATTGAACACAAAACAAAAAATAACTACTATTTTCATTATTAATTTTATTTTAAAAGAAGTAAAAAAACAAATAAATAAAAAAATTCCTTTTAAACTAAGATGTAATATTTTTGGAGAAAGAACTTTTAATGTAAATATTTTAAATTCAAAATCAAGGGATTTAGATATTAAAATTGGACGTAAATTAAATGCTTTAGGATTTAAAATTGACTTAAATAATTTTAAATATATTTTTGTAATTAATATATTCAAAAGAAAAATATTAATAAGTAAATTAACATCAAAAATATATTACAGAAATTATTTTTTTGAATTAAATACTAATGATAAAAATATAAATTATTTCCAAATAAATAGATCTCAATTAAAACTTAGACAAGCATTAATTTATTTTAATGTTGATCTTACACAAGTTAAAACTAGTTTAGATCTTGGTGCTTCTCCTGGTGGATTTAGTAAAGAATTAAGTAATCATAATATAAATATAATTGCAATAGATCCTGCAAATTTAGATAAAAGATTAAATAATAACAAGAACATAAAACATTTAAAAATGAAAGTAAATGAATTTAAAACAAATAAAAAATTTGATTTAATTGTAAATGATATGAATATGCATCCAATTGAATCAGCAAATACAATGATCAATTTAAGCAAATTTTTAAAAAATAATAAACTAGCAATAATGACAATCAAATGTCCTTCAATGAATGTTTTTAAATATATAAAACAGTCTAAACAAATTCTAAAAAAGCAGTATGAAAAATTTGAAATTCAACATTTACCTAATAATAGAAAGGAAATAACAATAAAAATGATAAAAAAATAAATGAAAAACAATATTTTAATATCTTATAAAATATTTTAATATCTTATAAAAATATTGATTTATTTTTTTTAATTAGAACATCATTTTCTATTCGTACACCACAAAATCCAACAATATAAATTCCTGGTTCATCACTAATAATCATATTTTCTTTTAAAATATTATTTTGATTAGAAAAACCAGGTCCATCATGAACTTCAATACCAATACCATGGCCTAAACTATGAATAAATTTTCCATTATATTTTCCATTATTTACAGTATTAATAAATTCATTAACAATATTATGTACTTCTTTACCATTAATTCCTTGTTTTGCTTTTTTTAAACCAATTTGTTGCGCTTTTATAACAATATTATATATTTCAATCATTTTTTTGTATTTTTCTGTTTTTTTATCTGGTTTAAAAATAAATGTTTGTGTAATATCTCCGCAATAATTATTATATTTTGCTCCTGCATCAATTAAAACAATAGTGTTCTTATTTAATTTTGTGTTATCTGGAAAATGATGTGGTAATGCTGAATTTTTGTCAAAAGAAACAATTGTTTCAAATGCTTCTCCAGATGCTCCATTTTCTCTCATCAAATATTCAAATTTTGCTGCAATTTCTTTTTCAGTGATTCCTATTTTAAAATATCTTTTAATTTTTTCAAATGCTTTTTTTGTTATTTTATTTGCAATTTTAATATTATTTATTTCTTTTTTGTCTTTTATTTTTCTTGCATCAATAAAAGCATTACTAATATTAATGATTTTTTGCGGATTATATTTTTTAAAATAATTAAAATATGCAATTGGTAAAAAAGAGAAATTTAATCCAATTACTTTTTTATTTATTTTTTGATTTAAATATTTTTTGAATTCTTTTGATTTATTAATTTCTGTTATTTTCATATTCTTTAATTTTTGTTTAAGTGCTGTTTTAATCTCCAATTTATTTGTAATCAGTTCAATATTATTTTTATATACTAATAAAATATCTTGTTCAAATAATCCACTAGTAAATCCAGTTAAATAATAAAAATTAGGATCAGCAATTCCAGTATTCATAATTAATAACAAATCAATATTTTTATCAATATTATTAAATATTTTTTTTAATTTAATTTTTAATTCATCCATTTTATCATTTAAAAATAATCTATATTATAGTCTTATAAATATTCTATAAATATATTATGTTTTTATTATTATGATTTTAAATCTGGACTTTCAAAAAAATTAGATATTTTTAAATGTTGTTTTATTACTATATAAAATAATGAATATAGGTATGAAAAATTTCATATACTAGTAAAGATTTATTTGTACTTTAAAAATAATTTTATTTGTTTAAATATTATCTTAAAATTAGAGCTAATAAAAAATAATTAAAAAAGAAAGAATAAAAAAGGAAATAAATTAAACTTTAAAACATACTTGTGTTGTATTCTCAAGTAAATTTATTATTGCGTTAGATGTATATGTTTCTGAATCAAAAAATACACTACATATTTTTGAATTGTTTTGTGCAATTACTGAATATATTGTTTTATTGTTAGAAATAAAACTCATTCCATAATAATTTGCTGGTAGATTTTTCAATATTGTTAAATTTGGAAATTGTGATGAAAAGTTTTTAGGTATTGTTGTTATTTTTTCAAATATATTTTTTGAAGTTGCTGAATTTGAATAAATTAATTGGCTTATCATTATTTCTGTATTATTATGATTAATGTATGTATTTCTACTTATATTTAACAAATTACTTGAATATACTGATTTAGGTGTTTCACTTAATGGTATTAATTGAGATGAAACTTTTTTAAATCCTTGAATATATAATGGGAAAGGAGAATTATATGAATGACTTGAAGAATTTAGAATTTTTGCTGTGTTTTGTGATATATTTTGATTTGATGGTGTTATTATTTTTTGTATATTATAAAAATGATATACAAAAATTCCAGCAACAATAAGAATTATAAAAGCAGATACAATATAAATTAATTTTTTATTTGTTTTTTTCTCAATCTTATTTACTTTATTAACTTCTTTTGCTTTACTAATCTT
>CAZRZO010000003.1:0-62536 GCA_964604635.1 Microcaldota archaeon | reverse complement strand
GTGATGATGAATCTGATTGTGGAGAAGTTTGATCTTGTTCTATAACAGAATTCAATGCATCAGCAGTATCTTTTATACTTTGTGAAATTGTAGATACTTTGGTTTTTGTTTCATTTGCTTTTTTATTTATATCCTCCATTATTCTAAATTTTTTATCTAGTTCAGTTATTTTATTTAATGATTTTAATTCATTATATAAATTTTGTATTTGATCTTTTATTTGAATGGATTGATTTAATATTTGATCTATATTATTTTTAGTAATTTCTATTTGATTACCTATTTTAGATGCATTTCCAATATTTTCATTTAATCCTTTTATCTCATTTTGTACTATTGTTGTTTTATTAGATAAAGTATCAATATTTTTATTGATATTTTGCTCTATTTTATAATATTTATCATTAAAACTTACTTTTATATCTGCAAGAAGATTTTGAATTTGTTGATTTTTCGATTTTTGTTTATTTAATGAAGTAATGACATTTTTTGATGAAGCATATTCTTTATTAATTTCATTTATTTGATTTTTTAAATCTTTATGAAGCATATTTATTGATGATGACAAATCATTATTTTTTTTATTTATATCCTCATTAATTTGCTTTAATTGCTCACTCATTGATCTTTTTAATTGATGAATTTGTTCTGTTTTATTTTTATTAATTAAATCCATGGTATTTTCAACTTCATGAATTTTGTCTAAAATCTTAGTTATTGATTGTGTATGTTGATCTAATACTTTAATAGATTCTTGATTTTTAAAATTATCTAATTTAAACTGTATCTCTGAAATTTCTTTATTTATTTTATCATAAGACTTTTGAGTATTGTTTTTTATTTTTTCTACTCCTTTAGTTTCATTTTCCAATAAAAAATAAATTTTATTAATTTCAGAAATACTCTTTTGAAGATTTGGTAGTTTATCTCTATAAATTTTTTCTGCTGCTTGCGTATAATTTTTTAAATTATCAAGCACTGTCATAAATTTTTGTAATGATAAAAGTTGTATTGAAATTTTTGATTCTGTTGTAAAAGTTTGAGCATTCATTTTTTCTTGTATTGTTTTTCCATTTTCCTTTGAAGAAGTAACTAAACTTAAATACATTTTTCCAAATTCATTAGTTATTTTTACTATTTTACTTTTATCTAATACTTTAGCCCAATCTTCTACAATATTTGGGGCTATACCTAAAGTAATTGCAATATCATTAAGCTCTGATTTGCCTTTTGCATTTAATAATTCTATTAAAGCATCTATAGATGTTTTTGCATATTGTTGATTTTCCATTAATATCAATTTAAATTTATCATAAAAATATAAAACACTTGTTATTTCTAATTATAAAAATATTCTGATATTCTATTAATTAATTTGTTTAAAGAATTTGTTTATATAATAATGAAAATATTAATGCAATAATTACCATAAAAACAATCAAATACAATATACTAGGTATAAAGAACCATGTTAAAATAAAAATTAGTGCCATCATAGAAATATAAAGAGGTTTATTCCACATAAATATTTTGCTCCCATCTAACGGGAAAATTGGAAGCATATTATATAGTGCAAGAAGAATATTTATAAAAAATGTTAAATAAATTAATTGCCCTAAATAGGATTCTGGATTTGGATGAATAATAAAATTTAAAAACAAAAAAATACCAAACATTGCAAAATTAGTTAATGGACCTGCTAATGACACAATTCCTTCTTGTTTCTTGCTAAAATTCTGTGCATATATCATTGTTGCTCCTGGGATTCCAATTAAAAATCCAAATAAAGAAGATACAATTGTAATCATTAATCCATTTATTGATGTTCTAAAACCAGCAATTGCGCCATAATATTGTGCAACAAATTTATGCATTAATTCATGAATAATAAAACTTATACTAACAACAAATGCAGAAATAGATAAATAAATAAAGAAATTATTCAAAAAACTAGAAAGACTAGTATTAGATATAATACTAGATATTGAAAAAATACCACCAAACTTTGTTGACAATATTAATGTAAAAGCTAGAATTAGTACTGTATCTGCAATTAAAATATCTATTATTTCTTGCTTAGTAAATCTTTCTTTAAAATTATTTAAACTTAATTTCATTTTTATCAGTTTCATTGAATTTATAAATTTAAATATTATGCTTTGTATTTTATCATTGCAGCAATTCCATGAAAACCTAATAAAAATTCACGGCCATAAGATGTTTGAGCAGATATAAAAACAATTTCAATATTCATTTTATCAGCAGTTTCTATCATTTCTTTAATAGAATCTGTTTGTGATTCAATACTTAAACTACCACCACAAGAATGTCTTGTTTGTCTTGTATTACCTTCTTCAATTACATTAATTTCTTCATTACATGAACTGCATTTATATTTTATATTATTTAGTTCTAAATCTTCACTAATAATTAGTTTAATAATATTATTATTTAATAGCATATTTTTTACTTTTTCATAACCAAAAACAGTTAATCCATTATTTGAAACTTCATTTAAAAATCTATCCATAATCTTTTTTTCTTTTACAACTTCTTGCTCAGAAAGTACGTCTTTTGCTTTTTCAAGTAATTCATTTATTCCAGTATGTTCATCAGTATAACCAGTATCAAAAATACCAATTACTTTTATTTGATAATTTAAATTTTTAGATTTTACAAAATTATCTTTTGTTGGACCTGGACCTCCAACAACTAATCCATTAATTTTAAAATTATGTTTTAGAAATACAGTATTTATGCTATCTGCAACACTTTTATAAAAATCATTTATACTTTCAGATATTGCTCTTTCATATCTACCTGCTGATGCACCTCCTTTTCTTACTTTTGCATGCGCAAAAGATCTTAATTTTTTTTCTATTTCAATAGTAGTTCCATTTAATAATGCAATAGTTGCTTCTCGCCCATCAAGTACAACTAAAACAAAACTATCTTTTGCTTCCATCATTGCATATAAAGGACCAAGCAAAAATGCTGAATCACATCTATAAATATTTACTTTAATTTGTTGTGGTGGTTCTACTGAAAATAATTGAATGTCTGATTTTGCTTGCGCTGAAGATGTATTCCCACAAAAAACAGCTATTCCATTTTTGGGCGGATTTCTATATAATTTAATATATTGGATCATTTTTTCAATTGCGCTTTGAACATTTGATCTAGTTGATTTTGATTTAATATTTGATGACTGATTTTGCTCATCTTTTAATTTACTAATTTCATTTGAAATTACAAAATAAGTTGGAATATAAACGCTAATAAGTTCTGTTCCACTACCATGTATTGCTGATAATTTCTTTAATTGTTTCTTTAATTCATAATCTTTTATAAAACTCATTTTATCATTTAATTTTTTGTTATTTTTGATTTTCCAAAGTAAGGAATCAGGACATCTGGAATTGATATTGATCCATCATCATTTAAATAATTTTCAACTATTGCAACAATTGTTCTTGTTGTTGCAAGTCCAGTTGAATTTAATGTATGTACATATTTTCTTTCATTTTTTTCATCATATTTTATATTTAATCTTAAACTTTGCCAATCAGTACAATTAGAACAAGATACAACTTCTCTATATTCTTTTTGTATTGGCATATATGCTTCTATATCATTTTTCTTAGCAGCAACAATACCAATATCACCAGTACATATATTAACAACTCTGTAAGGAATTTGTAATTTTTTAAAAATCTGTTCTGAATTATTTAATAATTCATTAAAATAAATTTCTGAATCTTCTTCTCTTGAAAAAATAAACTGTTCTATTTTATAAAATTGGTGAACTCGAAAAATTCCTTTTGTATCTTTTCCATGAGATCCTGCTTCTCTTCTAAAACAAGGACTTATACCAGCATATTTTAATGGTAATTGATTCCCTGAAAATACTTCATTACTATGCATTGCTGCAATAGGATGCTCTGATGTTGATATTAAAAATAATTCTTCATTAATTTGCTCTAAATTCGGATTAGATTGAGATTCTTTAGGATCTGTTATTTTATAAAGTGCTTCTTCAAAATCAGCTAATGAAGTAACACTTTTATAATATTCTTTTCGCATCATATTTGGAGGAGAAATAGGAATAAATCCTTTTTTACTTAATTCATCAATTACAAATCTAATTAATGATAATTCTAATAATACAAGATCATTTTTTATATAATAAAATCTAGATCCAGCTACTTTTGCAGCTCTTTTTGTATCTAATAAATCTAAATCAATTAATATATCTTCATGGGTTTTATCAATATTTAATTTATTAAAATCATTAATATTTTTATTATTTGGAAACCATGTTTTTATTTCAATATTATTATCTGAAGACACACCATAAGGAACTGAGTTATGTAATATATTGGGGATATTCCAAATAAGATCATTAATCCTAGTTTCAGTATTTATTAATTTTTTATCAACTAGATCTATTTGATCTTTAATTTGTGTGGCTTTATCAAGTAATTGGTTCAAACCTTCTGAATTATTTTCTTTTTTTAAATTTGAAATATTTTTACTTAATTGATTTTTTTCTTCCTGAAATCGTTGCATCTGTGTTTTTAAATTTCTATTTTCTTCATCTAATTTAATTATTTCATCTAAAGGATAATCTGACTTCCTTTTATTTAAAGATAATTTAAATTCTTGGTAATGTTCTCTTATATATTTTGAATTTAGCATTTTTATCAATTGTAAAATAAATAATATTTTATTATTTTTAATATATAAAATATTAAATAAATATATAATTATATTAAATTTATAAGTTAGTTATAGATAGATACTATGGATATTAAAGATAGAATAAAAAAAGATATTGGAATATTTAATCAAAATATACTAAAAATTGATAAATCTAATGTAAATAAACAAATTAGAAATGTTATTGAATTATCAATTATGTATGCTACTGATGCTAATTTTTTTCTTGAAAAAAAAGATCTTTATACATCTTTTTCTTGCATATCCTATGCTCATGGTTTATTAGATGCTGTTATTAAAATTTTAGATGAGAATAATAATTAAGTTAATTGTTCTTTTATTGATTTAATTGTTCCCGAACTTTTTAAAGTATAAAAATAGATTGGGTTTTTATTTAAAAATTTAATAAAAGTAAATGCTAAAATTAAAAAAGAAATATAAGAATTGGAACACTTGATTATAAATGTATTTTTATCTATAAAAGAGACAATTCTAGGATTTACTTTGTAATAATTTAATCCAATTATATTAATTAACTCATTAAATAATTGAATATTAAATTGACTTTTATCCCTTATTTCTAAACTTGATTCAATTAACAAATATCTATATTTTTTCTTCATAAGTTTCATTTGAAATTTTTTGTATTGCTATTTTATTTAAATTACTTAAACAAAATTTAGCATATTGTTCAGTAGCACCAATAAACTTTACAAATTCAATTAATTGAATATAAGAACATAAATATGCATTTGATTGTGAAAGTGTTATAAATGTTGTAAGTATTTTGTGCTTAACCAAATAAGTAAATAAATTAGATATTTTATATAAATTTCTAGATAAATTAAATCTTTGATCTGTATTTGGAATCTTAATAATAAAAATTATATTATTTTTTAGTAATAAATTAAATAAATTTTTATCAATACTATAATCAGTAGAAATAACAGCACATATTACTTTATTTCTAATTAGTTTTTTTATTTTTGGATTATTTTGATATGCAATTTTAGAATTCAAATCAGTTGTAATTTGATATATTTTTGTAAATCCTAATTTTTTTTCTATTTCAATATTAATATTACAGGTTTTTAATATTATATCGTAATAATCCAGAATATCACTTATTTTGAAACACCAAATATTTCTTTTTCTAATATATCTGATACTTTTTTTGAAGGATATGTTATTTTTATTAATTTAGTATGTCCTCTAATACCTTTTCCAGATTCATAAGAAATTATTAATCCTTGCATTTCTAATTCACTTAGATACTGTCTATACCATCTTTCTGTTTTTGGTTCTTTATGAATACTTTCTGTTATTGATTTATACCTACTATAAACTTCTCCACTAAATAAATAAGTATCAATACCATTTGTAAGTTTTTTGTAAGTTCCACCAGTTAAACTTAATAAAGAAATTGAATATAAAACTAGTTTTAAATGTTCTGGTAATGTTGAAATTAATTCATAAACAATGTCTTCTTCTGCAATTTTAATTGCTTGGCTAGCTTGTTCCATTGATATTTTATCTAAATTTAATTCTTCACTTAATTCTCCTGCTTTTGTCAATATTTTTAAAGAAAAACGTGCATCACCACCTGCTTTTGCAGCAGCAGCAGCAATAAAACGCAATGTTTCATCTTTAATTATATCATTTTTAAAAAAACCCATATCAGACCTATCTTTTATAATTGCATATAATTCATCAGAATAATAAGGTGAAAAAACAAGTTCAGTTTCATATAAAGAAGATAAACTTCTTGGATCTAAATTTTCTTTAAAAGAAATTTTATTTGCAATACCAACTAATGAAACACCACCTGTTTTAATATCAGTATTTACTCTTGTTAAAGTATAAATTAAATCATCTAAATCTTTAACCATATCTAATTCATCTAAAACAATTATGAATAATTTTCCATCCTCTTCAATCCATCTTATAACTTTTTCATATAAATCTGCTGCCCCATATCCTCTTTTAGCATATGTTGGCATATGATCATTAATTATTCTATTTAAAACACGGAATCTGGAATTATATATTCTACAATTCACATAAGAAATAGCTACTTTTATATTTGGAATGCTTCTAATTTCATCAATCACATATTTTACGCATGATGTTTTACCTGATCCTGTTTTACCATAAACAAATAAATTGCGCCCTCTTTCACCTTTTAATGCTGGTGCAATTGATTTTTCAATCTTTAATATTTCTTTTTCTCTAAAAAGTAATTTTTTTGGGATAAAATAGGGAGAAAATACTTCTCTATCCTTAAATATTTTTGATTCTGCTAACAACTCATTAAGACCCATATTATCACAATGTGTATAATTTAATATTTTAATTATATAACTAAATAAAAATAAAAACAATTAATATAAATTAAATATTTAGAATTTAAATATCTTTATTTCTTTTTTCTTCTTCTTTTTTATTTTCTTTGCAAGGAACTATTACTTGATGTTCAATTCGTTCAAATATTACTCCATCTTTATCATAAATAAAAAAAAGGATATTTAATTTGTAATCATCTGGAAAATTATTTGGTCTAGTATATAAATTTACTTTCTTTTTTTTAGTTTTATTTGGTTCCATCATACCAATTCTTACAAAACCTCTATTCAATTCATAATCAAATGCTAAAGATAATGGAGAAGTAACCTTTATTTCTGATTCACACCATAATACTTGCTCATTTTGATTTGAAATTTCAATTAATAATAAAGCTTCGTTTCTAGAATAAGCTTTCAAATCACTTGGTTCTAGTATTGTTTTAATAGATAAATTAGTCATAAAATCATTTTATTAATTAAATATATTATTAAATTAAATATTAAAATATAATAAATACTAAAATAAAAAATTAAATTATTAATAATTAATATTATAAAACAATTAATTATTAAAATTAAATAAATATTTATTAAATTATAAATAAAAAATAGATAATATGGAACTTAATGAATCAAAACTTATTGAAAAAGAAATAACATTAAGATTATTAAGATTAACTAAAGAAAATTTAGAAACTAGACGTTCAATAATAAGATGGCTTGCTTTATCATTAGGTATTGTTAATCCTAAAGAATCAAGACTTAGTGCTCTTTCAGTTTTAGATTCAATATTATATTTTCAAATATCTCAAAAAAAAGATCCAAGTGTTGTAGAATTAATGAATTATATTAATAAAACATGGGGTCAGATTAATGAGAAAACATTAAGATATCATTTATTGCAATTAAAAAAAATGAATATTATTAAAAATTCAAAATCAAAATATTTTTTAATTAAAAATGATGAAATTAATAAAAATGATGAAACTTTATGGGTTGATGATTATTTTAATTCAATTATAGAGCCAATAAAAAGTAATATAAAAAGAATGATAAAAGAACTTAAAAATAGGTGATAATATAAAAAAAATTAATTTAAATATAATAATCTATATTATCTTAGCAATTGTAATACTTAGTATTGTTAGTAGTATCTTAATTATAAAAACAAACCATGTTTATAAAATAAATGTATCTTTATCAAGTAATTCATCAAATACAATATTATATCCTTTTGAAACATCTTATTTTAAAATACAAATAAACAATACTGGATCTAATTATATTAAAAATTTAGTTTTGGGATTTTATTTAAATCATAGTTTAATTAAATCATATACTGTTTCATTACCACCTTATAAAAATATTACAACAACTTTAAATTATACTTATAATAAATCAGGAATATTTAATTTTGAAATAATTGCAAATCCTTCATTAGTACGAACTATTTCTAATACTTCAACAATAAAGAGTAATATTAATATTAAAGTAAAAAAACTTCAAAGCGTTTTAGATATTCCCTCATCAATTCCTGATAATAACATACAAGCATTAGAAACATTTTCATTATATAAACAAGGCATTACTGCAATTCCTTTTATTGATATTAATTTCAATAAAAATGATTTTTTAAATAATATTGTTTTTTCTCAAATTATTTTATCTAAAATTTTTTATGATTTATCAAACCATATGAATATATTGAATGGACTTTATATTAGATATAATAATAATACATCAGCATATTCTACTTGGATACAAGGAAATTTAAAACCTGAATTTATTAGTACTGTTGTTTCTACATTTTCAAATATTTATAATACAAATTATACTATAAATTTAAATTATAATAAAAATGAAATAAATAATCAGAAAAAAATTAATGTGAATTTTATAAAAATTGATAATAATAAAAGTATTTGTTATTTTTATCAGCAAGGGTGGACTAAAATTATTGCATATAAAAATAATTCAAATAATTCTAATTCTTGTTTAAATATAATTAAAAAGAATTATCAAACAAATAATTATAATTCAATTGAATCAATATTTACTAGTAATCCTGTTTTTATAAAAAATAGTTCTAAATTTATATTCACTAATGTTTCAAACATTGGTTTAATTAGTACATATAATAATAATTCTTCTGGTTTTTATAGATTATTTGATAGTAAATATGGTACATTCATCAATTATATAATACACAATAACAAACAATTAATTACTTTTAATAAAACATGCAAAGGTATTTTATCTAATCAAAATAATACACATGTTTGTAGTGATTTTATTTCATTAAATACTTTAAATTTTTCAATTGTTAATTCAACAGAATTTACAAAAAATTATAAACTTGGTCTTTATTCAATTGTAAATAATAATTTATCAATTTATGCTTCTAGAATTGCACAAAGTTTAATTAATAGATTAAATTTTAACCAAACATCTTTTTCTTGGAAAACAATTAATAAATGTTCATTAGACAGCACTTTATTAAATTGCAGTTATTATAATTTTAATTATCTTAATTCAGTTGCTTCATTAAATATTACAAATAAAATGAATAATAGTATTAAAATAAACACAATTGCTTGCTATGATTCAGGTTTTGAATCTAATCAAACAATAAATAAAACAATTGGATCTGATAATTCTTTAATACTTAATATTTCATGTAATGGACTTTCTAGTCAAATAAGTATAATTAATTCATATAATTTAATAATGAACTATACTGTTTTAAACAAAACAAAAATTATTAAAGGATTATTTAATTTATCAAATAGAATTTAAAAACATTAAAATTTATAATTATAAATATTTAATAAAATATTATTTTCACTTATAATTTTATATAAATTAACAGATAACTAAAAACATATATTTAAATATTTTAGTAAATAAGATTGTTATGAGAATATGAAAAAATCATGTTTATACAGAAATAGATTTAAATTCAAAGTCTTTTTAAGAATTATATTCGGAATCATTTGGCTTGTTGATGGTAGTTTTAAATTTTTATTTATGACACCAAGTGGTTTTTTACAAGACATACAAGCTGCTAGTGCTGGCCAACCAGCATTTCTTATGCAATGGTTTAATTTATGGAGTAATCTTAGTGCAATTCACCCAATTATATTATTTTATGTAGTAGGAACAGCAGAAGTTTTATTAGGATTAGGACTTATATTTGGAGTATTAAGAAAACTTATTTATTTAATTGGAGCTGGATTTAGTTTTATGATTTATGCAATACCTGAAGGTTTTGGTGGTCCATATGTAGCAGGTGCAACTGATGTAGGAACTTCAATAATTTACATTTTAGTATTTTTATGTCTTATGTTAATAAATGCAACTTATGGAACAAGTAAATATTCTATTGATAATTGGATTGAAAAACATGTTAAATGGTGGCATCATTTAGCTGAATTTCAACATAAATAATATTCACATTTATAAAAAAAGAGGAAAATGATATTTTAATTTAATCTTTGAATATTTATTTTATTATATTTTTATAACTTAAAGTAAAGATTTATTAATAAATATAATGTATTTTTTTAACAATTACAATAAGTTTATAAAATAATATAAGAACTCTTTTTATTTGTATTTAGCAATAATAATACTAATTTTTACAATAGATCATAATAAATAAATTCATAATTTTTATTATACAATACATTATTTAGAAATAATATTGAACAATGTAAAATAATAGAAATAATTAATTAGATTTAAAATAGTAATAAACAGAAAAAATCAATATTAAAAAATAATTATAAAAGTTCTAACTACAAAATAATATCAAATATTATAAATAAATATTTAATAGTAATAAATTCATATGCTTTTTACAAAATATATTTAGGAATTTAATTTAATTAATTCATCAAATGCAGTTTTTATATTTTTCTTTAGATTAATAATATAATCATTAAACTCTTTATTATTAATTTCCCGCATTCTTGATATATCTTGTTTAATTTTTAAATTTATTATTTTATCTGCACTAATTTCTTTTACTGATTTCTGTGCTAATTCATTAAAATATAAAATTGTTTCTAACATTTTAAATTGTCTATCTAAACTTGAAAAAGTATCAATATCATCATAAGCATTTTGAAACAAGAAATTTTCTCTAATTATTTTTCCAACATCTAAAACAATACGTTCATAGTCTGGCAGTGCATCAGCACCAACTAATTGAACAATATTTCTTAATTCTGATTCTTGTTGCAATATTTTCATTGCAATTATTTTATTATCAATAAAGTTTTCTCCAACATTATCAACATACCATTGTTTTAATTGATTCTGATAAAGTGAATAACTATTCAACCAGTTTATTGCTGGGAAATGTCTTGAACTTGCTAAAACAGCATCTAATGCCCAAAAGGTTTTTGTTAATCTTAATGTACCTTGAGAAACTGGTTCAGAAATATCACCTCCTGGTGGTGACACTGCTCCTACTATTGTTATTGATCCTTGTTTATTATTTAATGTTATAACCTTTCCACCTCTTTCATAAAATTCAGCAAGCCTTTTTCCTAAATAAGCTGGATAACCTTCTTCACCTGGCATTTCTTCTAATCTAGCTGAAACTTCTCTCATTGCTTCTGCCCACCTAGATGTACTATCAGCCATAACAGCAATATCATAACCCATATCTCTAAAATATTCAGCAATTGTTATTCCAGTATAAATACTTGCTTCCCTAGCAGCAACTGGCATATTACTTGTATTTGCAATTAAAATAGTTCTTTGCATTAGTGGTTTTTGTGTTTTTGGATCTTTTAACTCTGGAAATTCTGTTAAAACTTCTGTCATTTCATTTCCTCTTTCTCCACATCCAACATAAACAATAATACTAGCATTAGACCATTTTGCTAATTGGTGAGATACAACTGTTTTTCCTGTTCCAAATGCACCTGGAATTGCTGCAGTACCTCCTTTTGCAATTGGAAAAAACATATCAATAACTCTTTGTCCTGTTATTAAAGGTTCATTTAATATTATTTTATTTTTGTATTTAGAAGGTTTTCTAACAGACCTTGTTTGCATCATTTGAATTTTAATTTCTTTGTTATTATTTTTTAATACTGCAATTGTTTGTTTTATATTAAATTTTCCTGATTTTAATTCAATTAATTTTCCATTAATATTTTGGGGAATTAAAATATAATGCTTGATAATTTCTGTTTCTTGCACATAACCTATAATATCCCCTTCATTAACCTGTGAATTCAATTTTATTGTTTTGTTTGGAATAAATTCCCACATCTTTTTTTCATCTAATGCATTAATATTAACTCCTTTTGAAATAAAATCTCCTGACTGTTTTCTAATTTCTTCTAAAGGTCTTTGAATACCATCATAAATATTTGCAATTAATCCAGGTCCTAGATTAACAGATAAAGGCAATTGTGTTGAAATAACAGTTTCACCAGGTTTTAATCCTGATGTGTCTTCATAAACTTGGATAATTGTTTTATCTTGATTTAATTGGATAATTTCACCAACTAATTGATCATCTCCAATTTTAACTACGTCATACATTTTTGCTCCTAACATATTATTTGCAATAACAATAGGTCCTGAAACTTTTTCAATTATTCCCAAAAAATCACTTATAAATAAAATTTTATATTTTATATTTTTTAAATTTAACAATTAAAGTACTATGTCCATACCAATTGCTTTTAATATTATTTTTCTTAAATTATCTTGATGTTTATCTTGTTCATTATAACCTTGAATTTCTATTATTAAAGGCTTTATGGATTTATTCATTGATTCTAATAATTTATTATTTGTTATTTTTTCAACCATTTTCTGATTTATAATTATTAATCCTATTTCTTCATTTTGAATGAGTTCTTTTAATATTTCTTCTAGATTTTCCTGTGGATTAAAAGTATTTTTTGTTCCTAATAATTTAAAACCTAAACATAATAGCTCATTACCAATAACTGCTATTTTATAATTAACATTATTTTCAGTTGTCATCATTGTATCAATTGAGATAATTCTTGTTTATCTAAATTATATTGTTTAGCTTTTAATAAAAGCCTTATTGTTGAAATTTCAATTTCTTTTAAATATAAATAATAATATATTGAACCAAATGAAAGAGTTGTGTGCTTTAAAATTTTTGAACTTGTATCTAATATATTATGTTTCATTTTTATTTCGAAGTATAATAAATCATTTGTTTTCAAATAATTATTTAATTGTGATTTTATTTCAAAAATTTTAATTTGTGTTACTAAATCTTCTACATTTGAAGATTTTTCAAATATGCTTCTTAATTTTTCTTTATCAAGATTTCCATTTTCAATAATAAATTTTTCTAAATAATTAAAATTTAAATTATGCTTTTTTGCTCTTAATAAACTAATAACATTTTTCATATCAATTTCTTTTTTAATAATAAAATAAGTATTATGATCAATATTATTCATTTTAAATAATAATTTACTTAAATTTTCATAATAATTTTTATCAATACCAATATTTACTTCTAAAATATTTTGATTTTTTTTATATAATTGTAGAGATTGTTGTAAAATATTTTTATAGGGTGAATTTATTATAAATTTTTGTAAAAGATCTTCTATTGCAATTGTTTCCTGCATTGTCTGTTTTATCATTAGAGAACTGTAAGCACCATAATCTATTAAATATTTAGAGATTGAACTAAAATCCTTTTTTTGATGTCTTGCTTCTAATGCTAACTTTATATTATATAAATCCCATTTCCCAATTAATTGACGCATTATATATTTTTTTGTAAGTGGTGTAACATTCATTAGTTTATTTATTTTTTCACCAAAATTTTTACTTAGTGCAAAGTCAATTAATTCTAATTTTATATTTAACCCACCAAAATCAATAAGGTTTTTTTTATAATCAGTATTTATTAAAATAAGTAATATAGAAGGTATATCTTTTGCATTTATTATATTTTGCATAGTAGTTTTATTAATCAATTTTGATTCAACTGCTTTAATGTATGTATTTGAATAACCATATAAAACCGCGCTGCCATAACCACTGACCACATAAACCACATATTAATAATATATTTTATTTTTTACTTGATTTTGCGCTTTTTTTACTTGCTGCTTCTTCTTTAAATAAGTATTTTGAAAGTTCATATTTTACTAAATCAATATTATCTTCAAATAATTTTTCAGAATTTATTTCAATTTGTATATCATATTCTTTATTATGAATAATAATATTATCTTGATTTATATACTTTAATTTATATTTTTTAAGTTTACTAAAATTTATATTTTTTTCATTTTTATTTAAATCAATGAAAATATTGTTTTCACTTAATGTTTCTGAAATTTGATGTATAGCAGAATCAAGTAATTTATTTGTTTGATTATTAATTTGTTTTATAAAAATTTGTTTTAGATCTTTTGATATTTTATTTAAAATAGATTCTTTTTCAATAATAATACTTTGATTCTTTTCAAATTCAATCTGTGAATTATATTCTAATTCTACTTGCTTTATTTCTTGATTTAAATCTATTTTTGATTTTTCTAAAATTTGATTTGCTTGATCATTAGCTTGTTTAATTATTTCATTTGTTTCCTGCTTTACAATCTTTTTAATTTCATCTAGTTTTACTTCTGAATCAATACTTATTTGCTTTTTAATTTGATTTAGAGTCATTAAATCCTTTCATTTTTATCTAATTTTATTATATTAAACCAGCATTTAACATTATTAATATTGAAATTACGAATCCAAAAATTAGTAATGTTTCTGGAAGAACTAAGAATAATAAAACTCTTCCCATTTCTTCTGGTTTCTCTGCAATTAATCCAAGACCTGCACTACCAATTGCTGATTGTGCAATACCTGTTCCAACTGCTCCGCCTAAAATAGCTAATCCTGCACCAATTGATGCTACTGCTGCTGCTAATTGTATTACCAATAAATCACCTTATATTCATTTTTTATTATATTCTATTTTTACTACAATTTATAATAGTTTTAGTTTAATTAATTTTTTATTTAGTCTTTAGTATAATTTCTTTTATATGAAAATGGTTTAAATTTACTTCCACCACCAGTATAAAACTTTGAAAAAAATTCAACATAATTTAATCTTACTCCTTGTACTAAACCTTCAAAAATAGTCATTATCATATTTAAAAAATGGAGTAATATAAATATTATTGAAAAAATAATAAACATTGGTATACCAAGAGATAATGTTGGAGTAAATGCTTGATCAATTAGCATTGCAATAATAATGCTTGCTAATCCAAAACCAAAAAGTCTCGCATAACTTAATGGATGTGTTATTAAATTAGTAAGTTCTGTTGCTTCAATACCACTTAAAACCCCTGTTATAATTAAAGATATAATTGCAAGAATTGACCATATCATTGTTTGAAAACTATTTAATAAATAAAATAATCCACCAGCAATTGCTAAAATCCCAAAAATTATTGTTAATATTGAAGTTATTTTACTTATTGCTAAAGATATATTATGTTTATTATAATTATTTATAAAACTAAACATAAGACCAATTATTACTTGCGCAACACCAAAAAACACTGTTAGTAATATAAGAAACTGCATATCTTTAATCCAACTAAATGCTTGATAATTTATAAAGTAATTATTTAAACTAAATCCAAAATATTGATTTGATAAAAATCCAAAAACAATTGCTGACAATGCACTTATTTGCCATATTTTAGCAACATTATACACAAGACCTTCACGGTCTGTTATTTTTGTTATACCTATTGCAAATAAAAGAGACAATACACCATAACCAACATCACTTACCATTATCCCATAAAAAATTAAAAAAGAAAATATAAATATCCAAGTAGGATCAATTTCATCACTTCTTGGAACTGATAAAAATTCCATTATATAATCAAAAGATCCTAAAATACCAGGTCTATTTAATAATGTTGGTGCTAGTTCTGTTGTTTTGATTTCTTCAATAACTATTTCATTATTTGTTATTTTATTCAGAGAAATATTGAATTCATTAAACTTTTTACTTGGAACCCAACCTTCTATAATAATTGTTTTCTGTGTTTTTTTGAAATTAGAACTAATTGTAGATCTTTGTAGTTCAATCTGAAGCATTTCTTTTATAGAAGTATACCTAAGATATTGGTCTAAAATTATTTTTTTAAAATCATTATCAAATTTTAGTAATTGAATTTGATTTAAATGTTTTTTCAATGATACTGTTTTAAGTATTTGCTTAGGTGTTCCATCTAAATAAATTTGCTTAAGATCAATTTCTTTTATTTTGATTGTTTTTAATATTTCATTTACTTGTAACTCGTTATTTTTATGATAAAATATAAACAATAAAAATAAATCTTTAGAAACTTTTTTAGTTATTATTCCTTGATTTTTTATTTTTTTAAGGTGCTGTTCAAATAAAAGAGAAGTTTTATAATCACATAAAAATGCATTAAATTTTAAAATACTGTTATTAAGATTACTAAAATTAATATTTATTTCCTTAAACATATTAGCAGTATTTTCTGCTTTTTCCAATTTTGCTAAATCCTCATTAATAGAATTTTGCTGCTGTTTTAGTTCATAAACATTATCAATTGATTTTAATTCAATTACTGAATTTAATAAATTTTTAAGATTTATGTGTTTTATTTTATCTTGATTTTTTTGAGGTATTATTTTTAAATCTTTTATTTTATCTTCTAAAATTTGTAATGCACCACTCACTTTTATCAAAGAATCTGAAATTTGATTTTCAAATTGAGAAACAGAATCATCTTCAATAGAAATCTCTGATTTTTTAATTTCTAATATACCTTGTTTATGTAAATTTTGTATTAATTTTTCTCTATTTTGAGTTATTGAAATAATACGTATTTTTTTCATTGGTTCTGTTTTAAACATAAACATCATTATCTAAAGAATAAGTTTATTTTATTATCTTTTAATTCCAATTATTTTATAATTTAATTCAAAATATACTATTTAATTATTTGTTGTATAATTTGATCAGATATTTGAATTAATTGTTTTGAATTCAATTTCATTGATTTTAATTTAATTAAATATTCTTCTACATTTTTAAGCTCTTTTTGTTTTTTTAAATTTAATTCTTTATTTATTTTAGCTAATTGATATGTTCTAGAATCTTTGATTATTTTCATTGTTTTTTTTATTATTTCATCTGCTTTATCTTTTGCTTGTTTTAATGCAATAAGTTTTTTTGCATTGCTTTCATCTATTAAATTGTTTGCTTTCTGTTCCTGCTCTTGTATTTGTTTTATTGTATTAACATCATCATTATTTTCTTGATTCAACTTACTATTAGTCATGGTTTCATCTATTATATTATTTTTTAATTTACAATTAAATTTATTAACTATAATTAATTTAAAATTTATAAGTATTATGATTTTTAATCATTTTTAAAAGTTCTGGCATTTTATTAATATAAACTCTAAATTTTAAATTAGGAGTTAGTGTTTGTTTTTTGTTATTATTTAAAATAATTTCAAGAAATTTTATTGCTTTTTGCTTTTCTATGTTTGTTTCTAATTCATAAGTTTTATTAGATATATTAGTTATTTTAATTCCGCAATAATCTAATGCTTCAGATATTATATTTTCTTTTATTTTATTTTTATTATATTTTCTTTTCTTTAATCTTTGCTCCATTGTTTTTAAATTTATTCTAATTATAAAAGAATAGTCAAATATTATATTTAATTCAGGTGCAAGATGTCCAACAAAAATTAATCCTTTAATTAATGCTTGCTTATTATCTGCTTGCTTCATTTTCTTTATATATTGTTTAATAATATTATTTAATTTTCCAATATTTGCAATTTTTTCATTATCTTTATCAACAGTAAATATTTTATATTTATTAACAAGATTATTTAATTCAATTATCTTTAGTTTTTTTATATTTTGCTTAATTATTTGAGAAAAATAAGTTTTTCCTGCTCCTGGAGATCCTGTTACTGCAATAATTAACATATCAAAAACTTGTTTTAGGTAATTGTAAAGAAAAAAAAGATAGTGATTGATTTAATAAGTCATTTATTTCTATTTTTGTTGATTCAATAATTAAAAGTTCATTTTCAGGTACATGAACTTTTATTTTATAGTTTTTATTTCCAGAAAATACCCAATGACCAATTTTATAATGATTATAAACTTCAGACATATTTATAATAAATATAGATGAATCAATAAATTTTTTAACTAATAATTGTTCATTATCACCAAATTTTTCAAGATATATTGTTTGATCTTGCTTTTCATTATGTTCAAAAATTGATGTTAAAATAGGTAATTGTTTTTGATTTGATTCTAAATTAATTAATTGTTCTAGTTGTATAGACAAATTATTTATATTATCCATTGTTTTATCTAATTCTAATTGTTTCTCACTACTTTTAGAAAGTAAATTACTAATATAATTATTTACATCTGTTTTAATATTAGTTATTTTTTCATTAATATTTACAGTATCTATTATTGAACCTGGATTAGTTAATAATTTAATTAAAGATAAACTATATTTTTCTTGTACTTCTGGTTCTAAAATTGATATAAGTGTATCAGTAAAATCATTAGAAAAATCAACCATTAAATCACATTAAAATAAAATTAAACAAAATTTAAATAGTTTCGCATAAAACATATAGTATTAATTATATAATTAATAAATATACCTTTTCTTAAAAAACTTAAACTAATTTAATTGATATTATGATAATTATTGGAACAATTATTGCAAGTATTATTGCATTTTTATCACTATTTATTCCAGGATTTCTTTTAGCTTTAGCACTTTTAAAAAAAACAGATTTAAGATTATTTGAAATTGGGGTAATTGGTTTTATTTTTGGACTTATTGCACCAGCAACTTTAACTTGGATTGAATCTTATTTTATTAATTATATTCATTTTTTTTCGTTTTCATTAGGGTTATTTGAACTAAATGCACTTATTCTTTCAATAATTGGATTTATATTATGTATACAACAAGGAATTATAACAAAAAAAGTGTTCTCGGATTTCTTTATTATTAAAGAAAAAGAAGAACGACAAGAATTAAAAAATGAATATGAATTAGATATAAATGAATTAAGACAAGAATTAAAACAATTTCAAAAAGCAGAAAATATACTAAAAGACCATATTGAAGAAGAAAAGAATCTTAAATTAAAACAAATAAATGAATTACAGAACATTTCAGAATTGTCAATTGAAGAAAAACAAAAAATTATTGAAATGCATAAAAAAGAAGAAAATCAATTAATAGAAATGCATAAAAAAGAAGAAGAAATATTATTGAATAATTTAAAAAATAACAAACCTTTGAAAAGTAAAATAAGAGATATTACAAAAATTGCATTTGGAATTTTATTTGTATTAATGCTTATTGTATTTATAACAAGAATAATTGGATTAGGTACTTCATCCACTTATTTTGAATTTGATCCTTATTTTGATATGATTAATACTCAATCAATCTTAACATATGGATATCAATTATTATATTCACCCTCTGCATGGCCTGTTGTTGCACAAGGAACTGTATTGAGAATACAACCAATAATACCTTATTTAGAAGCATATTGGTATAGTTTAATGAATATATTTACACATTATTCAACATTTAATACAGCATTAATGAGCAAAGTGAGTAGTGTATATCCACCTTTAGTTGCAGCATTATTAGTTTTTGTGATATTTTTATTAATATATAAACAATATGATGAGAAAGTTGGATTAATAAGTGCTGGATTAATCGCAACAATTCCTGTTTTATTTACAACATTTGTTGCTGGAGAACAATTATTAGAACCATGGGGTATATTTTCTTTATTCTTTTTCTTTGCAACATATATGCTAGCAGTAAAAAATATGAAAAATCATAGATTTGCTATTTTAGCTGGTATTGCATTTGCTTCAACATTTTTAGGAGCACATTATTATACTGTTGATGCAGGAGTACTTACATTATATATTTTAATTCAAGGGATAATAAATATCTTAAGAAGAGATTGGGATATAAATTTCTATAAAATGAATGCAATAGTAATTAGTATTATTGCAATTTTTCTAGTAATTTATCATCAATATCATGCAACTCTTAGTGGCCGAATCCCAAATGTATTAGGAATTCCAATAACATTAAGTGGACCTTTATTTGCATTATTAATTATTGCAATATTAGAATATTTTCCAAAAATACTTTATAAATATAAAATATTATTTAAAAAACTTGACTTTAAATCTTATTTATTATTTTTTGTATTTATTGTAATTATTTTAAGTTTAATTATATTATTTACCCCAATTGGAAAGCCAATTCATGATTATCTTAATTTAAGTGCTAAATTTACAACACCTTCAACACCTTTATTTATGACTGTTCAGGAATTCATTCCAACAGGATTAAGATTTAATTTTGCTAGCAATGGATTTGGAATTATTGCTATTGGACTTTTTAATTTTTCATTGTTATTTTTTACAGTAATTATTATTGGAGTCTTATTGATATTAATAAGTATTATATTTAGAAGAGATAAAGTTGGAGTTTTATATCTTGTAATTTTATTTCCTTTATTATTTGCAGGATTATCAGAAGTTAAATATATTCCCCATTTAAGCGTTGCATATGTAATGATAATTGGTATTTTAATAGGAGAAATATTAGTATTAAAAAGTAAAAATTTTACTGAATTTAAAAACTTAGATATAAAATCAGCATTAAAATCTGTTTATTTAAATAATAAAACATTTGCATTTTCAGTTTTTGCAATTGCATTGTTCTTTATTTCTTCAATTTTAGCATTAATATTCTTATTTTATCTAGTATTTAATAAAAAAATAATAAGTACTAAAAATCAAAGAAATGTGTTTATTGTATTAATAATAATTATTATATTAATTGAAATTACTTCTGTTATTAGTATAGGAACCTTTATTTTTGGTGAAAGTAAATCAATGATACAATCAATTCAAGCAGTAATTGTACATTATAATACTAATTCTAATATTTCTCAGGAATGCAGTACATTTAGAAGTTCTGGAAATCTTATTGGTTCAGACGCATTTTGTAATCAAGTACCTTATTATTGGTTAAGTGCAACACAATGGATGAAACAGAATATTGGACCTTATGGACCTAGAATTTTATCATGGTGGGATTATGGTGACTGGATTAACTGGTTTGGAAATAGTAATGCAGTATTAAGAGGAGATAACTCAGTTTCAAAAGAAGATTATAGTGCTGCTGCAAATTATGTACTTGGACCAATATATGGTTATAATGAATCAAAATTAATTAATTTTATGAATACAAATCAAACAGAATACATAATATTTGATGGGGGATTAATACCAAAATGGGGTGCATTAGACTTCTTAGCTTGTATTAATATAAATGCTACATCAAAAGCATTTGCAATTGCAGAAGGACATTCACAAAATCCACCAGTTCCATATGCTTTAGGTCATTCACAATGTGAAATAACACATGATCCAGAATATGCATTAATTCCATTATCAGCAATTATTCCAAATTCAAGCAAACAAAATATTGATAATTATTGTTCTTTTTCAAATAATACTGATTTATTTATTAAATCATATTTAGTAGTAAATAATTCATTAGAAAATCATACTGTTTGTATTAATTCAAAACCAAATAAAAATAACGCATTAAGATTATATTCATCAACAAAACAAAAATTAAATGCATTTGTTTCGTTTAATGATCCTAGAATAACATATCAAGGCATAATTCCAATTAATAACCAAGATTATGTGAGTGAATTAGTAATTTACACACCAAATGGTCCAAATAATACAGTTGAAAATGCACCATCATACTTTTATAATTCTAATTTCTATAAAGGATTTTTTTATGGGAAATTAAATGGATTTAAAGAAGTTTGGCCAAATATTTCAAATACATATACAAATGGTATTAATTTAATAAATTATACATTACCATTAAGAATTCTTAAGTTAAATAACTTTACAGGAACTTTACCAAATACACCAACAAAACCATTTTGGATCCATAATAATTTAACAATGCCTTAATTAAATTTATATTTGTAAATTTTTTGTTTATTTAATGATTTTAAGCTTTTATTAAAAATAATGGGCTTGTAGCTCAGCCTGGTTAGAGCGCCGGTCTTATAAGCCGTAGGTCGCGAGTTCAAATCTCGCCAGGCCCATTTTCAACAAAAAATTATGTTTATAACTTAATTTTAATTTAAAGATTTTCAAGGTTTTTGTAAGTCAATATAATATTCAAAACTTTATTGAATAAATAATACTAATTTTAAAAATATAAGTACAAAACTGAAATTATCATAATAATCAATAATAAAACCATAAATTTTAAAATAATTAGAACTATAACAAACAAGTTTATAATGTATACAATTTTTTTAAATTATACATATTATTTGTTTTTCAATGAATTTTTCATAAGTATTAAATAATCATATGAAAAAATACACATATGAAAAAAATAACATATGATATTATAAATAATAAAACAACAAAACTATTTTTTGATGCATTTAGCAATCCAAAAAGATTCAAAATTTTATTAATCCTTAAAGACAAATCAATGAATGTATTGAGTTTACAACAGATAATGGATTGTGAGCAATCTGATTTATCGCATAATCTCCAATGTTTACTTAATTGTGGATTTGTAGATAAAGAAACAAGAGGTAAAGAACGTATATATAGCATAAATAAAGAAACAAAACCAATAATTAATTCAATATACAAACACATTGATAAATATGGAAATTATATGGCTTCTTGTAATATAATAAACAATAATAAATTAGGTAATAAAAATGAATAAATTTGAATATGCAATAATTGGACATGGTGCTGCTGCATTTGCTGCTGCTATAAAAGCTAATTCTTTAAATATAAAAACAGTAATGATAGGAAAAAATGAAACAAAAGGTACATTGATTGGTGGTACATGTGTTAATGTTGGTTGTGTACCAAGCAAAAGACTTATAACAATTGGTGAGTTCATTGATGAAATCAAAAAAAATAGATATGAAGGTATAAAAATAAAAATTGAAAATATAAACTTTAAAAAAATTATAGAACAAACTAATCAACTTGTTAGTGAATTCCGTAATAAAAAATATTCTGAAGTATTAAAAAATTTAAAAAATGTAACATATATAAATGAATTTGGATCATTCAAAAGTAAAAATATACTTATTGCAGGAGAAGAAGAAATATATGCTAAAAAAGTACTTATAGCTAGTGGAGCAAGAGCCAATATTCCAAAATTAAAGGGAATTGAAAATATTAAATATTTAACTAATGAAGAAGCACTTTCAATAAAAAATCTTCCTAATTCAATGATTATTATTGGTGGTAGAGCAATTGGTTTAGAATTTGCGCAAATGTTCGCACATTTTGGTGTAAAAATAATACTTTTGCAAAGAAGTAAAACAATAATACCTAATTGGGAACCAGAAATAATAAATCTTTTATCAAATTATTTAAAAACTGATGGAATTAGTATAAATACAAATGTAGAATTAATAGAAGTTAATGAAAATAAAGAAAAAAAATATGTAAAAACCAAAATCAATGGAATAAATAAAATATTTGAAGCTGATGAAATACTTTTTGCAACTGGGAGAAAACCAAATATAGAAAAACTTAAACTTGAGAATATTGGAATAAAATTAAACAAAAAGGGATTTATTAAAATAAATAAATCATTAATGACAAATATTAAAGAAATTTATGCTGTTGGTGATGTTGTTGGAAATCCAATGCTTGAAACATTGGCTGCAAAAGAAGGTAATATTGCAACACAAAATGCATTTACTAAAATAAATAAAAAAATAAACTTATTAGAAATTCCAAGTGCAATATTTACAATGCCAGAAGCAGCAAAAGTAGGTTATACTGATATTGAAGCTAATAAAAATAATATTAAATGTAATTGTACTACTATTCCTCTTTCATTAGTAGCAAAATCAGACATAATTGGAGATAAAAGAGGTTTAATAAAAATAGTTATCAATAAAAAAACACATAAAATAATAGGAACTAGCATACTTTCAAGAAATGCTGCAGATATTATAGCTGAAGCAAGTTTAGCGATCAAATTCAAACTCACTATAGAAGATATAATAGATACTGTTTATATATTTCCAACATTGAGTGAAGCAATGAAACTTGCTGCACAAAACTTTTATCAAGATATAGAAAAATTAAGTTGTTGTACAGTGTAAACATGTTTTTAACAAAATTCCTAAAATCTTTAAAAATTGTATTTAAAAATCCAAAATATATAATACTTTTAATAGGTCTTATATTAATTATAAGTATTTCTTATTTTTATATTTTGTATATATCTAATCAAAGTTTTATTCTTTTTGGATCTATTCAATTTGGTGAAACAGTAGAAATAATAGGTATATTTAGTTTAAGTATATTATTTTCAATAAGTACTTCAATGTATATTTACATAGCCAAAAGAAATTTTAGTTTAAAAAAAAGAGATAAAAATCTTAGTATTATTAGTTTATTTACTGCTACTTCTAGTCAATTACTTTGTTGTACGCCAATAATACCATTTATATTATCAACACTTGGTGTTTCAACAGGCTTATTATTTAATTTAACTGGAAAAATTCAGGGTTTCTTCTCTGATACTTGGATATTTTTTATATTAATATCTTTATTTATAATTGGAATAAGTCTATCAAGTATATCAAAAAAAGTTTTAATAGTAAATTGTAAAAACAAAAAAATGAGTAAATGAATAAAAAATATAATTATATTGGACTTGCAATAATAATAATAATAATAATAATAGTCATTACTTTCTATTTAAATAATTTAAGTCAATCTTCAAAAAACACCCCAGAACTTTTAAGAATAGGAACTACAGCACCTAATACATCTTTTTTATTAATTAATGGAACAATGCAAAAAATTTCGGATTATAGAGGCCATATAGTATTAATATACTTAGTAGCAACATGGTGTAGTTCATGTATTGTTGGTACACGAGCTTTAGCAAAAAATATTGATTTTTTTTCTAATAACAATGTAACAATAATTGAACTTGAACTTTACAAAGATCTTGGATATCATGGACCTAATATAAATAAATTTATAAATACAAATGTAAATAATATTTCAGAAAGAAATAGAATAATAAGAGGTTATGCTACTTATAATATGACTAAACTTTATGATGCTAAAGCATATCTTGATTTGTATTATTTAATAAATACAAATGGAAAAATAGTTTATGTGAATGGTGCACCAAAAGAAACAATGAATTTATTAAAATACGCAGTAAATAAAATAAATATTAAACATTAATTTTTTTTATGTTATATAATCATTTATTCTCCTTTGTGTTGTAAGGTCTTTTAATACCTTGCTATTTTCTATCCAATTTTTTAAAGGAACATTGAAATATTTAGTAATAAAAGAATGGAGTTCATTAATATTATTCAATACTACTGGTTCTTGTTCTAGTGCTTGCCTTAAATGCTCTCGTACATTCCAAACACCAACAGGTACTGAATAACCCTCATGCACTTCTCTCAAAATTAGAACAATTGCTTGCTTTTTAATCTTATTTAATTTTTCTACTACTGCTAATCTAGCAGCATAATAAGCACCACTTATTTCTGCATAAGTTGATCTCCCTTTAAAACTTTCATATGATGAATATATTGAAATTGAATTGGTTTTATTCCATGTTGTATCTGGATACCATGATTCTATTGATTCATACTGCCAATTTCCAGGTATAAAAAAAACTAACCAATGATTATCAAGTGCAATACTATGATATGCATATATTGCATCAATTACATCATTCTCTTTTATTTTTTCTCTAGTATATTTTGAAATAATATCATCAACAGCAATAATACTCCACTTAGTTGGAACAAATTTTCTTTTATTTCTTAATCCAAGTAAACCAGCAGATAATGCTTGTTGAATTTTTGAAACTAGAATTTGATTTTTATATAATTCAATAATTGCAGTATTTGCATTTGCATCAGTATCAGTATACATATTTTCTATTCTCTTTTCAACTCTTGAATTTGATAAATTAATCTTTTTTATTTCAGTAGTAGGTCCAAAAGGTTGAACTTGATCATCAAATTCCATTTTTATTGTTAATTTTTTTAAAAAAGACATTTCAGTTATTATTGGTTTTGCAGCAAGGGCTAAATCCCTTACTTGTTCTTGAATTTTTCCTTTCTCAACATCATGAACATTTGAAATATATGTTCCTCTTATAAGTTTTGAACGCATATTTATTATTTTTTCAATAGACATGTTTTTCCATAATTCTGGCTTTCCAAGAATAGAAGTATTATTAAATTCTAGGGGTATTAAAGGACCAATATATACTTTTGGATATCCAAAATTTCCAATAAAAATATCAGTAGGTGAAGACCCAGAAATTTCTAATTTCTTGATATTTTTAATTATTTTTAATTTATAATAATAAGATAAAAGATTATGATTTTTCATATTTTTATAAATACTATTAGATCTTTTAATATCTAAATCATTAATTTTATTAGATAATTTATTATTCAAATTTACACCTGCTATTTTATTAAGTATTATATTAAATTTATTTATTATTTAAAATAATTAATATTAACAAACTTTTTATTATTAAATCAATAAAAAAATAAACAATGTGATAATAATGATTAAAACAAAAATAATTGTGACAAATGGACCAGCACTAAAATCTAACGCAGTATTAAAAAATGCTATTAAATACGCAGATGTAATAAGATTTAATTTTTCGCATGCTCTTAAATCAGAAGTAATTGAAACTATTGATAAAATAAATAAATTTTCAAAAGAATTAAAAAAAGAAGTTGCAATTTTAGGAGATTTGGCAGGTCCAAAAATAAGAATTAAAGAATTAGAAAATGTAGATAATGTAAAAAAAGGAGACTTAATAAATATAGTTTATAAAGGATACCAAAAAGAAAGAAATAATTTGAAGGAAAAAAATATTTATTTAGATTATAATCTTTTTAAAGATATTAAAAAAAATGATATAATATTTTATGGTGATGGCGAATTAAAATTTTTAGTTAAAGATATTTTTAATAAGAAAATAATTGCAGAATCACTTGGAGATAATAAAATAAAAATAGGAAAAGGAATTAGTGTATTTGGTTCTGAAGTTAGTTTAGAACCACCAACTGAAAAAGATTTGGACTTTTTAAAATTTGCTGTTAAAAATAATTTTGATTTTATTGCAATTTCATTTGTAAAATCAGGGGGTAATATTGATAAAATTAGAAAAATAACAAAAGACATTGAAATTATTTCTAAAATAGAAACAAAAAAAGCAGTAAGTAATATTGATGGAATTATAGATAAATCTGATGGAATAATGGTTGCAAGAGGTGACCTTGGATTACATGTTGGTATTGCAAAATTACCAATCGTTCAACAGTATCTTATTAAAAAATGCCATGACTATCAAAAACCAATTATAATTGCAACACAGTTATTAAGTAGTATGGTTAATAATTCTTTTCCAACTAGAGCAGAAGCAAATGATATAGCAAATAATATTCTTGATAAATCAGATTGTGTATTATTAAGCAATGAAACAGCTGTTGGACAATATCCAATAGAAACATTGAAAGTATTAACAGAGATAATTGAAAGTACTGAAAATTTCATTAAAACTGAGAATAGGATTAATAGAATAAATGAAAATAATTTTAAAATTAATAAAATAAATCAAGCACTTGGTTTTGCAGCAATTAATCTCGCATATAATTTTAAAACAGATTGTGTATTTATACCAACTCAAACAAGTACAACAGCAAAAATAGTAGCTTCTTTAAAACCTTCTTTAGACATTATTGCTTTAACAAATTCTAAAAAAATAAGAAATAAAATGGCAATAGTATATGGAATTAGATCATACCCAATAAAAAAATACAGTACAATAGACCAAATGATAAAAAATGTGAATGAAATTGCAATTAAAAATAAAATAAATAAATTTATAATTTTATCAGGAACACCAAATAAATTTGGAACAACAGATACTTTAAAATATATTGATAGAACACTAAATTAGCAACAATCAATAGAGTTTTAGAAATAAAATTACAAAGTAATAATTATCTATTTGCAGTCACAATAATTGTTTCTGAAATATTCTTTACTCGTGTATATTGTACACTATTTTTAGATATTATATTAGAAGTTTTAGTACTTTTTATTATATTATCTATTTTTATTAACAATAAACTATGCACTGTTCCTTGTTCAAAATCAAGAATTAAATCTTCAACTTTGCCTAATTTTTTACCAGCTGTTGTTATAATTTCTTTTCCATATAAATTAGATAATAATATCGTCATAATAACGCCTATAAATTTAAATTATATATAATATCTAAATAATTAAATTTAAATATTTATCAATTTAATATAATTTTTATCTTTTAAATTAATATATTTGTATTTATTTTATTCTGCTTATTTTTTTAGTAGCGAATATTCTTGATATATATTCTTTTAATTCATTAATAAATTTTTGTTCATTGCATTCTAACTCTTGTAATTCATTATCTTCAAATAAATTTTTATTTGTGTAAACAAGAAATTTAAGATAATTAGTAGTTAAATAATAGCTTATTTCATTGCATTCTTTACATTCATAAATTGGAACTATTTTGATTTGATTCTTTTTTATTTTTAGAGATCTTGAATTACATTTAGGGCAGTGTTTTTCTAATTTTAATTCTTTATAATCTTTTTTAATTTGTTCTAGTTCTTCTGTATCAAAAGTATTTAAAAATCTTTTAAATATTGATTCAATTGTTTGATTACTAAAAAAATGTATATCTAAAACCCCACCTTCATTGTCAAATGTTATTTCAAGACCATTGTTATCTACTTTTTTAAATATTTTGGTTTTTTCAATATTGTTTTCAATATAATCAACTCTGAATTTATCTTCTAATTTAGCTATTGCTAATTTAATTTAATCACCAACTTCGAGTAAATAAGACTCAATATCCTCTTTCAATATCATTGTTCTATTTTTTATTTTAGCCCTATTAACAGCATATTTTGAAATAGTTTTTGCTTTATTTTCTAGTATCTTAATAATTTCATCTATTGCTTTATCACTTAAGACTATGTCTTTTTTATTTTTCAATAGTTTTTTTATTGACACTTTTGATATTATTTGTAATTTATCAGCACTCAAGATCATCATCACTAAAATCAGAATAAAAATCTCATCATATAAATAGTATTATAGAACGAAAAAATTATTAATATTAATATTAATTAATAATTTATATAAAAATAAACGGGCTCGGCGGGATTTTCATTTAATTTTTAAGTTATTGGTATTGAATTTCTTAAAAATTTATTTTGAACCCGCGACCTTTAGCTTAGAAGGCTATTGCTCTATCCAAGCTGAGCTACGAGCCCTTATTAATATATTATTATTTACGCATAATATTTAAATTGATTTTATTTTTAATATTAAAAAACATTTTTGTAGTATTTGTAATTATTTCTGCTGTTTTTTCAAATTCAAGTATTTTTATCTCTGCTATCTTTTTTATTGTTCTTTCTATATCTATTGGTGTAATACCAGCTACAGGTGCATCACTTTCAACCATTAAGTTTTGTATTGGAATTGATTTTATAATTTTGATTTTTTTACTTGAAATTAATGGTGGTATTGAAATTAAATAATTATTTTGAATTATATAATTTAAATGGTTTAAATCACCTTCAAAAAAATGGAAATGAACTTTTTTAAGTTTTTTATATTTTAATATTTTAATTACTTCATCAATTGAATTTCGAGAATGAATTGAAACAGGCAAATTTAATTTATTAGCCAGATTAAGCATTTTCTCAAATACTTGTTTTTGTTTGTTTTTTGCTTCATTTGTTTCAGCTATTTTAAAATCTAAACCTATTTCACCAATACTAACTATTTTATTTGCATTTTCCTTTATTAATTTAATATTAAAATCTAATTCAGTATTATTGATTGTTAATGCAGTTAATGGATCTATTCCTAATGCTGGAAAAATGTGTTTATTATCACTTAAATCTAATGTTTGAATATTTGACTTAGTATCAATACCATTTGTTATTAATGTTAAAATACCATAGGAAATAAATTCTTTAAAATTATTATTCTCTAAAAGATTTAAATGGCAATGAGCATCAGCTAATTCTATTTTATATTTTTTTAATTCAGATTTTTTAAATAATAATTTTTCCATATTTAAAATATTAATTAAATATATTTATTATTATTTATTATTTATATTAAATTAATAAAATTATTTTTTAACATACAAATAACCTAATTCTTCTCCTATAAATTTAACATTAAATTTACATTTATTGAATTTTTTAACTAAATTTTTATAGCCTTTATGAAATTCAATTTGTAATGCATATACATTTTTTAGACTAGAATTAAGAAATATATTATATTCAGAACCTTCTGTATCACATTTAATTACTATATGAGAATTAAAAGTAGAAAGTTTTTTCAATTCACTATTAAGACTTGTTGTAATTATTTTATTACCAATACAAACTTTATTAAATCCAGTTATATCTTTTTTACTTAATCCCACAAAACCTTTTTTATTTGTAATTGCTTTATTTTCAAGTTTTATTTTTTGTTTAATAACTAATGGTAATTTATCTATATTCTCTTTTAAAATTTTAAATGTTTTTTCATGAGGCTCAAAAGCAATTATTTTTTTAACATTTGGGTGCATTGCAAAATATACTACTGTATCACCTATAAAAGCACCAATATCTAAAAGTATTGTATTTGGTTTTATTTGAGAATATAACCAAAAATAACTTTGATCAAAAAAGATTTCTTGAAAATGTGAATAAATTTTTACTCTATATCGTACTTCTTTTATAGCTTTTATTGCTTCTTTTGGATTTTTTAAAGCCAATATAAAATCTTCTTTAATATTCAAATAGATCACAATATATTTAAGCGCCAGGATTGGGATTTTCAGTATAAAACATTTGAACCCAAACGACTACAATAGTCACGCGCTATCAGGATTTTTTCCAGGCGCGCGCGTTACCGGACTCCGCCATCCTGGCAATTTAATTAATATTATTTAATCAAATTAAATATAAATATTTAGTACAATAATTAAATTATTACTTTTATTTAAAAAATATAAAAAATGAGATTTTATGAAAATAAATTATGGAAAAGATGCACCAGATATTGTAAATGTTTTTGTAGAAATATCATTAGGTTCAAATATAAAATATGAATTTGATGAAGAACAAGAAATATTAAAAGTTGATAGAATTTTATATACTTCAATGGTTTATCCATTTAATTATGGATTTATTCCAAACACAAAAAGTGAAGATGGAGATCCAATAGATGTTCTTATAATAAGTAATCAACCTTTTATGCCTGGATCCCTTATTGAAGTAAAACCAATTGGAATTGCACATATGGAAGATGAAAATGGTATAGATGAAAAAATAATTGGAATTCCAAAGAATAAAGTAGATCCATTATTTTCAAATATAAATGATATTGATGATGTTTTAGAAATAGTAAAAGATAAAATAGTTCATTTTTTTATGCATTATAAAGAACTTGAACCAAATAAATGGGTTAAAATAACTGGTTTTGGTAATAAAGAGGACGCAAAAAAAGAAATAAATAAAGTAATTATCAAAGAGTAATAAATTAATTATTAAGATATTATAAAATATTACACTTAAAAATTAAAATATTAAAATGATATTACTTATCTTTAGCAATAGAAATTAACTGAAAGTAATGATTAAATTAAAAATAGCTTAATAAAAACTAAATTTAACTTTAAATGGTATTATTCATTAGTATTGAATAAATCTTATCAACATAATCTAAAAAGTCAGTATCTCTTTTATTTCTAGGATAATCTAAATCTATCTTAAGAATTTCTTTAATTTTTGTTGGTTTATCTGATAGAATAATAACCTTATTTGAAAGAGCAACTACTTCTTCAACATTATGAGATACTAAAATCACTAAATTTACAGAAATATTTTTTTGTTTAAGCATATGTAGAACATCTGTTCTGAGAGTATCTGCAGTCAATTGATCTAAAGCACTAAAAGGTTCATCCATTAATAAAACATTTGGTTTTGAAATTAATGCTCTTGCAATACTTATTCTTTGTTTCATACCTCCACTTAAAATATTTGGGTACACATCAGCAAAATGTTCCAATTGCAACTTTGTTAATAAATCAATTGATTTTTTGTTTTTTTGCTTTTCATCCAAATTAAATCTTGATAGACCTAATTTTATATTCTCAATATTTGTAAGCCAGGGTAGTAATGCAAAATCTTGAAATACAAATGAAATATTATTAATTGGCTTTTTAATTATTCTATTTTTATACACACATGTTCCTGTTGTTGGTTTAATTAAACCAGCAATAATTCTTAGTAATGTACTTTTACCACATCCAGAAGGGCCTATTATTGAAATAAATTCATTAGACTTACATGAAAATGACACATTATCTAAAATATTATACTTCTGTGTAATTAAACTAATATTATTTATTTTTAAAATGTCCATTTTAATCACTTATGTATATATATCTGAAATTTTCTTATAATATTTTTTCCATAAAAAAGTATTTATTAATATTATCATTACTGTTAAATTTATTAATGCTATTAACATTAATAATAAGTTTCCATGCGGACCAGAAGACAATGTAGTATCTAAAAGCTTTCCAATACCTATATTAACTTGTGTTATTGCATGTGCTCCACTAATTCCTGTTTTTGTAAAATATTCTGCAACAATACTTGCATTCCATTCAGCTGCGATTCCAGTTACAGCACCTGTTATTAATCCTGGAATAATAGCTTTTAAATAAATTTTTTTAAATGCTAAAAATCCTCTTACATGAAAAATAGATTTTACCTCAGATATGTGTTTTTCTATATTTTTAGAACTTGCAATTATACTAAAAAGAACATACCAAATACCACTAATAAAAAATATGAAGAAAGCAACCATATTTCCATTATTTTTAAAATATAAAACAATTATAGGTAATAAAATTGTTGCTGGTATTGATGCTAAGACTTGAAAAACTAACAAAAATTTATTACTATTCTTTGATATAAAAATTAAATAGATTGATAAAGGTATTGTGATTGCTATTATTATTAAAAAAACAGTCCATACTCTAATAAAAGTATAAAATAAGGAAATAAGTGAAATATATTCATAATAAAACAATTCACTTAGAAATTTTGGATATAATATGTGTACAAAAATAATCAAAATAAAAAATATTACAAAAATTGCTTTTAATATTTTAGGTTCTAATTCGATTTTAAAATTAAATTTATTTAAAATAGTATTAGATTGTGAATTTTTAATTAAAATTTGCTTTTGAATTTTTAATTTATGAATTAAAGTTTTATTCTTTTGTTTTTTGGTTTTATTTATTTTATGCAAACTAAATTTAATAGTATTAGAGGTAATAAAAAAAGGAGCTTTAAATAAATTATATAATCTTGCTAATTTTGGCTCTTGATTATTTTGTTTATTAAATTTATTAAAATAATTTTCTAAAGGAATAAAAAATAATAATCTTGTAAGAACTACAAAAATAATTAAAACAAGGATCCCAATTAAATAATATAAAAAATTATTAGAATAACCTAATTTCATTAATTCAACACCTATACCATATTTAACTTTATAATTCACAGTTCCTGTTGAAAATATTTCACTTGTAATAAGATAAAATAATCCAATAGACCAAGATAATATTGATTGTTCAATAACTCTTGGCATTGCAGAAGGTAAATAAATTTTTTTAAATCTCTGAATAAAATTCAAATTATAAATTTTTGAAAGTTCTAAAAATTCATTTGGCAATACTTTTATTGCTTCATAAACAGCAAACGAAATATTCCAGACCATACTTGTAATTATTAAAAAAATAACAGCAATATTTAATCCAATACCTCCTTTTATTAAACCTAATATTATAATAATTACAAATGGAAAAAAAGCAAGTATTGGAAGTGTTTGAAAAATATCTAATATTGGAAGAATTATTTTTTCTGCTGCTTTTGATCTTGCTGCTATAATTCCAATAAATAAACTAAAAATTATGGATATTGCTAATGCTATAAACATTCTAATCCAAGATATAGAGGTATTTAATAAAAGAATTATTATTAAATTCAGCAAATTATTCATAGATAGAATTAAATAATTATATTAAAAGATTTTTGTAAATATTATTTTTATTTAATACTAAATTTTAATATTTTATTTGAATTAATAAAATTACGTGAAAAACATGAATATATTAATAATTGCAGAAAAACCGAGTGTTGCATTAAGAATAGCAACAGCACTTGGAAATGGGAGATTTGAAAGAAAAATGAATAAAAATATTAATTATTATGAAATAAATGAGATCAATAAAAAAATTTATGTTGTTGCAGCTGTTGGACATTTATTTACAATAATTGGAAAACACAAAAATTTTCCAATTTTAGATGTTAAATGGTCACCAGCATATTATATTAAATCTAGAGAATATACAAAAAATTATCTAGATGTAATAGTAGACATAGCTAAAAAATGTAGTATGTTTATAAATGCATGTGATTTTGATATTGAAGGAACTGTAATTGGTACTAATATAATAAAATTAATAAATGAAAATTTGAATAATTCAAAAAGAATGAAATTTTCTACAACAACAGATGAAGATATTTTAATGGCATATGAACATTTATTACCTTTAGATGTTAATAATTTTTATGCTGGTGAAGTAAGACATATGCTTGATTGGTTATGGGGTATTAATTTAAGTATTGCATTAACCCGATCTATTTATAATTCTAATTTTAGTAAAAATGCATTAAGTATTGGTCGTGTCCAAGGTCCTAGCCTTGGCATATTAACAAAAAGAGAAATTGAAATATCTAAATTTATTCCAAAATATTTTTGGAAAATAAATATTTTAATAAAAAATACTGAATTTATAAATTCAAAAGAACAGATATTTGATGAAGAAATAATGAAACAAAGTTATGCTGAAACAGAAAAAAACAAAAATAATGGAATAATAAAAAATATAGATAAAACAAAAAAACAAATAATAGCTAATCCTGCATTTGATTTAACATCATTACAACTAGAAGCAAGTAAAATTTTACATATTGATCCTTCAAGAACATTAAATATTGCACAATCATTATATGAAAGATCATTTATATCATACCCAAGAACATCCTCTCAAAAATTACCAATATTATTAAATTTATCAAAGATTATTAGATCATTATCAAAAATCAAAGAATATGAAAATCTTGCAAATATATTATTAAAAGAACATAGATTTAAACCAATTGAAGGTAATAAAAAAGATGATGCCCACCCTGCAATTTATTCAACAGGAATAAAGCCAAATAATTTAACAGGCGAAGAACAAAAATTATTTGATTTAATAACAAGAAGATTTTTAGCATGTTTTGCAGAACCAATGGAAATTGATAGAACTAGAATAACAGCAATTTTTGGAAATGAAAAATATGCTGCTGCTGGAAATCAGATTATTAAAAAAGGATGGACAGAATTTTATCATTTTTATAAGCCAAATGAATTAATTCTACAAAAATTCAAGAAAGATGAAAAAATAAATATATTAAAAATAAATGTAGTAAAATCACAAACTCAACCTCCAAAAAGATATGTAAAAGCAACATTAATCGCTGAACTAGAAAAACGAGATCTTGGAACAAAAGCAACAAGAGCAGGAATTATTGACACATTATTCAAAAGAAATTATATTGAAGGAACTAGTATAAACGTTACAAAATTTGGGATTGTAATATATAATACATTAAAAAAATACTGTGAAATGATTGTTGATGAAAATACTACGAAAAAACTTGAAAAAGATATGGATTTAATATCAAAAGGAAAAGAACAAGAAGTTAATGTAATAAAAGAAGGAAAAGAACTATTAATAGAAGCACTTAATGCCTTTGAAAATAACAAACAAAAAATTTCGCAAGAATTAAGAATTAGTTTAAATCAATCTCAAATTCTTGGAAAATGTCCAAAAAGTAATGGTAATTTAATAATTAAAAAATCAAGACTAGGAAAATTATTTGTTGGATGTGATGATTATCCTAATTGTACAAATACATACCCATTACCTGGAAATTCAAAGATATTAATTACAACCAAAGTATGTAAATTTTGCAATACTCCAATAATTAAAGTAATAAGAAACAAGAAAATGTTCGAAATGGATCTTGATCCAAAATGCCAAACTAAAAAAGATTGGTATAGTACTAAGAATTATAAACAAAATAATGATAATAAACAAGAAAATGTAGAAAATAAAAAATAATAATAAAAAAGATGAAAAATATGTTTATTCCATCACACTATAAAAAATTAAAAAGAGGACCTCAAGTAATATTACCAAAAGATATTGGGATAATAATAACATATGCAAATGTTAATAAAAATAGTATTTGTATAGATGCAGGAACTGGGAGTGGATGGCTTTCAATAAGTTTAGCAAAAATATGTAAACAAGTATATAGTTATGAAATTAAAGAAGAATTTATTAAAATTGCAGAGCACAACAAAAAAATCGAAAATTTAGAAAATTTAATAATAAGAAATAATGATATCACAAAAAAAATATTTGAAAAAAATGTTGATGTAATTACATTAGACTTACCAAATTCTGAAAAAGTGGTTAGACATGCTTATAAAGCATTAAAAGATAATGGATATATTGTTGGTTATGTTTTACATATGGAACAATTAAAAAAATTTTTTAATAAACTTGAAAAATATAAATTTAAAAACATTATATGTATTGAAAATATAATGCGAGATATACTTGTTAGAAAAGTTGGAGTAAGACCTTCAACAAAAGGAATTTGGCACACAGGTTATTTAATATTTGGACAGAAATAAAGATTTGATTTAGAAAATATTTTTATCTCAATTGGTATTTAATTTTCATTTTATTGATTTTAGAGTCAAGAGAATTTAAATTGTTTTTTTTTGAAAACCATAATTCATTACAAATATCATTTAATTTTAAATCTAGTTCTTTTAATTTTGTTTCTAATATCTTTCTTGTTAAATCTGTTATTATAATAAAATAATAAGAAGATCCAAAAAGGTTCATGAATGATTTATATTTATTTATTTTTTTATTGTGAAAATATTGCTTTCCATGAGGTTCAAGTATAATTGGTTTATTATTAGATTTTAAATCATTAATAATAAAATCAGGTCTAAAAATTTCAGAAGATTTATTTTCTATATCTATATTTGTAGAAATAGTATTATTTTTAAGATCAATCCATTTTTTAAAAATATTATAATTATTTGGATTATTGTAGAAAACTAATTTTTTATTGAATTCAAAAGTTATATTATTCTTTATCAAAAGTCCTGCAACATCAATTTCAAAAGAAGAAGGATTATAATTTCTAATGTTATATTTATCTGATTGAGTCCTTAACAGATTTCGAATATTTTCATCTGTTTTTTTTATCTCTTTTCTCATCCAAATCAACTAAGATTTATTTTTCTGTTTTCTTGTTTTTTTATCAACTTCTAAATTTGATTTTGTTGATAAAAATTCTTCAAATAAGTCTTTTGTTTTTAATTTATTAAAAAAATTATTAATTTTTGGATAAAATTCATGTCTTATTATTTTATCTTTAGTAAATTCATATTTTGAGTAAATATAACCATTTATTTTACCAATTGGTTGATTTGTTGATTGTAAAAATGAATTTTCTTTAACAGAAGTTAAAGAGGGTGTAAGAACAATACTATTATCAATAGTATCCCCCTGCCATATTTGATGTCTATGAGATCCTATATTAATTTGAGTTTCAGAATTCTTTTTTCTTAATTTATTTGTAATAGAAGATATATCTTTTCCAAGATCATGTGACACTAATATTTTTATTTTATTATTAATTGAAAATACACCTGTTCCCTCACTTGACCCATGAATCACCTTAACATTATTAAAATTTCTTGCTTTTCCACTAATATATAATTTTAGTGCACTTCCTAATTTTTCACTTTCATCTAATTTATTATCTTTATAAGTTTTATTATAATGATTTCCACTTGTAATAATAATATAACCATTATTTTCAACAATTTTATCAATAGCAGGAGTTAATATTTTTAATAAAGGTTCAACTTGTGCGTCTATATTCTGTATTGGAATAGTGTTTATATATTCAGTATAAAAAGTATTCATTTGCATTAAAATTTTAGATTTATCTAATTTTTTGATATTTTTAAGCCAATTTTTATATTCGCTTATAATTTCTGGTTTTTTATATTCTTTTAAAACATTCATATAATTATTAAGATTTCCTTCAATGATATCACCATTAAGTATTAATAAATCTGGTGAATTTTTTACAATATCTTTAATACATGTTTTTAAAATTTTGATATTTGTTTCACCACTACCAAAATGTATATCACTTATACTTGCAATTGTTAATTTTTCTGTATTTACAATTTTATTTAATTTATTAAAATCTTTTAAATCAATATATTCAATATCTTTATCCTTAATCTCTGAAGGTAATTTATTTGGTGTTGTAATCTTTTCTAGTTTTTCTCCATTATAATTATTAGTATTATTTTCACTTGATCTTAATTTTTGTTTTATATTTTCTATTGCTTGTTTTTCATTTTTACTTTCATATCTTTGATTTGCTTTATTTATTAAATAATCATATTTTATAATATCTAAATTAAAATTAACTCCATCATACCCTATAATAGTTACACCAGAAAACAGTCTTGATTTCTCAAAAGCACTAGTTAATTCTGTTTTTATTTTTTGATTCCATAATTCAAATACTTTATTAGGATCTATTAAAGGACCAGAACATAATATTGCTATATTTTTATTAGAATTATTTTGTGAAGGTATTATTGTAAATGAATTTGCAGTTGTATGTCCAGAAATAGCTAAATTAGGTTCTAAAGGCAATTTTTTTATTAAATTTCCAATTGTTATGTTTATAGATGAATTTGCATTGATCTTAAAATTATTTGAAATATTTGTAGGATTATTTGTAATTAATGTATTTAACTTTAATTTATTTTTTGAAATAGCTAATAAATTAAAATGCTTTTTTCCAATTACTTTTATTTCTCTTTTTCTACCAAATGCAGAACCTAAAATATAATAATAAAAATCATAACTTAATTTTTGTATTTTTTTAGCAGATTGTGGCTCTATTGGAATATTCCCAGTAAATGTATTAATACGTTTAGAATTTTCTGCTGTTTTTTGTGAATCAATTGAATTTTTTAATTTGCTTTTTGCAATATCTATTGCTCTTAATTTATTAGATAATTTTTTTCCAAGCAATTCTAAAACTTTATAATCTTGAGAAAAAGGATCTTTAATTTGTTTTATCTTTTCAGTAGTATTTATAAGTTTTAGTTTTACATCTATTTTAAGTCTTTTTAAATTTTTAATATCTAATGAATTAAAAGTTAATAAGTATAGGTCTAATACTTGCTTATTTAATGCAATAAGTTCTTTTATTTCTTGTTGTATTTTTACCAATTCTTGATGATTTTTATTATTTTTATTTTTATATTCCTCTATTTTATTTAAATTTTCAGTTTTTTTCTGATTTTGCATTATTTCAAGTGCTTTATTATTTTTTTTAATTGCAGACTTTGTTATATCAATAATTTCTTTTCTTGATTCTATCATATCTCTAAACTCAAGATACAATTCATTTAAACTTTCAGGATCATAATTAAATTTTGAATTTAAACTTCTTGATATATCTTTTATATTCAATTTATCTTCATCTCCTAATACATAAATAATATTAGTATTTTTATTAATTGTATTGAAAATCCTATTTAAATGAACTTTAATTATTTCAGAAGCATCTGCTATGTATTTTATATTATCAGATAATGAAAGAATTTTATCCCACCTACGAGGTGCTGATATTTTAGACAAATAAGGTAATAAAGCACCATAAGGTAATACACCTCCATTCATTAAAAGTACATCAATATTATTATTACTATTTTTTCTTTCAATTAGAAGTTCGTTTAATCCAATTAATGCATCTTTACTAAATGCATTTGTTCCGCTAAATATAGAACCAATAGAAAGAATTTGTATTTTTTTATTTTTTTTATTATTTAAAAGATTTATGTGGGAAAGGATAGATGTTGAATCATCATCTAAAATATTTATTAATGATTTTTCATTAATCATCTTCAAACCCCTATATTTTATATTTTATTATAAATTATAATTGACTAATGTTTTTTTATGTTGTTATGAATTTTTTATTGCTCATTTTGATTTTATTATATTTTAAATTTATTTAAATATGTTTATTATTTAATTTATCTTGTATTGCTTTTGATATAAATACTTTTAGCCTAATCAGATTTATATTTTATTCCTTTTACTCTGAAAAGTATTTAAATCTATATGTCTCTGTTTTAAAACAGTTTTTAATGGATTATTTATATTAAATTTTAAAAGTTTTAAATCCTCTATATTTCTACAATTAAGTTTCTTCATTTCATATTTTATTTGCATAATAAGTGTATTTAAATATTTAATAATTTCGTTCTTGCCTTTTCTTTGTGATTTTAAAATAGGCATTGCTATTCCACATGCATCAGCACCAAGCGCAAGAGCTTTAACAATATCAGAACCAGATCTTATTCCACCTGTTGCAGTTATAAACCCATTAAATGCGTATTTTGTTTCTATTAATGATTGTGCAGTTGGTATTCCCCATTCTTTAATAAAATTTAAATCAGATTCAGATCTTCGCAATAATTCAATTGCAACCCAATTTGTTCCTCCTGCACCACCAGTATCAATACCATAGATATTTGTTGAATCTAATTCTTTTGCAACTTCTTTTGAAATTCCATTTCCAACTTCTTTTACTATTATTTTATAATTTAAATTATTAGCAATAGATTTTATATTGTTAAAAGCATTTTTAAAATTTAGATTACCTTCAGGTTGAACAATTTCTTGTGCTGGATTTGTATGTATACATAAAGCATCAGCATCAACATCTTCAAGCATTTTTTTTATTTGATTTGTATTATATTTACTAAGCTGAGCAACACCTATATTGCCTAATAAAATAATATTATAATCTTTTTTAACATTATAAGTATAAATCAAATCTTTATGTTCTATCATTGCTCTCTGACTTCCTAAACCCATTGGAATATTTAATTCATATGCTGCGTTTGCAAAATCTAAATTAATTTTAAATGTTTTTTCATGCCCTCCAGTCATTCCAGAAATAAAAATTGGTGCACTTATTTTTTTATTCAAAAATAAAGTAGATATATCAATATTGTTATATGAAATTTTTTTATCTATTTTAGGAATTAGCTTAATATTTTCAAATTGATTTGTTATTTTAAATTCCATATTTTTTTTAAGAGCGATTTTTATGTGCTCTAATTTTCTTGAGGAAGTTTGATTGTTATTTTCTATTTTTTTATTCTGCATTTATATCAATTAATTATTAATATATTTAATAAATAATTTATTTGGATATCAATTAAATACTACTGGTGCTTTTTTTAATTGTTCAATATTTATTGAATTTGTAAGAAACATAATAACTTTTAATTGTTTTTTTATTATATCTATTTTATTAAATTTTAATACAATAAAATATTTTTTTAATCTAATATATTTTGCAGCATCAAGTCCATTATTTACACAAATAAGATTTTTGTTGATTGTTTTTTTATTGATCCCATTTATCTCTTCTATTTCAATCAATTTTTTATTATAAATAATAAATAATTTATTTGGTTTCATAAAAAATAATTTAATATAATTATACTTATTTATAATCAATATTTGATTTTTTATATTAAAAGTAGAATTAATTTCAATTATAAATGGTAAACAAGAAATAGTTATTTGTTTACATTCAGCTTTAATTTTTATATTTTCTTTTATTAAAATTTTATTAAAATCAATATTTGGAAGAGCACAATGAATAAATTTTATGTTTTTATTCATAAAATCTATTGATTTTTATTTTCTTTTTCTTGTGAATTTGATTTTTCTTCTGACTTTATTGTTTTTGTATTATTTTTGTCTTGTTCTTTTAATACTTTATTATCTGATTTTTCTATGTTGCTTTTTTCTTCTTCTTTTTTAATTTCAATTTTTGGTTGTTTTTCAATATTATTTTTACTTGATTCAATTAATTTGCTTTTATTTTCTTGATATCTATTAAATGTTTGTTTTGGTCTTTGATATTGATTTGGCCTTTGAAATAATTTTGAATTTAATTTATCTGTTTGCAACTGTGCTTCAAAATCATTAACAGAATACTTAAATTCTTCATTTGTTTTTATTTCTCCTCTTAATTTAAGAACTTCTCTTGAAAGTAAATAATAAGTAAATGCTAATGCTTTTCTTCCTTTATTGTTAACAGGAATAACTAAATCAAGAAATTTTGTTGAATTATCAGTATCACATAATGCAATAATTGGTATATTTTTAATACTTGCTTCTTTTATTGCCTGCTTTTCATTTCTTGAATCACTTATAATTACAAGCTTTGGTTCAATAAAATCTTCTTTATTAGGATCAGTAAATATTCCTGGCCTTACTCTCTTTTTTACAAATTTTGCATTTATTATTTCTGCAAACTTTTCTGCAGCTGTTATTGCATAAATTCTTGAAGCAGTTATTAGAACATCTTTTGGATTATATTTTACTATCATTTTACTAGCAATTTTAATTCTAGAATTAATTGTTTTTAAATCAAGTAAATATAATCCATCTTCTCTAACTTTATATATAAATTTTTCCATTCCTGGTCTTTTTACTTTTGTTGCTATGTGAATACCAGCTTCTAAATATTCATTTTGATTTGCAAGAAATTCTTCTTCCATATTAATACACCTTTAATGAGTTAATATATTTTTATTAATTAAACTTCTTTTAAAAAGTTTATAATTATATATAACTCAATTTAAATATTATTTTATTTTCTACCTAGATTTATAAATTCATCAATAAGATCTGTATTTCCAAGAAACATTCGTCTGCAACAATATCTTTTAAATCCTAATTCATCTAAAACTTTTGATGCTTCTTCTTTGTTTTTATTAACTCTCTTATCATATTCTTCCCATTTATCTGCAATTACTTGACCGCAACTAAAACATCTAATAGGCATCATCATTTAAATCACATTTTATATTCATTTTTTTATTATTTATTATTTTTCATTAATCAATTAACTTATAAAATTTTTACAGTATTTACTGCAAAAATATATAGTAATTATCTGTAAGAAGTTTGGAATCTTGCTCTTGCTTTTGGTCCTTTGAATTTTTTTGATTCAACTCTTCTTGGATCGTCAACTATCATATATCTATAATTATTAAATTCACTTTTAATTGAAGTAGTATTAATAAATTTAATTAATGCTTTTGCAATTGAATTTCTTGATGCTTGAGCTTGAGAACTTAATCCACCTCCAAATACATTTATTTTAATATTTACTTGCTTTAATGCTGAATTCATTGATGGGGATACATAAAAAGGTTCTAATATAATACTTCTCAATTCTTTTGGTTCAATTAATTCAATATTTTTATTATTTATAAATATTGATCCATTACCCCTTGAAACATATGCTCTTGCAATTGCTCTTTTCCTTTTACTTACACCAATAATTGAAATTGCTTGTTTTTTGTTATTTTGTTTTTCTTTCAATTCCTTATTTAATACTGCTTTAGTTGAAGATGGTTTTCTTCCCCTTCTAACTTGTTTTGTTTTCTTAAGTTGTTGTTCATTTTCTTTTTCTTCAATTTTTGCTTCTTCTTTTATTTCTGACATAAAACATCAATTTTTTGTATTAGTATAACCTAATAAATTAGATAATTCCCTTATTGATAATGTATTAACAAAGATTTTCCTTGGATCTTTAATATTTAATTTTATAATATTTGATGTATTTAAATTTTCTGGAATACCCATAAAAACATTTAAATTTCTATATGCTGTTTTTCCAGAAGGTTTTCTATAAGGTAACATACCTCTTATTATTCTCTTTACTAGTAAATCAGGTCGTCTTGACCAATAAGCAGAATGTTCTGGATTTGCTTTTTCTACTAAATTTAATCTTGTCCTGTATCTTTTAATTAAATATTTTTTATCTCCACTAATTAATGCTTTTTCTGCATTTATTACTGTAACTACTTTTCCATTTAATAATTGCTTAGCAATAATACTTGCAAATCTGCCAAGTATTTCTTTTTGAGCATCATAAACTTCATAATCTTTTTTTTGAGATATTTGCATATTAACACATTAATAATCTAAATAATAATTTTAATATTTCCTGTTTTATTAATTGCTTGATCAATTTTAATAATATTTGAATCTGATTTTTTTAATCGTTGTAATGCTAGTTCTGAAAAATCAATAGCACATATTGTTATTTTATGATCAATATTTCCAACACTTAATACTTTACCAGGTACAATTAAATTATCATCTTGTTTTGAATATTTATTTAATTTCCACAAATTTACTTTTATATGTTTTCTTTTATTTAATAACTTTAATAAATTAATATTAGTTTTATTGTCTTTTTCTTTATCTTTTTTATCAATAGATTTCTCAATAGTGATATACCATTCCTTTACAGTTGGATTTTCAATTGACATTATTTTTTTTTTAATATTTAATTTCATATTAATCAATTTATTATTTATTATTTGCGGGAGGTGAGATTCGAACTCACGCAGTCTCTAAGACACAGAAGTTCTAAGCAAATTTTAGCACCTCAGTCCTGCGCATTTGACCAAACTCTGCCACTCCCGCATATTTTTAAATATTATACATTACTTTTTAGTTCTTTTAATTCTTCTGTTATTTTTTTGCATGCATTTTCAATAATTTGTTTTGGTGGTATTTGACCAAATGCTTCTATATAAAACTTAAATGTTGATCCATTAATTTCTTCATAAGTAACAATTCCTGGTTGGTATTTTGCGTGTTTTAATGCTGATTGCATTATTGCTTTTCCATCTAATCTAATTTCTTGATTTTCAGATAGTTTTATTATTGGGATATTTTGATTTGCAACTATTACATTTTTGTCTGTTGAATTCAATTCTGAAGAATATACTATTTTTGGACCTATTGCTTCTAATGTAAATAAAATTTCATCATTTCTATTATATCCTTTTTTTGGTGTAATTATAGGTATAAGTCCTATTCTATGTGCAATAAATTCATCGAACATTGCACTTGAATTTTTATAAAATGTAACTGTATCTATTGCAAATACATCCACACTATTTATTGCAATTCGTCTTAATGTATTAGCAAGACTATTATTTGCATCTTTTAACATAAAACTAAAAGTTTTATCATTATTAAAAATTGGCTCTATTTTCATGAGATCACAAGAATATGTTATTGAACAAAATAAAAAATATTATAAAAAATTGGATTAACATTAATTTAGTATAATATTATAATAATTTATAGTATTAATATTTTTATAACTTTGTTTATTTCTATTTTTATTGATATTCAATTTATTTATAAATTTATAAATATTTATTATTAATAAAATTATTAATAAAAACAAATCAATATTGGTAAAATGGGGGAAATAAAATATATTGAAAATATAATTCTTTCAGAATTAGAAGGAAAATTCATTAATATTGATACTAAAGAGAAATTAAAATTAATTAAAATAATAGCAAAAAACACTGATCCAAGTATTAGTGAAATAACAATACAAGAAATTTTAGAAGATATTGATAATCTAAATCCTGTTTCTAAATTGCTAGATGATGAAAATATAGAAGATATAATGATTAATAATACTGAAAATATTTTTGTATATGATTCAAAAACTGGTGAAAGAAAAATAGATGTTAAATTAAATACAATTGAAGAATTAAATAAATTTGTAGCAAAATTAAAATTATATCAAACAAATGAAACAGCAAAAGGTAATGTTCTTGATGTACATATACCAAATGGAAGCAGAGCAAATATTATTGCATCACCTATGGGTTATAATATAACAATAAGAAATTTTAAAAAACATGTTTTTAGTATTATTGATCTTATTAATTTAAATGAATTATCTTATAAAATTGCTGCTAGATTATGGCTTTATATTGATGGATTTAGAGTAAGACCAGCTAATATTTTAATTGGTGGAATGCCTGCTGCTGGAAAAACAACTCTTTTAAATGCAATGTTTTCTTTTTTTAGACCTGAACAAAGAGTAATAACAATGGAAGAAACATATGAATTAAATACAAAAACACAAGAAAATTGTGTTAATTTAGAAACTAATAACACTTTAAAATTAGAAGATCTTGTAAAAAATAGTTTGAGAATGAGACCAGACACAATGATAATTGGAGAAATAAGAGGAGAGGAAGCAAATGATATGATTACTGCAATGAATGTTGGAAAAATTGTTATGGGGACAATCCATGCATCAACAACAAGAGATATGATAAATAGATTAGTACATAAACCAATGGATGTTCCTATTGATATTATCCCAATTATTGATGCATTAATAATAATTTCACAAATTTATGTAAAAGGAAAACCAGTAAGAAAAATTAGCCAAATCTCAGAAATTTCTGGAATAGAAAATAATAAAGTATTATTATCAGATCTTTATTCTTATGACTTTAAAACACAGCAAGAAACAGACATTAGTCCAAGTATTACTTACAGAGATTTGTTATCAAAAATAGTCGGTATTCCAGCTAAATATATAATGAATGAAGAAAATATACGTGCAAAAATACTAGAAAGAATGAACCAGCTTGGAAAAACAGATATAATTGAAATAAATGCAATCGTAAAAAAATATTATAAAAATCCTAAGCAAACATTAATTGATTTAAAATTAATTGATTAAACATAAACTAGTAATTTATTAATATTGACAAAAAACAAATGTAAATAAATATAAATAAAGGTAATTAATGACGAATTATAGAGAAATAATAAAAAAAATACGAATAAATAAAAAATTAGGACAAAATTTCTTAATAAATAAACATATTGCTGAATTTGAAGCTAGTTTTGGAAAAAATAAAAATGTTATTGAAATTGGACCTGGTTTGGGTATTCTTACAGAAGAATTAGTTAAATTTTCAAATAAAGTAATATTAATTGAAAAAGACAAAAAATTATATGAATTATTAAAAAATAAATATGATGAAGACAAAAAATTAAAATTAATAAACAATGACATATTTAAAGTAGATGAATCAGAATTTATTAATTATAATATATTGATATCAAATATCCCTTATAGTTTATCAAGTAAAATATTAACATTGCTAGCAAAATTAGAAATAAGTGCAGTACTTTGTTTACAAAAAGAATTTGTAGAACATATGGCTGCAAAACCTAATTCAAAAAAATATTCTAAATTAAGTGTTTTTTCTTATTTACAATTTAAAATTAAGATTTTAAAGCAAATAAATCGTAATAATTTCTACCCAAGACCAAAAATCAACTCAACAATTATATATTTAGAATTCAAAAACAATATTAATGAACATAAATTAAAATTAATTTCATTATTAATGATGCATAAAAATAAAAAAATAAGAAATGCATTTATTGATTCAATTAAAAAATTAAATATAACAAAAGAACAAGCAAAAGAAATAATAGAAAATTCAGAATATAAAGATATTAAAACCTTCAAACTTAGTCCAGATCAATTAATAAAAATTGCAGAATTTATTGATGAAAATATTAAATTCCACAAATATTAATTTTACAAAAAGTATTAAAATATTGATTTTTATAATTAAGTATAGAAAATTAAAATAAATAGATAGAAATATAAATATTAAAAAATTATATTTAAATTAATAATAAAAAAACTAAATTGACGACGAGTGATAAGATGAGAGTATTTGATAAGCTTGGAAAAGCATTAGGTGTTAATAAAGAATTAGATATTGAGGAATATATGCAATCCGCAGAAATGAGTAATGTAGATATGCTTAATGAACCTGCTGATTTTTACATAAAACCAATTGCATTACAGCAGGAATCTGATATTGCTCTTATTGAAAATGAATTGAAAAAGAAAAATATTATTCTTTTAAATATATTTGAATTATCCAAAAGACCAAATACATTAAAAAATATGATAAATTCATTAAAAGAATATGTTAATAAGATTGATGGAGATATTGCAAGAATTGATGAACAAAAATTATTATTAACTCCTAAAAAAGTAAAAATAATAAAATCAAAAAAACAACAGCAAAAATAAAAATTTATTTTTTTATTTTTATTCTTTTTTAACTATTTCCTTATTATTTGAATTATCAGTATTCGTAGAATCAGAAATTGAATTATTTTTAATATTATTATCAGTATTAATAGATACTGTTGATTTAATTTTTAACTTATCCTCTTTATAAGTAAAAAATATACCTAGTGTTGAAATTATATTAGTTATTAATATAATAAAGAATATTTGATCAACAAATCCTGGAACATTTAGACCTAAAGAAAGTGGGATTGTTGCAATTATTGCTGGTGATAAACCTCTTGCAATATCAAAATTAATAAAATTATGTTCTACTTTATTTGGTTCTTTTTCTATTGATAAATAATTTTTCAACAAAGGAGTAAATAAATATCTAACACCAAGAATTATAAGAGAAACAATAACACCAATAATTGCCATTATACCTATTAAAGAATATGAACTTGGAATTTCAAATAACATACCAAGATACAAGAAGAAGAAAGTACTTACAAAAAAAACTATTTCTTTTTGATAACTCCTTATATGTGCAATATCATGAGGTAATGAAAAATACTTGAAAAATTGTGAATTTGGATCTAATCCAGTTCCTATATTTGCAAATACTAAACCAAAAATAAATACAGTTATTACACCATTAAAACCTAATGATTGAGAAATACCATAAGTAGCAAGTACTATTGTCATTGTTAACATCCACATGTATTCTTTACTGTATTCTTTAAATTTATTAAGAATAAACAACCAGAATAATGCTAATACAATTGCTAATGCAGATGAAGTTATAATTGTATTAAATACAAGCATTGAAATTGCACTTAAACTCGTAGTAGTATTACACACAGTTGCTGGTGCACATAAAAATTTAGATAGAATTAAAGGTATAATTAATGTAACAATAGATGTTCCAACTGCTTCATAAATTAATATTGTTTTTAAATCTTCTGTAATTTTACTTATTCTTGCTAAAATAGGAACAATTATTGTACCAGGTCCTGCTATTGCAAATCCAAACATAAAAGAAATAATAAGACTCCAATGAAAAACAAAAAAAGATATAAGTATACCAGCAACAGAACAAGCTAAACCAGTGATTATTACTGTTATAAAAGTAAATTTTGTTGCATTTAATAATACATTCTTTAATTTTTCAAAATTTAGATTTAATCCAACATCAAATAAAATAAAAGATAATGCTAATGCAGTAATTAATGGAGTTAATTCCATAATTATACTAGTTTTGTTTACTGGAATAATTTTAAAAATAGGCCCTATTAACAAACCAATTATCATTAATGGTAAAATTCCTGCAATTTTAATTTTGCTAAATAATGAATTTAAAATAAATCCTAGAAAAACAAGTCCAGAAAAGAAAATAAATAATATATTTATTGAAATCATAATAATCTATTAATTAATTAAATAAATAATTATTAAAATAAAAAAATAAATATAAGGCTATAGTTTAATTATTAAATAATAAATAAAATTATTTGAATAATTTTTGTTGACCAAATTCTTCATTTAAGTTGCTTTTCAGCATTAATTCATTTTTTATTTCTAATAATATTTTTTGCATTTTTATTTCTTTAAATTTAGAAACATTCAAATATATTTCATCTTTTGTGTCTTTTGTTACTAATATTATTATTTCACTTGATTTAATCCTTCCAGCTCTACCTCTTCTTTGAATATTTCTTATTTCATTTGGAACTGGTTCATAAAATATAACAGTATCAACACTTGGAATATCTAATCCTTCTTCACCAATTGATGTTGCAACAAGAACTTTGAAAGAACCTTTTCTAAATTCATCTATTGTATTTTTTTGAATTATATGTGTAATACCTTCTTTTTTTCCAACAAATGCTTTTGATGGAATATTACTTTTATTTAAAATTTCAACAAGCTTTGCTATTGTTGATCTATATTGTGCAAAAATAATTATTGTTTGATTAAGAAACTTTGTTTTTAATAATTCAAGAATTTTAAACATTTTTTTATGTTCTAATCCACTTTCAAGAGCTTTTTTTGCAATACTTTTTGCAATTATAATATTTTTATTATTTAAAATATTTAATACTGCTTTACCTTTCTGTTTTTTGTTTTTTAGTTTCTCAAAATAAGCATAAAATGCAAATAAACCTTCTATTGAAACTAGATCATAAGCATGTATTAAATTTAAAATATAAATATATTCAAATAGAACAATGAATTTATAATTTTCTGCTTCTATATTACTAATCAACTTACCAATTTCTAATAATCTTGCTTTTGGAATTATTTCAAATTTTTTATAATAACAAAAACCATATCGTCTTAATTTAAACAAATGCTCTTCAATAATTGGTTTTAATAATAATGTTATTTCATTTATTGGTTTAGTTTTCTCAACTTTTATAATTGTAATTTTTTTATCCATTACATATTTGTAAACATCATAATCAGTTGAAATTCTTACTTCAATAGTTTTTATTTCAAAAGAATTTATAAGTTTTTGTAATCTTTTTTTGTCACTTCCTGGAGACGCAGTTAAACCAATTATATGTATATTTTTTAATTTTGCTTCATTTGCAATATAAATATAAGCATATTTACCAATAGCTTTATGGCATTCATCAAAAATAATTAATCCAAAATCATCTAAAGAAAATTTATTTGATTTCAAATCATTTGCAATTGTTTGGGGTGTTGCAACAATTAATTTTGCATTATTTTCTATTTCAGATCTTTTTAATGCATTTAACATCCCAGTTATTAAAACTATTTCAGATTTATTATCTTTATTAAGTTTTAAAAATTTTATTGCTGAATTATAATGCTGCTCTGCCAATGGTCTTGTTGGAGCTAAAAACAATGCTTTTTTATTATTAAATAAACAATTAGAAATTGCAAATAATGCTATTATTGTTTTACCAAGACCTGTTGGAAGAACAACTAAAGAATTTTTATCTAAAATATTATTTATTATATTTGTTTGATAATCTCTTTGCTCTACAAGTTCCATATTAATTAAAGAATAATAATTTTGATTTTTCAGCATATTTATTATTTATAAATGTTAAAATTTAAAATGATTTTCAAATAAGAATAATTAAATACTTTTATAAGTTAAATTATTTATCTTTTTTATTTGATTTTTAATTTTATTTGCTGCAGTAGCTCAGTGGGAGAGCGTCCGGCTGAAGTAATTATTTTGACAAAAACTTAATAAAGTTTCAGACAGAAACCGGGATGTCGTCGGTTCAAATCCGACCTGTGGCAATTTTTATTTTAATAATAAATAAAGCAATAATTAATAAAATAATTTAATAGAGATATAATAAATGCGAGTATAGTCTAGTCTGGTAGGACGCGGCCTTGCCAAGGCCGCAGCTCGGGTTCGAATCCCGGTTCTCGCAAGTTTAAATAATTATAAATAGATAAAATGAATATTAAAAAGAAAAAAAATATCAATAAAAAATATAAAATAAGTATTATAATTCCAAATATTGAAGAAGAAACATTATTCAAAATAATAATTAATTTAAGAAAACTTCTTGGAAATAATATTGAAATAATCATAGTAAATATGAGTAGTAAAAAATATTTAAAAAAATTAATAAAAACAAAAGTTACAATATTAGAACAAGAAAAAAAAGGAGTGGAAGCAGCAATAATAAAAGGTTTAAGATATGCACATGGAGACATTTTAGCAAGTATTGATGCTGATGGAACTCATGATTTGGATGGTATTAAAAAAGGGATTAAATTAATTAAAAATAATGATGCAGATTTTGTACTCGGAAATAGACTCAATGGATTACAGAAAGAATCAATGAACTTTTATTTAAAGTTTGGAAATACTGCATTATCTTTTCTTTATAGTATAATATTTAGAATAAAAATACATGATGTATTAACAGGTTTATTTGTTATAAGAAAAAAAGCATTTGACAATATTAAAAACATTAATCCTTATAGAGCAGGTATTGGATTCTTTGCAATTGAACTTGCTAAAAAAGGCTATAAAATAAAAGAAGTTCAAATAAAATATTATAAAAGAGATTCAGGAAAATCAAAATTAGCAAAATCAAAATTTTTATATGGTATTGGTGTTGGAATTCATATTATAAGATTTGCAAGAGATTACAATCCATTGCTATTATTCGCTGGAACAGGTATTATATTTATAGTTATTGGAATCTTTTTTAGTATTCAAGTAATTATTTCTTTTATATCAACAAATGAATTCACATTAGCAGGAAGAGCTTTAACAGCTTTTCTCTTTTTAACAATTGGAGTATTATTTATAATTACAGGACTTATAATTGATTTATTAATGAGTATTAAAAGAAAGTTGGAAAGAATGGAAAATAAATAAATTTATTTTTTATTTTTATGGAACGCAATATTCAAAGCATTTAATTCATTTTTTGATGGATTAGCTCTTTCTAAAATATGCTCAAAAACCATTGCAATTGTTTTTTTATCCCTAATATGTTTTATATCTTTTATAAAACTATAAAATAAATTAATTGTATTTAATACTTGTTTTTGATTAGCATATAAATCTTTAAAATTATATTCCTTTTCAATATCTTGTTTTGTTAATTCATATAAAATTATTGCTAATGCATGTGAAATATTTAGAATAGGATATTTTTTATTTGTAGAAATAAAAATACTTATATCACAAGATCTTAATTCTTCTTTTGTTAAACCAGTATTATCTCTCCCAATAAGTAGGCAAATATTTTTTATTTTATTTTTTCTTATATTTTTATTAACTTTATCTAAATTATTCACATTAAAAAAAGATTGACTTGTTTTTGTCCAAATACCAGTTGTTCCTATTACAAAGTTTTTTCTTTTAATGTTTTTTAAATCATTAATAATTATTGCGTGTTCTAATAATTCATGCGCATGTTTTGAATACTTAATTGCATTAGATCCATTAAATTTACATTTTGGATTTAATAAATAAATTTTTGACAATCCAAAATTCTTCATTGTTCTTGCAATATAGCCTAAATTAATTTGATATTTTGATTCAACAAGAACAACAGTAATATTCATAATCATCATTTATTAGTTTTTAAATTAAAAATAATACTAAAATAGTTAAAAAATTTAGTATCATATGTGCTATTATTGAAACATATAATGATTTTGTTCTCTTTAATGCATATCCTGCTAATAAACCAAATATTAGTGCTGCAACAAATTCAGCTATTGATGCATAACTAAAATGTAATAATGCAAAGATTATTGCACTTGGAATAATACCTATTCTTGAAACAAGAAAACCCCTAAACATTATTTCTTCATTTATTGGCGCAACTAAAAATATAAATAAATAAAAATAAAGTGGAAAGCCTTGTAATAATTGTTGTACATGTGTTGGCAAAGCAATATTAGTTAATCTTGAAAATATTGTAATACCAAATTCTACAAATATTAATATGATTAAAAAAAGTACAATACCATATATAATATTTTTTAGTGTTAATTTATCTCTACTAAGTCCTAATTCTTTAATTACATAACTAAAATCATTTGTTTTATGTAATAAATAAGAAAAAACAATTAATGGAAAAAGTAATGAAATTAAAATAGTAGTATTAAGATTTAAATAATTAGATAAAGCAAGTTGAGAAAAAGTAGAATAAGAAATATAAATAAAATATAGTAAAGAAAAAATACAAATAAGTAATAAAGAATATACTAAATATTTAATTTTTTTGTCTTTTGATTTTAACTTATCCTCTAAATTAATCAAAATAAACGCCATTACTACTAAATTTGGCTATTTTTTAGTTTTGAATTCAGTATAACCACATTTTCCACAGGAAAATCTATCTTTATGATCTGCCATACGTGAAGAACATTTAGGACATTGTTTTTTTTCTTTAAAAGGTTTTATTACTTTTGGTTTTTTTTCTTTTATATTTTTTTTATTGTCATTTGCCATATATTCACATTTTATTTAAAATAAATTATTATTCTGTTTTTTCTTTTTGAACTTTTTCTACTCTGTTTTTTCTTTTTAAAATATAAGCAGGTTCAAATTTAGTAATAAATTCTTCTTTATTATAAAAATGAGCATAACAATCAATAAATCCAGATCCAAATTCTTGGTTAATTTTTATTATAACCATATTATTAGAATTTAGACTTAATTTTTTGCATAATTCTCTTTTGACATCTACTTTTTTTGGAGTTTGTAATCTGCCATTATCAATTGTAAACTTAATCTCTTTTCTATCAAATAATTTATTTTCAAATTCAGAAACTATTTTTATATTCATTTAGATTCACCTACTATTCTTGATATTATTTTTTTATTCATTGTTTCAATAATTTCAACATCATTGCCTGGTTTTATTTTCTTTAGGAGTTCTGCTGGAATTTGTATTTCATAAACAGAATATGTAATTAAATCCATTAATTGTGCAGTATTATTGCTTATTGATACTACTTGAGACTTGGATTTTGTAATTATTGGTACATGAACATCACTTTCACTTGGTTTTAATAATGTTTTCTTTTGACTATCAAATATACCAATTGCTACTATTCTCATTTTTGCTGCCCCATGCTTTCCAGGAGAACTCACATTTATTTCCATAACCTTACAAGGAACATCGTCTATTAAAATATAACGTCCTAATTTTAGTTCTTTCATTGGGACAATTGAAATTTCTTCACTCATAATAAAACCAGATATATTAAACTTTTATTTAAAAAATAATTAATATTTATTTACTTGTTAAAGAAAGTATTTAATTATTAATGATTAATTTATTTTTGTTTTTTTATTTTAATATTAAAATAAATTCAAATTGATTTTGATTTTACTAAAAACATATATAGAATTATTCAATAAATAAATATTGATAAATATGGAAATTGGTATTGAAAGAGATATTGAGATTAATAAAATTATTGAAAATAAATCTAAATTTATTAGTTTTGAAGTAAATCATATTGTTGAAAAAGTAAAAAATAAAATTATTGGAAAAGTAAAAAAAGAACAAGAAAATGCTTTTATCATTGAAATTGATTTTAAAAAATTCTTAAAAAAATAATATTTTTTTATTTTAATCGAATTGAATCAAGATTTCTTGGTGCTCTTGTATTTACATTTGTAATTCTTCGAAGAATATTTGCTAAATCTTCACATTTTTGTTCTTCACCATGCATTGTATATATTTCACTTGGTTTTGGCCTTAAATCTTTTACAAAATCAATTAATTGTCTTCTAGTACTATGTCCTGAAAATCCATCAACAGTATAAACTTGCATATTTACTTTTAATGGAATTATTTTATTATTTTCATCAAGTATTGGAACTTCTTTTAAATTATTTTGTAATCTTCGTCCTAATGAACTTGCACTATTAAAACCAACAAAAATTAATGCATTTTTTGGGTCATCTGCAAGTTTTTTGAAATATTCAAAACTTGTTCCACCATTTAACATTCCACCACTAGCAAGAATAATTGAAGGTCCTTTTTCAGTTATATGTTCTCTTTCACCTTTTATTATTTCAAATATATCACTTTCAAAAGGAGATCTATTATTTAAAATCATGTTTTTAAGTGATTCTTTTAAATATTCTGGATATGCAGTATGAATTGCACTTGCTTCTAATATCATACCATCTAAATAAACAGGAGCATCTATTTTATAGGATTTTAAATAAGAATCAATAACTAATTGAATTTCTTGAGATCTTCCAACTGCAAATAAAGGAATTAATACTTTTCCTTTATTATCTATTGTTTTCTTTATTATATTCATTAAATCTATTTCTGATTGCTTTCTATTTACTGAAATATTAGTATTACCACCATAAGTACTTTCAATAAATAATGCATCCATTCTAGGGTATTTTGTGTCAGCAGGATCAAATAATCGTGTAAACCCATATTTCATGTCACCAGTATGAACTAGGTTATAATCACCCTCACCAACATGTAAATGAACAAGTGCACTCCCTAGGATATGTCCAGAATTATGATAAGTTAATTTTAATTCATTTGTAATATTTGTTACTTCACCAAAATTTCTTACTATTGTGTGCATAAGCATTGTTCTGATGTCTTTTTCATCATATAATGGAGTACCACCACTTTTCTGCACTAATTTAAAATAATCATTTAAAAGAAGTGCTGCTAGGTCTCTTGTTGGTGGTGTACAATAAACAGGTCCAGTATATCCATATTTATATAAATAAGGCACAAAACCAATATGATCCATGTGCGCATGAGTTAATACAACTGCATCTAGTTCTTCTATTGAAAAGTTTGCTGCATCTAGATAAGGAAATGCTTTATTAATTTCTGGATTTTCATTTGCTTTACTTCCTCTTAATCCTGGTTCTGGACTTATACCACAATCAATTAATATTTTTGAATTTTTAGTCTCTACTAATGTTGAAGATCTTCCAACTTCTCTATAACCACCTAGTGCAGTTATTTTAAGCCATTCACTTTTTACTAGTGGTTTATTTATCTGCTTTCCAGTATTTAATAGAAATTTTTTTCTGAAATCTCTCTCATTATACATTAAATTTCTAACACCATCAATAGTAGAACTATCCATTGTTGGAATTCTTAATACTTTTGGAATCCAGCCAGTTTTGTACATTATTGATCTTAATGTTGTTCCTTTTTTTCCTATTACTAAACCTGGTTTTAATGCTTCTATATATACTGAACTAAATTCAGGTAAAAATCTAATTGTTCCTGTTTTTGCTTCTTCTGGTATTAATTCTTTTATTTCTTTAAGTGCATCTTCTGGATCCATTAATGATGCTGAATCACTTCTAACTATTATTTTTTTCTTTATTTCTATTGCAATTGTCTTGATTATTGTATCGTCTTGATAAATACTTTTTGCATTTTTTAAATAAATAACAATATCAGGACCTTCAAATTCAGCTTTGATAAAACCAATACTACTTGGTATCATATTTTCGATTTTATCAAATATTGTTTCTTTTTTTATTTCTTTTTCATTTTCTTTCAATACAACCACTTATAAATATAAACACATAAAAAGAAAAAATAGATAAATTATTTACTTGGACTTTTTTCAATTTCTTTTTTATAATATTCAGTATAACCTGATTTAGTTATTGTTGCAACTAAAATATTATCTCCGCTATTTGCATCTCTTTTCATTGCTATTGATATTGCTTTTGCAGCTACTTTTATTCCTTCTTTTACTACTAATCCTTCTTTATAATATTCTTCTAAATATCCTAATGCTATTTCCATTCCACTTCCACTGCTTGTAAATTTTGATTCAATAGTATATCCACCTAATGCATCTAAATTATATAATTGAGGAATTTTATCACTATCTAAACCACCAATAATAAGTCCTACATTAAAAGGTACCATTTTATTACTATTTAAAATAATTGAAACCAAAGATGTTGCACTTTTTGGTGATAATGGTTTTGCTTCATTCATTTTATATAATTCATTATGAAGTTTTAACATTCTAATTATTTCTTGTGCATCCCCAACAGAACCTGCTATTAACATACCTAAATTATTATCTATTTTCCAAACTTTTCTTGCTTCTTTATTTGCAATAAATCCACCCATATAAGTTGCTCTTGAATCTGCTGCTAATATAATACCATCTTGACATACAAGTCCAACAATTGTTGTTCCTTTCATTCCATTTTCATTCATATTATCATCCAAAATTAGAAAAATAAATATACTTAGATTTAAAAATCAAGAAGATTTATCACTTTATATTTAAAAAATATGTATTTAAAGTCTTCTATTAAATTCTTTTATTAATTATGTTTTATAAATAAAAAATAAAAATAAAAAACAAAATTTGTATTTTTTATTATTAAAATTCAATTAAACTATTTCCAATATATTGCTTTGCATTATAAATTATTTCTCCATTTGCAAAAGTTGAATAGATTTTTGTTATCTTTATTTTATATGTTGATCCTATTTTTGTTTTGGAATTTTTAATAAAAATTACAAATTTTCCCATTTTGCTAATACCATCACCATTCAATGATTTAGCAAAAATCTTTATTATGTAGTCATTCCCTTTGATTATTTTTTTATCCATATCATCACCCAAATTTTTAATTGATTATTTAGGTAATAGAAAGAAGGATTTAAAAAGATTCTGTTCAATATTTCAAAAGAATAAATAAAAATACTTTTATAATAATTATTAATAATAATAAATATTTGAGTAAATATAAATAAAAACAAATAAAATTAATACAATAATAAATTATATTGTAATAATACGCAATTTTAAAATTTATTATAAAATATTTATTTATTCAATTCGTGTTTATTAACAAAAAAATAGAATAGAATTAATGTAAAACCAATTAACACACTAATAATTTTGAATGAAACTTGTCTATATAAATAAATTCTCTGTTGTTGATAAAAAACAAATAATCTTGCTTTATTTAATAATTTAATTGTATTTATAGTATTTTTCATGGAATGAATTAATGTTAAATTATTTGTTTTATTCATATAAGCATAAGCATTTGATAAATTAGGATAAAATAAAATATAAGAACTTTGATTGATTTTTTTAATATATGCATTTGTTTGATTAATTAATAATTTTATATTTGTATTATTTGTAATATTTGTTAAATTTATTAAATGTAAATTAGTATTATTTAATGTGTTTAAAAAATTTAAAGGTAAAAAATAAATGAAAATACTAAATAAAAATAATAAAAAAAACAATAAAAAAAATCTCATTAAATCAATTAATTAATTAAAGATTTACATCTAGATGCAATTGTTCTTTTAACTCTCTATATCTGTTCCTTATTGTTACTTCTGTTACACCTGCAACATCAGCTACTTCTTTTTGAGTTCTTCTTTCGCCTTCCATTGCACCTGCAATATAAACTGCAGCAGCACTTACACCTGTTGGACTTCTTCCAGAGATAAGACCTTTTTTCATTGCTTGTTTTAATAAATCAATTGATCTTTCCTGGGATTCTCCACTTAATTTCAATGCAGCAGCATATCTTGGAACATATGCAATTGGGTCTGTTAAAGGAATTCTTAAACCTAATGAATTTGTTATTAATCTATATGCTCGACCTATTTCTTTTTTAGAAACTCCTGATATACTTGCTATTTCATTTAATGTTCTAGGCATACCTGCTATTCTGCATGATGCATAAATAACTGCTTCTACAACTGTTTCAATTGGTCTTCCCCTTATTAAATTTCCTTGTACACATTTTCTATATAATAAAGCAGTACTTTCTCTAATATTATCTGGAAGTCCTAAATAACTTGAAACCCTATTTAATTCTGGAAGAGCAATCAAATAATTTCTTTCACTTGAATTAGTAATACTAGCTCTTTTATGCCACTTTCTCATTCTATATAATTGTGCTTGTCTCTTTGAAGGTATTCTAACTCCTCTAATATCTTTATTATATAAATCAATTTCAGTAACAAGACCTCTATTTGGTTTTGCAAATTTTATTGGTCCACCTGTTCTTGCTCTTGAATTCATTTGATCAGAATCAAATGCACGCCATTCTTGTCTTGGATCAATAACATTCTCTTCTAAAATTAAACCACAATTATTGCAAACTTCTTCTCCTTTTTCACTATCAAATATAATATTTGCACTGCTACAACTTGGACATCTTTTTATATTAGTTGCTTTTAAACTTTGTTCTAATTCAATTTTATTAGCTTCACTAAATGCACTTCTTGGTCTACCTCTTTTTCTCTTTTGAACATTATTTTGTTGTGGTTCAATATATTTTATTTTATTTTGATCAATAACAATTTGTTTATTATTATTTTTTTGTTGTTCTTTTTCTTTATTAATCTTATTAGCTTTATTAATATTTTTTATTGTTAAATTTTTACTTGTATTTTTCTGTTTATTAATTACTTTTGCTTTTTTGATTGGTTGTTTGATTTTTACTATTTTCTTTGGATTTTTGATTTTGTTTTTTACTATTTTTGATTTTGACATTATTTCACCTTTTAATTAGTATAAGCAATAAAAAATAATATATTAAATATTTCAGAAATATAATTACATTAGATTTTTAAGCCTTTCTATACATTAAATAGTTAAATAATATACACGAAGATATTTAAATGTTTGTATATTTTGTAAAATTGCATTACCTAGAAATAAATCAAACAATAATAGAGGAATTATTAAAATATAATAATTTCAATATAAACTTTTAAATAAATTAATTAGAACTTATTTTACTCTATCAAATATATTAATTTATATTCTAAATTTTTAATTACACTTTTAATTTTATAGTAAATTTAAACAATAATATTTTATTTAATTTAGCAACAAATTAAATACAAAAATAATTTGAATTAAAATTGATAAAAATATATATATCTTATCATAATAAAGTATTAAAAGAATGATAATATGATTATTATAAACAAACAACTAGATCATTTTTTAAAAGAAGGAAAAGTGGCATCATTTAGAGAATTTCCATACAAAATACATAAAGAAATTTTAATAAATAATAAATATAAGGGAATAATAACGAAAATAATTAACAACCCAAATTTTGGACAAATAAATAAACATCAAAAAATAAGTGGGTTTGAAAATTCAAAAGAATGGATTCAAGAAACAAAAAAAATAAATGAAGGTAATAAACCTCAATTTCTTGTTATTATTGAAAAATTAGAAAAAAATATTTAATTAATAAAAATAATTTTTTATGCTAGTTCTTTTTCTTGTATTATAAAAATTATAATATTAAATGTATAAATTAATTTATAAATAAATTAAGTGATGTGATTGTATGAATGGAGAAATAATTTATTTATTTATATACAATACTGGTACACTGCTTATTGATGAACAATTGAATAAACTACTTAAAGATAAAGAGGATTTTTCAAAATACGCATTTAGTAGACCAACTCCTGAAGAAATTTCAATATTTAATATACCTTCAATATTTAATTTAAATGACGAAGCAATAAATATTAATAAAAAAATTTACAAAATAAAAGTACAAATAGCTAGTTATAGTACTGGTTCATTTTCAATAAGATTAAGATGTATATTAAATAATATTAATATTAGACAATTGCGCGAACTAAGTTTTGATAATAAAATTAAAGATATTGTAAAAAATATTGTTAATAATGTAAAATTAATGATAAATAATATAAAAATAAATGAAATAAATGAATCATATAAATTTTATTATATAAATGGAGATAAAAATAAAATAATTAAAAAATATAAAAGATTTATTACTGGCCTATTAATTGATGAGCAAGATGTTAAAATACTAGATGAAAATTATATGAAAGATGCTTTAAGCAAAAATATTTCTTATAATTTTGATGATATATTTATTGTTGGTTGGGAAAGTGCAATAATCATAGATAAATTAAAATCATATGAATATGAATTAATTGTTGCTGAAATTGCTAATATTCAATTTCTTGAGATGAGGATATATAAAAAAGCAATAACAAATATGTTAAAATCAACGAATAAACTTGTTTCTGAAATCGCAGAACTTAATTCATTACAAAGACTATATAATAGGGGATTAAAAAAATCAGAATTAATGCTTGGAGAATTTTATGATAAAACAAATGATTTACTTAATAATATAGTAGAAACACCATTTGGATTTGGAGAATGGTATTTATCAAAATTATATTCCTTATTTTCAAATGTATTTAAACTAGAATTATTAAAAAATTCTCTAAAAGAAAACTTAGATTTAATAGAAAAAAGACGGATTTTCATATCAGACATAATTGCAACAATCCATGGAGATATTTTAGAATTTACAGTTATATTATTAATAGTAATAGAAGTTTTACTAGAAGTACTTTATGTTTTCTGATGATATGAAAAAAATAGAATTAAGTATAATTATCTTCTCAAGAAATGATATTGAAGATGCAC
>CAZRZO010000002.1:65413-68699 GCA_964604635.1 Microcaldota archaeon | reverse complement strand
AAGCACAAACACTTATTTGTGAATTAATTAAAGGTGCTGATGAAGATTTTATATATCCATTATTGCCATTATAAATTCCACCTTTAAAAACAGCATAATATGAAAGATTTCCAAAAGTATTAATATTAAAATAACTAGATAAATTAGATGTTACTGGAGAATGTTTATTAATATATATTACTCCATGTTTGTTTGCAAGATAAAGTTTACCAGTATAAACAGGAATATTATATAAATTAATTGAATTACTTGATGCAATTAATGTTCCATTTATAATTAAATTATGTACATTAGATAATGCAATTGCAGTGATGTTTTGATTACCTATTTTCATTTTTGCATATACTGTTCCAGTATTAGATATTGAAACATTATAAGGAATATTATTAATATTTCCAACTAATGGAATTATTATTGAAAAACCAGTTCCAGATATTGCTGCAATATTAATATAAGACGCAATATTTTGAACAATTAATTGTAAAGAAGAATATGATTCAATACTAACTAAATAGGATTTTTGATGTATGATAACAACAAATAATATTAAGAATATCACTAAAACTAGTGAAAAAATTATGAGAAATTCAAATGCAATTTGTGATTTGTTTTTTTGTATCATATAATTCATTATTTTTATTCAAGATTTCCAAAATTTATTTGAAGATTTGTTGGTGATGAACGCCTAACTAAAACCCATTGCTCAAATATTTCAGCATTTGCAGTATAAATACCAATAGAACCATTATTATATAAACTACTTGAACCAGGAAGTTTAATAAGTGGGGATGATCCATCTATAGTTCTTGCAAATCCAGAAATATTAAAACTACTGTTATAAACATATGATGTAGGCTGTATAATATCTGGTATTGGTAAATAATAATCAGCAGATTGTAATAACCCTAATAATGTATAAGTAGAATTATTATCATTATACCATGTAATATTATCAGGACCATCATATCCAGAACTTCTCATTAAATAACCAGTATTTGAAGAATAATTATAATCTAATAATACACCATAATTAAGATTAGTTGTTAATAAAGATTTTTGATATATTGAAAAAATTCCACTAAAAAAAGATCCAGTAGTAATTGATGCTTCTTTTATTGTTAAACTATTTATTGTTAAACCATCATTAACAGATATTATTGGATTCCCATGAATTTGCCATATATTACTTAATGTTGTTCCTGCAAAATTATCATAGAAAGAAAACACGTTTGCACCATCATCATACTCTGCATAAGTACTACTTAATTGTGGTGCTTCTCCAACATTATTATTATTTAAAAGATTAACTGAACTAGGTGCAATACCCATATAAATTATTAATAAACTATTAGGTCTTGGTAAACTATTAATAAATTTTAAAAGAACAGTAGTATGATCATTTGGTGCACCGTCACTATTATTCATATATTCTATCCATGAAGGAATTATTGTTCCATTTGCATAAAAATATTCCATGTTTTGATCATTCGCATCAACATTATATGAAGATAATTGACTTACTGATATATATAAAGTTAATTGATATGATGAAGATGTTGGTGTTGTTTGAGTATTATTTAAAATAATAGGAACAAAAGATACAATATTTGGAGGCAATGGATATATTGTTAAATTTATTTTATTCGAATAAATACTTGTATTTGTATTAAATCCAGTAATATTATAATTTCCAGTTTGTAGTGTATTTGTATTATATACAATAGTATTTGTTCCTGTTGCAATAATATTTCCATTTGATAAAAGTTCAATACTACCATTACTATTTAATGTAATATTATTAATTTCATGATAAAGTATTGAATCACCAAATTGACTTATTAAACTAGGTTTTGATAATGATAATGTAGAATATTTAATTGTTGTATTTGAATTTAATTTTAAAGTAACATGAGGAATAGTATTTGAAGATATTGTTGAAGCATTATTTATTGAACTTATTGACCAAGATATAAATTTATAATTATTTGGAATTGAAGGAAATAATGAATATTTTCCAGATAAAAGAATTGCTGAAGTATTCGAGGAATATAAATTACCATTTAGTATTGTTTTTGAACTATTTGCACCTGGTTGATTAATTATAAATTTTACAATATTAAATTTAATCTGTTTTGCAAATGATTGACTTGAATATCCAGTAGTACTATATAATGGAGAAGAAGATTTACATGATTTAATTATGTTTCCACATAATCTATAATTTATTAAAAAATGTATGTGTGTTAAACTACCAACACGTGGTTCAACTTTACCTGGAATTGAAATAGAACATAAAATTTTTGAACCATAATTTGCAAATTTAGGATAACAATTTCCAAGATATGAATTAGTTCCATTCTCTCCAATATCAGTTACTGAAACATTAAAAGCATTTGATGAAAATGAAAGAGAAGTTCCTTGAATCGAAGATCCTAAAGTATCTTTAAATAATATTTGGTATGTAATTGGTTTTGTTGAATTATATGATGAAAGTAATGTATCAATACAAGGAAATAAAGGAGTAATTGAACATTTTGAAGTAATAGAAGATGATGCAAAATTTGAATTAATAAATACACTTAAAATAGCAATAACAAGACCAATAACAATGAATGCCCATGAATATGTTGTAAGAAATTCTATTGCGTTTTGCGCTTTTTTGCGCTTTTGTTTATTTAAAACATTTATAATAAAACCCCAGAAAATTTTTAATTTAACTTTAATTAATTTTTAATAATTAAAGATATATAAAGATTAATATTAAAATTATAAAAACAAAATTAAACATTAAAAATAAATTTCAATATTAAAAAATAAAATATATTTGAGAAGATAGAAATAATATATTAATCTTATATTAATTAAGAATTTTATTATTTAAAAAACAAAAATAATAGAAAAATATTTTAGAATTTATTTTTGTTTAATATTTGTATTAATATTAAAATTATTAAATAATTTAGTTTAAGCTTATTTCAATTTGTACTGTATCTGGAACTTGTATTCGCATTACTTGACGCAATACTTGTTCATTACTTTCAATATATAATAAACGTTTATGAACTCGTATTTGCCATTTTTCAAAAGTATGACTACCACCAGCACATGGGGTTTTTCTTGTTGTCTGTATTATTTTATGAACAGGCAATGGAATTGGGCCTTTTGTTTTTATATTTAAAGTATTTGCTATTGATATTATTTGCTTTGAAATAGAATCAATATCAGTTGCTTTTGTACTTACAAGTTTTATTGCAGCTATTGACATATTATCCTTTTATTTATATTT
>CAZRZO010000002.1:22949-65313 GCA_964604635.1 Microcaldota archaeon | reverse complement strand
TTGTACTTACAAGTTTTATTGCAGCTATTGACATATTATCCTTTTATTTATATTTAATTTTGATGAAACTTTTCTTAAAAGTTTCATTTGACTTCTTTCTTTGTTATTTCTAAAATAACTCCTGCTCCAATTGTTTCTCCCATATCTCTTATTGCAAATCTTCCTAATTGTGGAAATTCACTAAACTTTTCTGCAACAATTGGTCTTGTTGGTTTTATTTTTACAATTGCAATATCTCCTGTTTTAATTGTTGTTGGATTCTTTTCTAATACTTGTCCTGTTTTTGGATCTTTCTTCTCTAATATTTCTTCAAATGTACATGCAACTTGTACTGTATGGATATGGAAAACAGGTGTATAACCTTTTGCAATTACATTTTGATGATGCAAAACAATTACTTGTGCAGTAAAGTCTTCAATAACTGTTGGTGGATCTGATATAGGTCCTATTACATCACCTCTTTTAACGCTTTTTTTGTCAATACCTTTAATATTAAATCCAATATTATCTCCTGGTTCTGCTTGTTGCATTTGTTTATGATGCATTTCAATGCTTTTTACTTCTGTCTTTATTCCACTAGGCATAATTATTATTGGTTCTCCTATTTTAATTACTCCTGTTTCAACTCGCCCTACTGGAACTGTTCCAAATCCTGAAATACTAAATACATCTTGTATTGGTAATCTTAATGGTTTGTCTAATGGTTTTTCAGGAACAATTAAATTATCAAGTGCACCTAATAATGTTACACCATTATACCATTGCATTTTTTCTGGTTTTTTACTAATATTACTTCCTTCTAAAGCAGAATAAGGTATAAATTGTATTGTTTCTATTTTAAATCCAAGTGTTTTTAATAATTCACTTACTGTTTTCTTCACTGCTTCAAACTTTTCTTCTGAGAAATTAGCTGAATCCATTTTATTAATAGCAACAATTACTTGTTTTATACCTAAAACACTTGCTAAAATTGCATGTTCTCTTGTTTGTGCTTGTATCCCATCAACAGCGCTTACAACTAAAATTGCTGCATCTGCTTGTGAAGCACCTGTTATCATATTTTTTACAAAGTCTTTATGACCAGGTGCATCAATTATTGTAAAATAAAACTTTTCTGTTTGAAAGTCTCTATGAGCAATATCAATTGTTATTCCTCTTTCTCTTTCTTCTTTTAATTGATCCATTACAAATGCAAATTCAAATGTTGGTCTATTCAATTGTTGTGTTAATTCTTTAAAACGATTGATATCTCTATCAGTAATAACATGTGTTTCATACAATAAACGTCCAACTGTTGTTGATTTTCCGTGATCAACATGTCCTATAAAAATTAAATTCATATGTGGTTTGTCAGCCATTTCTTCACCTTAATATTTTTAAAATTATAATTTATTTTAATAAAATGATAAATAAGTCTTTTTTAATTTATTTAAATAATTAAAATAAATTTAAGTATATTATAAAACAAATCTTTTTATATATTATTATAAAATAAAATAATTTATTGTATTTTATTATTGTCTAATTTAAGCAAAATAATATTTGATTTATTCTATTGCTTTTTATAGTATAATTTTAAAATTTTTATATTTATTATTATTAAAAATAATAAAATTATACTAATCCATCTTCTGAGGTATAAATTAAAATATTATTGTATTTTTTTGAGATTTGAGCTCTTAACCCATATAATTGTTTTATATTATATTTATTTGCTATTTCTACTAATCTCTGAGTAATAATACCATCAAATACAATTGTATTTATATTTTTTGTATCTTGCATTGCTTGAAGTAATCTTCTTATTGGAATTTCTTCAATTATTTTATTATTCTTATCATATAATCTTCCTCTTAAAGAATTTTGAAGATCTTTTAATGTATTGATCATTTCAGAATTTATTTTATTTTGAATTTCCACATCATTATTTATTGAAGGTATTTCAACTTCTTGTTCACTTTCCTCATTATTAATATTTCTAATATTCAAATTTAGATTATTATTATCTTGATGATCTTGCTTTTGAATGTCTTGATGATCTTGCTTGTGTAAATTATTTACTATTTCACTAACACTTTTTACTATATTATCATCACCATCTAAATTATTAGAATTTATTTTATTTTTTTCATTAAAATTATGATTATTATTTACAAAATTGAATTTACTTTCTTTTTTTTGTGGGTATTGTATATTATTTTTTCTTGGTTGTCTTTCTCTATTTAGTCTATTACTCATTTGACTGGCAGGCATTTTTGAATGTAATGCTTTTATTATTTCTTTTCTTGCTAATTCTTCAACTTCTTTTCCATCAGGAGCTCTTGATATGAAATCAATATCAGCTGTATTTAGCAAAATCTTCATAATCATTTCTCCGCCTCTATCACCATCAACAAATAATGTTGTTTCTTTTTCATTTGTTAATTTTATTATTGTATTAGGTATATTATTTGTTGCACCACCAATAGCAATACAATTATTAATATCATTTTTAATTAAATTTAGAACATCTGCTCTTCCTTCAACTAAAATAAGTTCTTCGCTTTTACCAACATCTGGTCCAGCTGGAAATTTTTCAGGTCCAAAAGTAGTTATTGTACTTATTTTAACATCTGATTCAACCATTTCACTTATTTCCTTGCTATCTGGAATTTCTGTTGAAAGTAATATTTTTATTAAATTCTTTGCTCTCTCTATTATATGCTTTCTTTTTTCATTTCTTGTATCTTCTACTTTTAATACTTTAAAATAAGTTTCAAAAGGACCTACTCTATCAACTGATTCAATTGAAGCACCTAAAATACATGTTTCTACTCGTCCTAATGAAGAAGGAAGAAATAATTTTCCAGATGTTTTATTATTATTATTATTTGCAAATTCAATTTCAATTCTACCTATTTTTCCATTTCTTTGCAATTCCTTTAAATCAAGATCAGCACCAATTAGACCTTCTGTTTGTCCAAAAATTGCACCAATAATATCTGGTTTTTCAACATTTCCATTTATCTCAAAATCAGATTCAACAACATACTTAACAATATCAATATATTTTTTTCCCATAATCTCGTCTATTCTAAAAACAAAGTAAAATAAAGAACTGATATTAATTATTTTTATACTTTTATTGTATATATAATAATTATTTTTTTATTAAAATACTTATTTTTATTATAAGTATAAATAATTTTAAAAAAATCAAATAAATGTTTATAATTAATTATTTTAAATAATTTTATAATTTTAATTAATATCAATAATATTACTAATGTTTATTTATTTTTGTTTCAATAATTTATCATTTTTTTACAAATTATTATTTAATTATTAAAATAGAAAATTCTTTAATGTTTCTAAAAAATTGGTTTTTTTGTTTTTGTAATTTATTTAATCATTTAAATTTTTAATATATTAAAATTAAGAAACAACTCTAAAAATATCTGGTGTTACTTCTGAAATTTCTCCTTTTTCAGCAATAATGTATAATATTGATCTTATGCCATCTTGTGGAATATTTAAATGTTCTGCAATTTCTTTAATAGTCATTTTTTTACTCCCCATAATCCCAATAATTTTTGGACTAATTCTAATTACAAAAGATTTTAAAGCAATATAGAATTTTTTATTAAAAGCTCTTGTTCCAATAATATATCCATGCCTTATACTTTCTTCCATAAACTTAGAAAAATCACCTGCTTCTGCTTCATTGTTAATAACTAAATAACCATTTGTCTCAATAAAATTTTGATAATTTTTTAGTACTTCTTCGTTAGTTCCTAAAGTATTTAATACATTATGAATTTGATAATTTTGATTAGTACTTGATTTATAATTACTTGATTTATTAATTTCTTGATTACTTTGAATAGAATTAGAATAATTGTTTTCCTTTAATTTAGGATAAATGTATTTAGAAATACTATAAACAAAATCTTCATTTTTCTTAATTAAAAAAACGAATTTTTTATTAATCATTTCTAGCAGAATCTGCTTTTCTGAATTGTTTAAAATTTTACTTATACTCTCTTGTGTTCTCTTATTAAAACTTAATCCATTTAATTTTCTTAATACACTTAAATATTCTTTAGTAACTGTATTGTCATTATTATTTACTGCATTTATATTGTTTTCTACTTGATTACTAACTTGTACTGTATTTGCATCTATATTAACATCAGTATTAACATCAGTATTAACATCAGTATTAGACAACATTATTTTTACAATATCCTCTTTTTTTGCAAATAAATATAATTTATTTTTATATTTAAAAAAATCAATTTCATCCCCTGCTTTTAAATCTAATTCATTTTCAATATCAATTGGAATGTAAATAATTAATTTGTCATTTGATTTATAAATTTTTGTCATGAAATCAGTAATAATGTAAATATACAAGAAATATAATAAATTGAAGTTAATAATTATAAATAATATAAATATTTAATATATTTAGAATTTTTTATTAAATTATTTTATATTTAAAGAACATATATTTAAAAAATAAAAAATAATAGAATTTTTATGAAAACATTAAAAGATTTTGCAATTTATACAAAAAAAATATTGAGTGTTAAAGAATATCATTCAATTATTTTAAATGCAAATGAATTAGGATTAGAAAATAGATCACTAATAGAAAATTCAGGATTTGCACTCGCAAACAGAATAAAACAAAGACATAAAGGAAAAGATATTTGCATCATTTGTGGCAGGGGATATTTAGGTGCAATTGGTTTAAGTATTGCAAGGCACTTAATAAATTATGTTAATCTTGATGTTGTTATTTTAAGTGATTACAAAGAAATTAAAAATAAAGAAACAATATTCAATTACAATATTTTAAATGATTTAATTGAAATAAAATCATTAAATGAATATAATATATTAGAATTAGAATCACATTTAAAAAATAATGAAATTATTATTGATTCAATAATAAGCACTGGATTAAAGGGAAGATTATCTAAATTTATATCAAAAGCAGTAAATTTAATAAATAAATCAGGGAAAAAAATCATTTCAATAGATATACCAACTGGCATTAATCCAGATACTGGAACAACTAATATTGACTTTGTAAATGCAAATACTGTTTTTTGCTTATATAAATTAAAATATGGACTAGTTAAAACAAGAGCAATTAAAAATTTTATAACAACAATTGATAATAAAATACCTATTTCAGCAGAATTATTAACAGGACGTGGAGATATTACTTTAGCAACTGAATCAAGAAACATTAATATGAATAAATTCAGCAATGGTTCTGTTCTTATTATTGGAGGTAGTGAAAAATATCATGGTTCTCCATTATTAAGTGGATTTGCTGCAAAAAATGCACTTGCAACATTAAGAACTGGTTCAGGTTATGTAACAGTTATTGTTCCAAAAATAATTGAAAATATTGTTAAAACAATTTCAGCTGATTTAATTATAAATTCAGTTGACTTCAAAAAAACCAATGAAACATTAAAATCAATTTCAGATATAAAACATAGTTCAATAGTAATTGGACCAGGTATCTCAAATCAAATATCAATTGAATTTTTATCAAAATTAATTCAATCAGAAAGTAAAAAAAATAATATTAGTATTATTGATGGAGACGCAATAAAATTAGTCGCAAAAAATAAAAAAATCTTAAATTCAAAAACAATTATAACACCACATGAAGGAGAATTTTTTAAATTAACTAATATTGATTTGCATGAAGCTAGGTTTGAAGAAAAAATTGATATTGCAATTGAATTTGCAAAAAACTATAATTGCACATTAGTTTTAAAGGGAAATAAAACAATAATAACAAATGGAACTTTATTAAAAATAAATAAAACATCAAATCCAGCATTAGCAATTATGGGAAGTGGTGATGTTTTATCAGGAATTATTGGAAGCTACACAGCATTACATAAAAATCCATTTGAATCAGCTGTTGCTAGTGTGTATATACATAAAAAAATATCAGATAAATTATTCCAAGAAAAAGGTCTACATATTATTCCTGATGATATAATAAATGAATTACCAAACACACTTAAAAAATACGACATAATAGAAGATTAAAAGTAAATAAAGAATATTATGTTTAAAATAAAAAATATAAAAATCAGTAAAATTACATTATTTGGGATCTGTTCTTTTCTTTTTTTATTTGATGCAACAACATTTTTTGCATTTGGACAAATGTTCAATATAATGTTAATATTAAATGTATTAATAACAATAATTTTTATTTTATATACTACTTTAATTATATTTTTTAAATCTAAAACAAAAAATAAAATAATTAAAAATTTAATTTCAAAAAACTTGATTTTTTACTTATTTTTACTTTTATTCATTTCTCAAATGTTTATTTTAAATTTTTTAGAGTTTCATATATTAGTTCAAATATTTGATTTATTCTTTCACTTTATATCTGCTTTATTTCTTGGATTTCTTGTTCTTTTTATTTTCCTAGGAGCAATGTTATTCAAACAATTTAATACTAAGAAATATAATAAAAAATTCAGAAGAAACTTAAAAATAATTATTATTGTATTTTTTTTAATATCAATAATATTATTTTCATTTTATACTTTATCAGGAATTAAAAAATTTGTATTTTCAGATGAACAATTTCTTTCGTTTTTATTTTTTAAACAATTAATTTTAAATCATAATCCTTATGCAAATAGTATAATAAATGCAAATAGTTTGCAGTATGTTCTTTATTCTAATTTTTCTAATTTTAATATAAGTATGCCAACTTTTAATACTAATAATAAAATTATAACAAATATGCCTTATCCTTCAATGTATTTTTTAACTTCAATACCTTTTTATTTTATTTCGAAAATCAATTTAAAAAACATATTTTCTTTTGATGCTAAAATTGAATATTTAGTATTTGACTTTTTATTGTTTTTTATTATTGCTTTTTTATTAGATAAAAAACAATTGAAAAAACCAATATTTATAATAATTTTAATTTTAGGTGCTTCAATTTTTGCTGTTGCAACTCCTATTGATATATTATTAATTTCATTGCTTTTAATTGCTTATTTTAAAATAAATAATAAATATATATGGATAGTTCTTGGTCTTATTTTATCAATGCAAGAATTAATGTTTTTACCAGTATTATTTTTAATAATTTATTCTTTTAATAATCAAGGAATAAAGAGAGGCTTTTATAATTTTGTAGGTGCAATATCTGTTTTTGCTATTTTAAATTTATATTTTTTAGTAAAAAATGCTAATGCATTTATTAATTCTGTTTTTTTAGCAATAAATTCTTATTTAATTCCAAATTCTTTAGCACCATTTGGATTTTTTATACTTAATTATATTGCAATTCCTCTATCTTATTTTAAATATTTATTTATTCTATCAAGTATTATTCTTATTTTAATATTTATTTATTTAAATAAAAAAGAATTGATTGCTTTATTTAGTTTAATCCCATTATTATTCCTTCAAAGATCAATAATACCTTATTTTTCAATATTTATTTTATTTTTAATTATTATATTATACTTAGAGAATAAAACAAATGAGAAACAAAAACAAATTAAGTTAACATTGAATTTATTTTATATTTTATTAAGTATTTTAATTATTAGTTTTATTATTATACTAATTTTTGGTCATTACCAATATTTAAAATATTATAATATTTATGTAAAACAAGTTTCTTTTAATATAAATAATATAACAAATACAACAAATTATAAATTATTAATAATTTATAAAAATACTAGTTTGAATTATGTAAATATTTTTATAAATATTCATAAAAATAATAATATTGATACTATTGGATTATATAATGAACATATTTTAGTAAATGAATCTTATAATGCAATAAATAAGCTAAAATTACAAAATTTAGTGAATAATAATTTTGTTTTATTAAATAAAACAAAAAATAATAGTGAAATTAGTATTTCAATTAATGGAACATACAATGTAATGAGATGTACATTATATAACAACCAATTTTATTATAATTGTCCAATTATTTTTAGTAAATAACTAAATACTTATATAATTCAAATAATTTATTAATAAATAAAAAAATTATATTAATTAATAAATAATGAGTGAAAAAATGCGAGGAAGAGAAACATTAGTAGTATGCGAATCATGTGGAAGAAAAGTTCCAAGAAATAAAGGAGTTAGTTTTGATAAATCAATTAGTTTTAACACTGAATTAAAAACAGATAAAGATGTTCGCTTTTTTGGAAGAAGAAAAATTTATTATTGCATAAGTTGTGCAAAACATAAAAAAATATTTGAAAAAAAGAAAAGAATTGCAATGAGACAGCAATCAAGAGAAGATAATACATCAATAGATTATAAAAATTAAATAAATAAATAAAAGGATTTTTAAAATATACTAACAAATAATTATATTAAACTAAAATAGGAGATTTAGATGAAAATGTTAAATTTAAAAATATTATCAAATTTAAAAATATTTATTTTAATAAGCTCAATAATATTAGGACTTAGTGGTTTAATATTTGCAGGTTTTGGTCTTGGTGGTGCTAGTGGAGCATCTGCACAAGCAACTAATCAAATAAGTACAACAATGTGTGCATTTTATGATACAATTATGGAAGTAATAATGATTTTAGCAATACTTCTTATGGTTATGGGAGGTGCATTATATGCTGGTTCCCATATTATGCCAGGTCAACTTAAAGGTCAAATGCAAGGTTATGCATATGGTATGTTATTAGGAGGTGTAGTTGGATTAATTATTGTTTTAGCAGGACCAGCAATTCTTCATATGATTGTAAGTGGTAATTCACAATTAAGCAATCAAAGTTGCAGTACTACATAATTGATTTAAAATAAGTAATTTTATTACTTATTTAATTAATTTTTAAAATAAAAAATGATAAAATGTCTAATGTTGTTAAATACAGCTTAGAAACATATTCTAAACATATTGTTTTTATTTTGTTTTCATCTATTTCTTTTTTTATTGCTCTTCTTATTCCTATTTTTGCAAGTTTTCCAACATTTAATGATGCTGGTGGAATTTTTATAAGACTTTCAAATATTTTTGATTTAAGTATTTTTAATATAATTGTAATAATTATTTCTATTCTATTCTCATTACTATTTTTAAGTTTTGCAATTGTTGCAATAAATATAATTGTAAAGCATAAAAGAACTTATTCAAAAATAAAAAATGAAGTATTTGAAGGGCTTGAAAAATATACTGGAAAAGTTTTTGCTGTTTTGTTATTATTTAGTTTTATAATTATTACATTAAATATCATATTATCGAGATTAATTGGAAATCTTTCTGGTTTAATAAGTTCTATTATTTTATTATGTTTAATTCCAATATTTTTCTATGCACCATCATCAATAGTAATTGATGATCTGAAAATAATGACAGGAATTAGAAAAGGTATTTCAGTTTTTATTAAAAGAATTGATTATTTTCTATTATGGTTATTTATTTCAGTTATTTTAGTTGCATTCTTTGATTTTATATTTATATTAATAAATAATTATTTTGCATTCCCAACAATTGTATCAATATTTACAATGCTTATTTTTAATTCTGTTTTTATACTTCCATTTATTGTGATTCTTCAAGCAGAATTATATATGAAAAGATTTGCATTATTAAATAATTAATCTTTTAAAAAAAATAATTTTTAATATTAGAATTAAACTTAATTACTTCAAAAAAGAAAGACTATTAAAACTTTAATAAATAAACATAATACTATGAATAAAAAATTTTATAGTATTTTAATATTTAGTTTATTTTTTTTATTTACTTTATTTTCTATTTTTACAATAAATGTAATTAATGCTAGTACTTGTACATTAAGTTTTTCTTGCAGTCCTAGTTCATCTATTTCAACAGTAGTTACTAAACCTACTTCATTAAACTCTTATTGTATTATAAGTGGAACTACTGAATCAATTGGTAAATGTATTAATTCCTCTATTCCAATTGCATTAATTGGTATTGTTTTTGCTATTTTAATGGGTGGTTTAGCATATATGATTGGAGAAGTATTAGAAATATCAAAATTTAAAGATTGGTATAAGAGTGAAATATGGGAATTAGTAAAAAGTGTATTAATAGTTCTTATAATTTTCTCATTAATAATTGAAATAGGTGGAATTGCAAATGCACTTATTGGAAATCCAACACCAAATAGTTCATCAATTAGTACTACATTGTCTTCATTTTATACATCTATTCAAAAAAATTATATTGAACCACAACTTGCATCAGCATATAATGCATATTGGGGAATCCTTGGAGTATCTGTTGGATTAAGTTTTATGAAAAGTATTTCAATAATGCTTTATATCCCACTTCCAATTCTACCAATACCTGGCCTGACTATTGGAGCATTATCTTTTGGTGTTGAAGAAAATTTATTTTTTTCAAATATATTAGAATCAATGTATAGTCCTTATTCTTTTGTAAATCAAGCATTTACTTTTATTGCTGTTCCATTATTAATGTTATTTCAATTTTTACACGACTTATTTATACCTTTGATTGGATTAAGTCTTTCAATATTATTACCTATTGGAATAATATTTAGAGCAATACCTTTTTTAAGACCAATGGGTGGAATGTTAATTGCAATTTCATTTGGATTTGCATTAATATTTCCAACATTATTATTAGCAATAAATCTACCAATACAAAACTTTTTGCAACATATTATTGTCCCACCAAAAATAAGTTCACATAGTAAAAGTATTAATATAAATCCATTGATATGTACTTCTTTAGAAACAATAGTTAATTTAGTAAAAGCACCATTTTGTGCAATATCTCATGCTCTTAGAGATTCTACATCTTTTGGAGAAGGTATTTTAATTGGGATGTTTGGACCACTTTCAGGTATATTTTCTGTTTTCAATTTTATATTGTATTTAATTTTACCATTAATAATAGAATTTTTATTATTAGTAATTGATTTAATAATAACAGTTGTAATTACTCAAAATATTGCAAAATTACTAGGAGGTACAATAAAATTAGGTATTGGAAAATTAAAATTAGTATAAAATCAATAAAATGAAATTTATGAATAATAATATAAAAAATAAAAACAAACATACTAATAAATTATTTATTGTATTTGTATTTTTACTAAGCTTAGGTATATTAATAAATTTATTTTCTAATTCTTCTGCAATAATGCCATCAGTATTGTTTACATCAATTGTTCCAAATACAAATACTTGTAGTTTATTTGGTGGAACTGGATTTGGAAATTATAATAACTGGATGTGGATAAATGTTATTGTATTGATAATAAGTCTTTTAATTATTTCATTTATTTATATGATCTCAAGATTTTTTTCACAAAAAGAAAGTCAAAAATTTACACAAATAATGAAAATAGAAATAATTCAAGTAATAATAAGTGCTGTAATCCTTGTTATGTTATTAGGATTTACAACATCTGCTTGTGGTATTACAAAATCAATTGCAACTTCATTAGGTTCTCAATCAGGATATAATTTCCCATCAAGTAATCCATTTGTATTTGCTGATTATTATGTTGGTGATTTAGCAAATAATATTGGAATTAAATTATTGCTTCAAATATATACTGAATCAATTGGCTTTAATATTGACTCAATGATATTTCAAAATAGTGGTTCATTAATATTTGATATTATTACTGCATCAAGTTCAACATTAAAAAATACTTTAGAAGCTATTAAATCAGCTACTAGTTTTAGTGGAAACTTATCTGGATGGAGTTTAAACGTTAATTTTGAAACAGCAATTGATTTAGGAGTTACATACGGACTTTTAAGTGATTTATTAATTGGTTTCTTTGCACCTATTGTAATTGTAGGTATTGGTTTATTATACATATTATGGTTAATTTTACCTGTTATCCAATATACTGCATTTACTGTTGTATTACCAGTTGCATTAATATTTAGAATGATTGCTTTTTCTGGATTTGGTGGTGGAACAGGAGTATCACAAAGTGTTGGATTGAAATCAGTAGCAAATCAAATCCTTGCATTAGCAATTGCACTATATATTATATTTCCATTAACAATTGTTTTTAATGCATGGGCTATTCATTGGATATTTAGTTCAAATAATCCATCTTATTCATATTTACATTCAACTTATGTATTAAATAAAATTAAACCTAGTAATTTATTTGCAGCAAATCCAATAACAGCAAAAAAATTTAAATGGTTTGGGGTTGGAATCCCGTCGATATTTAGTATTCTAGGAACAGCAATTACTGGTAATATAATATGGTCAATAATTGACCCAAATATAATTGTACAAGATGTATTAAATATGGTAAATGAAATTGCACAATATGATTTTACTGTATTTTTAATGATTGCAATTGATTTTTCAATTGTTCTTGGATTTGCAACTGGATTATCAAAAGCATTGAATACAAATTTAATTTAAGTATATAATAAAATAGTATAGAAAGATAATATGTTTTTATTTTTAACAAGTTTCAATTCAGTAAAAACAGCAATAATGCCATTAGTATTAATAGCATTAATTCTTGATTTTGCAATTGTTGGTATTTGGTGGCTTATTGGTACTCTTCTTAATAATTCAAAAGTAAAAGAAGGTGCAAAAGAAGAAGCATATCAAGCAATTGGAACAGCAATATTAGCAGTAATTATTATTGGATCTTTGCTTACTTTAGCAATAACTTTTGATAATGTTTTATCTTCTACTAATTTTTTTTATGGACCTTCATCATCAATACGTTCTTCATCAGTATTATCATCAAAAACAAGAGCACCATTAAATCCAGGAACAATTGATACATTATGTAATAATTTATACAAAACTAGTCCACTAGATATTATTGGAAAAAACAGTGGAAATTCTTTTCTTACATCAAAAGATAATCAATTTCCTGGATTATGTTCCTTAACATCTCTTGACTCAGCAACAAGACATATTGATTATCCTCTGGTTGCATCTGGGATAATACTTGCTAATATAACAAACCAAACAGGACATAATTTAAATAATTTATTTATTCTTGATAGCTTTATTGGATATTTATCAACAGTAACACCAACAATGAGTTGGTGTATTCCAGCACCAGAAGACTTGTTTGATCCTATTGCAACAGTACTTGATTGTTCAGCAGCAACATCACTTAGTTCTGGATTTGGTGGAATAGCAGCAATAGCAACATTACCAGTTCTTTATATTAGATTTGCATTTACACCTTATGCTGGATATGATATTGTTTATAAAGAACTAGGAACAATTGGAATATTAATTACAACTGCATTTGATTCTTTTATTGCTCAATTATTATTTGTAATTATTTCCTTGTATGCCTGGCCTTGGCTTATATTCAGTGGTTTTGTTTTAAGATCAACAATATTCACAAGAAAAATAGGTGGACTATTAATTGCTATTGGACTTGGTATGGTATTAATTTTTCCAGCTGTTTTTAGTTTAGAATATTTAGGACTAGGAAATGGGATTGGGAATTTAATATCAACAAGTCCTAGTTCGTGTATATCAAATCCTAGTGCAAGTGGATGTGTTGCTGGAATCTATGGATTTAATACAATTGAAACAAAACAAATAACATTTATTCCTGGTTATCCATCAAATAAACCAGAAACATATTCAGCAAAAAAACCAGTTCAATATCCTTATGATCTTAATTTCTTTATTGAACCACAATTAAATAAAATTGCATATTATTATCAATGCTGGCCAACTAACAACAATATAATATTAGGTGAAAGTTTAGATACAATTGAATTACTAGTACCTTTTTCATCAGGAGTTCAACTTTTTGCATCAGGTGCAAGCATAATACCTACATTTTTCCCAAAACTTGAAATTGATCCTAATTGCAGCCCTCATGCATTATTAAGAGTATTTTTTAAATATCTTGAATCTTATGGAATAATAGGAATTACTGCATTTTTCCTACCAATAATTAATTTATTCATTGTTATTTCAGCAATTATTGGATTATCAGGACTTTTTGGAGGTGATACAAGCCTTGCAGGATTAAGTAAATTAATATAATATGTACTTTATTAAAAATGTATAAATTGAGATAAAATGATTGAAAAATTTATAAACAAAAAAATATATTTACTTTTATTAATTTTAATTATAATTTTACCTAGTATACATGCTGAATCAGTTGCACAATTTTGTGAAGGTGCAAATGGTTTAATAAATCCTAATAATGCAATTTTTACATTTGCACCAAATGCACCGAATGCATTGTTGAAAATGGCAATATTAATAATTTCAATAATGATTACTGTTATTGGATTTTTATATGCAATTGCATATGCTTTTGGAATAGAAAAATTATTAATATTTACAAGGAATGAAATAGGAGAAATAATATTAACTGGTATTGTTATTGTTATTTTTCTTATGGTATTTAATTTATTTAGCTCATCTTCATCAAGTATAAGTTCAATAACACATATTTATGCATATGATTGTAAAGTAATGGTAGGTGCTTCATTAGGTTTAATGGCTCCATTATTTCAATTATCTATTTCAAATATAATTTTACAAACAATTTCAAATGTTCAAATATCTGTTGAACCTATTTTTATGGGATTTTCAATTGCACCTTTTGCTGGATTTAGAATTATTTCAAATCCATTAAATATTGCAATAAGTATTAGTGGACTTATGCTTATGCTTATGCTAGGTATGTCTGTTATATTAGGAATTATTTATTCTTTTTTTCCAATTTTCCTTTATCTGGGTATTATTTTTAGGGCATTACCTTGGACAAGAGCTGCTGGTGGTGCATTTTTAGGATTATTTGCTGGTTTATTTGTGATGTTCCCAATAATGCTTTTTTTTGGATTAATGGGTTCTAATGCTCTTTTATGTTCAGCATCAGCAACATCATTAGCAGCACATAATTCATCTTGTTATTCTAGTTCAAGTGCAGTAAATAAAATTAATAATGATTTTACAAAAGCACCATCAAGTATTAGTGGATTTTTAGCATCAATAAGTAATATAATAACAATTGGATCTGGTGGAATATTAAAACCACCTTTTGAATTCCTTGTTAAGGAAATAATAGAACCAGTTTTATATACTTTAATAATTTATATATTTTCATTATTAATTGCATTTGATTTTATGGAAGAAATTGGTGATCTTTTAGGAGCACCAGCATTAAGTTCAGAAAATGTATTAAGAAAAGTGATTTAAAGATATGATGCAAAAAATAAAAAATAAAATAAATATTAGAATAATTATATTAATAATATTATTATTTATCTTTTTTAATAATATTTCTAATGCTACATCATCAAATTCATTTCCAATAAGTATTAGTAATTGGGAACCTATTGCATTGATTGCTGTTTTAATAATTATTGCTATTTCAGCATTTATTTATATGCTAAGTAGATTTATGTTTAATACACGTATTGAAGCGTGGGCAAAAATGCAAATGTATGAAGCATTTTTATCTTTTATTATTTTACTGATTTTTGTATGGATAAGTTCTTTATTTTTTTTAAATCCAATGCCAGCATTTTCAAGCGCACATTTATTACCAAGTCAATGTAGTAATGCAAAAGTAGTACCAAAAACATTATTTCAATTATCTGCATGTGATTTAAGTGTTTTTAATAATGATGCTGAAACATATTTTCAAGTATTTTATTGGGGTGAAACTTTTCTTAGTTTTAGTCCTGGGATTAATGCAAGCATTCAATCAAGTACAATAAGTAAAGCAAAATTAGGTGATTTAGGCGTTAGTAGTAGTATTTCAAGTGTTTTTCCAAAATCAGATGCTGAATTTATTACTCTATTTTTTGAATCAATAGTTTTTATGTTAATTTTAAATCAAATACAATTAATGCTTATTTCTTCAGCATTATTATTTTTATCATTATTCTTAGTTATTGGACTTATAGCAAGAATATTTGGAGTAACTAGAGGTTTTGGTGGTGCAATGATTGCATTAGGTATTGGATTAGGTTTAGTTTATCCTTTATTAACTGCAATTACATATGGATTTATTACAACACAGATTGGAACTCTATCTGCTATTGCATTAATTAGTCAATTTATAGGGGGAATTACTGGTATATTATCAACAGTAATTGTTAGTACAGTAACTCCTGCAATATTTATAAGTGGTAAATTTGCATTAAATCTTGGATATATAATTGGTGGATTAACATTTATGCCATTTTTAAATTTTCTGATTCTTGATGCATTTATAATTGATTTTTCAAGTGCAATGGGAGAAAGAATGGAATTTATGAGTTTATTAAGTGGATTGATTTAAATGAATTTAAAATATAATAAAATACAAATAAATTTTAATTAGTAAGTGAAAAAATGAGAAATATATTAAAATTATTTTTAATGATTTTTGTTTTATTATTTATTATAAGTGAAATGAATATTATTAGTGCAGCATCTGCAAATACTGCAGGATGTTCAACATTACCCACGTCAATTAAATCAATTATTAAAGGAACAGAACCATGGTATTGTCAAATAAATAGTCAGATAAATAATTCATATTCAAAAGAAGCACCAATAATGTGGATTGCTGTTTTAATATCTTTTGCAATTGCTGCAATAATTTATATGGCTGGTTTTTTAACAGGAAACAATAAAATAAAAAATTTTGGTATTGGTGAAATATATGAAGCAGCAGCAAGTGGAATTATTGTTTTGTTATTTTTATATGTTTGTGCTGTTGTTTTTGGTATATTACCAGGATTAACTGTTGGTCCTATTAATCCATATCCAACAGCACTTCATTTAATTACATCAACAATTAGTAAATCACAGACATTATATTCAAGTTTATTTTTTATTTATCTTAAAAGCAAATTTTATTTTTCTTTTGTTCTAACAGTTGGAGGAACAAGTACATTATTTGGTACATTAACAGGAGTTAGTGGATTTATAGGAGGGTCAGTAAATATTGCACTGTCAATAGGGAAATTCATTGCATCAGTACTTTTTATTGATCCTGCAATAGTATTAATGAATATTATTTCAGATGGAATAATGATTCTTTGGTCAGAATACTTTTTAATAGTCTTTTTTTCAGTTGCAACAATACCAATATTTTTAGTTCCAGGTGTTATATTTAGAGCAATATTTCCAACAAGAGCATTAGGTGGGATGTTAATTGCAATAGGAATAACATTTTATTTAATTGTACCAACAATGTTTGCAATTGCATTTTATTTTACAGCACCAAATCTTTTACAAAATTTAACCCAAACATCTAATTTATTAAATAAATTTGGAACAAAGCAGGGATATGTAACAAATGCTTTAACACCTACTAGTCCACTTATAATTCAACTTCATCAAATAAAAAACGCAATGGCAAGTTATTGGTTATTATTATTATTTTATCCGAGTTTAATAATTGCAATTGCATATGCATCTATTAATGAATTAGCGCAATTTTTAGGGGGTGTTACACATATTGGAGGTAGAATGAGAGGATTTATATGATTTTATTACTTAATAAATTTTAATTATTAATTCTTTTTTTCTTCAATTTTGTTTTTATAATGTTTTTCAATAAGTTTATCTATTTCAATTGATATATCTGAAAAGTTTTTACCAGTAATAGAACTTAAATCTTTTGCTAATTGTTTTGAATATCTTTTTATTGTTTTGTATTTATTTACTTCATAATTAATATTTTCTTTTCCTCTTATATATTTTTGAATTCCTCTTCCTGCTTCCATTAATGCTAATCTAATTTCTTCTATTATTTCTTCTTGCTTTGCTATTGCTTCTTTGCCAACACCTTCATAAGGAATATAAACAGAGGATACATTTACAAAAATACTTATTGGTTGTTTTTCTAAATCTAACCCATATCTTTTCCATTCAATCGATTTTACAGCACTTGTTATTGCGCAATTTCCAGCATCAAATAATAATGGAACACGATTAGCAAATCTTAAGATATTTGCAAAATACACATTTTTTTGATTATTTCCTGAGTTTCCACCATATGTAATTGCAGCTTCAACAGCAAATGGTATTCCACCTCTAAAAACTAGTGGTTTTCTTTCAATTATACACATATATTCAGGATTTAAAATATTTTCCAATGCAATTTTAATTTGTTGTTTCCCAATTGGAATAATAGAACTAGTATCTGGAGACATCCATTTAATTTTTTTAAAATTTTCAATTAATTCTTCTGCTTCACTCCATGTTAATTTTTTTGGTGTTCTATTAAGGTCAATATTAGTTATTTCTTTTAATTTATTTCTTGTAACTCTTGAAAATGTATCTAACAAAAAAATAGATAATTTATTTGCTTTTGAATAAGAAGCATATTCAAGGATATCATTAATATCTAATCCTAATGGATGAGGTTTTATTACTTTTGATTTTAGTGGTATTTCTTGAATAACTCTTAAAAATACAAATTCTTCATTATTTGGATCAATAAATTTTATTTCAATATGTGGATTAGATAAAGCAGTTCTTCTTAAATATTCATAAACACTATGTTCACCATTAATATATTTAACATCAGCAAAATTTGCTTCTATATATAATCCCTGTTCTATTTGATCTGTTTCAATTAAATTACTTATTATTGGTTTATTATTTTTTGTATTTATTGAAATATTATAAGAATAAGTTTGTTTTCCAGTACTAGATTTTACAAATATTGGCTTTCCAGTTGTTATTTGCGAAAATAAAGTACATCCTGCTGCACCAATTCCTTGCTGACCTCTTTGCTGCAAAAATCTATGAAACTTTGTTCCTGCTAATATAATTGCTAATGCTTTTCCTATATAGTTTTTTGGTATTCCAGGACCATTATCTTTTATAATAATTTTAAATTTATTTTCACCTTGTTTTATTATTTTAATAAAAATACTAGGTAAAATTCCTGCTTCTTCACAAGCATCTAAAGAATTTGTAACATATTCATGAATAATAGTAACAAGAGATCTTGAAGCACTTGAATACCCAAGCATTTGTCTATTTTTTTTAAAAAATTCAGATATTGAATGTTCTCTAAATTCCTTAAAAAGTTCATCAGCTTTATTATTTTCCATAATATCAATAAACTAATTAAAAATTTAAAGTTTATTGTTGAATATTTAATAAATTAAATATAAAAAATAAAAAATATGATTTAATATAATAAAATCAGCATATAAACTAATAAATATTTTAAAGTTATATAATTGCTATAATTATTATAATTTAATGAATAATTATTTCATAGTTAGTAATAATAAAATTTAAATAAATTTTAATGATTTTTTATGCAAAATAATAATCAAATTAATGTTCAGAATATTGCAAATAATTCTCAACAGAAACAAAAGCCTCAAACACAAGTGCAAGAAGATATCCCTTATGTTGAATCAATAAGAATAAATGCAAAATTAATTAAGGACTTTAAAGATATTTACAAGATAATTTCAAACATAGAAGTATTATCATCACAACTGAATCAAAAGAATTTAATTTTATTTAAAGTAGAAAGTAGAGATATACAAAAAAAGCCGTTTCTATTTTTTATTTTTGATTTTTATACAGATCATATCGAAATTCAGTATTCAATTGCATTTGATTCAAGTAAAAAATTACGAAGACTTAGTATTATGAAAAATTTTTTAAATGTTTTAGCTTTAATAAATAATTGTTATGAAATAGACTTAAAAGAATTATTTCAACATTTAGATTCAATGATTAATGATGTTTTATCTTCAATATCCCAGAATTATAGCACATTATTCAATAATTATGACTCTATTTTTAATGAATATAAAGAACTAAAAATAATTAATAATGATTTAAAAAGATCTAATAAAAATTTAACAGCAATGTCTTCCCAATTAAATCAAACAAATAAAAAATTAGCATTGAAATTAAAAGATTTAGAAATTTATTCAGATGAATCATTAATGGTTATGATTGAAGAATGGATTGAATCACATGGTAATACAATAGATATTAATGAATTTGCAAAAAGTTATAAAATTATGCCACCAAGGATAGAACAAATATTAAATAAAATGGTTAGCTTTGGTTATTTAGAATTAAAGGGCTAAATGATAATATGAAATATTATGTTATAATAAATAAAAGATTAAAGTATATTAAAGTATACTCAATACTTAAAAAAATAGGACAGCAAAATAACTTTTTAACAGATCTTTTTATAAAAATATTTGCAATGAAAAAACAGAAAAAGAAATAATAATAAAAATATTTTTTGATTCAAATGCCAAAGATCAATAAAATAAATATAAATAATTTAGTAAAAGCACATAAATCAATAGTCATAGCAATAATAATAATAAGTATTTTATTTGCTATTTTTATTTTTTATGTCCAAATGCAATTACATTCAATTAGTTCACATTATATAACAGAAAATGTAATAATAAATTCACAGCTTTTTACGAAATTTAGTTCGTCTGGGATTGTTTTTTATAATAATACAAAAATAAATAGAACTAAATTAGGTTTATATTATACTTTTGAATCTTACCCATATTCTATTATCTCTTATAATTCATATAATATTTCTAATTTAACAATAAATGAATCAATTTTTAAAAGACCACTACCTAAAAAAATTTATATATGGAATACAAGTGGAGAAAATTTCCATGGACAGAATAGTGTTAAAGTAATTTCTTTACTTAAAAAATATCTGAAAATATATAATATAAAAGATAATATCTCAATAATTTCATTTGTTAATATTTCTAAAATACAAAATAATTCAATACTTATTATATCAACAGGTTTAATGCCTAATCAAATATTTCAAACAATAAATAATTCAAATATAACAGCACTTTATTTCTTATTAAATAAAGGAATTAATATAATTTATACTGGAGCTAATTTATCAAGAAGTGTTGAATCTCCTTTTTCAACACCAGTTCCAAATTTAAATATACCTAATTTTCTGGAATGGGTTCCAAATACAACAATTTCAAATTCAAGTTTTTATTTTACCAAAAAAACATTTAGATTTTTAAATGGTGTTAACTATGGGCCTACGACTTATATTAATTATTTAAATGGATCTATTGTTGCTTTTTCTAATTACCCTGATTCTTGGAATTCAACAAATGAATATGCATATGATTTAGCAAAATCAATTGCTGAATTATTTTGGATGCCTAAATATGCAAGTGGACAAAGAATAGTAAATTTATCAAATTTTAGTCATTCATCAGGAAATCTTGGTATTATCTTAAATAATTTAAATGTAAATTATTCATATGCAAATTATAGTAAAATCACAAATAATTTTAATAGTGGTTTTCCAAGAATAATTGTTTCTAATTCAAAAAATTTTTCATTTAATATTAATTTTCAGAATTCAATAAAATATTATGATTTTTATAAAAATAATATTTATTATCATGCTGCTGTTAATTTCTCAAAATATTCAAAATTTTCGCATGTTCTTTATCAACCAAATTTTTCATTAAATGGAAGCGTTATAGTCCCAAGTTTAGTACTTCCAAATATTCCAATTGTTGCAAATATTTCTGAATTTATAACCTGTCAAAATAAAAACTTAGTAATAGAACCTTCTATTTATTTTTATACAATAAATATGAGTCCAATAGGTTCTCCAATTTTTTTAGGATATCATTATCCTTGTAAAAAATCTGAAATGTCTTTAAAAAAACAATTTACATTTTATTATTATCCAACATTTAATCTTTCAACAGGAAGCTATTTTGCAATTGTTAAAAATTCAAATAACTCAATAATTGGAATGGGTTTATTTAATATACCAATAATAAATGTTTCTTTAAAATCAGAAAATCTAAAGAAAAATTTATTTACTTTTAATGTAAGTGCAAATAAAGTTGCTTTATCTGGTATTCCTTATAAATTAAATTTAAAAGGATTTACAAATCAGACAGGAAAAATTAATAATGGAACTATTATTTATCAATTACCACAAGGGACAATAGTAACTTATAGCCAAAATTTAAATTTTACTTTGTATATGCTTGATCACAAATATACTTATAATAAAAAAGGATATTCAACTCCATTTGTAATAAATCAAAAAATAATAATATTTGCTATTATTGGATTTATTACACTTTTAATGATGGTTTTAGTAAAAACACCAAATAAAGATGCATTTTATATTGATGTCCCTTCAATACCAATTCAAAAAAAGATTTCAATTGAAATAGATAAAAAAGAATTTATAAATATATTCAATAAAGTAAATTTATATTATCATTGGAAATTTATGCCTTTATCAAGAGATGAAATTAAATTAGGTGTATTTAGTAATATTAGATTTAATGGAATGCCAGTAACAGTTACTTATGAAAATTTAAATGATTTACTCAATATGCTTTCAGCTAATAATAGTTTAATAGATGTAGATAATTTATATTTACCAAATTATTGGGTTGATGAAAGTGGAAATGATGCAGAATATTTAGCAATATTTAAAAAATTAAGACTTTATTTTGTTTATCATACATTCATGTTTACAGATTTAAATATTAGTAATACAGCAGATATTGTTGCTACATTCCATAATCAAAAAATAAATTTAATAATATATGCAAATTCAACAAAATTTAAAAAAATTCCAGTATATAAAAATTCAAAAACATACTTAGTATTTTTAAATGGAGATAAATTAGATAACTTTAAAATAAATTTATATAATTCTAATTCATCTGAACTAGAAAAATTAAAATTATATATATCATTAAATAAAATAATATTAGTAAATGCTAATGCTCCTGAAATAATACTTTGATAAAAATATATTATAAAAACTAAATAAAAATACTAATATTAAAAAAATAGTTTTTGTTTTTATATTATTAGATATATTTTTATTGCTTTTAATGTGTTTATAGAAAGTATAATAATAAATTTTTATATTATTCTCTAATCTTTTAAGGATTTAATATAAATTACATTAAAAATAAAGATTTAAATAATTAATATAATTATATTATTAAATAAGTATTAAATTTATAAAATATCTGGTAGATAAAAATGGTAAAAAAAGCAATGGTAAAAAAAGCAATAAAAGTATCTAAAAAAAGTAATTCAAATGTATTAAAACCAACTTATAGAATTGTAAATATAGTTGCAAGTTCAGCATTGGGAGTTGAATTAGATCTATATAAATTAGCATCAATATCACGAGATATTGACTATGAACCAGAACAATTTCCAGGAGCAATATTAAAATTACATAATCCCAAATCAGCTATTTTATTATTTAAAAATGGTAAAATTATTTGTACGGGTGCAGCAACAATTGCAAATGTCAAAAAATCAATTCTTGAAGTTGTTCAATTAATTAAAAAATATAATAAATAATTTTTTTATTTTTATAATACTAATGATAAAATAAAAATAATAAAACCAATTATTACTAATATTCCTGTTAATTCAAGATTTCTTTCAACTTTATATAAAAAACCAGAACTTATTATCATTAAAAGTCCAAAAAAGAATAAATGATATTTGTATTTTGGGTTTATTTTTTTCATTTTTTCACTTTTACTAAATTATAAATGCATTAAAATTATATTAAAATGAAATGCAGTTAATGCTCTTAAATAGAGATCAAGAAAAATAATAAAACTTAAGCTTAACCATGCAAAAAATTCATGATGAGAATTTAAAAAGGATTGTATATTAAATATATTTTTTCTTTTAGCTGAAAAATTTAAACAACTAAAACAATTTTTATTTCCTCCTATTAAATTTCTTACAGAATGACATGAAAAAACGTATAATGTTAAAATAATTGCATCTATTAATAGAAATAAACTACCTAGTCTTATTATTGATAAATTATATACAAATGAAATATATATGTCATAATAAAAAAAAGGCAGAATTAATACTGAAAAATACATAAAATACCTATGTAAATTTTCTATTCTAAATAATAAACTTGTTTCACCACTATAATTCCTTGAAAAATCATTTTGTTTAGAAATTATACAAGATTGAGGATGTTTAAATAAATGTCTATTATAACCTTTTCTAAAAGCATAACATGTAAGTCTAAAAAGCGCAATTATTGGAATAATTAATACTGTTGGAGAATAAAATGGATCTATATAACCTTTATATTTAGAAATAGGAAATAATAATAATGCAATTAAAGCTAATATCATTAAAAAAATAAAAGAATATAAACGTAAATTAAATTCTAAAAATTCTGGAGGAATTAATAATTTTATTTTTTGTTTAATCTTATTTTTAAATTGATTCATATAAATCGAAAATTACATTATTTTTTTATCATTTATCCTCTCTTTTTCAGGAATAATTGCATTGTCAGTTATTTTTATATGTAATGGACATATTTCAGTACAACATTTAGTAATATTACAATACCTAATTCCATTTTCATTAAGAAATTCTCTTCTATCTTTTTTATCAATTGGATTCATATCAAGAGATGCAATATTAACAACATGCATTGGACCAATATAATTAGTTTTATGTTCTCTAATAACATGACAAGAATCTAAACATAAAAAACATTCAATACATTTTTTAAATTCTTGTGATCTTTCAATATCTATATTATAAATTTTCATATATTTTGTTGAAGCTTTATTTTTTTTATTGCTATATTCTTTAATCATTTCAAAATAAGGAATTTGTTTTTTTGTTTTCCAAACATCAGAAACATCAGGAACAAGATCCTTTAAGTTTTTAAAAACTTTAATTGGTTCTATTGTTATATCTCCTTCTATTGAATCAATTCTTGTTTTGCACATTAATTTTGGAATTCCATTAATTTCAGCACCACAAGATCCACATCTTGCTGCTTTACAATTCCACCTAACACCAATAGTAGAATCAAAATGCTCAAGCACATAAATAACAGCATCTAAAACAACCATACCTTCATTGATTGGAACTTTATAATTTTTGAATTTATTTTCTTCAGAACTATAAATTTTTATTATTTTATACATTTAATTCTTTTTTTTGATTTTATTTGATATTTATAAATTTAATCATATTTTTCAATACCAACAAATAATAAATGTTTTGGAAGTTTATTAATAGATATTGTTGTTAATTTTAATAAATTATTTTCTTTTTTGCATATTATATTTTTTTTCCACTCTTTTGATTTTTTAGGAAAATCAGTTCTAAAATGTGTTCCTCTGCTCTCTTTTCGTTTAATTGCACTTTTTATTATACATTCAGCAATAATTAATTCATTTTCAAGTTCTAAACGCGCAAACAATCCTCTATTATATAATGTAGTGCCATTTACTTTACTATCTTTTGTTTTTAAAATCTTTCTTATTTCATATACTTTACTTAATGCTTTTGTTAAACCCTCTTGATTTTTTATAATTTCAACATTATTATTCATTGTTATTTTTAATGAATCTAATAATTCATAAATTAATATTTTTTTATTGATTTTTTGTTTTATTTTTGATTTCTTTAAATTAGAATTAAGATAAGAATATATTCTTTTTATTTCTTCGTTTATTTGTATTTGCATTATTTTACTTATTTTATTATTTGTTTTTTTCTTGATTTTTTGTATATATTTAGAACAAGAAATACCAGTTCTTCTCCCAAATACTAAAATATCTGCTAATGAATTTCCACCTAGTCTATTTGCACCATGAACACCTGATGCAACTTCTCCAGCAGCAAATACTCCTTTTATATTTGTTTCATTTGTTTCTGGATTTACTTTTATACCACCCATATGATAATGAACAGTTGGTGCTACTTCCATTTTTTGCTTAGTAATATCAATATCAGCAAATTCTTTATATTGCTCATACATTGCTGGAAGTTTCTTTTTTATAAAACTTGCACCTTTATGCGAAATATCTAAATAAACACCATTATGTTCTGTTCCATTTCCTATTTTTATTTCATTATATATTGCTCTAGCAACAATATCTCTAGCATCTAATTCCATTTTTTCTGGTGAATATTTTTTCATAAATCTTTCATTTTTATTATTAAGTAATATACCTCCTTCACCCCTTATACCTTCTGTTACTAATAAACCTTTTACACCTTGAGGATAAACCATACCAGTTGGATGAAACTGGACCATTTCCATATCACTTAATTCACAACCTAAATCATAAGCTAAAACAAGACCATCACCTGTTGATTCTAATGAATTTGAAGTTATTTTATATAATTTTCCAGATCCACCACTTGCTATTATTACTGCATTACAATTTATTACAACAAATTTACCTGTTTTAAAATCAATTCCAATTGCACCTATTACTTTATTATTATTTTTAAATATTTTTGTAATTTGTAATTCATCTAAAATAGTAATATTTCGTTTTAAAATTTGAACTTCAAGAACTCTAATAATTTCTAATCCTGTTTTATCACCTATATGGCATAATCTTTTGTAAGTATGTGCACCAAATGCTCTTTGCATTATTTTTCCTTCTTTTGTTCTATCAAATAATGCACCATATTGCTCAAGTTCATAAATTCTTTCAGGTACTTCTTTTACTAAAATTTCAATCATTTTCCAATTACCTAAATAAACACCTTCTCTTAAAGTATCTGCAAAATGAACTTTCCAATTATCTTTAGAATCTACATCACCAATAGAAGCAGCAATTCCACCTTCTGCCATAACAGTATGAGCTTTTCCTAAAAGAGATTTTGAAACAATAATTATTTTTGTGTTATTATTTCTATCATAAGCTTCAATTGCTGCCCTTAAACCAGCGCCACCAGCACCTATAATTAAGATATCAGTATTTAATATTTCAAATTTATTTTTCATTTTATCTTATTCTATTTTTTATATAATAAAAATTATTTTCTTAATTTTAACTTTAATTTAAAAATATCATAATCTTTTACTACGTGTATATTACCATTAAAATATTTCTGTGCTTCTTCTAAAATATCTACATCTTTATTAAGCCAATTATTAATATGTGTTAAAAAAAGAGTTGTTGCGCCCATTTCATTAGCAGTTAATGCAGCATCTTTTGCAGTACTATGTCCTACTTTTTTTATAATCTTTTTATGTTTTTCTAAACCAGTTGATTCATGTATTAAATAGTCAACACTTAACTTTGGTATTTTATATTTTCTTGTGTCACCACTATAAAATAATTTTATATTATTAGATTTAATTAAATAACCATAATTTATTACCCTATGATCCATTTTATAAGAACTTACTAATTTATCATTTATATTGATATTTTCTATTATTCCTTCATTAACTTTGATTTTATCAATATTAATAAAATATTTTGATGAAAGCCCTAAATGAGTTTTATAAACATTTAATATTTTATTTAATCCTGGCGGAGAAAATATATTTATTGTTTTACCTTCTGATGCAATATTTAAAAAAGAGATTAATTTAAAAATATCATTAATGTGATCTTTATGTAAATGTGTTATCAATATTGTATCTATATTATTTATTAAATTAAGTTTATTTAATTTATTTACAGTCCCAGCACCACAGTCTAAAAGTAAATTATTGAAATAAATTGAACTTTCACCCCTAGCTTTTCCTTTATACATTGGGCATCCAGTTCCTAGGAATATTAATTTTTCCATAAAAATATTACAACATAATTATTTATATAGTTTATTTTAAATTTGTATTTCTTTTAATTTATATAAAAATTTAATATTTTATAGAATTTCAAAAATTAAAAACATATTGAATAATTTAATAATAAGATAAATAAAAAAATTTATTGAAAATATTTTTATTTTTTTTCATTAACTAATTCATTTAAAAAAACAGTAGCATATGAAGATTTGGGTAATAGAAACTTAATATCAAGTTCTTTAGTTTCTTTATTAATTTTTGAATTAAAATTAAAAAAAGGAGAAAATAATGTTCTAAAAGAACCTTTACAATTTAATTCAGGCATTCTTTTTACTTTAAACATATCTTGCTCAAGTTCTAATTCATTTAATATTTCTTTTTCAATATTGTTTATTTGTGAATCATACCCCATAATATTTACAACATAAAAATAATTTTTATTATTTTTCTGTTCTTTTTTATCTATTTTTGTAATTTGTGTTATATCTGGAAATCCAAATTTATTCTTTGCACAAGTAAAATTGATGTCTTCTATTAAAGAATTATTTTTTATTATGTTCTTTACTTCTTTATTGAAAATAAATGCTTCAACAGAATGAAGAAAAATTAAATTTAGATTTCTTGGAAGTTTTCTTAGTGCATTTGCATAATCTGAAGGATATAAAGCTAAATAATTTAAAATTAATCTTTCATATTTAAGATATCTTGGAAAATATTCTAATGCTTTTTTGAAATCTCTTTCATTATATAATTTAATTCTTGCTTGTTTTGAAGTTTCATTTAATTCATTTTCTGCATCTGTTAAAAATTTCATAACAGCACCTTCAAAATTTCCCTTCAATAATTCCATACCAACTAAATAATTATTATTTCTATTGCCAAATCTCTGTTTCCCAAAATAATTAGGAAAAACATTATTAAAACTTTTAACAGCATCTTCAATTGAACCATTTATTTCTGTATTTGTAATTTTTATACTAAATCTATTTCCAAGTAAATCTCCTAATTCTATTTTTTTATTAATTATCCAAGCCCCATTTATTTTAATATCTTTTATTCTTAAATTTAATAATTGGTCAGGATCAACACCAAACACTGTTGATAATTGAGTTGAAATTGAAGTTCTATCCTTTGTACCTGCAAATCCTACTGATTTAAAACTTTTTCTTAGCTTTTTTGCTATTGCTGTTAATGCTTGAATTGTATTCCAATTCTTTTTTTGTAAAATAAATAAACAAAATTTAAGATCTTGTTTTTTATCTTTTTGTGGTTGAATTTGGTTATAAGGCATTAATGAAAAAGATTTATCCAATTCAAGAACAGTATTATTATTTGTTATTTCTTCAACAATAAAATCTTCAGCAGAAATTTTTAAATTACCTTCAACTGGTTTTTTTTTAAGCTCATTAATTATTTGCATAATATCATCTTTATTTTTTTAATATTGAATTATTTTGAATTAATATTATTTTCAAAATTAATCTGAGATAATATTTTGTGTGAAATATCATTACCAAGTAATGAAATTAATTTTTCTTCATTCTGTTTAACATCTGAAATAGTTTTTATTTCATTTTTAAAAAGAAGTCTTGCCCTTACTCTTCCAATATAATCAAGTCTTGTCAAATTTAATAATTCTGCTTTAATACCATATTTTAATCTTATTCTAATTTCAATAAATTTATTAATAGGTATATGAAGTATCTTTGAAATTTCTATTATTGAATATAATATCCAATCAGCATTTAAAAGTTTTGCATATAAAAATCCAGGAGTTATGGAATATTTTGTAATTATATTATTATCACTTAATTCTTCAATCCAATTTTTTAACATTAATGAAGTTGTAAAAGCATTTAAAGCATAATTAAAATTAAATTCATTTTCATTATAAAAATCAATACCAATATCTTTATAAATTGGAAACAAAAAATTTGATTCTTTAATAATTTTATTATAAGGTTTTAATTCTTGAGTATTTGAAATTAAATATAAAATAACTAATTCATAATCTATTTTTGTATAATTAATAGATTTTACATTAATATTATTTAATTTGCTAATATCTTTTAATACATTAACAATCCAATTTGCAGATAATGGATCTATATATAATTCACTTATCCTTTTTCCTAGCCTAGTTGCTTTAAATTTAGTATCTATATCATTAAAATTTTCATCTTCAATCTCAATAAATTTCCAGAAATTTAATTCCTTTAAAATATTTATTATTATTATTTTTATTTTATCAGCATTATGGTATTGAAAACCATAAAATGTTTGTGAAATGAAATTTTCAATATCTTTTAAACTATTTAAAAAATTTTGGCTTATAAATGCTAAAATATGAGATCTGAGCAATGGTGCAATAGCTAATTTAGAATAAATATCTTCTGGTTTTGCATTAATATATTTCTTAAAAACTTTTTCAAAATCTTTTTTTGAATTTAAAAAAATAAGTCCAATACCTTCTTTATCATATTTTGGTCTTCCTGCTCTTCCAAATAATTGCAATACTTCATTAGTATTTATTAAATTAGATGAATAATTATTAAATCTGTAAATATTTTTTACTAAAACAGTATGTGCTGGAAGATTAATACCAAGAGAAAGTGTTGTTGTAGAACATATTATTTTAATTAAATTATTTTTAAATGCTTCTTCTATATAAGTTCTTTGTTTACTCAATAATCCACTATGATGAAATGCAACACCGTCTTTAACTAGATTTGATATTTTAATACATTGCAATGTTGGTGTTTCAAGAACTTTCAATATTTTATTACTAATTTTAATAAGTTTTTGTTTTTCTTCATTGTTTAATTTTTTAGAAATAAATTTAGATAATTTATTTGCTTCATTTTCAGTATTTTTTTTAGTTGAATAAAAAATTAAAATTTGCTTGTTTTTTGATAAAGAATCATCAGCAAGAGCTAATAAAGAATCTGGATTTTTAGAATTTAAATTTGTTTTTTTACTTTTTAATTCATAATATATTTTTGAATCAAATAAAACACCTTTTCTTAATTTTGTTGGTCTATAATTACTTTTGAAGATTTCTGCATTAATCCATTTACTTAGTTCTTCATCATTGCCTATTGTAGCACTTAATCCAATAATTTGTAAGTTTTTTGATTTTAATTTTGTTATAAGAAGTTCTAATGTAACACCCCTAGATAAATCATCAATTAAATGAATTTCATCAAAAATTATACAACCTACTTTATTTAACCATTTAATATTATGTCTAATAAGGCTATCTAATTTTTCAGTAGAGACAAATATTATATCAAAATTAGAAAGATATTCATTTTTATTATCCAAATCACCAATAGATACTATTGATTTTAAATAAGGGTAAGTTTTCTTAAAATCATTGTATTTTTCCATTACTAATGCTTTCATTGGTGCTACATATATTGCTTTTTTTTGATTTTTTATTATATTATTCAAACATATTATTTCAGCAATTAATGTTTTTCCACTTGCTGTTGGGGAAGATATTAAAATATTATTAATTGGAATTCCTTTTTTAAATACTGTTTCTTGTAAAGGATTTAAAGTTGTAATACCTTGCTTTAATAAAGAATCAATTACTTGATCAGGTAAATATTTTTTTAGTACTGAAACATTAGTAGGCATTATTTCACTTATCTTTAAGTATTAAATAAAAAATAGATTTATTATTTATCTTCTATTACTTTTGTTTTTTCAATTATGAATTTATCCTGATTTATTGTTGTTAATTTAAACAAATTATTTATTATATTTTTATCATCATACTTTTCAATATTAAAAACAGATATATTATATTTTGTTGAAATATTTATATTATCAATAAATTTATTTAAATTTTCTTCAATTCCAATTGCTAAAATTTCAACAGATCCATTTGAAACATTTCTTGTTAGTCCTTTAATATTGTGTTTATTTGCAATATTTTGAACAAATACTCTATATCCAACACCTTGAACATTGCCATGGACTATTAAAGCTAATTTAATTATATTATTATTTATTTTCATATTAATTCCAAGTAATATCAATGCTTGGCTTATCTAAAAATGATCTAAAAGATCTTTTTGATGTTGAATTATATTCTTGCTCTATCACTATTTCAGAATTATATTTTTTAGATAAAAATTCAATTGATTCATTAAATATGTCAAATACTTTTTTTGAATTAATATTAGGTATTTTCTTAATAATTTTTAATTTACTTGAAAATTGAGATAAAAATTTTGCTGCTATTTCTTTTTTTACTTCTGAATTTTCTTGATTTATTATTTGAGAAATATTTTTTGTTTCAACTAATTTATTGAAATATTCTGTTTTCCAGTCATCTGCAATAATTATTTTAATTTGCTTAATTTGTTTATTTTTATTATTTGTAATTCTAGAAGATAATTCAATTGTTTTATTTATGTCTTTTATTGTATTAACAAATAATTTTTCAATATATTCAATATCTGGATTAATTAGTGATTCATTATATGATGGCCATTTTTGTTTTGAAATAAAGTCATTTTTTCCAAGAATACTCCAAAATTCTTCAGTTATGTGTGGCATAACAGGAGATAACATTAGAACAATATTTTCAATAACATCCCTTAATACAATTTGATTTGATCCACCTCTATCAAAATACCATTTAATTTCTTGTATTGTGTTATAAAAGATTTCATTATATGCTTCTCTAAATAATATTAAATTTAAATAATTAGTTGAATCTTTTATTTTTGAATTCAATTTTGAATAAAGCCAAAAATCAATATGTTTTAATTCACTTGTTTGAAAACTATTTATTTTTTCTATCAAATTATTTAAAAATTCTAATTTAGATGTAATTCCATTTACTGCTTTTACTGAAAAATTTGAATCAGAATCAATATCAGAAGTTACTATTTCTAAGAATCTAAGAGGATCTATACCAAATTGATTAATACCTTCAATTAATGGAATTACATTCCCTAAACTTTTACTCATTTTTTGGCCTTCATAAGATACAAGACCATTTATAATAATTTGTTTTACCCAAAATTTCTTTTCCAATAAAGCAATATGATTAAAAATATACATTACAAGATGATTCGAAATTAAATCAGCACCAGAATGCCTTGACATTAATCCACTATACCAATATTCAAATGATTCTTTGGATTTTTTTATTATTTGCTCATCAATATTTGTTATTTCTGCAACATCTTTAATATTTCCTTTATTCTGTAATACATAACTAAAAAATTCTGGTTTTAATTGATTTTCATTTATATTATATTGTCTTAGAATATTAGAAAAAGTATAAAAAACCATATAAATTGTTGAATCTGATAAAGATTCTATTATATGATCTTTATTAAATGGAAATCTAGTACCTAATCCTTGTGCTCTTTCTGTTGGTCTTAAATCTATCCAATCTATTGTTAATTCAAATAAATTTCTTAATTTTTTGGGATATATTTTAATATCTTTAAAATATTCTTTTACTTTCTTTTTCCATTCAATATCACCATAATTAATAAACCATTGATTCTCTATTATTTTTACCATTATTTTAGAACCACACCTACAAATAACCTCATCATCATTAGCAATTATATGAATTTTAAAAGAATTATTTTCTTTTATTAAATCCTGTTTAATATGTTCTCTTATTTCTTTTTCTTTTTTACCTTTATACTTCCCAACTAACATTATACCAAAATGTGATTCCTCTTTATAAGCTAATTTTGTTGCTGCTTCTACTGTACTCTCATCAAATATAGATGTATTAGTTTCTGCTTCTATTATTTTCAAATAAGCTAATGCAGGAATATAATTTTCATTAACTTTAATTTTCTGTTTTAAAACATTATTAACAGTTCTACCTATTTTCACACCTTTAAAAGATTCAATATCAATTAATTTTTTATATTCAAAGTTAATATTAGTACCTTGTTTTTTTAAGGTTTCTAATGCAATATAATCAAAAGGAGCATGAGATGGAACAGACATAACAATTCCTGTTCCTTTATCTGGTTTTACAAAAGAACCATTAAATATTGGAAGTTCTTGTTTATTTGTTATATTAATTGCTTTTTTTTCTAATAATTCTTTTGGACTAATATCTTTTAAAACTTTAATTTTAAATTGATTACTAAGAATATTTGCACTTTGTTTTGATAAATAATATTTTTCATTATTTATTTCTGCTACTACATATTCTTGATTTTCATTTATAAATAAATTTGTAACGCCATATATTGTTTCTGGTCTGTAAGTTACGCATATAAAAAAAATATCTTCATTAATGCTTTTAAATTTTATTGCTGTTACTTCTTCTAGTTCTGGTTGTATATCTTTTTTTGTATCATGTTGACCAACTGCGTTTTTTTCATTTGGACACCATCCAACAGCATGAGATCCTTGGACTAGAAAACCATATTCTTTTAATTTATAAAATTGCCATTCAATCATTTTACTAAATAAAGGATCAATTGAAATAAATTTTCTTCTCCAATCAATACTATACCCAGCTAATCTCATACCTTTTTCTGTCATTTTAACAAAATAATCGGCAATAAAATAAGGATCTTCCATTTTTTTTATATCTTCATCTAAAATATTAAATGTTTTTAGTGTATTAATTAAATCCTGATCTTCTGCTTTAATTTTTTTTGCTATTGCAATTATTGGAGTTCCTGTTACATGAAAACCCATTGGGAATAAGACATTGTAACCATTCATTCGCATATATCTTGCATAAATATCACAAGTCCCATAAGTTCTCAAATGACCTATATGTTGAGGCATATTTGTATAAGGAATTGCAGCAGTAACTAATAAACTTGGCTTGTCATTAATTTCAGATTCATATAATTTTGCTTGCTCCCATTTAGCTTGCCATTTCTCTTGTATCTTTTTATGATTTAACATTAAAAAACCAATTTTAAATAATATCTAATTAATTATTTAAATTACTTATTATTTATTATTAAATAAAAAATAATAGTTTACTAAAATTCAGAGCAAATGAAATAAAACTTATTTTTAAAAAACCAGAAAAATTAATATATAAAAAACATGTAATTAGTATTATAATATAGTATACAATTACATTAATAAATGAAATATTATGACAAAATAAAAAACAAAAAATAAAAAAGCATAAAATAATAATAATAATATTTTATTACATTTAATTAGTATAAATAATTCTAAAAAACTAAAATATATTATAAAATATTTTAAGTTTTTATCATGTATTTTTTATATTTTACTAAAAAATTTAAGTATTTTTCAAATTAGAATAAATTGTGTAATATTCTTTTGCTTCTTTAGTATATTTTTGCTCTGCTGCTAATTCCTTTTTAAAATTTATATTTTCAGATCCAAATATATCCTTTATTAATTCTTTTCTTTCATTATGCTTACTTGCTATATATTCACTTTTTTTAGCAAATTTTGAATATATATTAGGACTAAACTTATTAGACTCTGAAGAATTAACATTATTAAATTTTATAACTAAATCTTCTAGTTGTTCTTCAATTAAAACTAAATTTAATGAATATAGATTTTTTAATTTATCAATCTTTTCTATTTCTTTTAATGTTCTTTTTTCCAATTCTTTTAATGTTTTTTCTTGTTTTTCATATTCTTCTTTTAATTCATCTTTAATAGAATAAGTATTAGTAATATGAATTGTACTGAATCTTAATTGTGAATATTCGAATAAAGAAAGAGTTTCAAGAGATGCTTCAGATATTGATTCAGTATTAAGAATTTCTTTTAATTCATTTACTGCTTCTTCATAAAATTCTTGACCTTTTTTAAAATAACTATTATTAGTTGGTAATGATTTTACTTTATTTGATGTTTTCTCTTTTATGATTATATCTGTTCTGTTTTCATTTGTTTTTTTGTCTATTGTATCTTGTCTCAATTTCAATTTTAACATTTTATTCACCTTTTATATCTTTTAAAGATGTTATGCATCTTTATCATATATAAATGTTTTGTGAATTTTTAGTGAATAATTGAAAATAATATAGGAATAAAAAAATTAATTTAAGTAATTTATTTTATAAATTCTAGTATCATTAGATGAATAAACTAAATTTAATGAAATAGTATTACTATTAAAAGGACATTCAAAATTATTACATAGAATTAAGAACTTAAACATATTTGACTTTAGAAGTTTTGGACCAATTATTGCACCACCTTCAATATTATGTCCAGAATAATAAATCAATAAACTAAAGTTTAATGTTGGAAACAATGTATTTGCAGTTGCAATTGAATAATTTTTATTTGTTTCATTATAAAATATAATATTGCGGATAGATTGTGGACGTATCCTTGGTTGCAAAAGATATGCTGCAAATTTTGTTCCACTTTTACTTGATTTAGTAACAAATTTTACATCAAAATTTCTTGAAGTGAATAAATAATTTATTGCACTTGCATTTTTAGTTATATTCAGAGAATTCATCATTACATAGCTATATTGAGACGAAATATTAGGATTACTTATATTTAATTCTGCTTCTTGTGCAATTCCACCTAATTCATAAAACCAGAAATATCTAACAACTAAATAATTTGGCTTATGAATTGAAGATAAATATTGGAAATCATTGCTTGAATTAAAAACAAATTTAGCAAATGGGTATATATTTGATGCTATTTGACCACTAACACTATCCATTGAACTTCTTCTATGTGCCCATCCTTCAATAACAGATCCATCAGGCCATAAAGCTAAAACAGTTGCATTTTTAGGACTATTATTCTTCAACCAAGTCATTGCACTTAAAAATGATGGATTTATATTATCTGCTTGCCTTGATGAATATGCTTGAATATGTGAAAACATAAAAGAATAAAAAAAGAATAAAAATAAAACAGCAATATAAGCTATAAATGCATAATATAGTAAATTTTGTTTTGATTTAAATATTTTTTTGAATAACTTAAAAACAAGTATACTTATTAAATAAATTGTATATGCTGAAAATAATGCAATTGGAATTGAAACAAGAGAATTATATCTTATTGCAGTATATTGCAAATAAGATGTTAATATAAAATAAGCTAAAATAATAAGAAAAGCTAATGAATTTCCAGTATAATTTTTATCAATGCTTTGAAAATTAAGTTTTTTAAACTTAGAATAAAATTTATTATATAATTTAATAAAAATTAAAATACTAAAAAATAATAATATTGCAATTGGAGCTAAATAAAGTTGATAATAGAAAGATGCAAATACAAATGCATAAGTTGGAGGTAATAATTCTTCAATAGTAATACCTAAAGGACTATTTCTACTTAACATCCCATACCCAGTTGAAGCAAATAGTATGTAATTATAAAAAACAGAAAGTAGAATTATAACAGCAATAATAATTAAAAGTATAATAAAAAATAATCTATTGTTAAAGCTTTTCATAATAAATTTTGGCTTGTTTGTTTTGATCAAATAAAATGAAATAATTGAAAAAATCAATAAAGGTATAAGGAAGATGAAAAAATGCCAATCAGTAAATGGTAATTTTACACGAATTATTGTTAAATAATAAAATAATTTCTGAATTAAATGAGATATGAGAAGAGCAAAAACTAATAAAATAGAATTATATGCATAATTTTTATTTGAAATTAAAAATGAATAAATAATAATAAAAAACATCGAAAGAATAAAAATAAGTAATGTGAATGGGGAACCATTCCAAACACCAATACCAATTCCAGATATTATTCCAGCCCCTAAAGCAAAAATATATTTTTTATTATTTCTTGATTGAAGTGTTTTTAATATTAAAATTAGTGTAATTATCATAAAAATAGTAATAAAACCATCACCTCTATACACTAATGCAGCAGTTCTTGCAATATCACCATTTGAGATCGCAACAAAAAACATTGCTAATAAAGAGAGATAATTATTTTTTGAAAGAAATTTAATTAAAAAGAAACAACCGATTATATCTGCAATTCCAAATAGAACTGGAATTATTCTCATTAAATTGTATAAACTTACATTAAAAAATCTAAGAATGAAATAAGGAATAATAGTAACATAATAAAGCCCATCAGGTTCTTCAATATAATGAGAAATAGGGAAACCAGAATAAATTGTATTAACTGGTTCAATAAAATGATTTGCAATTATTTGTTGCATTATTGAATAATGAAAAAATCCATCAGGTTCAAATAAACCAGTATATTTTAGCATTCCAATTCTTAAATAAATACCAATTAAAATTATTATTATTGCTATTGCTAAAATAAAATACTTGTTTTTTTCAAGACTTATTATAAATTTAATGAAATTATTATTATTTTGTTCTTTGTTTTCTTCTATTTTCTTTTCTAATTTTTTTTCATTTGATTTTAAAGTTAAAAATTCTTTTGATATTTTATTATATTCATCTTCTGCTGTATGTTTTTGTATTTCCATTTCAGTTTCAATTTTATTTGTTTCTTTTTCAATATCATTAATTTCTTTTTTCTCATATTTTTCATTTTCATTATTGCTTTCCATTAATCCACTTATTTTAATGTTTTGCTTTTTTGTTGTTTTTATTTTTTTACTTTTATTCAGATATAAAAGTAATAATTATATAATGCAATTCTTTATTTTGCTATTTTCTCTAGTATTGGGTAAGCTTCATAAAGATGCTCTTGTTCTAGTTGTTGGTATAACATGAAAATAATTCCAACTGTCAATAAAATACCCATACCAGTTCCTAGTGCACCAGTTAGTGTTGCAAATGCTGCTAGCAAACCAACAAAAATACTACCAAGTACTGTTACTGTTGGAATATATTTATTCAATACATTTTCAACAACTCTTGGATCTCTTCTAAATCCTGGGATTTGCCATCCAACAGATTGTAATTGACTAGCAACATGCTTTGGGCTTTGTCCAGTCATTTCAATCCAGAATTTACCAAATATAATACAAAGTACAATCAGAACTACTGTATAAACAATAATATGAATTGATTCAGGAATATTAATAAATCCACCAAAAGGTAAAAATAATTGTGTTGTGTGTGTTGCTAAATATGTGAAATATTGTCTATAACCACCAATACCAGCAGGAGAAGGATAAGGTAATGGAAATGTAGGAGAAATTAAATAAACCAATCCACCATTTAATTGCAATTGTCCATTAATTGGCTGATAAAATGCAATAAATTTTGCAAAATTTCCAAAAATCCCTTGTACGTGTGCTAATACTCTAAACCATACAGTTAAACTCATTTCTAGAGATGTTGCTAGAATTACTGGCAATACACTAACATATAAAAATGGTATTGGTAATCTACCACCAACACCTCGCAATTGTTCAAATACTAGTGGTAATTCTACTTTTATTTCATAAGCATAAATACTTATTAAGAAAACAATTATTGAAAATATGATTGGTGCGAATGCAAGAACTGCTCCTGAAATTGCTGTTGCACCTCCTGTTTGTATTGCTAATATTGCACCAGGTATTAGAATTCCAAAAGTTCCAGCAATAATATCATAAGATACTCCAGATGCAATGAACATATTAATTCCAGAAGTTACACCCCATTTTGTCATTATTTCATCTAAGAATATAATTGTTATTGCACCTATCATTAATTGAAGAATAACAATACCCATCATAGACGGATTAGAAATAGGAATATAACCAGTATAAACAAATATAAAACTCTCAGCAAATCCAAGGACTATTGCTACTAGTTTTTGAAGGCTTTGGAACCTAGATTTTTCTTCCATATTATTTGAATCAAATTTTATGAGTCCTGCTCCATTAAATAATTGAAGTAAAATACTAGCTAATACAATTGGACCAATACCAATTGTTATCAGACTTCCGATTTTTGCAGCAAATATAATACTTATTAATTCAAACAAAGGATTTGTTACTTCTGCTTGATTAACACCAATTGCAAATGTATTATAAAGAAGAAAATACACAACAAGAACAATACCTGTCCAATATAATTTTTCCTTTAATGATAATGGTGTTTTTGGTGATTTTATTGATGGAATAAATTTAGAAATTTTATCCATAAATTCTAGGGCCATATTTTTCACATAAAATATAAAAATCTTGATTGTTTAGTAAGTTTATTTAATAAAATATATAAATTAAAATAATTATATTTAAGACAATATTAAAGAATATTTTTCATTATTAATAATTATTTTAGGTTTTAATTCTTTTGAATACCCTTTAATTAGATTATTAAAGAATATTATACATAAATCAATAAATTCTGATTTTGAATTTAAATGATTAAATAATAATTGAACATTTAATGGTTTTATCTTATTTACCTTAAAATCAATATCTAATAAATTTAATATCTGCTGTATTTGCTTGAAAAATTGTTTTTGATTACTTTTATTTATTTTGATGAATTGTTTAAATAAGTTATGATTAAATTGGATTGCAATATATCTAAATATTTGTTTCATATACTCGTTTAAAGTATTATTAAAAATTAATGGAAAAGTAGATAAATAGTAATAAGATTGTGAATATGTATTATTTGAATAATTAAACTTTAATTTATTTGTATTATCTTTAATATTATTGAAAAAATAAATCATGAATTTTTCAATTGTTTGATTAATGTCTGTAATATTTGGACTAAAAATATCGTATTCATCACAAGCAAATTCACAAATATCTGAATTATTATTAGAACATTCTAATTCTCTTGCAAACATGAATTTATTTTTAGAACTACTTATAAATCCTGAAATTAAGCCAGATTCAAATGTATGCAGATTCAAATTTAAATTATATTGAAAATTTGGTATTTTTATTACTACTTTATCTGAAAATACTGAGAATAAGATATCTTTATAACCACACAATTCTAAAAAATCAATTAAATAATCAATAGATTCCTGATACCAAGCATAAATATATTTTTTCTTATAACTTTGATATAGTAATTTACCAACAAATAAACCATTTTTATAATTTATTTTTGAGATTGTAGTTGTAAAATTAGTTATTATTGCTTTTAATAACATTGAATTTTCATTAATATTTAATTCATTATATTTTGTTTTTGATTTCTTTTGATCTTTTGTTTTTAAATTTAGTATTATTTTATTTTCATTAATATTTAATATTTTTTGTATCAAAAGTTCTTCAATTAAAATTTCCTGATTAATATCATTAAAATTTAAATTGTTTTTATTATTTTGCTTATTATTAATTGAATTTAGTGGTTTTTGTTTATTGTTTTTTTTACTTTTAATTTTCTTTTTAATACTTAATTTTTTTGCGTTCATAAAATCTTATTATTTCTTTGTTTTTTTGATTTTTTTATTTTACATATATTTGAACTATTAAATTGAATTAATAAATAAAAAATCATTAAAATATTAACAAGGCTTAATACAAAAAAAATTAAAGAAGCATAATTTGAAAAAATATTATCTAAAAGAATTGCATAAGAAGAATTTAAACCTAATAATGCAATAATACTAAATAAAAGTGGAAATGAACATCCACATCCAGCAATTACACCACTAAAAATACTAGAAAAAATCCCAAATCCACTACCAACATAAGATATTGTTTTCTTTACTGATTTTATAATTAATGCAATGCTTATTGTCATCATTATTGATGCTGTTGCAAATAGTAAATATAGAATATAAACAGGAACATTAAGTAGCAATGCACCATTATTTTGTATTTTTATAAAAAAATCAAAAATGAAATAATATAAAATAAATAATCCTATATTTAGTACAATAAATTTTAATGTATATATTTGTTTAAGTGTTTTAAAACTTAATTTTGATTTCATTATTATCATTTATTTTGCTCTATTGCTATATATTCATTTAAATTATTTAAATTATTGTTGTTTATGTATTTTTGCAAAATATTCAAAATTTTTTTACTTTGATTGTATTTATTCTTATTAAATAAGATAAAAGAATAATAAAATAATACATTTATGGAAAAATTATTATCTTTTAATAAATTTTCAATATTGAGTAGTGCACCATTAAAATTTTTGATTGCAACATTAAATAATAATTGAGCATATTCAAAAATATAGTTTTCATTGAATTTTTTAATTAAATTCAAAGATATTTTAGCTTGTTTTAATTTTTTTAATTTTATATTAGATAAAAACATCAAATAAATTTCATTAAATGAACTAATATTATTATTAATATTTGAATTACAAGTTGAAATTATTTTATATAAAAGAAATTTAGACTCTGAAATTAATTGGATTGATTTTTCATTAAATTCTGAATTTTCTTCCATAAACCCAAATCTATTATAATTAATTTGATCTGAATTATAATTTGAATATTTGATTAATAATATTGCTTTTGTATATAAATAACCACTATTATTTTTATCTAAAATTAATTCATCATAAATTTTTATTGCATTTTCAAAATTTTCAGGTTTTATATTTTGTTCTATTAAGTTTTTATTGATTAAATTAATTTTAGTAATTGTTTCTAAGTCTTTTTTTACTAAAACCCTTGTTGGAAGAGCAATTATATTTTCGCAATTTGAACAAACCCCAATATTATTCAAAACATATGTTTCACTACCACAATAAATACATTTAAATTTTTTATTTATTGATTCTACATATTTTAATAATTTTAAATATTTGATCATTATATCATTTTTAGAATAAATATAATACTGAATTATAATAAATATAACAAATATAATATTATAATATTATAATAAATTATAATAATTAAATTAA
>CAZRZO010000002.1:21693-22849 GCA_964604635.1 Microcaldota archaeon | reverse complement strand
AAATATAACAAATATAATATTATAATATTATAATAAATTATAATAATTAAATTAAATAATAATTTTGATAAAATGACAAATGGATTAGGTAAAAATTCAAAAAAAGTTTATTCTGCTTATCATCATATATCAAAAGATTATGAAAAAACAAATCAATTAATAACCTTTTTTCAAGTAAATAATTGGAGAAATTTTATAATAAATAATATTGCTGAAAAAATCAATGAATTAAAAATAAAAAGACCATTTGTTTTAGATGCAGGTGCAGGACCTGGATTTATGGCTAAATTATTTAACAAAAAAATCAAAAGTAATATAGTATTGCTTGATTATTCTATTGAAATGCTTGAAAATTCAGTTATTAGTTGCAATAAAGTACAAGGATTATTTGAAGCATTACCATTTAGAGATAATTGTTTTGATGTAGTATTAAGTGGATTTGCATTTCATGCATCAATAGATATGGATAAATCTGCTGCAGAGTTTGCAAGAGTAAATAAGTATTACACAGGATTAGTAAGTATTGGAAAATCAGAAAATAATATAAAACAAAAATTAGGTAGTTTTTATATTTATAATATAATACCAATTCTTGCTAGATTTTCAGCAGGAAAAAACTATGTTGAATTTAAAAAGATTTTTGAAATATATAAAAATATTCCAAATAATAAAAAACTTGCTAATATACTTAAAAAATATTATACTATTGAAATCTTCAATCAAAAGGCATTTGATACTATTTATCAAATTATAGCAAAAAAGAAAAAATAAACTAAATAATAAATGAAATATATGCAATATAAATTAATTGATATTTTAATATGTCCAGAATGTAAAACTTTTCCACTAAAAATACAAGAAAAATTAAAAACAATAGAAGAAGATAATAAAAATACAAAAACAAATAAAAAATCAAAATTATATGAATGTGATATATTCTGCGGATTTAAAAATGAATTAATCAAAAAAATCAAACAGAATAAAAATCATAAATCAATTTGTGATAAATGTTTAGAAATAAATATTGTTTCAGGTTATTTAATTTGTAGTAAATGCAAAGCAAAATATCAAATTATAGATAGTATTCCGAGAATGATCCCAAAAAGATTTTCAAAATTATAAAATAAATATTAAAAAAATAAGTAGAACAATAATA
>CAZRZO010000002.1:2599-21593 GCA_964604635.1 Microcaldota archaeon | reverse complement strand
AATAATAGATAAAATAATAAATATAAAATAAAAATATTAATTGGTGTTATTAATGGAAAATAATGATATTATTGAAACAGGTATTGAAGGACTTGATAAAATGTTAAAAGGTGGAATACCCTCAAAAAGTCAAGTACTAATTGCAGGAGGTCCAGGAGCTGGAAAAACATTAATGTGTTTTGAAATATTATATCATAATGCAAAGAAAGGAATACCTGGTGTATTTATTAGTATGGAAGAAAGATCAGAAAAAATAATAAAAAATGTAAAAGAAGCATTTCCAAACTTTACTGATATTGATCAATTAATTGAAAGTAAATTGCTTATAATTGATGGTGAAGATCCAACATCAAAATTACAAGGATCTGCAGATTCTGAAACTTATGTTTTTGGATCTATTATAACTGATATTGAAAGTGTAATACAACAAAATCATGCAAAAATTGTTGTTATTGATTCATTATCAATGCTTTCATTAGTTTTAGTTAATGAAATAAATTACAGAAAATCATTATTATTATTAATTTCAAATTTTAATAGATTAGGAATAACATCTTTTAGCACTTATGAACTTACTTCAAGTGAAAGAAAAGATTTAAAATTTCAAAAAGATTTCTTTATATTTGATGGGCTTATTACATTATATCAATCAAGCCAAGAAGATAGAAGAATGTTATTAACAGAAATTGTAAAAATGAGAGGTGTTAATCATAGTTATGCATTAGTTCCTTATGAAATAAGTGAAGATGGATTTAAAATATATTCACTTGAATAAATTAATAATTAATTAAAATCAAAAAAGAAATTTATGAATTTAAAAAAACAGATCAAAGAAAATAAAATAAATAAAAACAAAGAAACAGTAGTAGATTTAAAAAAACAGATCAAAGAAAAATTTAGTATAATTGGTTTAATTGTAATTATTTTATTAGTTATTGCATTAATTATTATATTTTTTAATTCAATTAATACGAATAAATCTCAGTTCAATAAATGTGAAGATATTGTTTTAAATTCTTATAGAACATCTTGTTTAATGTATCTTGCAAATACAACTGAAAATATATCTATTTGTAATAGTATTAATTCAGTTGATAAAAATCAATGCATTTCTAATATTGCCACATTAAAAGATAATGCAAATCTTTGTAATTTAATAAATAATTCAACAATATCTTCTAACTGTGCTTTAAATATTAGTATTATAACAGAAAATCAAATAATATGCAATAATTTAAGTGGCTCTTATAAAGCATCTTGTTTGTATCATTTTGCAAAATTAGATAATTTTAACAATATAAATAATTGTAAATCAATTACAAATATATCAAATCAAAATATTTGTACTAATTTATTTTATTATAATAAAATGATTAAAACAAAAAATCAGAATTATTGTTCAAATGTAATAAATCAAACAAACTTTACTATTTTATATTTGATGCTCAATAATAAAAACCAGTTATTTAATGTAAGTACAAAAAAAAATAATTTAAATTTAAGTAATATTAAAATAAATATTTTAAATAAGACAAAAAAAATTAGTTCAAGTATTGTTGAATTAATTTCAAATAATGTAACACCTGAAAACTTTTGTTATTTTAAATATGCAATAAGTTCTAAAAATTCATTTGTTTGTAAATCAACAGGCTATCTTAAAAATATATGTAATAATAATTTTAATAAACAGAAATTTAATAATAAAACAAATAACTTTACAGAAGAGATAAATAATTGCAAACAATTAGTGTCTTATAATCTATCTTCTTTATGCAGTGTTGGAATTTATACTACTTATGCAATAGATACTAAAAATATTTCAATTTGCTTAAAAATAAATAATATTGATGAAAGAAATATATGTATAAGTAATATGGCACAAAAATTAAACAATTTAACTTATTGTAATTATCTTAATAATGCAACAATAAAATCTTCTTGTGAACAAATAATTAAATAATAAAAAAATAATTTATATTGAATTATTTACATTAATATTTTATATTATTATTTTTAATTATTCTTGATTAATCTTTTTCTTTTAAAAAAATCTACTTTTGTTGTTGAGAATAATTTACTGCATTTATTAATGTTTGAGGCAATGAAGTATATTCACAATTTATAACAAATTCAGGTACTGAAACAATGTTATAAAATTTGGCTAAATTTGATTCTTTTGTTAATAGATTTGTTGAATTAGTAATACAAGTATTTAATTGACTTGTATTTAATCCAGAACCATAAGCAGTTTGATATAAAGTATAATTAGATAATGGTGATCCTGAAAATAATTTACTTATATTGGATAGAAAAGCATAAAATTCTGGTTGCTGAGAACTACATGCTAAATATTGTCCAAATAATTGAGTTTTGTATGTACCATAAGAATTATAAAATTTTATTGAACTTAAACCAAAAATAAAGTAATAAGACATGTTTATATTTGGATTTTTTTTACTAATATTTATTGCATTAAATAATGAACTTAATGCAGAAACAGAATAAGGATCATTAAAAAGATATATTGGAATTGTATTTGAAGTAGCACATGCAACTTTTCCAGCTAATTTAACAACTCCGAAATGTACTACTTTATTATTTGTATTTTTTGGTTGTATTAAAGATTGTGTAAAAGTATTAATTAATGCTAAATTAGATCCATTTAACAACATAGAAAAATTTAAAGTTTTATTTGAAATAAAAGGATCTTTAAAAGGAATCTCTACAAAATATTTATTTGCATTTTCTAAATAATATATTTTTGAATCATTAACATAAGAATAATAAGGCAATAATGAAAATGTACTATTTACAGTAGCATAACCAGCTAATAACTTTTCAACAGCATTTAATACCTGGGTATTATTATGCTCTAATTTTACACAAGAATTATTAGAAATCCCATAATTAACACTATTATTCAAATTATAACAAGTATTTATTGGTTTTAATTTTGCAAAAGCAAATGCAAGTGCTATTAAAATTATTACTAAGGCAATTAATGAAATATGTAAATAATCAATACCACCAATTTTTGTTGCTTTCACTAAAAATATTGGTTTAGTTTTATTTTCTTTTTTTTGTGTTTTACTATTTCGTTTCTTTATTTTTGCCATAATATCATTTTCATTTATTACTTTTACATATTATTATTATTTAAATATTAATTAAATTAATTAAATTAAATTAATTTAATAAAGTATTAATATTTTCAGAAGAATATAAAATAAACGGGCTCGGCGGGATTTTCATTTAATTTTTAAAAACAAATTAATTGATATTTATAAAAACTTGATTTTGAACCCGCGACCTTCGGCTTAGGACGCTACTGCTCTATCCAAACTGAGCTACGAACCCATTAATATTTGTTTTAATTTTTTTGCTATTGATTTTGCATTATTTTTATTTTTTGATTCTACCATTATTCTAATTACTGGTTCAGTACCACTTTTTCTAATCAAAAACCAAAAATCTTTTCCAATTACTTTTAATCCATCAATTTTTATTGTTTTTTTTATTTCTATTGAATTAAATAAACTTAATACTTTATTTTCAATATCTGTTAAATTAAAATTATCTATTAATGGTATTTTGATTTTTATTGGATAATATTTTGGTAATTTATTAAATAATTCAGATGAAGTTAATTTAGTATTTGCTAATAATTCTAACATTAATGCAAAAGTCATTCCACCATCTCTTACATATTGATGCATTGGAAACATAAAACCACCATTATCTTCAAAAGCACAAAACCCTTTTTCTTTTAATAATAAATGCGAAATTAATGGTGCACCAACTGGTGTCCAGACAACTTCAATATTTTGTTTTTTTAGAACTTCTTCAACTAAAATTGAACTTGAAACAGCTGTAAAGATTTTTAGTTTTGATTTTTTATTTATTAATGTTAAATTATTTTTATATTTTTCAAGTAAATATTTTGTAATTAATGTTCCACTTCTATCTCCATAATGAATTCCTCCTTTATTATCAATAAAAATACTTCTATCAGCATCAGCATCATGTGCAATAGCAATATCAATATTTAAAGATTTTACAAGTTTAGCTGTTTTTAATAATGTATCTGCATTTGGTTCAGGTGGTCTTGCAGGAAACAATGGATTTGGTTCTCTATTAATAGTATATATTTCACAATTTAGATATTTTGCTATTAGTGGTGAAGTTATGGCACCAACACTATTAATTGGATCAATTAATACTTTAAATTTTCTTTTGCTTATTTTTTGCTTATTAATATGTGATAAAATAGCACGAACATAAGTTGAAACAATTTTGTCTTGTTGTTTTACATTATATTTTAATTCATTAAATTGTAATTTTGAAAATTGCTTAGTAAAGAATATTTGTTCTATTTCTTGATTCTGCTTTTCATTTATTTCAACACCATCAGGACCAAGAACTTTAATACCATTGAATTGATAAGGATTATGACTTGCTGTAATCATTATTCCACCATCAAAATTACTTGATTTTATATTAAATTGTAATGTTGGTGTTGGTACTGGTTTTGCTTCAAATATTTTTATTCCTGATATTAATAATCCACTTTCAATTGTCTTTTCAAGAAATTCTCCCCCAAATCTATAATCTCTACTAATTAAAATTTTTTTTCTTTTGCCAAAATAAGTACCAATAGATCTACTTATATTCAAAACAAATTCAGGTGTTAAGTCTTTATTTATCACACCTCTTATACCATTAGATCCAAATATTTTTGCCATAATCTAAAAATATTAAATTAAAAACTTATAATATACTATTTTTTATTAATTAAATTTAATAGAAAGAAATAGAAAAAAAGAAATAGAAAAAATAAAAATTAAATTAAAAAACTTATTCGTCATCGTCAAAGTCTTCATCTTCTTCGTCATCGTCAAAGTCTTCATCTTCTTCGTCATCGTCGCTTTCTATTTTCAATAGTTCTGAATAATGATCTTCAAATTTCATAAAATCACTTTATTTTTATATTTCTATATTTGATTACACAAACATATTTAAATCTTATTAAATAATTGTAAAATTAATAAATAGTATAAACACAATTTAATTTTTAATACAAAATAATAAAAAAATACAAAATAATATTAATAAATAATAAAATTAAAATTTAATGCAATTATAAATATAACAAAAACAAAAGAAAAAACATATTTAAAGTTTTATTAAATCTTAAACTTTAAATTTTAATATGTAATATATTTCTAAATTTAGTAAGACATTTTTTAGTAATTTATGTATTAATTATTAAATATAATTATTAAATATTCTAAATATTTAAAAATAGATGATTGAATGAAAAACTTTGATAGATATAAAAAAATACGAAGCATGGCACTTAAGAAAACAAAAGAAAAAATTAAAATAAGTTATGCTAAGGAAGAATTTGTACTTATACAAACAATTAATGCTTATAATGAAGTTTCAAAATCTTATAATTTATTTTTTGAAAGAATTAGTGAATGGTTTGGACTTTATTTCCCAGATATTGAACTTAGTTCAATAAATCAATTAAATTTATTTTTTGAGGGATTTGAAAATAAAGAAAAATTAGAAGTTGATGATTTTTATAAAATATATGAAGATAAATCAAAAGCAGAAGCAATATATCAAAAATATTTGAATAGTAGTGGAAGAAATTTAAATGAAAATGAAAAAAAACTAATAATGATGTTTTTAAAATATATTAAAAATAGTGATGAAACACTGAAAAATTTTGATGAATATTTAAAAATAACATCAAATAAATTAATGCCAAATACAACTTATTTAACTGATGAAAAAATAGCAGCAGAATTATTAAATAAAGCTGGTTCATTAGAAAAATTAAGTATAATGCCATCAAGCACTATTCAATTATTAGGTGCTGAAAAAGCACTTTTTAAACATATTAAGTTTGGATCAAAACCACCAAAATATGGTATTTTATTTAAATTACCAGCATTAACAAATGCAAAAAAAACCATTAGAGGAAAAATTGCAAGAATATATGCTGCAAAAATATCAATAGCATTAAAAGGAGATGTAATATCAAAAAGATTTATTGCAGAAGAATTAAAAAATTCAATTGAAAAAGCAATGCAAAAAATTAAGAATAAAAAATAATATTAAATAATTTTTTAATTTAAAATAAGATTATATTGTTTTGCTTATTAAAAATATAATAATTATTTAATTATAAACATATTTTTAATTAAGTTTACACTATACTTTTTATTAATAATATAAAACAGTAAAAAAATTAATCTGTTGAAACTTCTATTGCTAAATTAGATCTTTTCTTAATTAAAATTCTACCTCCGCAATTAATACATGCAATAAAATAATTTGTATCAGTTAATTCTTTTCCACAATTTTGACATATATATACCATATCATCACTTTATTTTTTGGTTCTTTTTAAGCCATTTTATAAATTCTAAATGTAACAAAGATTTACTTGTGTCAATTACACGCAATTTTAGTGTTGTTTTTAATTGTTCATCTTCCCATTCTAAAATAGGTTCATAATCTTCTTTTTTAGTATAATGAACCTCTATCCAGTGAATTTTACCATTTAAATAATCTTTTGTTATTTCTTTTGACATTGGCATAGATAAAAAACTAAATAAAATACTTCCACACCAATATAAAGGCATATTTCCTGCTGGTGTTATTCTTTCTCTTAATAAATCAATATAGTCAATAGTAACTATTTCATGAATTACTAATTCTTTTATTGGTGAAAAACTTATCAAAACCATAATATCAATTAATTTTTAATTTTAATACATTTATACATTCTGATTAATTAAATTTTCAATTAATTTTTTACCTTTTTCTCCTACCTCGCTTGTTAATGAATAACATGCACCAGCATAAACAGTACTACAATGTCTGCATTTCCATATACTTGTACTTATTCTTTTAACTGAAACTTTTCCACAAACATCACATTTGTAATTTGCTTGCTTTTTCTTTTTAATTTCAGCGTATCTTTTTCTTATTCTTGTACCATATCTAATACTAGCATTAGCCATAATTTCACTTTTTATTAATTATTACATTACTTTTATTTATATAATTTTTTAAAAAATCATGTTTTTCAAAAGAAATTTTACTTAATCTTTTTACTTCTTCTAATGTGAATGCACCTGACAATCCTTTTTGCATTGCTCTTATTTTATTTTGATCAACAGCAATTGTTAGTCTTGCATCAGCAACATGCTCTTCATTTTCATCAGGATCTAAAATAATCTTATCTCCCAATTTCGCAAATGTTGTTGAAGTAACAATATTATTTATTTTTATGTTCTTTTCTCTTTGCTCCATTACTGCTTTTCCGTTTTCATATTTTGGAATTTTAGTACCTAATAATGCAGACATTGCTGCAATATATGATGCATCAAACATATTTCCACTATAATTTAAAATATAAATATCAACAAAAACAGTCCATACTTTATTTTCTTCAATAAATAAATCTTTTAAATCAATACATTCTGCAGCTCTTATACCTCTATCAACTACTCTTGATAATTCAATTGCATCTGGAGTTGGTGGACCAGATTCAAAATCTTGTGATGCTAATGCTAATAATTCTGCTGATACAATTAAATTACCTTGATCTGGTGTATCTTCTCGTGGTTCTTCTACTTGAAGTTTAATACCACATAATACTCTTGTATCTCCTAAATCAACTTGTGCAGATCCTTCTGCATTTGATAATAAATTTGATTGTATGTTTATTGATCTAAAATCAAGTAAATTTCTAGAATCTAATCTCATTGATTTGTTTAATAATTCTTTTATATAACCATGCTTTGCACTATTTAATACATTCATATAATCATTTAATTTTAATTTACATTTTATATACATCAATTAATGCTTGTTTTTGAATTTTTGAAATTATTTTTCCAGCATCAATTATTTTTTTAAGTGATAGATCTAATTCTTCATTTGTTAGTTCACCATCCATTTGCAACAGTAAAACATCATTATTTCTTGGTGCAATTGCAATAGGAACATCTGCTTCAGAATAATTATCTTCAATCATATTTAAATCAAGAACAATATTATTATTTATTTTACCTGCTGAAACAGCATAAACTAAATCTTTCATTGGAATACCTGCATTAGCAAGTGCAACTGCTGCAGTTGTTATTCCTGCTGCTCTTGTTCCTCCATCACTTTGTAATATTTCTATTGAAATTTCAATTTCAGTATCTGGAAATTCACTTGTAATAATAACATTTTCAAAAACTTCTTTTGTTACTTTTGAAATTTCAACTGCTCTTCTATTGGGTCCTGCTCTTCCATGATCTGATAATGATGAAAAAGTAGCCATTGAATACTTGCACTTTATTACTGCTTTTGATGGATCTGCTAAATGTCTTGGAACAACTTCTTTTGGGCCATATACTGCTGCAATAACTCTATTATTTCCCCATTCAGCATATGCTGATCCATTTGCATTTTTTATTACATTAGCAATAATTTTTAAAGGTCTTAATTCATCAAAACCTCTTCCATCTAATCTTTTTCCATCTTCTCTTAATAATTCTGGTTTATTTAAAGTACTAGCCATTTCTTCACCTTATTCTTCTATTATTTCTTTTTGACTCTCTAATATCTGTTTAATATTTTCAGTCAATCCTTTTGTATGTGCTTCTTTTTCTATTTTGAAAATAGTTGAAATTGCTAAAGAAATATTACCACCTTTAATATAAATAAGACCATTATTACCAATAATAATATTAGACTTTGTAATATCTATTATTTGATTTATCATTGTATTGTTCTTTCCAATAATTCTTGGAATTTTTACTGGTTTTACTTGAATTAATATACCATTTGTTAATAATCTGGGATACATTAAAATAATTGTTTTTTTATTTTCAACTGTTTTTATTTTTGCTTCAATTATATCTCCTATTTTAAATTTGAATTTATTTCTAAAATCATTGATAATAATTGCTCTTAAAAAATGAGATAATTCAACTTCAAACATATTATTTCTAATTTCTTTAATAATCCCAATAGCTAATTCATCTACATTTGGATACCAATATCCTTCTAATGGTATTAATTTATTGTTATTAAGACTCATTAAAGTACAATAATATTTATTATTTTCAGTAAAATAAAATTTATTATTTTTTATTAATTCTCTATTTTCTATTAAGTCTCCTGGAACTAAAATTGTATTCATAAAATCATTAATTAATTTTTTAATTATTAATAGAATAAATTTAATTATATATAATTTTCTAAAAAATAAATTTATTCTATTATTTTTATATCTGCTTTTCCTTGTGTTGATTTATTTATTTTATCAAAAAAATCTAGTTTCATCCCTGCTGGAAATTCTAGTGTTACTTGTAAAGATCCATTTGAAAGCCATTGCTCTGACTTTAAACCATAATGTTTTAATAAACCATAACACCTATTTGAAAATTCAGGTGGTATTGTTGCAATTATTTTTATATTTGTAAATTTAATTGGAATTATTGTATTTATCTTCTTAACAATTTCATCTATTTGATCATTTGCTGATTTAAAAGAATTTATAGTTACTCTTGCTTGTTTCATTGCATTCTCTATTCTTAATGGAGGATTTGGTGCATTTGTTCTTGGATCTATTGAATTTCTTGAAATAATTTCAATTATTTGCTTTCTTTTTTCTTCTAAAAGCTTTGTTTTTTGTTCTGTTGTAATTGGAACTTCTCCTTTTTTTAAAATAATTTCACTTATTTTTAAGATATCATTTGTTCCGAATGCTTTTAATATTTTTTCTGCTTTTTGCCTTTCTCCTTTTTTAGCATCTTTAAATATTTCTTCAATATCAAGAACTTTTAAAGGATCATTTATTTTTCCTGTTATAAAATCATATGCTAAGTTTATATCAACAAATATTTCAAACATTTCATTATTATATTTATATTTTGCAATTACTATTTTAGGCATAAAAACATTTATTTTTTTTAAAATTATAAGTATTTTGATATTTCTTTCAATGATAATTGAATATATCCTTTTTCTTTATTTATAACTGCAATATCAATATTATCTTCATTGATTTTTTTTACATTGATTTTATTAATTATCTTCAAACCTAAATCAATTGATTCATCAACACTCATGTTTTCTTTATATTCTTTTACTAATATTTCTTCTGCTACTTTTTTTCCTGCTCCAATTGCATCTGCTTTATAACCATAAAATGCTGCTGCTGGTTCAATTTCAAATAATCTTGGTTTACTGTCAAATCCAGCAATTAATAAAGAAATACCAAAAGGTCTTAATCCACCATATTGTGTTGCTTGTTGCATTTCCTCAGAAACTTCTTTTGCAATTGTTTCAACTGATTCTGTTTCATCATAAATCATTCTATGTGTTTGTGTTTTTGATCTCATTAATCCAATTATATGCAATCCATCAGAAACCAGACCACTGTAAGTAGTACCAATAAATGAATCTATTCTAAATATTTTTTGAAGTGAACTAGGAATTAATAAAGGTTCTGTTATATTTTTGTGAGCAATTAATACAACACTTTTATCAGCAATAATACCTATTGAAGTTGCTCCTTTTTTAACAGCTTCTTTTGCATATTCTACTTGGAATAATTTCCCTTCAGGGCTGAACATACCACCTCTATCATATGCTTGAATATTTGGATACATAATTTCACCAGTTAAAATATAAAATTTAAGAAATTTTTAATTGAATTATAATAGTAAATAGTATAGTAAATTATAATAAATCATATTTATAAATGTTTTCTTTTTTCTGGATATTCTTGTTAATTTTAAATAAATTTACAAAATAAAAATAAGAATATATTTTATAAATAAAATTATTTTCTAATATTGATATCAATTACTTTATTAATTAAATCTTCTGGTTTATTTAATTCAATAACAGTACCATTTAATTTTTTGAATTTTTTTATGAAATTAGTACTATAATCAGATCCAGTAGAATTCATTTCATTTATTTTGAAAAAAATCACTTCATTAGTTTTTATTTTATTCTCTAAAAAGTTCATAACTTTTGATTCATTACCAATAACACCATCACTTATTAATATTACTGTATATTTGTTAGTTGCTGATGCAAATGCTTCTTTTAACTTTGAGATATCTAGTGTTGTTCCACCACCTTGATAATTTTTAAAAATATCAGTTTTTAATTTCACTAAATTATTGAAATTTTTCCAACCACTCCAATCTGTTTCAGAACTAAATTGAATTAATCCAAAATTAAGATTAGATGTTTGTTTTTGCTTTTGTAGATAAGCAAAAACAGAATACATTGATCTAATACTTATGTCATAAGGACTATTATCTAATGGTTTACCTTTCCAACCCATACTTCCAGATACATCTACAACAAATAATAAATCTCTATTTAAATTTGAATTAATATTAATATTATAAGGATTTATTTTATTGAATATATTTAATTTGTTTTTAATTAATAATGTTTTATTAAGTGCTATTTTATTTAAATTTATTTTTTTTGATTTATTTAATTCTGTTTTTAAGTAAATTTTGTATTTTAAGTCATTTTCATATTTAAGAATTATTTCTTCTGCTTGTCTTCTATAAATATCATCATATTTTTTGAAATCCATTTTATTTTTTAATGAATCAGAAGATAAATCAGATGATAGTAATTTAGTAATTGAATTAAAATCAGATTTTGGTAACCTAGAAATAAGATCTGTGAAATTAATTGCTATTTCTTTCCAATATTTTTCATTTTTTATTTTTATTAAAGCATTATTGATTTCTTGTTCACTTAATTTTTCTTTATTAAATGCTTTATTTGCAATATTATCACCAACAAAGATACTTAATATTTGCTTACTTAATTTTTCTAATGATTTATCATCAGATTTTAAAATTAAATCATTTTTATTATTATATTTATTAATATTATTTCTTTCTAATGTTGATGGTTTTTCATTATTATCCATAATTTGTTCAAATATTCGAAGTTTTTTTTGGTCTGTATTATCTAAAAAATTAATTTGAGAATATACAAAAGCAAAAAACAATGGATCTTTTTTTATTGATTGTTCTTCAGAATAATAAAAATTAAGATATATTGAAGAAGCTCCATCAATAAATTTTTTGTCTTTTACATTAGATAAATTAACAATAATATCTGAAAACATAGCTAAAATAATATTAGCTTCTTGTTGTTTTGTATTATTATCTTTTGATAAATTTTGTGGGTTTTCCTCTAATCTATTAATTACTGTTTGTGAAATAGCATTATGGTAAATTATATCTTTTGGGCATATTTCCCAGTGTGATTTTTCATGTTTTATTATAGTATAAATCATATTTTCAATAATTTCATTACTATTTGATGTATTTTTAAATAATTTTTGTAGTTTTTTTCCGAAATCCTGATTTAGATCTATTTTTATTTTCCAATCTTGTAAAGATATTGATGCTCTGAAATTTTTATTTGGTAAATTAGTTGTTAAATCTAATTTATTATCTTTATTCCAATCATTATCATTAAAATATTTATGTATATAATTCTTTAGAGATTTTTTATTATTGTTTAATCTATCCATTTCACATCACTAATAGTCAAATATGCAAGTCCTAATGCTATTTTATCTGAAACTTTTAAAATTTGATCTTGTTTTGAGATTGTATTTTCAATTTCATTAATAACTTTAGTACTCTCTTTAAAATTTTTAAAAAGAGAATGTAAAATTGAAATATATGAATTTGTTTCTAATGAATATTTATCATCCTCTTTAGAATAATATAGATTATTTTTTAATTTTGGTGTTAATTGATTATAAAACTTATTTGAAAACTCCATATCATTTATAAAATAAGAATAAATTGCAGCAATTGCATAATCTTTTATAATATATTTAAAGGATTTTGAAGCAAGAGATTCTTTAAATTCTTTTGATAATTTTGCATCAGATGAAAAAATTGCAGTATTTGATTTGTGATTAAATTTAAAATTTTGTAATAAAAGTTCATTAAAAATTTTAACTCTACTTCCTATTGGATTTTCTTGATTTTGACTATTTGTATCTTTTTTATATATTTCATTCATTTCAGATACTATTTTTGAAATTTGATTTTTATTGATTAAAAAAGAAAATAATGCAAAAGAAGCCTTATTCTTTTCATAAAAATTATCAATAGCTTGTTCTTTACTTAAATCATTATAAATTATTTTAAATAATTTTTTTGCATTCTCTCTATAAATTACTTTTATACTATCTTTTAATTTATTTTCTCTTCTGATATAATTTTTTACATCATTAAAATTTTTTTTATCTATTGTATAAATCATTTGATCATTCATTAACTTTACCTTGTTTTCAATAACCATTATTTTTAATATGATTGTATAATTTCATAATATCTTCTCTTGGTTTTGACCATGGATTTTTACTCATTAAATTATTTAATCTTGATATTTCTGCTTCTGTTAATTGTTTTTTCTTATTTTCTTTTAAAATTAAATCATTAATATCTTCAAAATCTTGTTTGTATCTTTTTTCAATAATATTAAAAATTGTAATTATTGCATTATATTCTGAATTTCCAGTAATATCTGATGAACGCTCTATCCAATTTTTAGATAATCCTAATTTATTTATTGATAAAACAAATGGTGCAATTGCTTTTAAATCAGGTATTGTTACTTTATTAATTGTTTTTTTGTTCTCTTGATTCATTTTGTAAATTCTATAACTTGCAAATACTCTTGCAAGAGAAATTAGATTAGATGCTGTTCTAGGTGATACAGCATGAATACCTGAACAAATACCATTATCAATATTATTTGCATGACATCCTTCACATGTTAATTCATTAAAAGTAATAAAACTTTTTTTTGTTCCTAATGGTGATTTATAACAATTATCTAATCTTTGCAAATAAACCATAAATTCCTGTGCTTCGCCAGATATTTGAATATCTTTAATTTTAAAATATAAATCAAAAAAAGTCTTTGATTTATTTTCAGATCTAATTAATTTTTTGTTATCTGAGTTTATTTCAAGAAGTTTTCTAAATTGAGGATGTGTTATTAAATTTCTTTTATCATTATCATTCATTGGAAAATTATCTAAATTTAATTCAATTGAAAATCTATCTCTAGATGCAAGATCTATTTCTTGTACATTAACATACTCTGCTCCTTCATTCACAGTTGCAATTTTAAACTGAAAATTACTATTATCTCTTAATTTTAATCCTGGAAGAATTTTTTTATTACCTGCAACAGTTAATTCATAATTAGCAAGCCAGCTTTGAATCAATGAAGTTTGTAGTCCAATTGCCCTATTATACTCATCAAAAATAACACCAGGAGCATTAATTAATTGCGATTCAACTATTGATTCACTTAATTTTTTACCTTGCTTCATTTTCTTAAAATCAACATCAAGGTATTTTGATTCATCTAATCCAACATCAAGTTGCAATACACTATAATTAGAACCAAAGATACCACTTAAAAATGATTTTGAAAATGTTGTTTTTCCTATACCAGTTCCACCTGAAAATAGAATATTTTCACCAGATAATGCTGAGATCAGAAAAAATTTTTTTAAATCAATTTCAAATTTATTACTATTTTCTTGGTAAATAATTAAAGGTGTTGAATGAAAAAAACCCTTCACTGATTTATCAACAGAATCTTGTAATTCATCAAATTCTTTAAATTTGTTTTCTTTAGAATTAATATCTTCTTCATTTTTAGAATTAGACATAATACTTAATTTTTTCATAAATTGTACCATCAAACCACTTAAGAAAAAACTTAAAATAAAATTAATAATTTAATATTAAACTTTAAGAAGATATTTATACTTTCTGTACGAACTTAGAAGGTTTTAAAAAATTCCAATAAATAAATCAAAATAAATATTAATAATTTACTATTTTTTATTTAATATTTTATTTTTGTTCCAATTGTTTTCTTGTTCAAAATTGAATTGTATAATCTATTTGAGTTATTAGCATTAATTATTTCACAAACTGTTCCTACTTCTTTTGATATTTTATACAAATAATCAAGTTTTGATTTCATACCTCCAGTTACATCAATATTTTTTGATTTATTTACTTTTTTAGAAATAGAATTAAAATTAGTTTTTGATATATTTGTAATTAATTTTTTATTATTATCCAAAACACCATCAACATCAGTTGTTACAATTATTTTATAGGGTTTTAATTTATAAGCAATATATCTAAAAACTTCTTCAGTTGAAACAATTGAAACACCTGTTTTTAAATCAATTGAAATATCACCATAAGTTAATGGGATAAAACCAAAATTAATGGCATTTTGCATTAATTTTAAATTCCAGGAAATAATTTTTGAATTATTAGATAATATTGCAGAAGAAGGAGAAAAAGATAAAATATTAAGTTTATTTAGTAATGCTTGATTAAATATTATTCTATGAAGTCTTGCAGCACTATCTTGTGTAATTGATGTTCCTTTTAAACTTTCTTTATTAATAAGACCTTTATGCACTTGATATTTATTTGCAGCAAAATGGCCAAAAGAACCACTGCCATGACCAATAATTATTTTGATATTTTTATCTGCTTGCTTGTTTAAAGCAGTATGTATTTCTCTAAATAATCTATTTATGTTTTTAATATTTGGTGTATCTAACTTTGCTTTATTTGTTATTACACTTCCACCAAGCTTTATTAAAATTAATTTCATAATCTCAAAAATTGTATTTTTTTATTTAATATTTATTATTTAATTATTTTTTAATTATATTTAAATAATTATTTAACAAATTTAATATATTTAGTGATAAGATGAGTTTTAAAGATAATGATTTTTTGTTTATTGAATATGATTTAATAAATAATGATACTGGTAAATTAGTTGCAACAACAAATGAGGAAAAAGCAAAAAAAGAAGAGGTTTATAAAGAAAATACACATTATGGTAAATCTTTATTTATTGTTGGATCTAAACAGAATGTAAAAGGTTTAAACAGAGAAATAAAAAATATGAATTTAAATGAACACAAAAAAATAACATTAGGACCTAGTGAAGCATTTGGTGAATATGAAAAAGAATTAAAAAGAGTAATGCATTTATCTGATTTTAGAGCTCATGATATAAATCCTTATCCTGGAATGGAAATAAATATTGATAATACAATTGCAACAATAAAAACAATTAATTCAGGAAGAGTTATTGTTGATTTTAATAACCCATTAGCAGGAAAAAACGTTATTTTCGATGTAACAATTGTTAATTATTTTGATTCAAATGAAAGCAAAATAAAAGCATTAATTGAATTTAATAAAATGAAAGCAAATAATATTAATATTAAAGAAAATTCAGTTGAAATTTTATTTAAAGCTGAGACAGATAAAGATAATACTGAGTATAATTCAAAAAAACAATTTTTAATTAATACTATTTTTAAGTACTTAAACATAGATAAAATTCATATTACTGAAGAATACAAAAAGCAAGAGCAAGATCAAAAAAAAGAAGAAGAGAAAGAAGCAATAACAAAATAATAAATTAAATAAAAATTTATTTATTAAAACTTTCTCTTTGAGAACTATTTGAAAGTTTTATGAACTTGCTGTTTTTTCTTAATTCACTTAAATTTCTAGATCCACAGTAACTAAAACCAGATCTTAAACCACCAATAAATTGCAATAAAGTTTCTTTAACAGAACCAATATATGGAACAAATGATTCTTTTCCTTCTCCAACAAGTTCAATTGAAACATCTTTTAACAATTCTAAATCTAATTTTTTACTATTTGCAGAAATTGATGACATACCTCTAAAGAATTTATATTTTTTTCCGTTTTTTATAATAGTACTTCCTGGTGTTTCCTTTGTTCCAGCAAATAATCTTCCTATCATTACACTAGATGCACCTGCTGCTAATGCTTTCATAATATCCCCAGAATTATTTATTCCACCATCAGCTATTATTGGTATGTCATAATCTTTTGCAACTGAATAAGCCCATGAAATTGCTGTTAATTGTGGAACACCAGCACCAGTAATAATTCTTGTTGTACATGCATGTCCAGGACCAATCCCAACTTTTACTGCATCTGCACCTGCTTTTATTAGATCAAGTGTTCCTTGCTTTGTTGCAATATTTCCAGCTATTATATCAATATTAATATTTTTCTTTATTTTTTTAATTAATTCAATTACACTACTTGAATGACCATGCGCAATATCAATTACAAGAACATCAACACCTTGTTCATATAATTTAATAGCTCTTTCAAATGCACTTGATTTAATGCCAATTGCAGCACCTACCATTAACTTACCATCATTACTATTCTTTGTTGTAATAGCATTATTTGCATTAAATATGTCCTTTGCAGCAACTAATGCAATTAAATTAAATTTATTATCAATAATTGGAATTTTTTCGAATTTGTATTTTTTAAAAATATCTAAAAAATATTTTGCACTTAAGTTTTTATTATTTTGTATTGTTATAAGGTCTTTTTTTGATGTCATTACATCTGCAATTTTATCTAAATTATTATGAAATTTTATATCTCTTAATGTAATAATTCCAACAACCTTATTTTTATCTAAAACTGGAAAACCAGATACATTTGTTTCATTAATGAGATTTTTAACATCTGCTATTGTTCCTTTAACTTGTATTGTGTATGGATCTTCTATTATTAATGAACTCTTTCTTTTAACACGCTTTACTTCTTCTATTTCTTCTTCAATTGTATTAAATCTGTGTATAATTCCAATCCCACCTGCTTCTGCCATTGAAATAGCCATTTCAGAACCAGTTATTGTATCCATATTTGCACTAATTATTGGCAAATTTAATTCAATATTTCTTGTTAACTTTGTTTTAAGTGATACATTTAATCTTGAACCAAATGAATTTTTATTTGGAATAAGAAGAACATCATCAAAAGACAATCCAATTTCATTTATAACTTTCATAATTTATCACAAGTAAATTTTTAAAAACTTTAATTTAATAAAAAATGTTTATTATTTTAATGTCTAAATATTTTTTTTAATTCAAGATTTGCTTTTTTAATTTTTTCAAGGCTTAATTGCTCTTCAATACTTAAATTTGGTTTTTTGCTATTTAAATTATTTTCAATTAAATCAATAAAATTCATCCATTCATCAACATCTTCTCCTATTAATTCTAAAATAGATTTATTACTTGAAAATAATTCTAATAAATTTAGTATTTTTTCATTATCTTTAATATCTTCCCCATTATTTATCCTTTTTTTAATTACTGTTCGTAATTCATTAATTTCATCATGACTAATTGCTTTGTTGTGAGTAATAAGCATATCAATAGTTTCAACTACTTCTGCTATTGCTTTATGTAATTTTAAAATTAAGTCATTTAAAGATAAATCCTCAAAAATATTTGAATAAGAAGGCATAACCATACATTTAATATTGTATTTTATTATTACTTATTTGAATCAGAATTTTTAATTAGAATAATATCAGAATCTTTTATTAATCTCTTTCTACCAGCATAATTAGCATATATTTTTGCTTTGTCAATTAGCTCATTAACTGTTTCTTCTAATTCCTTTTCAAACATATCAACAGCACCTTCGTTTATTTTTTGAGCTCCTGCATCTCTCAGAAATTGTTCAATATCATAAAAACTAAATCCTTTTTTTCTCTCTTTCATTTAATCCACCCCCTTTTAAAAACATTTAAAACGAATATAGTTTTATTTCCAAAAGACTTTTTAAATCTAATTAGTATTTTTTGAGTAGTGGTATTCTTATAATCCATTTGAATTAATTTATTATAAAATTGAATTTTTAGTTGATTTCTTATTGATTTCTTCAACATATATTTTATTATCTAAGTAAAAAAATATTAAAAACAAAGAAATATAGAAGTATTAATTAAATTATTAAAATATTAGATTAAAAATAATAGAATAATAACAATAGAATAATAA
>CAZRZO010000002.1:0-2499 GCA_964604635.1 Microcaldota archaeon | reverse complement strand
TAAATTATTAAAATATTAGATTAAAAATAATAGAATAATAACAATAGAATAATAAGATTAGATGAAATATATTATAATTGATACAAGTTCTATTTTATTTGCATTAAAATATAATAAAAATATCTTTGAAATAATTAAAACAAAGTATTTAAGTAATTATAAAATTATTATTTCTAAGGGTATTATTAATGAATTAACTCGTTTATCAAAAACAAGATCAAAACTAAAATTAAGTGCTACAATAAGTTTAGTCTTAATCAATAGAATCAAAGAAAAAGAAAGAAAGATATTTATTTATAAAAGGTCTAATATAAATGTAGATAAATGGATTTTAGATACTTCTAATAAATTTAAAAATATTATTATAATAACTAATGATACTGAATTAGCAAAAAAATTATATAATAATAATATAGAAATATTTAAAATATCAAAACAAGGAATTTTAAAAAATTTTAAAATAGAAACAAATTAATAATAAACATAAATTTAATTTTAATCAGAAGAACTTATATGGTGAATAAATGTATAAAGAATATTTAGTTAGAGATACTATTAGAATACAATCAGAATATTTTGATAGAAATCTTAAAGAGGTTTTAAAAGAATTGCTTGAAAACAAATATGAAGGAATGATTGATAAAGATATGGGATTAATTGTTTCTGTTTTTAATATTAAAGCTGTTGGAGATGGATTGATTTACCCAGGAGACCCAGCAACACATCATGATGTTGAATTTAATGCATTAACATTTATTCCACAATTAAATGAAATAGTTAGTGGAGAAATAACAGAATTAATTGAATTTGGTGCATTCGTAAGAATAGGGCCAATGGATGGTCTTATTCATGTATCTCAAATAACTGATGACTTTGTATTCTTTGATAAAAAAAATCAAATGTTTACTTCAAAGAGAAGTAATATTGTATTAAAAAAAGGTGATGATGTTTTTGCAAAAATATCAACAATCAGTATAAAAACATCAGTTAAAGATTCAAAAATAGCACTTACTATGAGACCAGAAGGTTTGGGAAAAGCAGAATGGACAAAAATGAAAATAACATCAAATAAACATTCAAAATATGATAAAAAGAACAAACAAAAAAATAAATCAAAGAATTCAAAAAAATAAATTTAAATAGAATAGATTAAATAATAAAATAATACAAAATGATATTATGAGAGATCAAAAAGCATGTAGAAAATGCAGATTAATAATAAAAGGAGATCAATGTCCAGTATGTAATAGTAAAGATCTCTCTACAAAATGGGACAGTTATATTATTATCTTAAATTCAGAAGAATCAGCAATAGCTAAAAAACTAGATTTAAAGTTTAATAGTATATTTGCAATTAATATTAAATAATAAATTTAATATGCACAAAAAACAATTCAAACACATATAAAATAAATATATTATTCCTTTATTGCACTAATACAAATAGTACATTGTATTCCTATTTTTTCATCATTTTCAATTTCTTCTGCTTGTTCTTTAGATATTCTAAATATTTCTTTATCTTTATAGACTTCATAATATCTTTTATTTATGATCTTAAAACCATGTAATAAATAATTTAGTTCTCTTGTATTATAAATTCGCTCAAATTCCAAAATCCTACTCCTTTTCCCAAAAGGTGCAGTAAAAATAATCTGTCCATTTTCTTTTAATATTTCTTTTATTATTTTCATTGCATTATAATCAGCATCAGGATCTTTTTCATTATTTCCATAAGATAATAAACCAAAATGCTCCAAAGTACTAATATTTAAAACAGCATCAAATGAATCTTTTTTTAATTCATTTGTTTTGAAAATATCAGCTTTAATAAATTTAAAGTTTTTATTATTAAATGGATAATCTCTAATATCAATTCCAGTAACATTATAACCTAACATTGCTAATTGTATTGGATATATTGATTCACAAGAACCAATATCTAAAACATTTGCAGGAGTAGGAACAATATTTCTGAATAAAAAAGGAATTTCTACTAATCTTTCAGAATATTTATGAGAACCAAAAGATATGTCTAAACCAGTATTCACATCAAATTTACTTCTTTCTCTTTTTATTGGAAATATACTATTCATTTTTATCATAATATAATAAATATTTAAAATCAAATAATTATTATGAAACTATTTGAATTTAAATACTTTACTAATATATAATACAAATATCTATACAATAAATAAATAACCATACAACAATTATAATAACAAATATCTAGTTCTAATTAGTTTTATAAATACTTACTTTTTCTTTTCTATATTTAATCTATGTATATTTTTATATAAATAAATAAATAAATTCACAATATTTTAATTACATATAAAAAACAAATACTAATTATCAGGAATATAAAATATATTTTTATTATTTATTCTATTTTTATGTATTATGTATATTCTATTACTGGATTATATAATTGATTATACGCAACTTGGATTGAAAGACTAGATACATATTGATTAATGAATTCTTATTACTGGA
>CAZRZO010000001.1:100750-126878 GCA_964604635.1 Microcaldota archaeon | reverse complement strand
CCACAATCAGATTCATCATCACTTCCACCACAATCTGATCAATTCGATTCAACATCAAATGAAACAAATGATTCATCACCACAATCAGATTCACAGAATAAATAAAAATATGAAAAATGAAATCTATGGAAGAAAATAAAAAAATAAAAGAGCCAAAAATTTTAAGTTCTTATAATGTTAATGCGCATGGTTTAAAAGCACAAATTAAAATAGAACTAGCTCTTGATTTTGTTCCTGATTATATTATTTCATATCTTGGAATAGGTAATGCTTCAAAATTATTATTAAATTCTTTAAGAACTGAAATAACACGAATGGTTCCTCTAGATCCTTCTAAAATACAAGATGAAGACTATACTAATATTGTTACTAATAAGTATATTGAAACTAGTTCTATTTTAATAGATAAATATTTACCTGGTACAAATAGTGAAATAAAAAAATTATTAATTGCATACATAATAAATATGGTAATTGGTCTTGGTGAACTTGAAATTCCTTTATCTGATGAAAAATTAGAAGAAATAACAGTAAATGGTTCTGATAATTTTATATGGGTATATCACACTATAATAGGATGGTGTAAAACAAATATTAAAATAGATTCAGAAAATTTAATTTATTCAAGAGCAGAACAAATAGGTAGAAAAGTTGGCCGTGAAATAAATATGCTAAGTCCTATGATGGATGCTGAACTTTCTGATGGTTCAAGAGTAAATGCAACATTATATCCTGTTTCTCAAGTAGGAAATACACTAACAATAAGAAAATTTGCAAAAAATCCATGGACAATGACTGCAATGATTAAAAATAAAACAATTGCACCTCCTCAAGCAGCTCTTATATGGCTATTAATGGAAAATGAAATAAGTCTTTTAATTAGTGGTGGAACAGCAAGTGGAAAAACAAGTTTTTTGAATGCAATGTCTATTTTTATTCATCCTTCAAAAAGAATAATAAGTGTTGAAGAAACTAGAGAATTAACAATACCTTATTTTATGCAATGGGTTCCAATGCTTTCAAGATCTCCAAATCCAGAAGGAAAAGGAGAGGTTTCTTTATATGATTTAATGATTAATGCATTAAGGCAAAGGCCAGATATTATAATAGTTGGTGAAATAAGAACAAGAAAAGATGCAGAAACATTATTTGAAGCAATACATACTGGACACAGTGTATATGGTACTGTTCATGCAGATAATGTACAAGATACAATATTAAGAATTTCAAATCCACCTATTGATATTCCAAAAGTATTAATTAATGCAATTGGTGGTATTGTATCTGTTTTTAGGCATAGACGATTAGGTATTAGAAGAATGCTAGAATTTGGTGAAATTTTGAGATCTGGAGATCCTAGTGTATTGTATAGATGGAATATGAAAGAAGATTCCTTTTATCAAGTAAATGAAATGTCAAGACTTTTAGAAATATTAGAAACTTATGCTGGATTAAGTAGGACTGAGATTAAGCAAGATTTAATAGAAAAGTCAAAAATATTAGAATGGATGTGTAAAAATAACATTATCAATATAGATGATTCTGGTTTTGTTATTTCAAATTATTATAGTGATAAAAACAAAGTAATTAATATTGTAAATAAAGATTTAAAATATTCAAGAGACTTATTTTAATCTTATTTAAAAGAGTTTAATTTGAACTAAATAATTATAAATATTTAAAAATGAAATAGAGATTTAATGGAAAATAATTTAAATACACTATCAACTTATCTAACAAATATTGAGCAACATATTACTAAACAAGAAGTATATTATGTTGATATTTCACCAATTTTTAGTGAACAAATTACAATAATAAAAACATATAATAAATTAGATAATTTCAAAAAATTTACAGAACTTGTAGAACTAATAGAGAAAATAGATGAACAAAAATTAACATCAAAAACATCTAATGTTCAAAGTTCAATTAATCAAACTAAAAATTTAAATTCACCACAAATTTCAAATACTAATAAAACTGTTTCTAAACAATTTAATTCTCAGATTAATCATCAAAATAATATACAAATTAATCAGAGTAATTTGATTATAAAACAAAAATTATATCCAATACCAATAAACAGTGAAATTGAATCAATTGAACAAGAATTAGAAAAATCACTTGGTAAAGAATCACAACAATTTTTACAAACACAGACAAATACTACTATAAAAAATGAAATAATAAATAAGAAAAAACAAAATATAAAAACAAATAATTCAGTACTAATAAAATTGTCAATACAAGATCAAATATCAGAAATGGAAAAAATAATCAAAGGTTTGAATTTAAATTACTTTAATAAACAACAAATGGAAATAATAAAAAAAGAAGCAGATAGTCTTAAATTTTATATTAATAAGCAGGAAAAATCAAATAATACTAATTTTAATCTTAATTTAGTGAATTTAAGAAAAGCACGGCTTAATTTAGTACTATCTTTATTATATAATTAGTTTTTTTAATAAATTCTAAAATAATATTATTCTTAATTAAATTAAATATTAATAAATATTAATAAATACAATTATTTATTTAATTAATTAATTAAATAAAATTACTGATTAAATGTTTGAGAAAAAAAGAAGAAAAATAGTAGTAAATGGTCAAACAATAGAATTAGAACCAAAAAAAAAATGGGGTTCTAAGTTATTTAATAAAGGAAAAAATATTAAAGTTAATAAAAATAATACACTAAATTTTGATAATGCTTCAAATTCAAGTTCTAATTCAAGTTCAAATGCAAGTTCTTTAAATAATAATATTAACAAAGAATCAAATAAATACGATTTTAAAACATTACAAAATCCAAGTTCTTTGGATTTTTCAGAGAATTTAAATTCAAGTTTAAATTCAAAAGATCAAAATATTTCTAAATCAAGTGCTAATACTTATATAAAAGCAGATCAAGATATTGAAAAATTTAATCAGGAGATAGATCAAAAAATAAAAAACATAAATTCTAAAAAAACAAATAAAAACAAAGAAAAATCAACTAAATTTAGAATATATATAGAGAATATTGCAAGTAAACATAAAGGTCTTGAAGATGCTCTCACTAGAGAAGGAATAAAATCAAGTCTTTATGAATTTATAATGCGAATACTTACTGCGTCAATTATTCTAGGTGTTTTAGTTGGTGTAACATTATTTTTTGTATTCATACAACTTACAACATTAATTACAAGTATTTTTGTAAGCTTTTTATTGGGATTTGTTATTTTTTATACTTTATTTAATATTTTTATTAATTATCCTTTTCATAAGAGTAAAAAATCAGCAAAAAATGTTGAAAAAAACATTTTATTTGCAGCAAGAGATATGATAATATCATTACGTTCTGGAATGCCTGTATATAATGCAATTTCATCTGTTAGTACTGGTTATGGTGATACTAGTAAAGAATTTGCAAAAATTGTTGAACACGTTGAACTAGGTACTTCATTAGAACAAGCAATTGATCTTGTTGTATCTAAATCAAAAAGCAAATCATTTAAAAGAATAATGTTGCAAGCAACAACAAGTATAAAATCAGGTGCTGATATAACTACTTCTTTGCAAAGTGTTATTGATCAATTGTCTCAAGAAAGAGTTATTGAATTAAGACGTTATGGACAAAGATTAAATGCATTAGCAATGTTTTATATGTTGTTTGGTGTTATTTTACCTTCAATGGGTATTGCAGTAATGACCATTTTAACTACATTTATTTCAATATTTACTATTAATATGATGACATTAGAATTAGTTTTTGTTGGTATTGTGATTCTACAAATTATATTTTTAGAGTTAATAAAACAAAGACCAGTATTTTCAATGTGAGTGTATGCACATAAAATTAGAAAGATTTATTTCAAGAAATATTATAAGGTTTTTATCTAAAGAACTTGATATGTCAGGAACTAAAACATCTGTAAATTCATTAATTTCAATAATGTTTTTTTCGGGTATTTTAACAACATCATCTATTGTTTTAATATTATTTTTTGCTTTACATTATTCTTCTTTGTTAATATTAATTGGAACAGGTATTGCAGGATTCTTTTTATCAATACCTATTATCTATTTATTTTTAGAGTATAAAATAGATAAAAGAAAAAGTTTTATTGAAACATTATTACCTGATTATTTACAAATTGTTTCAGCAAATTTAAGAAGTGGAATTTCCTTAGATAGAGCAATGTTATTATCATTAAGACCAGAATTTCAATATTTTAATGAAGATATTAAAGAATTATCAAAAAAGATAAATGCTGGGGAAAGTTTTGAAAATGGATTAAGAGAAGTTTCAAATAATTATAAATCAAGTCAATTTAAACAATCAGTAAGAATGATAATAGAATCTTTGAAATTTGGTGGTGCTACTGCTGATTTATTAGATCAAATATCGAAAGATTTAAGAAATCAACAAATGGTTCAAAAAGAAGTTTCTGGTCAATTATTTATGTATTCAATCTTTGTTGTTTTTGCAGGATTAATTGCAGCACCTGCTTTATTTGGTTTGACTGGAGAAATGATAAATGTTGTGTCAAAAATATGGGTTGGAATATTACAATCAAATCCTGCTGGGTTTAGTTCTGTTGGATTATCTTTATTAAAACCTTCCCCACCAAAAATAACACCAAGTGAATATCATAATTTTTCACTAGCAGCAATAATTGTTATTACTGGATTTGCAAGTGTTATAATGTCTGCAATTTCATCTGGTTCTGTTATTAAAGGTATTAAATATACACCTCTTTTTATATTAATTGGTATTGGAATTTTCTTAGGAGTAGGACATATAATTGCAGGAATTTTCACTGGAATTGGAGGTATATAAATTTTTATTAAAAAAAGAGTTTTTATAATAATAAAAAATATTTAAAGATAAGAATCCGTAGTCGAATGGTAAGACACTACCTTCACAAGGTAGAGATTCGGAGTCCGATTCTCCGCGGATTCATTTTTAATGAAAAATATTAATTTTGTATTTAGAAAAATAATAAATATTTTTAATATATATTTATAATTAAAGATTAAATGAATCAACAAAATAAACAATCGATATTTAAAATTCAAAGTGCAATGGAATATCTTATAACCTATGGTTGGGCTATTCTTATAATTGTAATTGTAATGGCAATTTTATTTATATTTGCAAAACTACCAACACAATTTAATAATAATATTTGTACTTTTTTAAATGGTGTAAACTGTAATGATGTGATTCTTTTTTCTAATACTTCAAATTCAGTAACACAATTAATTGTTTCATTATCAAATAAACAATTATTTAGTTTAGAAAATCCAAAATTTAATGTGAGTGTAGGTAATAAAAATTATACTGGAGTATGTTTTTCTTCATTAAATGCTCAAACAGATTCAAATATAATATATCCTGGTAATATTTTTTATTGTATTGCAAATATATCATATGTTTTTCCAGGAATTGGAATAAAAGGAGATTTATATTTAAATGTAACAAATTGTGGTTTTTCAGCAGATTATAATCTTTCAAATCAAACATGTACTAAATCTGAAGTATTTAATATATATTTAGGAAATATCTATATTCATTCAATAGCTGTTTCAAAATCAAAATTTAAGTCTTAAATATTATATTTTAATAAATTCCACATTACTTATTATTTTAAATTAAATCAATTTTATTATTTCAATTCAATTTATTTATAAAAATTAAATCTTAATTTTACATAATTTGAAATTTTATTTATTTGATTGAAAAAACTAAAATTTTATTTATTTGATCTTTAAAATATAGTATTTTTAAACTAATAAGATAAAAAATATCAATAAAATTTTTATTATTATTTAATTACAATTAAATAGTTCTGATGTAATAATATGATAAATTATTTTAATGCTGATTTTATTAAATTAAAGAATTGCCAATAATTTAATTTTGATTTTCCTTTTTTTCTATAATGAAAAGTAGTATAATTAATTTCTTGTATATTTACTTTTTTATTTAATAATCTTAATATATCAACTAAGATTTTATAACCTTCTCCAACAAATTTTTTTTGTTTTGCTTTTACAATTTTTTTAAATATCTGTGTTTTTATACCAAAAAATCCTGACATCATATCTTTAATTATTTGTTTTCGGCGCAGTAAAAAAACAATATAAACAAAATAATTTGCAACTCTTGAAATTATTTTTCTTTTCAATCCCCAATTTTTTACATATGTTCTTGTTGCAACAACAATATCATTATTGTCAAGTTCTTCGAATATTTTTTTTACCATATATGGTGGATGTTGCATATCACCATCCATTACTATTATTTTATTTGTATTAACAAATATTAATGCATTAATAATACTTGCAGTAATTCCATGAACTTTTTTATTTTTTCTATTTAAAAATTTTATATTTTTATTTTTTTTAATTAATTTATCAATTACTTCTTTTGTATTGTCTATAGAACCATCATCACTAATTATTATTTTAACTTTATTGTATTTATTTTCTAAAATTTTAATAAGATCTGATATATTTTCTTTTTCATTTAATGTTGGTATTATTATAGTTAAATCTGAGTAATTTTTCATTTAAGCACATTTATTATTATAAAAATACGCCCCCACCGGGATTTGAACCCGGATTATAGGCTCCGCAAGCCAATGTTCTATCCAAATTATACTATAGAGGCTTTTTTATTTTATATTATTAATTTTTATATTTTGTTTTAATTAATTTATTAATATTATTAATAAAATCAATTTTATTGTTTTTTTGTTTATTAAATTAAAATTGTATACTGTGAAAAAATGTATAATACTTATTTAACTTTATTAATACCTTCAATTGTTGGATTTATTTTAACAATAATTGCAACTTTATTTATTATGTCTTATATGTTTGAATCAGGTGTAATTGCAATTGATTATAATAAAAAGAATAAACCTAAAATTCCAAGTTCTGGTGGTGTTGCTGTTTCATTTGGAATTACTGTTGCTGTTTTAGTTTATATTTTTGGTTCTAGATTTCCTACACCTCAACATCCTTTTTATGAACCTGTTGCAAATACTGCTATTTTATTTGCATTTATATTAAGTGTTTTTTTAATAACTATTGTTGGTTTTATAGATGATATTAATGTAAAATCAGTACCAACAAATACAACTGGTATGAAAGATATTAGAAAAGGATTAAAACAATGGCAAAAACCACTACTAACTTTTATTGGTGCAATTCCTTTAATAGCAATTAATGCTGGTGTGTCAACAATTACATTACCTTTTATTGGACAACTTTCATTAGGTCTTATATACCCATTATTAATTATTCCTCTAGCAGTTATTTTTGGTGCAAATGCATTTAATTTACTTGGTGGATTTAATGGTATTTCAACAGGAAGTGCACTTGTAATAAGTTCTGGATTATTAATTTACAGTGTTTTATTTGGAAATTATACTGGTGCATTATTATCTTCTATTTTATGTGCAGTATTAATTGCATTTGCATTTTTTGACTTTTATCCCTCTAAATTATTACCTGGTGATAGTTTTACTTATGGTATTGGTGCAGCTCTTATTGCATTAATGATTATTGGAAATATGGAATCTTTTGGGATAATTATATTTATTCCATTTATTATAGAATTTTTATTACATTTTAAAGGAAAATTTAATGTAACTGATCTTGGTATATTAACAAAAGATATGTATTTTAAATCACCTTATGGTAAAAAAATTTATAGCTGGACTCATATTATTATGAATTTAAAAAAATGCAAAGAATATGAAGTTTCTTTATATATGTGGTTAATAAACATTGCTTTTGTATTATTAGGTCTTACTTTAAAATTTTTAAAGATATTATGATTTGTTTATGGTCATATATTATTTATTTTTGAATTTAATAAAAATCTTAAATAATTTAATGTTTTTGAAATAATAACTTTGGAACATAAATAATAAAATGCTTAATACATTAATTACTTTATAATTTATTATATAAAATCAATAATTTTTTTTTATTATGCTTAAATTATTAAGAATTATTTTAGAATTCTCTCTGTTTTTTGATTATAATATATAAAAAATTCTTTTACTAAATTCCTTATTATTAAATAGAAAATTATTTAAGTATTTTCTTACTAAAATTTATTAAATTAACTACTGGTGAGTTATTGGCTTCTCTCTTTGATTTAGTTTTATACCACAGAATACTCAGCGAAAGCGATGCAAAAAAAGTTTGCCTTAAATATAATGTTCCTTTGGAAAAATTTCCCCGAATTTTAAAAACAGATAAAATGTTAGATGATTTAAAAGATCAAATAAGAGAAGGACAACTTATTGAAATAAAAAGAAATAGTGACGGAAAAAAATATATTTATTATAGATATGTAATTGAAGCATAATTACTATATTTTATTTAATTTAAAAAACAAAAGAAATATTTAAATTTAAATATATGTTTAATATATATTTAATAAAATTATAGACAGAAAAAAACAATAAAGATTTAAAATTTTTATTAAAAATTTTGTGATAAAATGGAACATGACCTTTTAATCTCTTATTTAAATTCTTCTTCGATTGTACAACATCAAATTGATAGTTATAATAAATTCATTCATATTGGTTTACAAAAAATAATAGAAGTACAAAATACAATTGAACCTGGAATTGCTAATTATTCTATTAAATTTACAAATATTAGATTAGAATCCCCAACAGTAATTGAAGCAGATGGATCTACAAAAAAAATAACACCAATTGAAGCAATTACTAGAAATTTAACTTATTCTGCTTCTATTTTTATAACTTATGTTCCAATTATTAGTGGAATTCAAAAAGATATTAATAAAGAAGAAATATTTATAGGTGAATTACCAGTAATGGTAAAGAGTGATTTATGTACTATTCATAATATGAGTAAAGAAAAACTAATAAAAGATGGTGAAGATCCAGGAGATGTTGGTGGTTATTTCATAATTAAAGGAATTGAAAGAGTTTTAATTGGTATTGAAGATCTTGCACCAAATAGAATAACTTGTACAAATGAAAAAAATGGTGTTGTTGCAAAAGTATTTTCAACAACATTAAGTTTTAGAGCAAAAATAAGTATTACAAGAGATGAATATGGTTTATATAAAATAATATTCCCAACTATTTCAAAATCAGTTGATTTGATATTAATATTAAAAAGTTTAGGTATATCAGAAAAACAAATTTTAAATAATTTAAATGATAATGAAATAAAAAATGATATGATTTTGAATATTGATCAAAGTAAAGCAAAAGATTTTTCAGTAGAAGAAGCAGTAAGAGAATTAGGGCGATTATCAGTACCAAATCAAACACCAGAATATCAAATAAAAAGAGCAGAAAATCAAATTGATCTTTATTTATTACCCCATCTTGGTACTACTGCAGAAATAAGAAATGAAAAAGCAATTTATTTAATTACAATGGCTGAAAAAGCATCTTTAGTAGCTTATAAAAAAATGAAAGAAGATGATAAAGATAATTATTCAAATAAAAGAATAAAGCTTGCTGGTGATTTAATGGAAGAATTATTTAATAATTCCTTTAAATTTTTTATAAAAAATATAAAGTACCATATAGAAAGAACAGCTGCTCGAAGAAGAAAATTAAATATTAGATCAAATATAAATCCAGATGATTTAACTGGAAAAATATTATATTCAATAGGTACTGGAACATGGCCAAATGGGCAAACAGGAGTATCACAAGTACTAGAAAGGATTAATTTTATTAATTCATTATCCCATTTAAGAAGAATAAAGTCACCACTAGCAAAAAAACACCCACACTTTAAAGCAAGAGATGTTCATGGAACTCATATAGGAAAAATATGTCCTTCTGAAAGTCCTGAAGGAACTGAAGTAGGACTTACAAAATATTTCGCATTAATGGCAAAAGTAACAAATGGAGTTGATAATAAATTAATAGAAGATAAACTAAAAGAATTAAAATTAATTTGATTTTTAATAAATGATTAAAATGAAACAAGAAATACAAATAAAAGTATATTTAGACGGAAAATTGATAAGTTCAGTTACTGATCCAAAATCATTTGTAGAAGAAGTAAGAAAAAATAGAAGAAATGGAATATTACCAAATGAAGTGAATATAGTATATTTAAAATCAATTGATGAAATTCATATAAATTGTGATAAAGGTAGAGTTAGAAAACCTTATATTATTGTTGAAAATGAAAAAAGTAGATATACTGATGAATTAAAGCAAAAAATCAGATCAAATGAAATTAATTATGCTTATTTAGTAAGAAAAGGAATTATAGAATATTTAGATGCAGAAGAAGAAGAAAATATTTATGTTGCATTGACTGAGCAAGAAATTACAAGTAAAACAACACATCTTGAAATAGATCCAGCTGGAAATTTAGGATTAACAATGAATGCTAGTGTATTTCCAGAATATAATAGTATTGGAAGGCATCCAATTTCTGCTAATTTTATGAAGCAAAGTCAAGGATTATATATGGCAAATTTTAATAATAGATTTGATGCAAGAAGTTTTATTTTGTATTATCCTCAAATGCCAATAGTTAATAGTACTGCTTTTAGAACTTTGAATCTTAGAAAATATGCAAATGGCCAAAATTTTGTTGTTGCTTTAACAACTTATTATGGTTTTAATATGGCTGATGCAGTTATTATGAATAAATCATCAGTAGATAGAGGTCTTGGAAGAAGTGCATTTTTTAGATCTTATAGTGATGAAGAAAGAAGATATCCTGGAGATCAACAAGATCATTTTAAAATTCCAACACCAACAACTGAAGGTTATTTAGGTGAAACTGTTTATTCAAAGCTTGGTGATGATGGAATAATTGAAAAAGAACTAGAAGTTAATGAAGGTGATGTTTTAATTGGAAAAGTTTCACCACCAAGATTTTTAGAAGAACAAACAAGTTTTGATGTTGGACAGGAAAGAAATAGAGATAATTCAGTTATATTAAGGTCTGGAGAACACGGTGTTGTTGATAATGTAATGTTAACAGAAACATCTGGTGCTACAAAAATAATAAAAGTAAGAACAAGAAGCACCAAAGTACCAGAAGTTGGAGATAAATTTGCTAGTAGACACGGTCAAAAAGGTGTTATTTCACTTCTTTTACCTCAAGAAGATATGCCATTTTCTTCAGAAGGAATTATTCCTGATTTATTACTTAATCCCCACAGTATACCAAGTAGGATGACTTTTGGTCATATTCTTGAAATGCTTGGTGCAAAAGCAGGAGCATTAAGTGGGCAATATTTTGATGGAACACCATTTTCAGGAAGTGGAAAAGAAAAAATAAAGGAATATTCTGATATTTTAGATAAATATGGTTTTGATAAATTTGGAGATGAAATATTATATGATGGAAGAACAGGAAAGAAATTCAAAGCAAAAATATTCAAAGGTGTTGTTTATTATAATAGATTATGGCATATGGTTAGTTTGAAGTTGCAAGTAAGAAGTAGAGGACCTATGCAAATATTAACACATCAACCAACAGAAGGAAAACCAAAGAAAGGAGGATTGAAATTTGGAGAAATGGAAAGAGATGCATTAGTTGGATATGGAGCAAGTCTTTTAATTAAAGATAGAATACTTGAACAAAGTGATAAATCTGAAATATGGATATGTAAAGATTGTGGTGATGTTGGATATTATGATTATATAAGAAGAACTCCAGTATGTTCTCTTTGTAATTCAACAAATAGTCTTGAAAAAGTAGAAATAAGTTATGCTTTTAAATTACTTTTAGATGAAATAAAATCATTACACATATTCCCAAGAATAAATATTACTGAATATTAATTATTTTAAAAAGTGAAAATATTATGCAGGCTGAAAAAATAAATTTTATTAGATTTTCAATGTTAACACCAGATTATATAAGGAAAGTTAGTGTTACAAAAATAATAATTCCAGATACTTATAATGATGAAGGTTATCCAATTACTGGTGGTCTTGTTGATCAAAGATTAGGTGTTATTGATCCAGGATTAAAATGTAAAACATGTGGTGGCAGATCAAAAACATGTCCAGGACATTTTGGACATATAGAATTAGTAAGACCAGTAATTCATCCAGAATTTGCAAAAACAATATATATGTTGTTGCAATCAACATGTGAAAGTTGTCAGAGAATTTTATTAAATGATAAAGAAATAGAGAAATTACAAGAAAAAATAAAAGAATTTATTTTAAATGAAGAAGATTATGAATATGAAGATGTATTAGAGTCAAGGGCAATTTCTAAAAAAACAAAAACAATTAAATTATGTCCTCATTGTAATACAAAACAAAGAAAAATAAAATTAGAAAGACCTACATTTTTTAGTATTGATGGGATACAATTAAAAGCAGATGAAGTAAGAGATTGGCTTTTAAAAATAAGTGATGAAGATTTAAATTTATTATCAATAAATTCAAAAGTTACAAGACCTGAAAATTTTGTATTAATTACTTTAATTATTCCACCAGTTAATGTAAGACCTTCAATTACATTAGAATCTGGTGAAAGGAGTGAAGATGATTTAACTCATAAACTTGTTGATATAATAAGAATAAATCAAAGATTAGAGCAAGATATTGATGCTGGTGCTCCACAAATAATTATTGATGATTTATGGGAATTATTACAATATCAAGTAACAACTTATTTTAATAATGAAACAATTGGTGTTCCTGTTGCAAGACATAGAAGTACAAGACCATTAAAAACACTTGCACAGAGATTAAAAGGAAAAGAAGGTAGATTAAGATATAATTTGAGTGGGAAAAGAGTAAATTTTTCAGCAAGAACAGTTATTTCATGTGATCCAACATTATCAATAAATCAAGTAGGACTTCCAATAAAGTTCGCAGAAAACTTAACAATTCCTCTTTATACAACTCAATGGAATATAGATTATATAAAAAAGTTTATTGAAAATAAAGAATACCCTCATGCTTTAAATATAATTCTAAAACAAGGATTAAAGAAGAGGATTGTAGATAATAATAGAGAAGAAATACTTAAAAATCTTGTTAAAGGAGATATTATTGAAAGACAATTAATTGATGGTGATCTTGTTTTATTTAATAGACAACCAACATTACATAGAGTTTCAATAATGGCTCATGAAGTTAAACTTTTACCTGGAAATACATTAAGATTAAATTCAGCAGCAACAACTCCATATAATGCTGATTTTGATGGTGATGATATGAATATTCATGTTCCACAATCATTAGAAGCACAAGCAGAAGCAAAATATTTAATGAGACCACAAGATTTAATTTTATCTGCAAGAAATGGAGAACCAATAATGTATTTAAAAGAAGATGAACTTGTTGGAATTTATTTATTAACTAGGGAAGATACTAATTTCAATAAACAGGAAGCATCAGAAATTATGGCAAATATTGGTCTGTATGATCTTCCTGAGATAAATAAAAAAACAAAAAAATATTCTGGTAAATCTTTATTTTCAATGATACTTCCAAATACATTGAATTTAGAATATAAAGATAATGGAAATAATATTAAAATAAAAAATGGTATAATTACAAGTACTGATATATTATCTGAAGAAATTGTAAATAAAGTATTAATAACACAGATATTTAAAGATTTTGGATCTGATAAAGCAATGGATTTCTTGACTTATGCTTCAAAATTATCTTTAATAATTGCTTATAAACAAGGCATTAGTATTGGTATTTCTGATTATTATATTGAGGATATTGAAAAAGCAAAGCAATTATTAATAAAAGATATTGAAGAAAAAGCAAGCATTTTATTAAATAATTATAAAACTAAAAAATTAGAACCCCTTCCAGGATATAATTTAAAAGAAACATATAATACTACAAATATTCTTGAATTAAGTACAGCAAGAAATATTGCTGCAAATACAATTGAAAAATATCTAGATTCAAACAATAATGCTTATTTGATGATTCAAGCTAAAGCTCGTGGAAATATATTCAATTTTGTTCAAACAAGTTTATTTTTAGGACAACAAGCAGTAAGGGGAAAAGCACCATCAAGAGGGTATAATAAAAGATTATTGCCTTATTTTAAAAGATCAGATAATAGTATTTCAGCAAAAGGATTTATTAAATCAAGTTATAGTGATGGATTAAATATTATTGAATATTTCCAACATTCAATGGGTGCAAGAGATTCAGCAATGTCAAAATCATTAGTAACAGCAATAAGTGGTTATATGCAAAGACGATTAATAAATGCATTACAAGATCTTTATGTTGATGAAAACTTAGCTGTAAAAGATGCTAGTGGTTCATTAATTCAAACAGAATATGGTGGAGATTCAATTGATCCAATGTATGAACAATTAGTTGATAAGTAAATTCAATTAAAAAGATTATTGAAAAAATAAATATAAAACTTAAAATGATAAAATGAGTGAAAAACTAGATAAAAATAGATTTAATGTTCAACCAGGAGAAGCAGTTGGTGTTATTGCTGCACAATCAATAGGAGAACCAGGAACTCAATTTGTATTAAGAGTTTTTCATTCAGCAGGAGTTTTATCTTTAGTATCAACAAAAGGTCTTCCAAGATTAATTGAATTAATTGATGCACGAAAAAAGCCAAAATCTCCTTCAATGGTGATTTATTTAAATAAAACAGTTTCAAAATCTTTTAATGAAGCAAAACAAATATTAAAAAAAATAGAAAAAGTAAGAGTAAAAGATTTAATATCTAATTTTAATGAAGATCTTGAAGCAAAAGTACTTATTTTAAATTTAAATAGTGCTAAATTAGATCAATATAAAGTAACACAAAAAGCAATATTAAATAAATTATTAAAAGATCCAGATATAAATGTTTCAGAACTTGAAAGAAATAAAATACGAATAAAACTTAAAAAAATAAAGCATCAAAGAAAGACAAAATTTGATAAACCTAAAAATACAGATAAAGCAGAAAAAGAAGATAAAGAAAAAGAATTTAGTACAAAAGCAACAAGAGTTGCATTTATTGATTTATTAAATTCAATAATTTTTGGAATACCAAATATTGATAAAGCAGTTATTAAAGAAGATAAAGAAAACAAATTTTATATTGTTACAAGTGGAAGTAATTTAGAAGAAGTAATAAAATTAGATAATATTGATAAATCACGATGTTATAGTAATGATCCTTTTGAAGTATTAGAAGTTTATGGGATTGAAGCAGCAAGAAATACAATTGCAAATGAAATAAAAACAGTATTAGATGAAGAAAATATTACTGTGAGTTTTAGACATATTGGTTTATTAACAGATACAATGACTTTTTATGGGTTAATTAAAAGTGTTGGAAGAAAAGGAATTGCAGGTAAAAAAGAATCTGTTTTTGCTAGAGCAGCATATGAAGAAACAGTTAAACATTTCACAAATGCAGCAGTATTTGGAGAAGAAGATAAACTAAGAGGTGTTGCTGAAAATATTCTAATTGGAAAACAAGTTCAAGTAGGTACTGGAAGAGTAAAATTAGTTATAAAAAACAAAGATCTTAGTAAATTAATATAATTTTTATATAATTAATAATATAATTTTAATTATGTAAATTTAAAAATTAGAAAAGAATTAATAATTCTATTTTCTATCTAAAAATTTAATTTTTATAATTTCATTTAATAATTTTGCATAAATTTCTGGTATATCATTTATATATAATTTTATTTCTTGTTTATCTAAATAAGATGGAAATTTAATAATTTTTTTATTAACAATTTCTTCAAAAACTTGTTTTGGATATCTATATTTTTGCTTTTGAAGTGAACATATTTTATTTTTATTGATAAAAATATTTTTTTGATGTTTATTAATAAATGCATCTACTGATTTTTCCATTAAAATATTAGGTCCTATAATTGTTTTTGAGCTATATTCTATATTATTTATAAAAAAGCAAATAATTCCAAATTGTGAAGAAATATTTTGAAATGAAATTTCACAATTAAAATTATTTTTTTCTAAAATTTCGTGAATTTTTTTTCTTAATCTTTTAATTTGTTGCCAAATAATATCTTCTGCAATATCTGGTATTTTAAATGCTATTAAATATATATTAATATTTAGTTCTTTTTTTAATTCTCTAATTCTAATTCTTGTATTTATACTAGAATATTTTGGACCATAAAATTTGTTAATACTTGGTGATTTTAAAAATTCACGAGCTTTTAATATAAAAATAGACAATGATTCTTCAGATACATTTGCAGCAACATTTCTATTTTCATCAACAGCATCAATAACAATAAAATTTTTATCAAATTTCTTAATTTGTTTTCTTAATTTATCTTTTTCATTTAAATTTTTACTTTTTATATCAATTACATTAGGTAATTTAATTTTACTTATTTGTTGTAATAAATTTAAGAAAGATCCAGAAGAAAAAATCAGTAATTCACAAAGATATCCAGAAAAACCTTCAATTCTTGATTCAGCACCATAAATATTATTTGCTGCTAAAAATGTTTTTAAGATTCTTACATCATCTCTTAATTTTTGATTGAAATTAGAATTTATAAATTGATTATGTAACTGAGTTCTATCAACAGCACTAATCATTTCTGATGCATTAGTTATTTTAAAAGAGGGAACTAAATCAACTGTTATTGCTTTATCATTCATTAATAACATTGTATAAGGATGTTCTGTGTACTTAATTATATATTTTTCATTTTTGCTTTTATCAACTATTTTTTTTGCTATTTCTAAACCTTGCTTTTCCATTTCTTTTTCTTCTATTGTTCTTGCAAATAGTAAAAAAATATCAATATCATATTTGCCTCTTACATTAGTACCTCTTGCAACAGAACCTGTTAATAAAATTTCAACATCTTTATTTACTACTTTTTTTAATCTAATCATTATTTCATTAACTGAAGCATTTATTGATGCAATTTCTTCTTTATCTGGTTTCACATTATTAATGATTTTTTCTAATATATTATTAATTTTTAATATATTATTTATTTTTTTTATATTATCACCATATATTAGATATATTAAATACTGATATATATTTAATTTATATTATTAACATATAAAAAGTATGTTAATTTTATATTAAAAATAATTGTATTTTATTTATTATATGAAGGAAAAGAATTCTTATTTAATAAAGTTTATTGTTTTTATAAAAACTTATACTAAATAAAAATTAAATAATATTTTATTATTTTAAGTACAAATCAATTTAATTTTTGTTTTACCTATTTTTTTAAATTACTAAACTTTCTAGCATTTACTGCGATTACATGATAGTTATTTTCATATCCTAATACATTTTTAAACATTTCTTGAGTTAGTGTTATTGTGTTGTCTGAATAAGGATCATTTATATAAAAAGAATCTTTATCATAACCTTTTATAACAACCCAGCGTGGTGCTTTTTCCATATAAGGATTTAATGCATTTGCATTAACAAGAACAACTGGTATTTTATTTTCATTCATTTGTTCTTTTATTTTATTTAATGTTACATTTGCTATTACTGATTCTTTTATATCTAATTCATTTGTCTTGCTTTTTATTTCATTAAATGCTGCTGTTAATGTATCTAAATTTATTCCTTCATAAACAGCAATTCTTTTTTCAAATCCTTCATCTGTTATATTTGTTATTATTTCTGTTTTTGCTCCTCTTTTTTTTAATGCATATGCAATCCCATATCTTGAACCATGCCATACACTTCCATTTACTGTTTCTCGCCATATTTTAAATTCATTATCTTTTTTCATTTGTGTATCTTTATTTAAATATTTAAGAACCATTAATACACAAGCAGCAGAACTTGTAAACTCTTCATTCTGTGCATAATTTGGGATATCAAATAACTTACTATTCATTACTTTTTTGTTTTGTTTTTTGTTCATAGTTCCACCTTTTTTGCAGGAAGAGAGATTTATTCTATTTTTTGAACTCTCGTAGACCTAAATCAACAGATCTTGAGTCTGCCGCATTTGACCAAACTCTGCCATCCCTGCTTAAAAATATTATATTTAAATATAAAAACATAATACTAACATTTTTTGAATTTTCTATGACGTGTATATTTTTTATTTTAATAATTAGAGTTATATATTAATATTTTATTTTTAAAAAAATATAATTTAAATAATATTATATACTTTAAACTATTTAAAGCATACTAATAAATAAGTTAAGTTTAAAGCTTTTTTTTAAATTCATTTTAATTCTGCAATATTTTTTAATAACAAATATAATCCAGCATATAAAGGAATTTTAATTTCTTGTTTATTAAAAGGACCAAATTCCATATTATTCATATAAAATTTAGGACATTTTTCAACATAAATTTTAATTTCTTGATTATTATTAAATGCTATTGCTTGTTTCATTGGATCAAAAGTTGAAAGTTCATTAAAAGATATTTGTTTTGCAATTAATCCTGTTTCACCATGTAATGTATTTGGTATACGAATTAAATGATGAATATCTGTTGTAACATTTTTATCTATTGATACACATTGTTTTTTTATCATTTTTTGAAGTAAATTATTCCAAAATTTATCTTTTTTTGTTATTTGTATTTTATCCCAATTTCCAGTTGTTATACTAAAAATAATTTCTGTTTTATTTTTTAAAAGTTTACGTGCAATAGGTCTTTCAATGTCTAATTCAATTAAATTATCAATATTTCCATTATTTAATAGATTAATAAAGTTTTTAGCTAATTTTCCTCCCCATCCAAAGGTATCTGGTTCAGGTCCTATTAATCTTTGCTTTTTATGATTTAATGTTGGAAAAAATGTTTCTAAGTTAATATTATCTGCTTTAATATAATTACAAATCTGCTTTCTTGCATTTGAATCTAAATCAAATACTGCTTTATTTAATATATGAATATGATAACCTCTATTTCCACTGAAATTAATTTTCATTTCATTTTTTGAAAATCCAAAATCAGGAATTAAAAAATCTTCAATAAGTCGTAATGTTTCTTGTTTAACATTATTAAAACAATTTTTGCAAACCCACGAATTTCCATGATTTTTTATACAAGATAACTTAAGATCAGTTGAATCTAAATCAAAAATTAAATCAGATCCAATCCAAATTTTGTTTTTCATAGGTCTTGCTGAAGGATTTTTATAATAAGCAGAAGAAAAAGAAATGTATGCAGGAATTTTTGAACTTGTATAATTTTTAAAATTATTAATATCATTAAATGAAAAATGCCTAAAAGAAATTTTATTATTAAAGTCACCAAAACCGAATTCTCTTTTATTTATTTCATTTATTTCAATAGATGAATTAGAATAATACTGTTTAAATAATTTTAATGCAAATCCAATTGTTTTTTCATTGATCAAAAGATCCCCACTATTTTATCTTTTAGATTACTATTTAAAAGTAGTAATAAAAGTTTATTATTTATAATTATATTTAAAACAAATATTTTAAATATGTTTATTATATGGGCTAGTGGTCTAATGGTAAGACATCACATTCGCAATAAATAAATTAATAAATGAAAAATGTGGGAAGTGCGGGTTCGATTCCCGTCTGGTCCAAATATAAATTGTATTAAATTATATTTTTATTTACTAAAAAATAATTTCATTAATAAAATAAGATAAATTAATAATAAAAAAGAAAACAAAAAACAAATTAATTTATATAATAATTCTAATATCTATCTGATAATTGTGAAGCTTCAGAACTTAAAGATTCTCCAGATTGTTTTGAAGATGAAACTAATACTACATCTCCTATGTTTTTTATATTTTTGAATAAAACACTTTTGTTTTGTAGAATTTTTTTCACTTCGTCATTATCTGCATTTTTCCATTCAATCATCAATAATCTACTTACTTCTCCTTTTTCAAGATCAATTATTGCATCACGTACTTCTCCAAGATAAACTCCTGAATCACTATATATATCCATATCGTATATTGTAGATATTCTCATATAAACACCATTTCATATTAATAAAAATTTAAAAAACAAATCTAAATAAGTTCTGTTTAATTTTTTTTTTATAATTCCACTATTTTAAAATAAAAATATTTAATATTTATTTTTTAATATTGTATTATTAATGTATTTAACAAATATTAATTTATTTAAAATACTAAAATGATAAATATGAAGTTCAATATAATTTTAAATCTTAAAACATTTTTTTTAAGTTCTAAACGCATAATAAATATTAGTTATAAACCATCAAAACAGGAGTTTAACAAAACAATTAAAATCTTAATAATTGGAATATTGCTAATTGGATTAATTGGGTTTGTAATATCTATTATAGTAAATTTAATAGCAGGAACACCAATATTACCTTAATTGATTTTTTCTGTTATTATTTTTTTTAATGAGTTTTATGGAAATAGAAATTGATATAACAAAATCTGCACAGCAAAATGCAAATGATTATTATAGCAAACAAAAAAAACTAATTCAAAAGAATAAAGGTATTGAAAAAGCTCTTAAATTTATGAACAAAAAACTAGAAAAACTTAAATCCAAAAAATCAATAGACAAAATCAAAAATATAATAAAGCAACAAGAAAAAGAATGGTTTGAAAAATTTCATTGGTTTTTTGCAACTAATAATATGCTTGTGATTGGTGGAAGAGATTCAACTCAAAATGAAATTCTAAACTCAAAATATTTTACTAATAATGACTTATTTTTTCATTCTGATATTTTTGGTGCTTCTGTTGTTATATTAAAAGAAGGTATAACTGCTAAAACTGAAATAAAAAATCAAGTAGCTCAATTTGCTGCATCTTATTCAAGTGCATGGAAAGAAATGTTAAAGACAATTGATGTATATAGTGTTAAAAGAGAACAAGTAAGTAAATCAACAACTAGTGGATCTATTTCAAAAGGTAGTTTTTTAATATCTGGAACAAGAGAATATTATAAAAATACTGCTTTAGAACTTGTACTTTTTATTAATAATGAAAAACTTAATGCAATTCCATTTATTGCATTGAATGAAATTCAAAAAATAAAACAAATTAATAAATATGTATTAATAAAACAAGGACGATCAAAAAAATCAGATGTTGCAAAAACAATTGCAAAATTTTTAAATTATGATAATATTGATGAAGTAATGCAAATGCTTCCTGCAGGAACTTTTTATTTAGAATTAAAATAATTATTTTTTAAATATTTACTTTATTTTTTCTATTTCTTTTTTTAATTCAGTATAAGATTCTTTAAGTTCATCTAATGCTTTATTTAAAACATCTATTGGTTTTTTACTACTTGTTTTTAGAATAAGCAATGGTTTACCTATTTCTGGATGGTTTTTTTCTATTCCAGCAAAAATAACATCTGTTTGTTCTGTTAAATAAGTCGCAATTAAATCTGGAATTGTTAAATCACCAGCACTAAATTCTAATATCAATTTTTTCGGTTTATTTTCAATAATATTAATCTTCATCATTATCCCAATTATATTTATATCAATTAGTAATATGTTCTATATTAGGTGCTGGTTTATCAAAACAACTAATATTCTTCATTTTATTTATTGAATCAAGAGCTTTAAATACTGCTAATAACATATTATATCTTGCTCTTGTTCTACCTCTAGAAAACATCCATATGTCTTTTAATCCTGCTAATACAAGCATTTTTTTAACATATTTATTTGTTACAATACCAAGTCCTCTTGGTGCTGGTTTTAAAATTACTTCTACACTTCCTGCTTTTCCTTTTACAATTAAAGGTAAACTATGTTCTGTTCCACATAAACATTGCCATGAACCACATCCAAAGATAATTGGAATAATATTCTTTTTTGCATTTATTATTGCTGAATCAATTGCTGCTTTTACTTCAACATCTTTTCCAGCACCAAGACCAACATGACCATTTCCATCTCCAACTACTACAACAACTCTAAATTTCATTTTTCTATTGTTTTTTGTCATTCTTTGAACACTTGAAATTTCAATTACTTCATTTTTCAAATTAGGTAATAATGCATCAATTATTTCAAGTTCTTCTATTCTTTTTCCAAGATGAAATATTTGTTCTATTGAAATTATTTCTCCTTGTTTTACTAGTCTGCCTAATTCTGTTTTTGGTTCCCATGATTCCATTATAAATTCTTCTTCCAATCAACCACTTAATTTTTGTTTTACTTGTTCAAATATTTTATCTAATTGTTTAACATCAATATTTTTTGAAATATAAGATGAAAAATATTTTTGATATTTCTCTGGATTTTCATTAAATATTTTATTTGCATATTCTGAGATTGATTTAGCTTGTAATCTATTTTCATCAAATGAAATATTATTTAAAACTTCTATTCCACCGTCAAGTACACCTTTTAATGCTGCAAATATAACTGAGTTTTTTGTTGGTCTATAAAGTCCAATATCTAATATTAGTTTTTCTGATGATAATTCTTTATTTTTGATTTTTAGTTCTTTTGAGAATAATAATCCAGTTAAATATGCTGTTGGGATATTACTATGTCCTTCCCATCCAAATTCATTTAATCTTTTTGAATTAATATTCAATACAATACTATCCCCATCTTTATTATATACTGCAACTTGTATTAAAATATTTTTATTACTTTTTCTCACAATAAGTCTGGATAATCCTGATTTTAACAGTTTTATTCTCCTTCTATAATTTGTTTTTGCTTCTCTTCTTCTTCTTTTAATTTGAACCATAAAAATCTTTTTTAATATTTTTTTATATATGTCTTAATATTTCTACTTTTTCATTAGAAATATTTACTCCTTTATTTTTAATGTGATTTAGTAATGAAATTTTTGTTGTAAATATATTTCCTCTAACAAGTCTACTAAAAGATTTGAATAATTCATTGTCTATTATTTTTTCTTGTTTAAGGCTTCTTAAAATTCTTCGTTGTCCTCTGATTTTTTTCTTGTAACTAATAACACCTCTTGCTTTTCTAGTACCTTTTTTTCTACCTGGTCCTCTTGATCTTCCTTGTTTTCTTTTGTGTCTTAATATTTTTGAATGGAAACTAATATTATGTTTATCTTCTTTAATAATAATATTTCCATCTTTTATTAGTTTTTTAACATCATCTCTTGTTAATGCTTTTCCAATTTCTTCTAATGCATCAGGTTTAAACTTAATTTTATTTATTCCTTTATGTGTTATTTTTACTGCAATATTTTTAACAAGCTTTGACATATTTTCACATTATTAAACTTTATTTTTATTTATTTGCCTATCTTTTTCTTTTTTATCTAGTTTTTCTACTACTTTTTTATTTATATTTTTATTTGCTATTTTAACATTATTTTGTTTTGCAAAATCAATTAATACTAATCTTTTTTTTGTTCCAATACTATGAGAAATTATAAACAAATAATTTTCTTTTTCTTTTATATTATTTACTTTTTGTTTAAAATCGTCAATATTATTTATTAAAACCGGTCTCTTATTATTTATTCTTAATCCTTTTACTTCCTTTCTATTTCCATATCCTATTGTTGGTTCTGCACCTGCAAAATTTTTCTTTACTCTTTTTTTATTATCAATACCCCTCTGTTTTCTCCATCTTGCTTTTACACGTGTTCTTTTTTTTGCTCCATAATTAGGAATATTAAATACAGGGTGTTTTCGTTTTTTAATTAACATATTAATCATTTAATTATATATTTTTAATTCTCTGAACTATAATATATGCCATCTTGAAATATTCGTTCATCTTTATGTCTTATTTTACACATTTTTCGGATATTAGCTGCTGTTTGAGAAACATGATCTAAACTAGTTCCAGTGATTTTTAGTTTTTGATTATTAATATCTATTTTTGTGTTTCCAATAATCTTAGTTGATCTTTTTGCTCTTTCTCCTATCATATTTTTAATATTAAATAGTTTATTTGAAACTTCAGCAGTAATTGGAAAATGTATTGAAACTATTTGCATATTTATTTCATAATATTCATTAACTCCTATCATATCATTTAATAATTCCTTTGCAAATGTTTTTTCTATTTTTTTTGCTTTTTTTTCTAGTTTTTTAACTTTATTAGAATCAATAATAATATTATTATCCTGAATCTTAATATTTATTAATAAATCATTAAATTTTCTTTCATTTATACCTAATTTTCCAATGGTTTTTATTTTATCATCAGAAATTTCTATTTTTGTATTTTGTTTTATTTCTAAAGAAATCATAATATCATTTAATAAACATATAAAATTAGTCTTCCTCCAATATTTTGCATTTTTGCTTCTGCATTTGTTAATAATCCTTTTGATGTTGATATTATCAATATACCAAAATCTTTACTAGGAATATATCTTGATTCATATTTCTGAAAGTCATTTTTTGATATTACATGTCGTGGTTTTATAATACCTATTTTATTTATTTTGTTTGATAAACTAATTTTTATTTTTTTAGTATATCCTTCATTAAATTCTTCAAAATCTTTAATATACTCATTTTTTTTCATTAATTCCAAAACCTTTTTTGTTAATTTTGTAGAATTTATTATACATTCTTTTCTACCTATTCTTTCATTGGTTTTTATTGTATTAATTGAATCTGCTAATATATCTACCATATTTTCAACCGTATTTATTAAAGCCTATTTTTAAGGCCACTTCTCTAAAACATCTTCTGCAGATAAATAAGTGATAAGATCTTATAACACCTCTACTTGTTCCACATATTCTGCATTTTCGCATTCCTTTTCCTTTAAATTTTAAATTATCATCCATTTTCATAATTATTCAGCCATTAAAACATTAAACTGATTTTTTAGATATTCTTGAATTTCTTTTTTTGTTATTATTCCATGTGCTTTTGAAATTTTTGATTTTTTAATTTTTTTTAATTTTGTTCTAAATCCTTTTCTTTTAAATGAAACATTAATATTCATTCCAAGCATTCCTATTTTTGGATTATATTTAATATTTGGTATATCAATATATTCTTTTATTCCAAAACTTAAACTATTAATTGAGATATTTGTTGGTTTTATTGTAAAATCAATAGCATCAAATAATCTTTTTAATAAATTATTTACTTCTTTTTTTCTTATTGTTACAAATGCACTTATTTTTTGTCCTTTTGAAATTTTAAATGAAGGATTTCTTGTTTTAGAAAGTCCATCTGCTGCTTTTTTATTTGTAATTAATTCTAATAATTGTTTAGCATTTGATTGATTTTCTTCATTATTTCCAGTTCCTATATTTATTACAATTTTACTTATTAATATGTTTTTCATTGGATTGTTTATTTTATCCTTTTTAATATTTATTTCTTTTTTACTATCCATATTAATCATATTGCTTTTTAATTTATTACCATTATATTTTTCAATGATGTTTCAAATTCAATATCTTGTTTTTTTATTATTGCTTGTTTTTTGTTTTCAATACTTTTTATTTCATCAAGTATTCCACTATCTCCTACATGAACACCACTAATAACAAAACATTTAGCATTTTTTTTCAATGGTAAAATTTTATTTATTTTTATGTTTTCATCTATTATTACTGAATCATTTATTTTAATGTCTGATGTACCTTTAATATTTGTTCCATCATGAAGTCCAATCATTATTATATCTTTTTTTATTTTATATTTTCTAACTACTTTACAAATTCTTAATAATTTATTTTTTTTATCAATTTCTTCAAAATTAAAATGTGCTTTATTATCAATTGATATTTTATAATTTTTATCTAATTTATCAATACTAACAATATCATTTAAACCAATAGGGTATCTAGGATCTTTTATTTCTTTTTCATTTATTTTAATAGCTCCTTGTTTTATTATTTTATTTATTTCTGTTCTTTTGCTACTTAATTTTAATTTGTCTCTTATAAATAAAAGCAATGGGATTGCTTTATATTTATTATGCCTTCCACATGTCATTTTTGTTGTATATTTATTATTCTTTTTAGATATTGCGTAATAACTAGGTGAATATAAAGATTTTAAATGTCTTTTGTTTCCTTTTCTTCCCATAAAATCATCTTAATTAAATTTTATTATTTATATCAATTTTCTGTTCTGGTTCCTTTACTTCATTTTCTTGTTTTTCAATAGTATCTTTTTGTTCTATATCAATTTTCTGTTCTGGTTCCTTTACTTCATTTTCTTGTTTTTCAATAGTA
>CAZRZO010000001.1:43006-100650 GCA_964604635.1 Microcaldota archaeon | reverse complement strand
TATATCAATTTTCTGTTCTGGTTCCTTTACTTCATTTTCTTGTTTTTCAATAGTATCTTTTTGTTCTATATCAATTTTCTGTTCTGGTTCCTTTACTTCATTTTCTTTATTTTTGATTTCTTCTTGTTCTGCTGCTTTTTTAATTTTTTCCATTTCTATTTTACTAATATTTAATTTCTTAATTCTTAATTTATCATTAAGATTTAGATTAATTATATAAACATTATTAATATTTATAGGTATATTAAATTCCTTTCCTTTTGCATTCTTTTTATTTAAAGAATCTATGTATAGTTTTGATTTATTCAAATCAACTCTAATTACTTTTCCTGTTAATCCTTTTTTTGAACCTTTAACTAATTTTACTGTGTCTCCTTTTGAAATTTGAATAGATCTTTTACTAATTTTTAATTTTTGTTTTAGTGCTTTTTCAATATGAGCATGTGCAAAATGTTGTTTAACATGAAGTGGTGCAGTAAATCTAAATTTTCTTTGTTTTCTTGGTTTACTTGATTGTATTATCATATTATATCACTCTTGATGCAATTCCAGCAAGTTTTATATTTCTTTCAATAACTTCTCTAGCCATTGCTCCTTTTACTTCTGTTCCAATTGGTAAATTTGTATCTGATATTAGTATTAATGCATTATCTTCAAATTTTATTCTCATTCCATTTGCTCTTCTAATTGGTTGTTTTTGTCTTATAATAATTGCTCTTACTATTGTTTTTCTTAATTTTATGTTTCCTGTTTTTACACTACCTATAATAATATTTCCAATTCCAGCACTTACTAATTTTCCTCTTTTTCCTGATTTTCCAATTCTACCAATCATCATAACTGTTTTTGCGCCACTATTATCTGCGCATGTTAAAACAGATCCAATTGTTACTGCTTTTGAAATATGTGTTGATAATCCTTTCATTTTTAATTCACTAATTATTTTTTATCTAATTTTGTATTAAGTATTTTAGTTACAACAAATGATTTTGTTTTGCTTAATCTTCTTGTATTTGCAATAATTACTTGATCTCCTATTTTTGCATTAATACATAATGGATTGTATGCATGTATTTTTGAAGTATTTCTTAAAGATCTTTCATATTTTGGAAGGAATATAGAATATTCTCTTTCAACTACAACTGTTTTTATAGTTTTGTCGCTAACAACAATTCCTTTAAATTTTAATTTATGAATTTTCAAATTACCGTGTATAGGGCATTTAATATCATTACATTCCATAAAAATCATTTATAATTTAGTATATTTATATTTTATTAAATAAATAAAAATATTGGCTTTTAATAGATTAATTAATAAAAACTTATTAATTAATTAATTTAATACATTTTTCAATGCGTTCATAAGGCCTATAATTTATATCTTTTCCATTTATAATAAAGCTGGTTTTTCCCACTGTAAATTTAAATACTGATATTTTCTTTATTATTTTTTTAATTTGTTCTCCTGTATTAATAATCAACTGGTTTTTTGTTTCATCTATTATAATTCCTTTTAAGCCTATTTGATAAATATCAAAACTATTAATTATTTTCACATGAAGTTTTATAAATTCATGTAATTGTATATTTTTATTATTATACATAGATTTAAACCTTTCTTTTTATTTATTATTATTTTTTAAGGTATTAAATTAAATAAGAATTAATTTACTTAAAAAAATATTTAAAACAATATGCTTAATGTCAATAATATTTTAATAAAAATTTGAGTATTTTTTATTTTTATAATATATTATAATATTTAGTATTATTAGATATAAATAATTTAGATCTATATTAAAATTTAAATAATAATTAAAGTTTAAAAGTAATTTGTACTAAAATTATAAGTATTATTACATTTTTAATTTTAATATAATATTTTAAGTGTTATTTTATAAAAATATTTATATTATTTATTCTAAATTCTAAATAAGTTTTTGTAATGAAATTTACCAAATAAATTTATTTATGTTATTAGATAATATTAATATTAAACAAGTAAAAATAAATAAAATTAAGATATAATTGTGATAAAATGAAATTTAATATTAAGTATAATACAATTAAAAGTGTTGCAGGACCATTAATGGTTATAGATAAAATAAATAATGCTGGGTATAATGAAATTGTTAAAATAAGACTTCCAAATAATGAAACAATGCTTGGTCAAGTTCTTGAAACAACTGATAAATTTGCAGTAGTACAAGTTTTTGGTCAAACTTATGGAATAAATATAAATCAGACAAATGTAAGCTTTTCTGGAGAAACATTTAATATAGGTGTTTCTGAAGATATGCTTGGTCGTGTTTTTAATGGACAAGCAAAACCAATTGATTTGAATGCTGATATTGTTTATGAACAGAAATATGATATTAATGGATTAGCAATGAATCCAGTTTCAAGAGCAATGCCTAATGATTTTATTCAAACAGGAATTTCAACAATTGATGGTTTAATGACATTAGTAAGAGGTCAGAAACTTCCAATTTTTTCTGGTTCTGGTTTACCCCATAATCAATTAACTGCGCAGATTATAAGACAAGCAAAAACAAGAAGAACAAATGAAGATTTTGCAGTTGTTTTTGCTGGTATTGGAATTACATATGATGATGCAATTTATTTTATTAATGAATTTAAGAAAACAGGTGCAATTAATAGGACTGTTTCATTTATTAATTTAGCTAATGATCCAAGTATTGAACGTATTTTAACACCAAGAATTGCATTGACTGTTGCAGAATTTCTTGCATTTGAAAAGAATATGCATGTTCTTGTAATTTTAAATGATATGACTAATTATGCAGAAGCATTAAGAGAATTATCAAGTGCTAAAAATGAAGTCCCAGGAAGAAGAGGATATCCTGGTTATACTTATACTGATCTTGCATCAATATATGAAAGAGCAGGAATTATTAAGAATAAAAAGGCAAGTATTACTCAATTAAATGTTGTTACAATGCCAGGTGATGATATTACACACCCAATTCCAGATTTAACTGGATATATTACAGAAGGTCAAATATTTTTAAGTAGAGATCTTACAAATAAAGCAATATACCCACCAATTAATCCACTAGGTTCTTTATCAAGGCTTATGAATCAAGGTATTGGTAAACAAAAAACAAGAGAGGATCATAGAGGGATTGCTGACCAGTTGTATAGTGCATATGCAAAATCACAAGAAGCAAAAAATCTTAGTTCAATTGTTGGTGCTGATGCATTAAGTGATATTGATAAATTATATTTAAAATTTGGAGAATCTTTTGAAAATAGGTTTATTAATCAATCAGTAAATGAAAATAGAGATATTGAAACAACACTAGATCTTGGTTGGGAATTAATATCAATTTTCCCAGAACAGGAATTGTCAAGAATAAAAACAGATTTCATAAATAAATATTATAAAAAATAAATTTTAGTGTGAACCAAATTTTTAAAAAATAACTGATAAAAATGACAATAAATCCAACACGAATGAATCTTATTAATTTGAAGAAAAATATTAAATTAGCAAAGAAAGGTCATGAAATTTTAAAAAGAAAGCAAGAAGTACTTGTAATTGAATTTTTAAAATTAGTAAAAGAATCAAAAAATAATAGAACTCTTCTCTCTAAAATAATACAACAAGCATATAAAACAGGTATAATCAGTTCAGCGTATGTTGGAAATTTTGAATTAGAAGAAGCTGCTTTTTATACAAAAGAAAGAAGCCCAATAAAAATAAAAATAAAAAATATAATGGGTGTAAAAATACCTGAGATTGAAAAACAGGAAAATGAATCAATTGAATTTAATTTATTTTCAACAAGTACTGCTGTTGATGATCTGAAAAGTTCTTATTTAAAATTAGAAGATATAATTATTGATATTGCAAAGCATGAACAAAACCTTAAAAAATTAGCAAATGAAATAGATAAAACAAAAAGAAGAGTAAATACTTTAAATCAAATAGTAATTCCAAGATTGAAATCTCAATCAAGATATATTTCATTAATGCTTGATGAAATCGAGCGAAATTCTTTTGTGTCTTTAAAATATTTCAAAGAGCATATTGAAAAATAATATATTTTTTGTATTTATTTTTATAAATTTAAAAGGTGTATAATTATTATATATAAAAATATGCATTACATAAAATTAAATTATTTAAATTTTCGAATAAATTTAGTACTGTTCAGTTATGAAATATTTAATTTAATTAATAAATAAAAAAATATCTATATTAATTATATTTGATGAAATAAATATCAAAAAATATAATTATTATTAAACAAAAATTTATTTTTTGAAATGAATTAATAAAAAATTATATGCTTTAGGTTTGATTATGGGAAAATTTAATTTATTATTGTTTTCATTTATTTTATTTTTTTTATTAATTAATCTTTCTTTCTCTCAATATTGGTTTCAGTCTGGTGCTGAAGGGTCTAATATATCGCTAAATAATAATGGTGCAAGTATTTCAATACAAACAATTAATCAAAACATTCCAAAATCTTCTTTTGCTTTTTGGGTTGGTGAAAATTTACAAAATAATGCATTTATTCAAATAGGTTATGTTGTATATAATCAATCTGGCTATTTGCATAATAATTGTACTATAAACGGATGTTCTTCTAATCTTTCAGTAACAAAAAATATACCTTTTTGGTTCTATGAATATTTTACTGCTTCTAATCCAAATTCTTCAAGTTTTTATGGAAATCAAGGGCATAGTTATTTAAATTTAAATTATTTTAATAATTTTTCATTTATTTATTCAAATATTAATAATAATTGGAATTTTTATATAAATAATCATAATATTGGCAAAATAAATTTAGGTACATCTAATTCTGGGAATCATGTTGTTTCTGCTCTTGCTGAATATGCAGATGCATCTTCTAGCAAGCAATATATGAGTCCTGTTAAATTCAAAAACTTTAAATTTTATAAAAATAATAAATGGATTTATGTTCCAAAAGCATATTCCTATATTTCTTATGGTGTTGGGAGTGAAACAGTTCTTCCTAATTTATATGGTGTTAAAGAAGTAAGTAATTTTATAAATTATTTTGTTGTTGGTTCTGGTTTACCTCTAAAAAAATCTGTTTTATTGTGGGACCAGGGTTATAAATTAAATATTATTTCAAAATATGGTTCTATTAATGGTTCTAGGAATTATTCTGCATATTCAATAGCAAATATAAATAGTGCAAAAATAATTTATTTAAATAATACAACAAGAGTACTTTTAAAAGGATTTATTGGTAATGGTTTTGGTTCTTATACTGGAAATAGTACTAATTTTTCAATTCATATGAATAATAATATAATAGAATCTGCAATATGGCAATTACAGTATTATGTAAATGTTTCTTCAAAATATGGGAAAGTAAGTGGAACTGGATGGTATAATTCAAATACATCTACACTTATTTCTTTGAATAAAAATATAATTAAATTAAATTCAAAACAAAGAATTCTATTTAAATCCTGGAATATAAATAACATAAATGAAAACAAAAAATCACTTAATTTTAATATATTAGTAAATTCACCAAAAATAATTATAAGTTTATGGCAATTACAGTATTATGTAAATGTTTCTTCAAAATATGGGAAAGTAAGTGGAACTGGATGGTATAATTCAAATACATCTGCACTTATTTCTTTATCTAATAATATTTTTAGTACTAATAATACAGTAAGATATGTATTTAAATCCTGGAATATAAATAATAAAACAAGTAATTTAAATCAGACAAAGATCAATATTTTTATTAATTCACCAAAACAAATTTTTTCTGTTTTTGAAAATCAATACAAAGTTTTTTTTAAATTTAATAATGCTTATGGCAATAAAATTAATCAAACCTATTTTAATGTAAATGATCAAAAAACAAATAATACAGATGTATTTTTTGTAGCATCTACAAATAAAATTTATAGTATAAAATATGTTTTTTTTAAAAATACATTAATTCAAACAAATTATATCTTTAATTTAACAAAATCTAGAATAATTACATTAAATTTGCCAATTTATAATATTACTATTACTGCAAAAAGTTTATTGAATACAAAAGTAAATGCAAGTGCTAAATTACAGTTTAAAAATAATACAATATTAAATTTTTATTTGGGAAATAATGGAACAAGAACATTTGTTAATGTACCTTATGGTTATGCTGTTGGGTATATACAATTTTTTGGTTTTAGCTATAAAATAAATAGTATTAATGGTGGTGTTTTTTTATTTAAATTTTTTACACCAATATTAATTTTAATGATTATTTTAGTAATATTAATTATTATTATTTCTTATGAAATTGGAAAATATTATGCAAAAAAAATTGTTCGAAATAAAAATATTTAATTTTAATAAATAGTAATTTAGATTAAATATTAAATTAAAACTAAAAATAATGTTTTGGGGCTGTACGCTAATCTGGTAGACTGCCAGCTTAGGGAGCTGGTTGTTCGAGTTCAAATCTCGACAGCCCCGTTCTTCTATCTATAAAATAACAATGTATTATTGTAATATATTTTTTATTAATATACATTACATAATTTAGTTTAGAATAAGAATTAGTATTTGTTTGATTTTTTTATTATCTTAAATTTAAACTATCAAACATTTTTAATAATGGCTCTTCAATATTATCTGAATTCTTTATTGTAATTATATTTTTATCTATTTCTATATCTTTATTGCTTACAATTCCATGAAATAATAATACGAAATTTTTAAGTTCTCTATTGTTTTCATCTACTGATATCTTTTTATTTCTAATAATATTTGCCTTTGCTAATATTTTTACTGCATTGTCAATTGCAATAATATATTTATTTATTCTATTGAATTTTAATAACAAGTCTAGAAAAGGTCTAAATTCATATAATTTATAAATTTCTAATCCTAATCCATCACTAATAATAATACCATCAAATCTTGAAACATCAACAAGATTTGTATTAATTTGTGGTTTATATATTACTCCATGAATACCAGTACATTTTTTTGTACTGTAACTAGTAATCAAATATTCAACATCAAATTTATTTAAGAATAATTGTAATGTTGATACTGTTTCGTCTTTAAAGTCTTTTGGTGCAATAAATATTAAAAATTTCATAATAATCAATTAAATTAAAAATATATATATATTAAATATTTTCTTTTGTTTTATTTATTTTTTGTTTTACTGTTGGAAATTCAATTTCAATATCTTCTTCATTATTATTTTCCATCCATGCTTTAATATATGTTGCCATATTTTTAAAAGGTCTTGAAAATCTATTAGTTAACATATATTTATTTTCCTCATGTTTTAATAATCCTATTTGCACTGCATAATCTAAGTACCTTTTTGCAGTTGTTTTTGGTAATGATTTAATTTCATTTAATTTTAAATATTCATTTTTTTTAACTTTATATATTAATGATGCAAATCTAAATGCTTCAATTTCATTGTCAAAAAATATTTTAGCTATGTCCCCTGCTTTTGGATTTTTTATTTTTTCTTTTAGTGGTGCATCTTCAAATTCCCAATATTTTATGCTCATATAAAATCAATATATTATTTTATTGCAAATTTATTATATTTTTTGCTTTTAATTTTTAATAAAAGTAATAATATCATTATTTTCTACTTTATGATTAATTCCAACTTTCTGGTTTGGGAATTTTACACTTTTTCCCTTAATGTATGCACATTTAAATTCATTAAAAATATCACTATGAATTTTTTTTGCAACATCTCCAATTGTTAATCCTTTTTTTATGATCATTGAATTTAATTCATTGTTATTTTTTGGTTTAAGATAGATATTTATTAAATTTAAATTTTCATATAATTTTGTTTTTAATAAATCTATATTTATTTTTTCAGTTATGCTAACTGGAATTATTTCAATATCATGTCTTTTTTTTATTTTAATAATTAAGTTCTTATAATTTTTTTCTAAATCAATTTTATTTAAAATAATAATAGATCTTACATAATATGCTTTATTTAAAATATTTGCAATTAATTCATCTTCACTAATATTAGTTCTTAAATTGATTATTGCATTACGAATTCCAACATTTATTAAAATTTCTTTTATTATCTCATCACTAATATTTGATTTATTAAGTGGGATTACAATTCCTTTTGTTTCTGTTTTAATTAATTTTATATCTGGTTTATTTTTATTAATATAAATATCAAGACTTTTTAATTCTTTTATTAAAATTTCTAAATTATTAATATCTAAAACATCAATTACAAATGCAATTAGTTCAACAATTTTTAAAGATGCAATTATTGCTCTTCCATTACCTGCACCTAAATGTGCATCTTTAATTAATCCTGGTGTGTCTATTATCTGAATTCTTGCATTGTTAAAATTCATTATACCTTGAATTATGCGTGTTGTAGTAAATGCATATTGTGCTATTTTAGAATTAGTATTTGTAATCATATTAATTAATGAAGATTTTCCCATACTAGGAAAACCTATTAATGCAATTGTTGCATCACCTTGCTTTTTTACAAAAAATCCACTACCTTTTGTTTTTTTATTTGATTTAATTATTTCTTTTTTTATGTTTGAAATTTTAGCTCTAAGTATACCAAGATATCTATTTGTTGCTTTATTATATTTTGTTTTACTGTATTCTTCTTTTAATTCATCAAGTTCATTATTTAAAAATTCATCCACTATTATCAAGTTTTTTTATGTTATAAATTATATTTATTTTAATTTAATCTAATATGAACTTTATTTAGATATTATTACAGATAGAATTAATTAAAATATATAATGATAAAAATAGCAATGAAAAAAACACCTTATAAAAAAATAAATAGAAACAAAAGCAAAAAAAGTAAATTTAATTTAGAATAATTAATATTATTTGGCTTTTTTCATTTTTTAAAATAATCTATTACAATATTAAAAATATCACATACACCAATTTTATTAATATCTATTTTATCAATAATTTTATTTTTAGTATTTGTATTTTTAATTAATCCAAATATTCCATATAATGTATGATCCCCACATTTTGCCATTTCAGGTTTCATAAAAATATTATTTTTAGAATAATTAAATATGTCTATTGTATAGTTATCAATAGCACTTATTATGATATCTGGTGCAATAAATAATTTAGTTTTTTTATAATATTTATCCCCATCAACAATATCTATAATTAATTTTTTTCCATTCTTTGTTTTTAATTTATTTAAATTATTTATTATTTCTTTTTTTAATTTTTGTTTTTCAATCTCAGTTTTAATTGTTGGTGTTTTAAATCTTTTATCATTAATCCATATAACGCTAACTGGAAAGTTAGAAACAGATGCAAAAGCTTTTGTATTTTTCATATTAAAATCAAAATCATGAATTCTAGTAAATTCACCACCAGATGATCCTGATAAAATTTTTCCTATTATTTTAGAACTTATTTTTTTGCAGGTTTTTGGCAATGCATCATATAATTTTCTTGCATTACTTTTTAATATTTTTTCTCTTATTCCATATTTTATTGATTGAATTTTATTTTTATTATCTGATTCAATATTTTTTATTACGTCTTTTTTTAATATTGCATATTGATTATTTATTAACCACGAGTTCAATAAAAATTTATTATATATTGGTTGTGCTCCATGATCTGAAATAAGTATTATATCTGCATTTTCATTATTGTTTTTAGAAAAATCAACTAACCATTCAATAAAATTAGAAATTTGTTTATATACAGGTGCAATAATCTCATCCCAATTATTTTTATTTAATGCAAAATGCTGGATTCTATCTGTTTCAGCAAAATAAATAAAACTTAATTGGTAATTATTATTTTTTATTAAATATTTAGATAAATCTGCTCTAGCTTTTATACTTTTTACATATTTATTTGATGCTTGTTTTAAAGTTAGTACTTTTGATTTTATTTCTTTTTCAATATCTGGTTCTCCAATAAAATTAAATTTCTTTGCTGCTTTTTCAATACTAATAGAACTAAATTTAGGAGGTAAAGGAAATCCACTAATCATATCAACATTTTTCTTTTTTGATGTTTTTATTACCATTGCAGGAGTAATTACAAGACATTTTTTTCCTTGGTCTGCAAGTATATCCCAAAAAGGAATAGTTTTTTCAGCATCAAAAAAAATCAATTGTTTTGTGTAATCTTTATCCATATAAAAAAAATCTAATGATCCATGTTCTCTAGGTTCTAAACCAGTATATATACTTGGGCAAGCAGTTCCTGTCATTGGGGGTAATGTTGATAAAAATTTAGTAAGAATCCCTTGATTCTCAAACATTTCAAATCCTTTCATTTTATATTTTTTAATAAAGTGTTTAATCATCCATAATGGTGCAGCATCAATTCCAATTAAATACAATTTTTTGTTTTTTTGATTATTTTTTGATTTATTTTGTTTTTTGTTCATAAAATCTTATTTACTTTATAATTTATTTTTATTTTATTGTAGAAACAATTTTTATTACATCATTATCTTTTAATAAATATTTTTTTGCTATTTTAATTTTTGTTTTTGCATTAATCGCATATAACATTCCTTTTGCTAAATTTGAATGTATTAATTCTGCAAGATCAATACAAAAAGCAGTATTTTTTATAAGAATTGCATCTGGTAAGATATTTCCAAAATGATCAGTATATTTATTTTCATCTTCAACAGGATAAACAACTATATTATTTAAAATTTTAAAAACTAATTTGTTTATTAATTCTTGTATATTTGTTTTTTTTGTTTTTAGTAAATTTGCAATTAAATCCAATCCTTTTTTTTGTATATCTGGTATATTTTTATTAATTATTTCAAATGTATTATTATTATTGTTATACTCTATTATTTTCTGTTTTTCTGCATTTTTTAATGCTAATTCAATTCCAGCAGAACATTCAATGACTCTATTTTCCCCAAATTCTTTTTTTAAATTTTTAAGATTTTCTTCTATGTTTTTATTATTTATATCATATTTATTAGCAGCAATAATAAATTGCTTTGACTTTTTAAGAACATATTCTGAAAAAATATCTGTTTGATTTCCAGACCAATCTAAATTAGTTGGTAATGATTTAACTCTAATGGCTTCTGTTATAATTTGTTTTTGTATTTTGAAACTTGATAATAATGTGTAAAATTCTTCAGTATTATTTTTAAATGATCTTTTATGTTTCATTATAATATTACTAATCCATTTAACAAGTTCATTTATTACAATATTTACATCTTTAACTGGGTTATAGTTATCTTCACAAAAATAACCTTCTGAATTTGTTTTACCACTTACATCAGTAACAACAATAAATGCATCACATTTGCTTAAGTCACTTAAAAATTGATTTCCCATTCCTTTTCCTCTATGTGCATCTTCAACAAGTCCAGCAACATCAACAATATTTATTGGAATTTGTCTAATACTATTAATACATAATGAATTTCTAGCATTACATTTTACATCGAGTTCTTTCTCAACACATTCTTTTGTAACATAAGCAACCCCTTTATTTGGGTCTATTGTTGTAAAAGGATAATTTGCTATTTTAACTTCGTTTGAAGTTAATGCTGCAAATAAACTACTTTTTCCTTTATTTGGTGTTCCAATAATTCCTATTAACATTCAATCTCCTTAATATTTCTATTTAAATTTAAGTCTTTTAATATTTATTATAATTAATAAAATAAATTAATATTAATTAAAAATAAAAAACAATGTATAATATCAAAAAATATGCGGGAGTGGCAGAGTACGGTCAAATGCAATGGGTTCAGGGCTCATTTCCTTTAGAGGATGCGTGAGTTCAAATCTCATCTCCCGCAAATTATATATTATTAATTTTTTATTTATTATTTTAAAGGTGATATTACTTTAAATAGAGTTTTAGTAGTATTATAGGTAGTCAATTAATGAATAATAATAATATGAAAAACAATTGATAAAAAGTTCTATACTAATAGTAAAATATAAAAAAATATATTGAATAATTGCAATTAATATTTAAATACTCTACTATGTTTTAGTGAATAAATTATAAATTAATAGAGTAATATTAATACTAAATTATAATTAAGTAAAAGACTCAGTACTAACAAACATATAATTAAAATTATTATTGATATTTATCAAAAAATAATTATTTATATGAAAATAATATATATACATTTTACTAGTATCCAAAAATTAAAAATAGAAAAAAGTATTATTCATTTTTTTCTTCTTTTTTAATTTCAATTTTTTTGAATAAATATTCTCCTATATGTATTTTTCCAATAAATTTGTTTTTAGAAAATTTGCAATTTTCATAATCTATTTTTGTATTCAATTGTTCTGCAATTTTATTTCCTGTTTCTGGCATAAAAGGATAAATTAAAATAGAAATAATTTTACATGCTTCTAATAAATTATATAATGCATTTGAAAGTTCATCTCCTTTAAGTTCCCATGCTTTTTTCTCATTAACATACTTATTAGTATCCCGTATAAATTTCCAAATAATATTTAAACCTAAATTAAGGTCTAAATTTTCAATTGCTTTATTTATTTCATTAATGTTTAATTTACTATCCAATTCAGGAATTCCTCTAAATCCAATGCTATTTTCTAAATTGGATTTTTTAGCAAGGCTTAAAACTCTATAAATTAAATTGCCTAAATCTGAAACAAGTTCACCATTAATTCGTGATATCATTTGTTGTTCTGAATAATTTCCATCTTCATCTAATCGTTTTTCTTTAATTAAAAAATATCGTAATGCATCTGTTGAATATTTATTAATAATTTCAATAGGATTAATAGCATTTCCTTTTGATTTACTCATTTTTTCATTATTAATTGTCCACCAACCATGTACAAGTAATTTTTTTGGTATTTCAAATTTTCCTGAGAATAATAAACAAGGCCATATTACTGAATGAAACCAGTTTATGTCTTTCCCAATAACTTGTACATCAGGAGACCAAAAAATATTAAATTTTTCTTTCTTTGGCCAATCTAATGCACTGATATAATTAATAAGTGCATCAATCCACACATAAACATATTGATTAGGATCTAATGGGAATTTAATTGCCCATTTAACTGTTGGTCTGGTAATACTTATATCTCTGAGTCCTTGTTTAATTCTATTTTTCATTTCTTTTGCTCTGTAACTAGGAATAATAAAGTCTTTATTTTTGTCATAATATTCTAATAATTTATTTTGATATTTACTAAGTCTAAAAAAATATGCATCTTCTTCTAATATATTAACTTCTCTGTTACAATCAGGACATTTATTATTTTTTAATTCAAGGTCAGTCCAAAAGGATTCATCATGAACGCAATACCATCCTTTATATTTTGATTTATAAATATCATTATTTTCATTTAATTTATTTATAAATTTTTTAACAGCAAATTCATGATTTTCATCAGTTGTTCTTATAAAATAATCATAACTTATATTTAATTTTTCCCACAATGTTTTAAATTTAATTATTGCTTCATCTACAAATTCTTTTTCTGTTTTTCCAGCTTTTTGTGCTGCTTTCTGTATTTTTTCTCCATGTTCATCAGTTCCAGTTAGAAAAAATACATTATCTCCTTTTAATCTGTGCCATCTGGCTAAAATATCAGCAATAATATTTGTATTTGCATGGCCAATATGTGGTTTGTCATTAACATAATATATTGGTGTTGTTATATAAAATTTAGTCATTATCATTACCTTGTGAGTGTATAATTAATTTTAATATTTTTATTAATAAATTTATTATTTAATATATATTCCTTTATTTTTAAATTTGAAAAACTAGAATAAATAGAAGATATTTTAAATACATTAGTTATAACTAATTATACGTAGAAGTACAAAAATTAATTATTCTCGTATGGTAGATAGAATGAATGGAGAAAATGAAGGACAAAATAATAGAGAATCTTTTAGTAATCGAGAAAATTACGGAGACAGAGGCGGAATGAAAATAAATCGAAATTATTTTTTGCCAAAACCAATCAAAACAGGAGATGTAATTGAGGTACAAATTGAAGCAATTGCATCACAAGGAGATGGAATAGCAAAAAAAGATGGATTTGTTATATTCGTTAAAGGCGCAAAAAACGGAGAAAAGGTAAAAATATCAATTAAAGAAGTAAAAGCAAGATTTGGTATTGGTGAAATTGTTAAAGAATAATTTTACTAATAAATCTAAGCATATTTTTTAAAAGACATATAACTACTTTTTTTATTTTATTTTTTTTATTTTTACTTTACTAATTTTTAGATATTAGATTAAATGAATAAACAAATATTATTGCTATTCGGAATTTTTGCAATTATTTCTATTTTTATTTGGACATTCACTGCAATTCTTGTAAATCCCAATTTTAATTTTTATGCTAATGCCCTTAGTGCATTAGGATCTTCTGGTGCTAATTATCCATTAATCTATAACATAGGTCTAATGTTTACTTCTATTCTTTTGCTTGTTTTTTCAATAGGTTTATTAGTATATTCAAATAATAAAATAGAAGAAGTCGGAAGTTCTTTTTTAATGGTTTCTTCTATTTTTCTTGCTCTTATTGGTATTTTTCATGGTGGAACTTATCCACATGATTTTGTATCTGTTTATTTTTTTGTTCAAGCAGGATTTTCAATAATAATATTTGGAATTGGTTTATTATTTGATAATAAAGAACAAGGAATTATTACATTATTAATTGTATTTGTTGGTATTGGAATTGCAGAAATAATACAATCAAGTGTTTCAACTGCAATTATTGAAACTTTTGGAATATCAGTAATTAGTTTATGGGTATTAATAATAATATTATTTTTTAAAAATAAGTAAAAGAAAAACAAATATTTAATATTATTAGCCCCGATCGGATTCGAACCGGTGTGAACGGGTCCAAGGCCCGCTATCCTTGACCACTAGACTACGGGGCTATATTATTAATGAAATTTCATATTTATTATATAATTAAATATTATTAATTTATTATAATACTTAAATAAATATTTTATTATATCTTAATTGAAATCAATATTTATTTGTATTTACTATTTTTTAATTGTTTTATTTAATAAGATTTCGCAAAATTAACAATATATTTTGCATTTTTATTACAATATATACATTTTTCTCCTTTTATTTTATTTTGTACATCAAAAGGCATGTTTGTTGATTTTGCTGTTGTATTTTCTTTTATTTGTTTTTCACAGTTTTCATCACCACACCATGGTGCTTGTGCAACTTTTGAATCTAAAATTACTTTTTTAAGATTTTCGTATTTTTTAACAAAAACAATTTTTGAATCTAAAAATAATTTTGCTTTATTATATAATTCAATATTCATTTGTTCTAATATTTCATTTATTTTTACTTTTAAATCAATTTCATTTATTTTTACTTTTTCTTTTTCAAAATTATTTCTTCTTGCTATTGTTAATACATTTTCTTCTATTTCTCTTTTTCCTATTTCAATTCTTATTGGAATTCCTTTTAATTCACACTCATTAAATTTCTTTCCAGGAGAATAAATATCAAGATCATAAAAATATGTTCTAAATTCTTGTTTTATATTATTATAAATTTTATTTGAATACTCTAAAACTTTTTGTTTTGTTTCAGTATTATATATTGGAATTATTGCAATCTGGGTTTTTGCTATTTTTGGTGGTAAAACTAGGCCTTTATCATCACCATGTGTTGCTAGCATAATACCAATTATTCTTGTTGATATTGCAAATGTATTTTGATATACATATTTTGTTTTACCTTCTTTATCTAAAAATTTAATATCAAATGCTTTTGAAAAATTCTGACCATCAGAATGGAAATCAGGACCTTGTATCATTTTTCCATCTGGTAATAATAATTCAATACTATAACTAGCAACAGCACCTGCAAATTTTTCTGTTTCTGTTTTCTGCCCAATAATTCCTGGAATTGCTAAATAATCTTTAAGAATTTTATTGTAAATATTTAGTATTTTATCTCGTTCTTGATCTGCTTCTTCTTGACTAGCAAATATAGTATGTCCTTCATTCCACATAAATTCTCTGTTTCTTAATAATGGTGTTGGATGTTTAAATTCCCATCTTATAATATTACACCACTGGTTAAGTCTTAATGGTAAGTCTCTCCATGATTTAATCCATTTTGAAACACTATCATAAATAATTGTTTCTGATGTTGGTCTTATTGCTAGTCTTTCATCAAGTTTTGAATTTCCTGTTTCAGTAACCCACGCAACTTCCGGCTTAAATCCTTTAATATGTTCTTTTTCTTTTTCAAGTAATTTTTCTGGAATTAATAATGGAAAATATACATTTTGAAGTCCATCTTGTTTAAATAATTGATCAGTGATTTTTTGTATTGATTCCCATATAAAATAGCCATCTGGTCTAAATACAATACAACCAGATACAGCACTATAATCAAAAAACTCTGATTTTATTAATATTTGTGTATACCATTCTGAAAATTCTGTTTTTTTATTATTAATTGCTTCAAATTTTGACATATTATCCTTTATTAAATATTTTGATTTTCAAATAAAGATTTAATTATTAATTTTAAATTTTTTATTTCTTTAAGTCTTCTTAATGAATAACCAAACCATTTTGTTCCAAATGGTATGTAAACAAATACTATTTGTGTTTTAGCAAGTCCTATCAAATATTTATTTTTAATCCCCTTTAACATTGCAAATTTTACTCTTCTTTTATATTGTTTTTTTAATTTTAATGCTTTATTTATTATATTTAAATCATGTGTTGCAATCATAAAATTATTTGAATTTATAAATAAATATTTCATTAATTTAATATAATTTTGTGTTATTTCAATCCACGAAGTATATGCTATTTTATTTGGTTCTTTATATGCTCCTTTTACTAATCTAATTATACCCTGTTTTAAACAGATTTGCTTTATATCTTTATTACTTCTTTTTAGATAAGATTGAATGCAAATTCCTATGTTCTTTTTTTTATTTTCAATTGCTTTTAAATATAATTTAATAATGTCATCAATATATTTTGATTCTTCCATATCAAGCCATACAAAAATATTTGCTTTTTCTGCAATTGAAATTAATTTTAAATAATTCTTTACTAATATTTTATTATTTATTAATAAACCTAATTGTGTTGGTTTAATAGATATATTTGCATTTAAATTATTTTTTTTAATTTCTTTAATTAATTTAGTATAAAGATCAATACTTGCTTCAATATTTTTTAAATTATCAAAGTTTTCACCAAGATAATTTATCATTGATGTAATTTTTAGTTTATTAAATTTTTTAGTATCTAAAATTGCATTATTAATATAAGGTCCTGCAATCCATCTACTTGTTAATTTTTTCTCGAGAATTATATTTAAATTCACAATATCATTTATAAATTTATTTCTAAAATAAAGAATAAAACATAATTCAAATTTTAATATTTTGTTTTTTTAATTCTAAAATTAAATCATTATAATTTGTAAACTCAATACCATGCATTCCAATACTATTTGCATTAGTAATATTCTCTAGTCTGTCATCAATAAATATTGTTTCTCCTGCATTTAATTGTATTTTTTTTAATACATACTCATAAATTTTTTTATCTGGTTTTCTCAAATGGATATAACAAGATGCAAATTTTTTATTAAAATTATAACTATCTTTCTTTAAAAAATATTTTATTCCTTCTAAGTATCTTGATTTACTTATATTTGACAATAAATAAATTTTGTAATTTTTTCTTAATTTTTTAACTAAAGTAATCATTTTATTATCTCTTTTTGCAATTGTTCTAAAACTTGATGTCCATTCTATTTGATTTTTTTTAATATTAAATTTTTTTGAAATTATTAGCAATAATTCATTTAATTTTAGATCTCCTACTTCCATTTTTTTAATTAATTTATTGAATGTTTTTTCTAATAAATCATAATCAATATTAAATTTTTTTGATAAATACTTATAATAATATTCTTCTTTGAAATCAATAAGAACACCACCAAAATCAAAAATAATTGCATTTATCATATTTTCACTACTTATAAAATATATATTTTATTTAAATCTTATAACTAATAAATATATTAATTATTTATATTTTAGTATTTATGAATAGATATAAAAAATAAAAAATGATCTTATGAAAAGTGTTGTAAGTATTGTAATACCAACATTAAATGAAGAAGGTAATATCAGTAAATTATTAAAGTCAATAAATCAAAATATTATTGCTAAAGATTATGAAATTATTATTGTTGATGGTTATTCAAAAGATAAAACAGTAAAAAACGCAAAAAAATATACTTCTAAAATTTTATATAATAAAGCTGGTAAAGGTTCTGCATTAATAAAAGGATTTGCAAGTTCAAAAGGAGATATAGTTGTATCAATGGATGCAGATTTATCTCATAGACCTGAAGAATTAAATTTACTTATTAATGTAATTAGATGTGGTTATGATATTTGTATGGGATCTAGATTTTTAGAAGGTGGTAAATCAACTGATATTTCTATAATAAGAAAAGCTGGAAATTATTTTTTTGTAAAATTAATTAATTTATTATTTGAATCAAATTATACAGATATATGTTACGGGTATAGAAGTTTTTCTAGAAAAGCACTAAAAAAATTAAATTTAAATGAAAAAGGGTTTGGGATTGAAACTGAAATAAGTATAAAGGCAAAAAAACGTAATTTAAAAATATTAGAAATTCCAAGTTTTGAGAGGAAAAGATATAAAGGAAATGGAAAACTTAGAACAATACATGATGGATATATTATATTAAAGACAATTTTAAAAAATATAAATTAATTTTTATTTTTTTAATTTTATGTAATAGAATCCAAATTTATATGTTGAATCTTTTATTGTTTTAATTGGATTTAATTTATAATATTTTATTAGATTAGAACAATAATTTGAATAAGATGTATAACACCAATAACCATAATCAACAACAAGACAAGAATATTGATTTGATAAATTTGAAACTAAAGAAAAATTATATAAATTTGTAAATTGGATTGCTGTTTTGTTATTAAGAAAAAATAATGTTGGGTCAAATGTAAATACAATACAATTATTTGGTATTAGATTACTATTTTTATATACAAAATTTTGATAAATTCTTGCTGATTTTGCATTTGATATAGATGAATTTGAATTTATTTTTGATATTACTTTATAAATAGGATAAATTATAATTAAAATAATAATTATATATATAATCATTATTAAAATTTTATTTTTTATTTGTTTTTTATTCCTTTTATTATTTTTCATAATGATCCTTTATAAAATTTTTTATAATAAATAAAATACTAAATATTCCGATCCCTGCAAAAATACTTGATTGTGCAATAAGACTTAACATAAATCTCCAATCAGATCCATATGTAACTGCTCCTGCATAAAAAGAAGTATATAAACTAAAAAATACTAAAAACCATATTGAAATTGCAATAAATTCTCTTTTTTTATATATAAATGAAAAAAATATACCTATAATGGAAAAAATAGTGAATATTAATGGTTGTACAATACCCCTATTTGCATATTTATTAAACCAAAAATAAATATTTGAACATATATTATATTCAAAATATTCAACACTAAATTTTGAATGAGGTGTTAGTATATTTGAATTACAACTATTTTGTAATTTTGAATGTTTATAACCAAAAGGTGCTGTTTTAAATTGATTATAAGTAAAAATTAATGAAGGAACTATTGCAATTATTAAAAGTATTATTAAAAAATCAATATAAATTGAATTTTTGAATTTAAATATTACTCTTAAATTATTTTTTATTGCAATTAAAATATTTTTATTATCTAATAAAAGATACATCAAAGGTATAATTAATAAATAGAGTATTGCATCTATTTTCATATATGTAATAAGAGCTAAGGAAAAACCAAACATTGAAAAAGTTTTAATGTTTTTTTGTTTTATAAAAATAAGCATAAATAAAATAGCTACTAATGAAAATACCATCATTTCTAGATCAGATGTTGTTGGTTGTGCCCAAACTAGTAAAGTAGGGTTTATTGCAAAAATAAAAGATGTAAATATTGATATTTCAATTTTTTTAAATAAAATAAAAGATATTAAAAAAATACTAAATATTCCAATTCCTGCTAATACTAATTGTGAGTAATATGCTGTTATTTGATTAATCCCAAATAATTCAAAACCAAGAGATAAAATAAATGAAGTGCCTATTGGTTCATGAAAAAGCTGTCCTGAAAAACATTTAAAAGGTGTTCCATAATTACACATTATTGTTTGTCCTGTGTGTAATAAAAAAAGGCCTCCTGATTGATAAATAACATCATCAAAAAACACTCTTTGTATTGGTTTTATAAATATTAATTCAAGTATTATAAAAAGCAACAAAATAACTAAAAAATAAAAAATATATTTTCTTTTAAATTGTAATGTTTTAAAAATTTTCAATATTGTTTTAAATGACAAAATTATAGATATAATTAAACCTAAAGAAGAAACAATAATACCAATCAAAAATAAGTATTCCTGATTACTTATTTGATTTAGATATAAAAAATTCAATAAATTAAATAATAATATTAACATTGTTCCATTTTTTTAATTTATTATCAACTTAATTATAATTATTAAATACAAAAATACCTATGTTTAAATATAGGATAAAAATTAATGCAATATTTAATTATCAAATATATTTAAAGGATAAAGTATATTAAAAAGAATTAAATTAAAGAATATTGGTAATTTTAAAATAATAAATTATTGTTTATATTATTAATTTTATTAAATAAAAAATTAACATTATTTTAAATTATAGAATAAGTTGTTATATAATTGATTGTTTATTTGCGTATACTAATAGTATTTAAAAAATCTTTTTTTGATTTGTTCATTAATTCTAATAATACTTCTGCTATTGCTTTAGAATATATTACATTATTTGTTTTTATTAATCTATTTATAATATTATTATACTGTTTATTTTTTTTCTCAAAATTTGCAATTCTTTTTATTAATGTGTTATTGATTATTTTCAATTCTTTTGGTTTTCTTTTAATATATATTTTTTGGTTCTTTAATTCTTCTAAAACAGTTTCTATTAATTCTTTTTGTATGTATGTTTTTGTTAATAAATTAGCACATAATTCACAACCAATATTTATTTTTTTAATATTTCCAATATCTTTTTTTATGTCTTTAATTAATTGTTTTGTTTGTCCTATATTTTCATTAACACCATTAACAATTAGTAATGATTTTTTTAATCTATCCTTTAATTCTTCATATGTTTCTTGTTTTTTACTAATATCTTTTTGAACCATAATAATCAACTATTGGATAAACATATTATTTATTTTATTTATATTTTTCTAAGAAGCAATATATTTTTTTTATTTTTTTCACTATAATTAAGTTTAGTGTTTAAAAAATAAAATTCATCTTTGATTGTTTCTATTTGTATTTTTTCTAATTTAAATTTTTCTACAATATTTTTAGCAAATGAACAAAGCTGTTTTTTAAGATCTAAATATTTTTCAATCTCTAAATTTTCTGATTGTTCTTTTTTTATTATTAAATCATATGCTTTTTGAGCATTTTCTTTTGTATATTTATTATTATATTCAAATACTTCTCCAATTATTGCAATTTTTAAATAACTAATTGCTTTTTTGATTTTATTATCTGTTGATTCTATTTTATTATGTTCTAAATTACATATTTCAAAGATAATATTACTTATTTCTAGGTTCTGTTTTTTCATTGATTTGAAATAGTTTGTTGTTAATTTAGATGTAGTTTCTTTTTTGCAATAATTCTTACTAAGTTCTTTTATTGAATTATGTACATAATCATTAATTGATTTTTTCATTTCAATTTCAATATTTTTTCTTTCTTTAATAAAGCATTCCATTTTATACACTTTTTATTAAATATTTCTGTGGTTATAAATAATATAATTTTTATTTATTAATTCAAATTATTTAATTTTAATTAAACTGTGAAAAATTTGTTTAATTGAATATTTTAGATTAATTTTATTTATAAACAACATTTAATATTTATGATATATATAATTTTATTTAAGTTCGTTATTTTACGTTGAGTAATTTTAAATTTTACTAATAATATAAAAATAATAATTTTTAATTAGTTTTTAATAATCTATTAATAAATTAATAAAATACTTTTAATAAATGATGAAATGATATTGTCAGATTTTGATTTAAATAATGTAATTAAAACAAAAAGATTAGTAATAAAACCATTTTTAAAAGAAATTATTAGAGAAAATGGTTTAGATCTTAGACTTTCAAATGAAATTGCATATCACAATGATTTTGAAGATTCCTTTATATTAGATCCTGAAAATGAAGAAGATATTAAAAAAAGTTATAGAATAGAAAAAAATAAAAAAATTTTTGTTATTAATCCAAATCAACAAGTATTATTATCAACTTTAGAATATTTAGAATTACCTGAAGATCTTGTTGGCATAGTTGAGTTAAGAAGTACATGGGCAAGACATGGTTTTTCATTACCTCCAACAATAATTGATGCTGGATTTAAAGGAACAATAACTTTAGAAGTTATAAATAATGCGCCCTTTAAAATTTTATTGAGACCAAAATACAAATTTGCTCATGTAATTTTTATAAAAACAGATAATAAAGTAATGAATGGTTATAAAGGAAATTATCTTAATCAGAAAGGGATTAGGATACCAAAACAAATAAAATGAGTAAAAAATTATATAAGGTATAATTAAATGGTAAATTTATTTAAATATATTAAAGATAAACGAATATTAGTTCTAATTATAATTTTTGTAGTTTTATTAATTTTAGATATACATTATGGTCTTCATTTTGGGATTGAATTTATTGGTGGTACTCAAATTAATGTAAGATTAGAGCATAATGTAAATGCAAGTACAATGAGCTCTCTAATTTCTTTACTAGATCAAAGATTATCAACATTTGGATTAAAGGAGATAAAAGTTGAAGGTGTTGGAACTTCAGAAGCTTATGTAACAATTCCTTCAGTATCAAAAAATGAAATAAATCAAACAATAAATATTATTGATAGTCAAGGAAGTTTTCAAGGAATTGTTAATAGAAGAACAGCAATAAATGGTAGTGGTATATTAAAAGGAAGTATTGGATCATTTACTCAAACTATTGGTAATAATACGCAATGGACAGTATCTTTTTTTATTAGTGAAAGTGCTGCAAAGAATTTTTCAAAAATTGTTTTTGGTCAAGCAAATAAACCTTTATACATGTTTTTAGATAGACCTACTTCAGCAGTTTTATTAGTAAATTCATCAACTATTGTAAATACTTCATTAGGTTTGTCTGCAGCAAAAGCATTACAAATAATGAAAAATACATTATATCTTAAAAATAATACAATCAGAGTAATTCCTGTTTCGAATTCAAATAAGAGTATTGTTAATGCTGAAAATATAATTAAAAAGGGAAAATATAAAATAATTATTTTGAATCAAAATCTGAATCAAAATTTAATTAATTTTTTATCTTCAAAAAATTATACTCTAAAATTAGAAGATAATGCAAATATAACACCACAATATGCAAATATTGGTATTAATCAAACAATAATAAATACTTGGCCTGCTGTTGGATTGTTATCAGCACCTTTATTAAATCCTTCAATTACAAATGGAAGTATAAGTGATAGTTATCAAATATCTGGATTTACACCTGTTTCATTACCTGCATCTAAACAAGCAAGTTTTGCTCAGCAACAAGCAAAAACAATTTCAAGTATTTTAACAGGAGGTGCATTACCAGTGCCAATTTTTTATGAATCTCAACAACTTGTTCCACCAACACTTGGAAAACATTTTCTATCTTATAGTATTATTGCTTTGCTAATTGCTGTTTTTTTTGTATCCCTATTTATCGTTATTAGATATGTTAAATTATTCCTCATTATTCCAATTTTACTGATTACACTACTTGAATTATTTATAATTGTTTCTGTTATTGGTTTAATTGGAACAATTGATTTATCAGCAATTGCTGGTATGATTGCTGTTGTTGGAACTGGTGTTGATGCCCAAATTATCATAACAGATGAATTATTGTCAAAAGATAGTGAACATCAGCATATACAAATAATACTTGGAAATGCATTTTATGTTGTATATTCTGATGCAGTATTACTTATTATTTCAATGTTGCCTCTATTCTTTTCAACAACTTTAGTTAACATGGTTGGATTTTCAGAATCAGCAATATTGGGTGCAATTCTCGGTGTTTTGATAACAAGACCTGCTTATAGTGCAATATTAAAAGAACATTTTGGATAACTAACTTTATTATAATTTTTTTATATTCATCTCATTATTTTCAATTTTAATAATAAAAAGTATAATAAATCAATTAAAATAACAAATTAGATTTTTAATGTAATTTTAACATCATGATAAAATAATTATTTAATTTTCTAATCCTTATTTATAATTTCATAATTATTATTTAAATTTAATTTAAACTAAAAAATAAAGAGGTGTTTATATAAAATATTGTCCAACATGTGATAGAAATAGTGATGAAGTAAACTTTATTGGAGATTTTTGCGAAATATGTTTAATTGAAAAAATAAAAAAAACAATTCCAAATTCATTTGAAATTCTTCAATGTAAGGATTGTAAAAAAATAAAAACAAATTTAGGATATTATATTTTTAATAAAGCTTCATTGTCTGCAGTATTGTCTAAATTAATTAAAAAATGTTTAATTAAAGTATTAGAAGTTGATGAGAATAAACGCATAGTATTAGCAAGATTTAGATTTTATAAAGATAATGGACGATTAACATTTAAAAAAGAAATATCTTTTAAAATTAAAACAATAATGTGTATGCAATGTTATCATAGGCATTCTGGTTATTATGAAGCAGTTATTCAATTACGTTCAGATTCTGAGATCATACAAGAAAATAAAATGAAAAAAGTAGATAATATGATGAATCACATAGTAGATTTTACTAACCATATTGGTGGTTTTGTAGCTAGATTAGATAAAAAGAGAGGTGGGTATGATATTTATGTTAGTGATAAAAATGAAATGTCCAGATTTTTTCAAGTAAGAAAACTTAAACCAAAAATTTCTTATGTTTTATACGGATTAAAAAATGGGAAAAAAGTATATAGGAATATTTATTTGCTTAAAATCTAGTAATATTACAATAATTTTAAGTAAATATTAAATTCATTATTATTTTGATATTATGGCAATTCTTGGTATTGAAACTAGTGCACATACACTTGGAATAGGAATTGTAGAAAATAATAAAATACTTGCGAATTTAAAAAAAATGTTTCCTATTAAAGATAAAGGTCTTATCCCTTCTAAGCTTGCAGAGTTTCATGCAAAAAATATTAGTAAATTAATAAAAGAAGCATTAGATTTCGCAAATATGAGTATAAAAGATATAAGTGCTGTTAGTTATACAAAAGGACCTGGGATTGGTAGTTGCTTAAGGATTGGACAAATTGCTGCGAAAACAATTGCAAAACAATATAATAAACAAATATTTCCAGTAAATCATTCATTTGCACATATAGAAATAACTAAAACTTTTTTTGATTTAAAAGATCCTCTTGTCATATATTTAAGTGGTGGAAATTCACAAATTCTTGCAATTAAAACACTACCTTTTAAACATTATTATGTATTTGGAGAAACTTTTGATATTGGGATTGGGAATGCATTAGATAATTTTGCAAGAGCTGCAAAATTAATACCTTCATGGGGTTCAAAGGTTGCAGAAATGGCAAACAATGGTAAATATATTAAAATGCCGTATAATGTAAAAGGAATGGATTTTACATTTACAGGTCTTTTGAAATATGCAATAGAAAGTTTAAATAAAGATAAAATAGAAGATATTGCTTATTCTTTTCAAGAAACAATGTTTTCAATGGTTTGTGAAGCAGCAGAAAGAGCTTTATTTTTATTAAATAAAAAGGAAATAATTCTTTGTGGTGGTGTTGCACAAAGTAAAAGGTTACAGCAAATGTTTAAAAATATATCTAAAGAACACCATATAAAATTTTGTGTTGCTGATAATGAATTTAATGCTGATAATGGTGCAATGATTGCTCTTGTTGGCGAAAAAATGTTAAAACAAAATATTTCTTATAAACTAAATAAAGCAATAATAGATCAAAAATTTAGAGTTGATAAAATTGAAATCTTATGGTAAAAAGAAAGATATAACAATTAATAAAATCAAGAAAATAGGCGAAGGTGCTGAATCAATAATTTATAGTGCAAACTTTTTTGGAATAAATAGCATTATAAAAGATAGAATTGTAAAAACATATCGTGAGAAAGAATTAGATATATTTTTAAGGTATCAAAGAACAAAAAAAGAAGCAAAAATCCTAGCCATTTCTTCAACATTAATTAATGCTCCAAAAGTAGTGTTTATTAATAAATATAAAATAATAATGCAAAAAATAGAAGGTGAAAATTTTAATAATATTTTAAAAGAAATTAAAGAAAATACAAGAAGCAATAAAAAAATAAATTTAAGATTAATTTTAAATAGAGTAGGAAAATCATTAGCTATTTTACATAATAATGTTATTATTCATGGTGATTTTACCCCTGCAAATTTAATTATAAATAATAATAAAGTATTTGTTATTGATTTTGGTCTATCTGAAATGTCTTCATTAAATGAAGATAAAGCAATAGACTTATTGTTAATGAAACGTGCAATTGAAATAAAAAAATATAATATTTTTTTAAATGCTTATAAAAAATATGCAAACAATGCAATATCAATAATCAATAGATTAAAAAAAATAGAAAAAAGAGGAAGATATAAAGAAAGAACATTAATTACTATTGATTAAGATATTTAGAGAGTTTAAAATTTTATTATTTTTAATTTATTTATTGAATTAAATAGAAAATAATATGTTTCTAGGTATTTAAAAAAGTATTAATTTATTTTTAAATTTTTATCAATCTAATATGTAATATAATAATAAAAGTAGAAAATTATACTAATTTTTAAATAAAAAGTAAATATATTTAGAATATTAAAATGATTTTACATCTGCCCAGTTTATTGGTGTTGTTGGTACTTCTTTTGGTGTTTCATTTATTTCAATTCTTGAATATATTTTTACAGAATATATTAAAGTTATGAAACTTATAAATGAAATTATCACTATATATAAAGAGGAGAAATTAGCTGAATTTAAATAAATATAAGAAAATAATATTATATTTAAAATACTTGTTATTAAAGTTAATATATAACTTCTTTTTAATCTGACTAGAATTAATATGCCTGAAATAAATTGGAATAAAATAAATATAAAACTTAAAAAAAATAGTAAATAATTAAAACTAATAAAATTATTTAAATAATAAATCCCATTACTAATTAATTTAGTTAAAATAGAACTAATTTCTTGATTGGAATAATAAAAAAAAATAATAAAATTAGAGAATAATGCAAGAATTGATATATAACTCAAATTATTATATTCTATAAGTTTTGATTCATTCGGTGCTTTAGATACTTTATCTATATCAGTAATACAATAATATTCATTTTTATATTTTATAATGTCTTCAAAACAAAATGGTTTCTGACAATAATTGCATAATGCATATGCATTTCTCCAAGGGTGTATAAAACATCGTAAATTTTCTACATTAATTCTACTTTTATTTTTATTTAGTTCATCATCTTCTTTTTTCTGAATAGATTCTTTAAAATTATTTTGGAAACTATTATCTAAAATTTTAGTATTGATTTTTACTTCTTGATTTAATTTCTGTTTTATTACTTCTTCCTTTACTTCTTGATTTAAGTTCTGTATTATTTCCTTATCTTTTTTTTTCTTTATGTCGTCATCATCATTATCTTTATCTATTTTACCCTTAAAAATAAGCAAATCATCAAATTCTGACATATAATACCATTAAATAATTTTATAAATACGTTTATATATTTAATTCTTAATTAAATTAATTAATTTTAATAATCAAATATCTTTATTTTATATTAATTAATTTTAGTATTTTAAATATTTAATATATAAATTTAATAAATAACCAAAAAGTAAAATTTTAATATATCATAAATAATATATTCTTTTTACTATTTAATAATTTAAAAAAATTAGTGAGATTATGAGTTTATATAAACAAATAAAACAAACATTTATTTCTGAATACAAAACAAGACCAGAATTATTAAAGCATAGAATAGTTGAATGGAGTTCAGAACCACCAGTAATAAGGATTGGAAGACCTACAAATATAGCAAGAGCAAGAAAACTAGGTTATAAAGCAAAACAAGGTATAATTATTGTAAGAGTAAGAATAAGAGCAGGAAAAAGAAAAAGACAACAAGTAGATGGAGGTAGAAAACCATCAAAAAATGGGAGATTTTTTTCAATGCAAAAATCTTTACAAGCAATAGGAGAAGATAGAGCAGCAAAGAAGTTTACAAATTTTGAAGTACTGAATTCATATTACGTTGGAAAAACAGGATCAGTTAAATTTTATGAAATTATTTTACTTGATAGAAATAGTCCAGTAATTCAAAACCATAAAATTTATTCAGATATAATTTTACAAAAGAACAGAGCTTCACGAGGATTGACAAGCTGTGGAAGAAGACACAGAAGTTTAAAGTAAATATCAAAATCCAATAAAATGATGCTGTAATGAAATTTCTTGTAACAATATCTAGGAATTCAAAAAAACAATTATATAATCAAATTAAAAATTTATTTAAAAATCAAGTAATTCTAAGAAGAGGTAAAAAAAATATATTAAAATTAATTGATTACGCAGTATTTAAAGGATTTGATGAAATATTTGTAATAAATGCAACAAAAGATAAAAATATATTAAAAATAAATAAACTTAAAATAAATTTAATTAATAAAAAAAATAATTTTAAATGGACTTATTATTTTTATGATTTAAATGAAAACAAAAAAATATACATTAGAACTAAAAATATTGAGGAATAAAGATCTATTTAATTATACTGCAGTATTAGATAAATATCAAAAATATAAAAGAAGTTTAGTAAAAATAAATGAAAACAAAAAACATATTATTATATTAATTGAAGCAGAAGATATTATTGCATTAAGAGCATCAATAAATAGTGTATTAAGAGAAATTCAAATTATTCAAAAAATTAAAAGTTTAAAGTAAATTATTTTATTCTTGAATTTATTAGAATAATATAAGAAACATTTAAATATTTTTAATATAAATTTAAAAAGATTTTAGTATTTATTTTATTTGTAAATTATTACTTTATTTATAAAATACAAATAAATATATAAAGTCTAAAAGTTTTAAATAAATAGTAAATATCTAATTATAATTAAAGAAGTGTAATATAATGACAAGAGGTTCATTGCAATTTTGGCAAAGAAGGAGGGCAAGAAGTAGACTTCCTAGAATTAGGAACTATAAATATAATTCTGAAAATTCACTTTCAAATATCATTGGTTATAAAGTTGGTATGTGCCAAGTAAATTTAATAGATGATTCTGAATCAATTTCAAAAAATCTTGAAATAAATAGAGCATGTACTATTATTGAAATACCAAAAATAGAAGTGTATGGATTACGTTTTTATAAAAAAAATAGTATTACATATTACTTAGAAGCTTGTCATGAAATTTATAATCAACAAGTATGTCAAAATTTAAATATGAAAAAAGTAAATAATAATGAAAAAGAATTAGAGGAAATTAAAGGAAAACTAGATAATTATGTTGACATTAGTGTATTATTAGTTGCATACCCAAAAACTATTTCAATTGGACAACATAAAGTTGTAAAATTTGAAGCAAAAATTACTGGAGAAGATATGCAAAAGAAATTAGATTATGCTTTAAACTTTCTTGGAAAAGAAATTAAAGCATTTGATATATTTAAAAATGGAGAATTTATTGATGTAACTTCAATTTCAAAAGGAAAAGGATGGGCTGGTGTAATAAAAAGACATGGTACTGCAAGATTAGATCATAAAGCAACACAAAAAGTAAGACATATTGCACCTCTAGGTTCTTTTGGAATAGGTCGTGTTTTATATTCAGTTCCTCATTCTGGTCAAATGGGATTTAATTATAGAACAGAATATAGTAAAAAAATACTAAAAATTGGAAGTGATAAAATAGTATCAAAAGCAGGATTTATAAATTATGGTAATATTAAAAAAGATTATGTGATTATTGATGGTTCTATTCCAGGTCCTGTAAAAAGACTTGTTAGAATAAGAAAAACATTAAGAAATAAAAACCAGAGAGGAATTAAAGAACCAAAAATAATAAAATTACTAATAAATTAAAAGTGAAATAATGGTTAATGTATTTGATTTAGATGGCAAAGTATCTGGTAAAATAGAATTGCCACAAATATTTAATGAAGAAGTAAGACAAGATTTAATATTAAGAGCAGTATTGTCTGAAAATAGTCTTAAATTTCAACCACAAAGTGCATATAGATTCGCTGGAATGGAAACATCAGCTGTTTATGTTGGAAGAATGAATGTTTATAGAACAGGAAGGCATATGGGTATTGCAATTAGACCTAGGGAAAAGCTTGGTGGTGGTGTACAAGGAAAAGTTAAAAGAATTCCATCAGCAACAAAAGGTAGAAGAGCACATCCACATAAAGTAGAAAAAATATTAAAAGAAAGAATTAATTATAAAGAATATCAAAAAGCATTAGTATGTGCAATAGCAAATACTTTAAATTTTGAAAAAACAAAAGATTTGCCAATAGTTTTAAATGACAAAATTGAGGTTTTAGCAAAAACAAAAGAAGTATTAAAAATATTTAATTCTTTAAATCTGAATCAATATTTAGAAACAAATAAAAGAATAAGAAAAGGTTTAAGAAGATCTACTAAACAAGTTTCATATAAAAAAACAGTATTAATTATTGTTAAAAATAATTCAAATATTTTAAAAGCAGCAAGAAATATTGCTGGATTTGATGTTTGTACAACAAAAACCTTATCAGTAAATCTACTTTCACCTGGTGGAAATTCAAATAGATTAGTAATATGGAGTGAAAGCGCAATAAAAAATATTGAAAAAGATATAAAAGTCTTAAAAGTTAAAAATTAAAAATTAAAAGCAATAATTTAAATTAATTAAAAATATAAAATAAAAAATGCGATTAAAATGACAGTTTTGAAATATCCATTAGCAACAGAAAAAGCAATAAAATTAATTGAAAATGAAAATGTTATTACATATATTGTTGATAATAGATCAACAAAAACCCAAATAAAAAAAGAATTTGAAAGATTATTTAATGTTAAAGTAAAAAAAATACGAACAGCAAATATGCCAACAAATATTAAAAAAGCCTATTTAAAAATATCAAAAGACTATCGGGCAACAGATATTTCAGAAAAATTACAATTAATATAATGAATAAATATTTATTAATGATAAAATGGGAAAAAAATTACATCAGCAAAGAAGGGGAAAAGGATCAAATGCCTATACAAAACTTCCTAATACTTATGATATTAGTGTTAACTATCCTAATACAAAAATTCAAATAACTGGAAATATAGTAGATTTAATTAACCATACTGGTCATTCTGGAATTTTAATGAAAATTATTTATGATGATTTTTCAAATGGTTATTTAATTGCACCTGAAGGAATTAAAATTGGGGATGTAATTAATATTAATAAAGGTATTTATGGACTTGGTAATATCTTAAAATTATCAGAAATACCTGAAGGTATTCCAATATATAACATTGAAGCAAGACCTGGTGATGGTGGAAAATTTGTAAGAGCAGGAGGTAATGCTGGTTATATTGTAATGCATAATGCAGATGTAACAAAAATATTATTACCTTCAAAATCAAGTATTTTATTAAGTAACAATTGCAGAGCTCAATTAGGTGTTGTTTCAAATGGTGGAAAGAAAGACCAAAAACTAGTAAAAGCTGGTAAGAATTTTTATATTAAACATGCTACAAATAAATTATGGCCTACTTACAGAGGTGTAAAATGTAATCCAGTTGATCACCCTTTTGGTGGAAAACAACATCATAAAGGAAAGAGTAGTATGACATCAAGAAATGCACCTCCTGGAAGAAAAGTTGGACATATTGCAGCAAGTAGAGTTGGAAGAAAGAAAAAGTGAATAAATGGTAGATAGAAAAGTATTTAGAGGTAAAGTATCAAGTGAATTAAACAATATTTCAACTTCAGAATTTTTAATGCTTATAAAATCAAGACAAAGACGCACAATTAAAAGAAATGGAATTGAATATAAATTATTAAAAGAAAAAGTAATAAAATACAAAGAAGGCAAAAAAGATAGGTTAATAAAAACTCAGTGCAGAGAAGCAGTAATACTTCCTTCATGGATTGGACTAAAATTTGCTGTTCATAGTGGAAAAGAATTTCAACAAATTGAAATATTACCTGAAATGATTAGTCATAGATTGGGTGAATTTATATTTACAACAAAACGTGTTGTTCATTCAGCTCCTGGAATTGGTGCAACTCGTAGTAGTAAAGCAGTTTCTAACAAATAGTGCAATGGTGATTAAATGAAATATTCTTTTAATAGAAATAGAAAAGATTTAGTATTTGCATATAGAAAAGATATTAATGCTAGTTTCAAGGATCTAAGTGTTGTTTGCACTGCAATAAGATATAGATCAGTAAATAATGCATTACAAATATTAGATAATACAATTAATGATGTAAAGCCAATTCAATATAATAGATTTAATAAAGGAATGGGATCTAGGCATGAATTAGGAGGAAAAAAAGGAAGATGGCCAAAGAAATGTGCAAAAATAGTTAAAAACATATTATTAAGTACTATATCAAATGCTGAAAATAAAGGCTATGATAGTGATTCAATGTTTGTTATTCATACTGCTGCAAACAAAACAAATATTATTGAAAGAGGTCCTTCAAAAGGAATTGCATCTATAAGTGGTGGATATGGATATTCTGCTATGCGAAGAAGTGATTTAGAACTTGCAAAAGTTGAAATGGGAATTGGAACAATGTCTGAACCTGGTTTAAGTAAAAATATGATTAGTAAATTAAAATATTTTTCAACTAAAAAATTTAAACCACAACAATCAATAAAACAAGAAATAAAAAAAGTAGTATCAAAAGAAAAAGACAAAAAAATAATTGATATTGAAAAAGTTAAAAAATCAGAAAAAGTAATAACAACACCATCAAAAGAAAAAGACAAAAAAAATAATATTGATAAAAGTATAAAAACACCTGACCAAAAATTAGATGTTAATATGTAAAAGGAAAATAAAAATTAGTGATGTTTTGATAGAAAGAAAATTTATAGAAGATCTAATAATAAAATATAATATTTCAAAATATTTAAGTAAGGCATTAGTAAGTGCTGGATTTTCTAGAGTTGAAATACAAAAAACTCCAATGATAACAAGAATAATTGTTTATGTATTAAATCCAGGTAGAGTTATTGGAAGAGGTGGAAGAACACTTGATATATTAACAGATGCAATTAAAAAGAAATTTAATGTTGAAAATCCTCAAATAAATATTATTAAAATTGAAAATAGATTTTTAGATCCAATGATTGTTGCAAAAAATATTGCTAATAAATTTGAAAGAGGACTAAATACAAGAAAAATAATTAAGCAAACTTTAAGAAGCATATTAGAAAATGGTGCAATTGGCGCAGAAATTATTGTAAGTGGCAAACTTGCTGCAAAAAAAGCAAGAGCAAAAACATTGAGGAAAAGTGTTGGATATGTTCCAAAAGCAGGAGATACTACAAAACTTGTTAGATATGGAGTAGCAACAGCTTGTCCTAAATATGGTGCAATTGGTGTAAAAGTAAAAATAGTTCCAGAAGGAACAGTATTCCCAGATAGAAAAGTTAAAAAATTAGAAATTCCAAAACAAATTCTTAAAAGCTAATAATATATTAATAGTTTATTTTAGTAAATAAAAGTTTACAAAGGTTTATGAATATTTTTTATAAATAATGATTATGGTCGTTTCAAAAATTAAGAAAGATAAAATTTGGGCTTTAAGGAAAATATTGAGAAGGCCTAATTATGCTGTTATTGAATTACTTTTACAAAAATCTCCAATTTCAACAAGAGAATTATACGCATTATTAGAAAAAAAATTTACAAGAAAGACTCTTATAATAACATTAAGAGAATTATCAATAGATTTAAATGTAATTTTACCAACACATATAAGAACTGAAAAAGGATATAATTTTGGTTATAATTTAAATCCAAAAATGAAAGAAATTGTTAAATCTGCTCAAAAATATGAAAAAATAATTGAATCTAATATAATTAATAAAAATTACTAATCTTTTTAATGGTTAATAAAAAAATGTGAAAAAATGTTTATTTCTTATTCTGCTATAAAAAAAATATTAAAAGAAGCAGGAGCAGAAAGAATTAATAAAAATGCAATAATTAAATTTCAAATATATATAAATGAAATCAGTTTTAAAAAAGCAAAGCAAACAGTTATTTTAGCAAAGCACGCAAAAAGAAAAACAATTGGACTTTCTGATGTTAATTTAGCAATAAAAAATTAATTTATTTTTATTATAAAATTATAATGGGATTCCAAATAATCTCAATATAACAAATGTTCCAACAGCAGGTAAACCAAATATCATTGTTGCTAATAATATTGGAATTTTTATTGGGATCTGCATTTTAAAAATATAATCAATAGCAAAAATAGCAATTAATCCTAAAATACTATTTATTATTAATCCTAATAATAATTTTAATAATGATTTTCCTACTTTAAATAGCAAAAATAGCAATATTCCAATTATAACTATTATTGCAAGTTCAATACTAATATTTGAAAAACTTAAAAATTCAATCATATAATACCTCTTTTATATATTTATTATAAGATAATTATATTATTATAATTTAATAAATAATATTATTTATTAAATTTAAGGATTTATAAAAGGATATTACTATGAATAAAATCTATTTTTCTGATTTTATTAAATCAGATTTTGCATTAATAATTAAAAATACTGTATTAAAAGAATACTCATTAGATCTTGATATTAAAGAAGTTGAAAATAGTTTTTCAATTTCAAAGTTTAGTGATTTATCTTGTTCAATTGTATTTAAAATAAATGATAAACTGAACAAAAAAGAAAATATAAACAATATTGCAATTAAATTAAAATTAAATTTTAATCAATTAAAGTTTATAAAAACAATTGAAATTAAAAATGGATTTTTAAATTTTTATTTTGATAAAACACTTTTTTCTAATAATATTATTAAACATATTTTAAATAATTTTCAGAATCAAGAAAATATAAATATTATTTCTGACTTTTTAAAATTTATTGATAAAAAGCAGAAAATAATTATAGAATATCCAAGTGTAAATCCAAATAAGCCCTGGCATTTAGGGCATTTAAGAAATGCACTGCTTGGAGATATTATTTCTAATATATTTATTTATAATGGATTTAATGTTGAAAGAGAAGATTATATTGATAATCTTGGTTTGCAAACAGTTGAAAGTTTATGGAGCTATTTACATTTAAATAAAAAAGTTGATAAAAAATTTGATCAATGGCTTGGAGAAGAATATGTTAAAGTGAATAAATATATTTCTGAAAATAATATAAAAGAAGAATTAAATAGTTTAATGCAACTTATTGAACAAGACAATACTTATGAATCCAATATTGCTAATAAATTGACATTAGAATGTGTTAATGCACAGTATAAAACAGCTTTTTCTTATGGTCTTTATCATGATGTTCTAATTTGGGAAAGTAGTATAATAGAAAATAATCTACTAAAAAAAACAATAGATATTTTAATTAAAAGCAAATTTGTAACAAAATCTAAATCTTTAAAATACAAAGATTGTATTATTATTGATTTTAAGGACATAGAAAATTTGCCTAAAGAATTAGATTCAATGGAAGAAAAAATAAAAGTATTAATAAGAAGTAATGGTGCACCAACTTATTTAGCAAAAGATATTGCTTTTCATATGTGGAAATTTGGACTTATTAGTAATACATTTAAATATAGAGAAATAGATCAACCAAATAAACCTCTTTTTACTTCTTTTTTAAATAATACTAGTGGTAAAGCAAAGAATTTTGGTAATGCTGATAAAGTTATAAATATAATAGATAATAGACAATCTTATCTTCAAACATTAATTAAATTAGCATTTATTTCTATAAATCAACAGGATATTTCTAATAATTTAAAACATTTATCTTATGGTGAAGTTACATTAGAATCTTCTGCTTTATCTGGACGATTAGGAACTTGGATTGGTTTTACTGCTGATTTACTTTTAGAACAAGCAATGCAGAAAGCACAATTATTAATAAAACCAGAGTTTAATTTAGCAATAGATGAAGCAAAAAATATTTCAAGGATTATTGCTTTATCTGCAATAAAGTTTGAATTTCTTAAACAATCACCTGAAAAAAAAATTGTTTTTTCTTGGGATAATGCTCTTAATTTTACTGCAAATTCAGGACCTTATGTGCAGTATACTTTTGCAAGAGCAACAAGGATTATTGAGAAATCTAAAGAACGTAAGTTAAATTTATCTAATATTGATTTTTCATATAATATGAATAGTATTGAATTTGAATTAATTAAATCAATGTCAAGAATACGAGACATAATTGAAAAATCATCAAGAGAATATAAACCAAATATAATTATTGAATATACTAATGACTTATGTGTTTTATTCACTAAATTTTATGAAAACATAAAAATATTAGATAATAAAAAAAACAATAAAGATAATATTTATTATTCAAGACTTGGTATTGTATTTTCTTTTAAGTATATTATTGAAATTCTATTTAGTATTATTGGTTTAATACCACTTGAAAAAATGTAGAAGGTAAAAAATAATAATATATTTTTATTATTATTTCATTCGCCGGGATTGGGATTTGAACCCAAATTTCCTTTCAGAATCCAAATCTCGAGTTTCACCTTTTATATTTTTTTAATAAAAACATATAATTTTGGTGCATTACCTAATTCTGCCATCCCGGCATAATACAAATTAATAAAATAATTAATATAAAATTTTTATTTGTTATGTATTTCTTGATTTTTAGTTTATAAGAAATCTACTAAATTTGTTTGTTTTTCATCTTCTTTATTTTCTTCATCACCAAAAATTGCAATTATTTCTTTTTTTATTAATTGTAGTCTTTGTTTAATATAATTTGCAACATTGTATTTATTAGAAAGATTTATTGCCATATCTAAATATTTTACAATTCCTCCTTTTGAAATAGTTAAAGTAAGTTTTCCATTACATTTTATACAATTTCCTTTTAATGGAATTCGCCTATATTTTGTATTACATGTTGTACATCTAAAAGTTTGTTTTGAAAAAGAGTGCAAATTTCCTATTAAATCTGGAATAAAATGACTCATAATAAGTTTTTGTGCTGCATCTGTTTCATCAATACTATATAATTTATCCATTAAATCAAATTCTGCATCAACTTTTTCTTTCATTGTTTTTAATATTGTATAAATGCTTTTTTTTGGAGAAACAGTAATTGAATCAATACTGCTTTTATGAGTAAATTGCAAATTTTTATATATTGTTTTTGACCCTAATCTATTGTTTACACATTCAACAACAGCTTCACTTGGTGATTTTAATTCAATTGTTTTTTCATAAAAATCAAGATCATATTCATTTACTATTTCCATATTCCATACTTCATCATCAACTTCTTCTGGAATAACATTTATTGTTAAAATTAATGGTGCATCCATTGTACCTCCAATAGAAGAAGGTAAATAAGATCTTGAAAAATTTAATAATCCATCTAAAAGTAGTAAAATACTATCTTCATCACCATCAGCATTTCTTCTTCTTGCTGAAATTAAGTAAGGGTGTGCAAATCCAACATTTGCATCACTGAATCCAATAATTCTACCAAGAATTCCACATGATGTATGTGGTGATAAAGTAATAACAAAATGTCCTATTAAATCATTAATAATTTTTGCATTGTAAAATTTATCATGTTTATAATATTTTGATAATAAATTATCAATAAATTTTGTAATTTTTAATAAATATTCCGCACCTTTTCTATTTACTATTATATCTTGATGAAATAATTCAACAAGCTGGTTTTCACTTTTTAATTCATTACCTAAATAATCTTTTGTATAACCAAGTTTTCTTAATTTTTCAACACTACAAAAAATTTCTTTTGGATAAAAATGAGTTATTGGAACATCTGTTGCATCAAATCTACAAGTCCCATCTTTAAATACAAATATGTCTTGCATTGCACGTAAGATTACTTTTTCAATTGGTTCTGGAATTTTATTTTTACTTACTAATCCTTTTACACCTTTAATTGTTTTTGGTAACATATACTTTTTAATATCTAAAAGTTCTAGTGCACCTTCAAAAACTTCTTTAATATCAATATCAACAAAATCTGCAATACTTGTTTTATTATTACAGAATTTACATATTTCATTTTTAGAAATAATATTACATGTTTTACATATTCTTTGAAGTTTTGCTATTTTTTTATGTTTTCTACAATAAAATGAATCAATTAATTCATTTTCATCACAAATAAATCTTGCAATTTCTAAATTTAATTTCTTTTTATCTAATTTTTTAATACTTAATTCATATGCTTTACGTATATTTCTATCTTTTCCACCATACATATTTATTGGAAATAATCCATTTGGTGCTGGTTTCATTAATCTTTGTTTTGCTTTTTCAGGTCGTCCTATTCGTGCACCAATTCTTGTTGATCTTTTCATTATTTTAAACGGTGCAACCAAATTTAAAATTTCTAATACTGATTTATTAGTTGAAATTTCTATGAATTTTTTTAAATTATCAATATCATTAAAATTAATATTTTCATTTTCAACTAATCCAAGTGAACTTACAAGAGCTTGAGCATCATCATTTACAATTGTAATAATATTATTATTTTCAATATGATTAATACAAAGTCTTTCAATTGCATTAAAAATTTTATTATTTTTTATTTCTATTTTATCTAATTCAAAAATATTTTTATTGATTATTTTATTATTTTTTATTATTTCTTTAAAAATATCAATTAATTCATTAACACTAATATCATTATATTCAAAAATATATCTAGGATGCATTGGTACATTATATTTTTTAGATAAATAAAAAAATGTTTTGAATTTAATTTCATCTTCTTGATTATTTTCTTTTTGTTTTTTTATTATTTCTTTTGCTTCATCATCAATTTCTTTTGATTCTAATTGCTTACTCCAAAATTCTTCAACATAACTTGTTGGTTCAAAAATAGTATTTGTTTTTTTAAAGTCTCCAAATGTTATTAAAATATCTCCAATTGAAATTATTTTAACTACTTGGTCTCTTATTTCAATTGCTTCTGCTGCTTTTTTAATTCTAAATGCTCGTCCATTTTTTAATTTTATAAAAGGTCCTTCTATTGAATCAACTGGAACAACAATACATCCCTTTCCTGGTTTATTTATTCTCATTTGTGTTCCTATTGCAAGGAAATCATTTGTTAATATCATTGTTGCTGGGTGTACTCCTTTTGAAGCAATACCAGTAAATCTAGATCTACCGTATCTTAATCTAAATCCACCATTATGATCTGAATAAGCTAATATTGGTCTTCCTGCTGCAATATCTTCAAGAAATGCATTACTAGATCCTTTTATTTGTTTTGATATTTCTTTTTTAGCTTTTATAACATTATTTAACCATACCCAATCTAAACCAGCAATTTTTGTGTGTTTTAATACTGCTTTTGCTTTTTGTGCAATTCCTTCGCATATTACAAGACTAATTCCACTTCTAATTTTATTACTAATAATTTCTTCTTTACCTTCAATATTAGTTCTTTTTAAATTCCTGTGTATACTTATTTCTGTTTCACCTATTGGTATTCCATCAATACAAACTTCACAATTACTAATTATTGCTCGTATATCTTCATTGCTTGGAAGATATTGAAGTCTTGAAATTCTTGAATTGTAAATTTGAATTTCTTCTAAATATCTCTCAATTTCTGATTGAGGTGCTTTATATCTATCTATGTTTAATAGTTTTCTAGCATAATCAGTTAGTGCAACAGATAATGCAACACTAGTACCTCCAGCACTTCTAATAGGGCCAGCATAAATAATTGCAACATAATTAGTTCCATCAAAGTTTTTATACATTTTAATATTTTGAATTCCTTCAGTTGGTGCAACTAGGATTCCTTCAGTTAATATTGATAATCCAGTTCTTACTGCTAGTAAAATTCTTTCACTTGTCTCTCTTTCAAATTTCTGATCAGTGCATATTTGTTTTACAATCTCAAATGCTAATTCTTGTCTTGATTTATTCGCCCCCTTACTCGTTATTATTTTAGCTAGACCAGAAATGCCAATAATTCCTTCTACTCTATTAGCTAGACCTGGTGCTGATTTTATTTCTGGATATAAACTAGGATCAAATCCTTTTTTTCTTGATTCAATTGCAATATTATTTATATTTTCAAATTCCTCTGAAAATAATTTAAAGTATTCATCAACATTAATAAAATCACATTATGAAAAATTTAAAATTTTAAAGTTATTTGAACCAGTATCATATATTGGTAATTGACAAGGTGTTGGAATATGTCCTTGTCTTATCTGGAATTCTGTTTTGTCTTGCCATGTACCACTATTTAATATTTTTATTCCTTTATATTCTGTAAGTCCATTTTTATGTATATGTCCCATATGTAAAATATCAGGAATTTTATCAATTACTAAATCATCAGTTAATCCAGGAACTATTATATTTCCTCCATATATTGGTGATAAATGTCTTCTTTTCAATAATTCTATCATTGCTGTTTCTGGTTTTAAATAGCTCATATTTGGAACAGATGCAATTATTGAATCTAATGAAGTTCCATGATATGAAAGAATATTAAGACCATTTAATGTTAGAAAACTAGGATTTCTAATAAAGTGTATATTGTCTTTTTTAAAGTCTTTTGTAATTGATTCATCAAGTGCTGGTTGTGGTTCTGCTCGTTGTGTTGCATCATGATTTCCAGGTAGAATAAATATATGTATATAATCAGGAATAACATTTAATAAATTAAATAACATTGAATATTGTTGATAAATATCTAATATTGCTAGATCTTTTTCTTGATGTGGGTAAATGCCTATTCCATCTACTGCATCTCCCCCAATAATAATATATTTTAATTTTTTTACAATATCAATATCTTTATTAGTTCCACCCTCAATCCATTTTAACATATGAATAAAATTATTTTCTAAAAATAGTTTGCTTCCTGCATGTATATCTGAAATAAATGCAACTGAAAAATTATCTTCTAATTTTTTTATTTCATGTATTTTAATTGGTGGTTTAATAATTTCATTTGCAATAATGAACTGGTTTGAAATTCTTCCTTTTATACCAATAACTTCATCATTTACTAATGCTCCTGCTTCTTTAAATAGTTCTTTTAACTTCATTTCTGAAGAATTAATAAAAATAATTTTTGCTTGGTATGTTTCATCTTCAATTTCAACAAATATATTATTTTTTTTTGTTATTATTTTTTTTGTTACTATTCCAATTATTTCAATTTCTCTACCACTCATATAATTTTTAATTCTTTCCATATTATCTAAAAAAGAATGATGTGGCTTTGTAATAATTTGCTCTCTTATTTTTTTTAGTCTATTTCTAAAATAATTTGTAAAATCATCAATATTCTTAATTTTTTCTATTTTTTCATCTTGATTATAAATTTTGAAATCTGTTTTTATATCTATTGCTGTTGATTTAAAACTAGTATTTTTAATAATTTCAATTGGTTTTGGAATTTTTTCAGATTTTATTTGTTTTATTATTTCCAATATTTTTTTATTGTCTAAAAAAAAGTATTTCTTTTCTATTTTTTCTTTGTTTGTTTCTGATTCATTTATTTTTTCTAATTCAATATCTTTTAATTCAATTATTTTCTGAATTAAAGAAGCTTCATCAATATTTCTAATATTTTCTTCTTTAATATCTGCTAGTGGAATTATATTCATATTTAATTCTGACAATTTCTTTACAATTCGCTTTAATTCTGCCATAAATGTAAATTGTTTTTATTTTATTGATTCTAACATTGATAAAATATTCCACAATTCAGTTCTTGCTTGTGGTTCTAAATTTATATCATTACTTACATTATCAATATTGTATGTTGCTGCTGATATTCTTACATTATATTCCCCTTTTGCATTAAGTTTTTGCATTGCTCCTGTTATACTGGTTCTAACATTCTTTGGAACATTAAAATCACTTATCAACAACTCCATTGCTTCAGTTATTTTTTTTATTGTTTCTTCTGTATTTTCATTATTCATATAATCACAGATAATAATTAATTAAATATATAATATATATTTTTATTAAAAATTATTTAAATGTATTTGATAAAAAATTATATTAAGTTATTAGTAAGTTAAGCTTATTTTAACCTACAAAAATTTAGTTTTTATTTGTATTAATAAATTATTAAAGCAAAAATATTAAAAATTCAATAATAAAATTATAAATAAAAATAATAAAAGGTAAATAAATGGATAATGATTACTATAAAAAGATAGGCTTTTTATGTGGTCTTGAAATCCATCAACGTTTATTAACTAAACAAAAACTATTTTGTTCTTGTAATGCTCAGATAAGTGAAGATAAATTAATTTCTTCTATTTCTCGTTTTCAGAGAGCAGTATCTGGAGAATCTGGAAATATTGATAAGTCTGCAAAGGCTGAAGAAGTAAAAAACAAAAAATTTACTTATACTTTGTATAAAGATCATTCTTGTTTAGTTGACATTGATGAAGAACCACCACATCAAATTAATAAGTTAGCATTACAATTAGGTATTGGATTTGCAGAAGAATTAAATATGAAAATTTTTGATGAGTTGCAAATTATGCGTAAAGTGATTGTTGATGGGAGTGATCCCAGTGCTTTTCAAAGAACAATATTAATTGGTTATAATGGTTTTTTAAATATACAAGATTTTAAAATAAAAATACCTTCTATTTCTCTTGAAGAAGAATCAAGTAAAATAATTTCTTCATCAAAAAAATTTGAAACTATTTATGATGTATCAAGATTAGGAATACCATTAATAGAGATTAGTACTGATTTTCATATACCAACACCTTTAATGGTAAAGCAAATTGCATTATATATTGGTAAATTATTAAGAGTTTCTGGTTTTGTTCAAAGAGGAATAGGTTCAATAAGACAAGATATAAATGTATCAATAAAAGGTGGTGCTAGAGTAGAAATAAAAGGATTTCAAGAAATTTCAACAATTGAAAAATTTATTGAAAATGAAATTTTGAGACAACAGAAATTAATAGAGATAAAAGATAAATTAAATCAAGTTAATGCATCTATAGATCAAGTAAAAGATTTAACTCATTTATTCAAGAATACAAATGTAAATATAATAAAAAATCAAGATAATGAAAATAAAAGTATATTTGGTATCGGTCTTGTAAATTTTAGAGGTATTATTGGGTTTGAGATAAATCCAAATAGAAGACTTGGATCTGAAATAAGTGATTATGCTAAAATTGGTGGTATTAATGGGCTTATTCATAGTGATGAAGATTTGAAGAAATATAATTTTAATGATATTGAAATTAAAAATATATTAAATGAATTAAATTTGTCTAATAATGATGCATTTATTTTAATTGCTGGTGAAAAAGAAAAAGTATTAAATGCAATAAATTTTATTATACAAAGATTAAAATATACATTTATTGGTATTCCAGAAGAAACACGAGTTGCACTAAATACTAATTTATTTACTACTAAATATCTAAGACCTATCCCTGGCAGTGCTAGGATGTATCCTGAAACAGATTTAAAAACAATAATACTTACTAAAGCAATGTTGAAAGAAAGTTCCGCATTAATATTAAATGTAGATGAAGAGGAAAATTTATTGAATTCCCAATTAAATAACAAAGAATTAGCAAAACAATTATTAGTGTCTTCAAAATATTGCTTATACAAATTAATTATTAATAAAATTTCTATTGATCCTAATATTGTTGCAAATATTTTAATTCAAAAGTTTACAGAACTAAAAAGAAAAGGATTTAATATTGAAAAAATTACTGAACATCAATTAATTGAAATTTTTGATTTTTATAATAAAAATAAAATAACAAAACAAGCAATAGAAGAACTATTAAAAGAAATTACTAAAAATAATGAAATTGAAATAAATAAAATAATAGAAAAAAAAGTTTTATATAAAATAACTAATATTGCTTTAATTGAAATTGTAAAGCAAATAACAATCAAAACTAAAATGAATGATAAAAATAAATTAAGAAATTTAATAATGACAAAATATAGATTAAATATAGATGGTAGTGAATTAAATAAACTATTAAATAAACTATAATGATATTTATTTTATTTAAACAAAATAAATAAAAGTGTATTATTTAATTATAAAATATTAATTTTATTGAGATTCAATGATAACAATAAAAAGAATATATGATAAATTTGATTCAAGCATTGAAAATAGAATTTTGGTTGATAGAGTTTGGCCAAGAGGTATTAAAAGAAATACAAAAAAAGTTGATTTATGGCTAAAAAACATTGGACCTAGCAATGACCTTAGAAAATGGTTTTCCCATGATCCAACTAAATGGACTAAATTTAAAAAAGACTATATAAATGAACTAAAAATAAATAAAAATCTTAGTAAACTAGTGAGAATAGCTAGAATTGAAGATCCAATTGTATTAGTTTATGCCTCAAAAGATACAGAGCATAATAATGCTGTTGTTTTATTTGAAGTTTTAGAGCAAGAACTAGAAAATAAACAATAGGTTTAAAAATAAAAAAATATAAACAATAAATATTAATATAGTGAATAAATATCTGGTGTTATGATTAATTATAAATTTTATTTTGTTTTTTCTTTTATATTCTTGTTATTTTTTGTAAATTTTTCATCTTCAATTTCAATTCCACTTAATAATAGTAATAATATTAATGGTTTAAACTCTTCTTTTAATAATTATCTATCCTCTTATATTTCTAATAAAATACTTAATTTATCAATTTTTTATAAACTTAATTTAAATAATAATTCTTATATTTTAATTAAATTAAATAATAATGTTAAAACTTTAATATTTGTAAATACATCACATAACAAATACTTGTTAATCACAAATAATAAAACAATACATATTTTATTTAATTCTATTTTCTTAAAAACAAATTTTATAAATAAAACCAGTCTGTTAAAATTAAATCATCAAATGAATTTATTTAAAAATGAATCTAATGGTTCTCTTTATACTGGGATATATAGTTGTTTATATAGGATAGGTCTTACTAATCAAAATTCTTCATGTACATTAAATAATTATTGTGGTTCTTGTGGATCTGTTCCAATTTGTCACGATTCTTTAGAAGCTTATGGTGGTCCTAATTCTCCATTTGGTTTTGGTTTAATTAACTTTTCAAAAGAATATAATAAACTAAAAGCAAATTATTCTAATTATTTTTCAATTTTATCAATAATAAATAATTCAAATTTTAAACAAAAATTATTATTATTAAATTCAACTACTAATAATATTTCTAGCATATCAAAAACAATGCCACAAAATCCTATTTTTCCAGTAAATCAGAGTATATCTGCATTAAGATCAACATGTAACTATAGTTTGCCCATACTTCAACAAAAATGGTATTGTGTTGGTACACCACAATTTTGTCCTGCTATTACTTTTAATAATACTTTAATTACACATATACATCAAATAATTTCAACAACAGTAGCAAAGACTTCTATTTCTGAAATTACAAATAATTCAATATTATTAGCACATAAGTATTCTAATATTGCAATCCAAAAACATAATCAAACACAATTTAATAACTTCATTAATTCAATATATTATAATTATAATTCAATACTAGTTCAATCAAATCAATTATTATCTAAAACCAATTTTACTAATTTATCAAATTCATTGATTACTTTAGAAGTAGTATTTTCAAATATTAAAAATAATGGTGTACATCAAAATATATCCACCACATCAAAAAAGTTCAATAAAATATTACATAATGTTACTCAACAATATAAAATAGCAAATACATTATATTATTCTATTTTAAATATTTCAAATAACAATACAATAATATTATTAAGAGATGAACTTAATTATAAAAAAATCCCTTACAAATTAGCATATTATGCTTCTCAACAGCAAAAAATTAATTTAAGATTAAATAATAAAATAAATCTTAATCCAAATTCAGCAAATCAATTATTTGATTCATTAAATTCAATAAAGTCCAATCTGAGTTTAATTCCATTACCTTCTTATTATTTATTATCCTTTACTAAAAATTCTGCAATGCCTTTTGTAAAAATATTACTTTTATCAAATATTCCTATTAATATTAAAATCCAATTTGCATCTATTTTAATTCCAATATTTTTCTTAATAATTGGAGCAATTATAATTATTTTGATTTATATTTTATATTTAATATTAAAAGCAAAACACAAAATTAATGTAAATCAAAAAGTAAAAAGATCTTGGTTTATTTTATTTATTATATTAATTTTATTTGTACTTATCTTTGCATATATTTCATTTATTTTAGCACATCAAGCAAATACTTTCTTACCTTTAAATCAATTTATAAATCAAATGAATAAATCAAATTCTATTGCAATTGCTGCAAATACAATGATTTTAAATACTAGTCAAAATAATTGTATAAATTTATTAAAAAATAACATAGAAAACAAGAATAAAACATTTATTTTTATTAATATTAATTCAGCATGTAATTTTATTTCAAATACTACATGTATTAGTAATGTTTTGAATAAAAATATTCCACTTATATCTATAAATCCAAATTCATTGACTTTTATGTCTTATAAAGGTTTATATGGTAATATTTTGTATGTTAATAATTCTACAATAAATTCTGATTGTTTAATTAATAAATTATTAATTCATATTAAAAATAAATAATAAAAACAATATTAATATGATTTTTATGTCCATAAAGAAAAAAGAACAAAAAATAAAACAAGAAACAGAATTAAAATTAACAAAAGTAAATAAAATAATTATTTTTATAATTGCAATTATTATATTAATAATGTTGTTTAGTTCTTTTTATTATTATATGGTTTATAATAATAATGTAAATAAATTAAGTTTTACTCATTTTAAAAATAATTTTAATAGTGCAAATACAATAGCAATTTCAGTAAATTATAATTCATTAGAATTTTCTTATGAAATGGGGTGTGCTAGTTCATTAATATATAATATTGTTAGTATTACTCATAGAAATCCAAATACTATTAATTTTTTTGTATTAAATAATACTAAATGTGTTTATATAAAAAATGGTCTTGGCCATCTAATAAAAAATTATACAAATTCAACTGCAACAAATTGTTTGAATCAAATGAAAAGACAACCAACAATATTTATTAATTATAGTCCAATAAATAAGACAATAATAAAATCTAATAAAATTTATGTTTCTGGTAATATAAATTTTTTAAAGGAATGTGGAATTGCTTCACAGATTAAATAATATATATTATTTTTTACTTAATTGTAAAAATATTATCTAATATATAAACAAATTCACATTATTAAAATATATTTACGTTTGAATTTCTTAATATTAAATTCTAATTACTTAATCTAATGTTATTGTATTATTTTTTAAATTTATTTTTATTATTTTTTTACCTTCTAAAATCATTTGGTCTATTATTCTTTTGTTATTATTTAAAAATTGAAATGAATATTTTCTACTATTAATAAGATCCAATTTAAACTTATTATGACCTTCATTTAATTTATATATTATAATTTCATCATTAAGATAATTTACCTTCAAAAAATTAATTTGATTATTTTCTATTTTTTTCAAATTGTAATTATCATTTATTACTATTTCTTTATTAACAATTATCTCAGATTTTATGTTTTTTGCTAATTTTATGTTATTTATTTTTAAATATTTTTCAATTGGATTTGGTTTTATTTTATTATCTTCAAAATAATCCATTGTTCTTATAAAAATAGTATCATTTGCGATTTTTTCATTGTTGTTTTTAATAATATAATTAAATGCACCTATTCTTGAATTTAAATGTTTTAACTTTGAAATAATTTCTTCTTCATTTGAATAAGTAAATACAAGATCTTTGCTTGCAATTTCAGCAATATCTGGAGATTGTTTTAAATATAATTTTAATTGACATAATCTTCTAATTTCTGGATCAATATTATTTACATTGTGTGTGAGTAGCATTAATGCAACACCCCTTTTTCTAAAATCTTGCATTCTAAATTTGAGGTCTTTAACTGCAGCAGATTCTTTTAAACGGCTTTTTTCAAAAATTAATTGAGCTTCTTCAATACAAATAATAAATCTCAATTCATTATCTCCACGAGTATCAAATTTAGAAATAAAAGAATAAATCTGATTTAAGATTAAAGCATAAGCAAATACTTTATCATTATTACTTGCATTTGATATATCAAAAACAATTCCTTGTTCAAACAAATCTTCTAATTTTATTGTATTTTTTAATGAATACTCTGTTCTATTCAATATATCTCGTAAATTTTCAAGGGCTGATCTTATATTTTCACCATGTTTTGTATATTGAACTCCAATATTATTTTTTTTCGCATGAAATTTTATTATTGAATTTTCTATTTCATTATAAATATCAATTGGATTTGGATTTTTAAATTTTTTATAAGTCTGTCTAAAAGCATCAATCATACATTTTTCCATAGGATTTTCATAGGGTCCTGATTTTGATGCTGAAGATAAAATCATTGCCAAATCTGAATAAAATTTTTCTTCATTAGCATATTCAGGTAATCTAAAAAAATTAATTGGTACTTTATCTTTAAAAAGTTTTATTAAATACATATTATGATTTACTGCAAATTCATTCCATTCATCTGTTGGTGAAATTATTACTATTGCAGGTTTTTTATTATTTTTTTTCTCATAATCTTTATTAATAGAATCAAAAATACTCATTGCTTCATTTGTTTTGCCACTCCCTGGTAATCCTGTTAGTATAAATCCAAGATTCATTGTTGTGACATCTATATTTATTTTTGTTTTTGTTTCATAAACTCCATTTTTCATATATGTTCCAATAGGAATATTTCCATTACTAACTGGAAAAATTCCAGGAGTGATATAATTAATTCTAAATTTACCATTAAAATTTAATAATTTTTTAGTATAATCATTTCCAAATACGAATGTTTTATAACCTAAAAGATTGTTCAATAATTCAATAATATCCTTATTTGTTACATTAAATTCATTTAATATTAAAAATCTTGAGCTAAGATAATTTTTAATTTCTTCTTCTTTTGATATTATAAAAAATAATTTATGTTTAATATTATTACTAATTAGTGCAATATTTAGTGAATTTAGTATTTCATTAAAAAATAGTGTTTCTTCTGACTTATCAAATAAATCATTATGTGTAGATTTTGTTGCATATTTATTTAAGAATCCACTATTAACAGATATTGTTTCTTTTAAGCCTTTTTTACTTAATGTATTTTCAATATATTTCTTTGACTTCTGAGCTTCCTCATTATCTATTGGAACAAAAAAAATAGCAAAAAATCCTGTTTTTTGATTAATTTCAAATATGTCTGATAAAAACTGATTATATATTGATTCTATTTGCCTATAAGCCAATATAATATTAAAATTATTTTGATTTAAAATATTAATACTAGCATCTTCTGTTTCAAAACCAGTAATAACTCTTTTTATATTATCATTCATTTTATAAGCTATTTTTGAATCAAATCCTAAGTATATCTTTTTGTTTGAAAAATTATATATTAATAAAAAATTATTATTACCAATTGTTTCTAAAATTAAATCTTTATCAATTTCTTTATTTGGAATTGCTGTTATTTCAAATAAATTTATTTTATCAATTAATTTATTCATTTTTTTATTAGTTAAAAACATAAAATCATATAAATTTTAAATATAATAATAAGAAGCTGATTAGAATTAAGAAAATATTTAAAGTAATAATTATTTTTGTATTAAAGTCTATAAAAACTTTTTTATCTAATACTAAAATTCTATAGAAAACAATAAAAATAAAACTAATTACAAAAAAATAAAAAATTAAATTAAAAAAATCAAATATTTTAAAAAAAGAATTGATTATAAAAATAAATATTAAACAAGAACTTAAACTGATCAATAGTATAAAAAAAGAATGTCCTATTTTTTCATAAAAATTAATTATATTATCCATAATATCACTCAAATTTAAATTATTTGTATATTGCAAAAACAGTTAAAGAAATAATAAATAAAAATAAAGTAGAGTAAATTATTTTTTTTCCTATTTCGAAAGCAAATTTATTTCCTTTTAAATATCCATAACCAATAAGGATGTTACTTATGCAACTAACTAAAATTGTTGTAAATAATCCAAATTTTATAAAAATAATAAGTAGATTTAGCATGTATATACCTCTACATAATTATTCAATTCCAAAAATAATAAAATTGCATTATTTTTTTTACATATAAATCTAAATCTGTTAGTCAATGAATCAAAATCAGCAATTCTTAAAATACCTTTATTCTTGATAATTATTTTTATGTTTTTTATTTTAATGTTATTTGAGAATATAAAACTATTTGTTCCTAAAATATTTTTACTATTTTTAAATAAACCTTCATATAATAATTTATCATAAACAAATCTAGATACAAGTTCTTTATTTATATTTTCACTTATGCAAACAAAGTCATTATATATTTTTAATATATTTTCATTTTCTAATAATCTAATCAAATACCAAAGTTCATCATCAATCAAATAAGAATTTTCAACATTCAAAATTTTACAAAATTCATTTTTTATTTCTTTGAAATCAACAGCCATATGCTTATTTAATTTATTTCTATTTATCGAAATTATTATTTTTTTAATAATATTTTCCATTTCTTCAAGCGTTATGTTGATTAATTTTGGTGTTTTATATATTCTATTGCTTGTTCTTAATAATATTATTTTTGAATTAAATTTAGCATCTGCAATTAATCTAATTAGTAATAAAACAAGAATACTGATTAAAATATATAATAAATTAACAAAACTAGTTAAATAAATAAAATGTATTTTTACTTTTCCTTTTTTTGAGTTTATTATTAAATTATTGTATCCAAGTTTTAATGGCATATAAATTTTTAAACTTGCATTTTCATTTGTTTTTGTATTTAAATAATATTTATTATTTAAAATTAAATTAATTGATCCATTAGTTAACTTTATTTTATTTAAATTTAATTGCATTTGAATAAAATTATTTTGGATTTTTAATGCTGTTATACATAAATTATGACATTTGTAATTTATTTGATTGTTTATAAAAATTATTGAAATTAAAAATATCGATATGATTAATAAAAGGATTATTTTATAATTTTTAATTATTTTATTCATTATTCATCAATGTTTTTTTCTTTGATAATATCTATTATTTTTGTTGTTAATGTAGGGTTGATATTAAATTCTGTTAATGAATGGATTATAATTTCTTTATTATTAATATTTTCATGCATTACTTTTTCAATCAAATTATTACAAAATAATTTACATGAATTTAAATTTTCATTTGTTTTTTTAAGAAGTTTATTTAAATTTAATAACTGCTTTGAAAGAATAAGATTTGTAGTATTTACATCTTCAATAATTTGATTTGGATAATGCTCTAGAAATTTATAAGAATTTATTTTATGAAAATTATTAGAAAATTCATATAAAACTTTAGTGATATATTGATATAATGAATTTAATTTAATAGTATAATAATCATTAACAATTGCTAAAATTGAAATAAATTTTAATAAATTCTGGTTATAAATCCACTTATCTGGATAATCAAAAAAAAATCTATAAATAATTTGATTTTTATGAAATTCTATTTCGTTGTTAATTATATTTTTTTTCTTATTATTCAAATCTATATTTTCTTTAATAATATATTTCAAACTAGTACCATAAGAAATTAATCTTAATGCAGGAAAACTATTAAAAACTAATTTTAAATTATTAATATTAAAATTATTATTTAGTTCACAGCTTACAATGAATGAAGAAGATAACATATTATTGATCATAAAATTCACTATGTTTTTTTGTTAATTAAAATTAATTTTATTTTTTCATAAGTATTGATTATATCTATGTCGCTTACTCCAATTTGTTTTAAATATGAGATAATCAGAGGTCTATTAATATTTAGAGAAATTAAAAACTCCAAAAATGATATAATATCAATATCCTTTTCATTTTCATCAATAAAATTAATAATTTTTAATTTCAGTTCATTATCTAATTCAAGACATTTTGTGATTCTATCAAATTTTTCATTCGAAATATTTAGTTCCATATTATCAGCAATAATAAATTTATGATCATATAAAAGAAGTCCATCAATTTTTTTAATAACAAATTTTTTTATTCTATTATTCTCTTCTTTGAAAGAGAGGTATACAAAACATTCTCCTCTATTTAAATTCAACAGATTTTTCATATCTGTTTTATCTATAATTCCAATATTATTTAAAATTTTAAAATCGTCAGTATTTTGAATTTTAAAAAGAAATATAGATGAAGAATTAGCAATTATTACATTATTAATATCAGTAACAAGTTGACTCGCAACAATAATACTAAAACCATATTTTCTGCCTTCTCTAAAAAGTCTTGATAAATAAATATTTTCTAATGATTTCCATGTTTCATCTAAAATAATATAATTATTTATTTTTTGATTAAATTTAGATTTATTCAGATTTTCAGAGATAGATCTAATTAATATATATGAAACAAAGTTTTTTTCTAAATCACTTTCTAACTTTGAAAGATCAATACTTACTACTCCAATAAATAATGAATTTAGTTTAAATGAAGAATTTTCTGCAAATAAACTTGAACTAATCAGTTGATTTAATTTTAATTTTAATATTTTAAAATTATTGTCATTGATATTATTTATTAATTTTTTTAAATTAATTGTTTTTTCTTTGCTTGATAAATTTATTAATAAATCATAAAGAAAAGCTTGTTCTGTTTCATTAATTTTAATTATTGATGAAATTATTTTTAATACACTTTTCATTGCTTTATCTTTATCTTGATCCAAAAACTCAAACAAATTAATTTTAAAATCTTTGCCTAATTTATATATTTTACCCGATATTAATTCTATTACTTCTTCATATTCTCCATTTAAATCAATAACTAAAATATTTGTTTTTTTATAAATATAATTTCTAATTATAAAATTTTTTAACATATAAGTTTTACCAGATCCAGTCATTCCAGCAATTGCAATATGTGGACTAGTTAATAAATTTAAATTTAAGAAGAATGGAATATTATATATTTTTGTTTTGCCTAAATAAATACCATTCAAATAATCCTCATCATTTTTTAAATCTGGTTCTGACATCACCTGCAGTGGGATTGAATTAATTAATTTTTTTGAGTTTGATATATAAGTTAAATTCATTAAAACACTATTTCTGAATCAAGTTCTAATAATCTTAAAAGTTCATTACCATATACTATTTCTGAATATGAAGAAAAAATTGCATTAAATTGATTTGTAATTGTTTTAATATGCTGTTTTGATTCTTCTTCAGCAATAAATTTATTTTCAGATAATGCTGAAGTCATAATATAATAACATAATTTAAGTGGTGTTAATCCTAATTCAATATTTTTTATATCTTGTTCTATTCCGCTAATATATTTTTTTGCTTGTTCTATTTTTATACCAAATTTTTTATTTGATGAATTTTCAAGTTTTGAAATAATTATTTGTTTTGAATATAATTTCGTTTTTAAATTATCTAATAATTTTTCAAGATTTACTTTTTCTATTTGTATAACAATTTTAAATGGAATATTGATATTTGCAATAATATTTTCTAATTTTATTTTGTCTATATCTGTTTCATTTATTTTTATTAATGCAATAGAAGTTGCACTAAAAAATTTATTTATTTTTCTTATTGCAACATATCTATTATTGCTTAATTCATAACCATTGAAAACCTGAATTAAATTTGAATGTTTAAAAATAACATTTTCAATAATATCCCACATTTTATATAAAATAAAACATGAAAAACCCAAGAATAATGATAAACCAATTAAAAATGAATTTAAAATTATAACACCAGCAATTAAACTAATAATTGAAAAAATTCCAAATAAATAAACAATTATTTGCTCATTATTTTTAATAATATTTTTGTTCATATAATCATTTATTAAAAAAGGTCAAATTTGCCAAAACTAATTTCAGTACCTAATATTTTTGCAAATTCTCTTATTGAAACCATTGTTAAAACTAAACTTAATATTGGCAAAAAGAAAATTTCAACAATTATTAATGCTAATTCACTAATTATTTCGTTTATTTTATTCCAAAAATAATTTAAGAAATTAGTAATGTTTGTATTTAATGTTGTGATAAATTGTAATGGGATTGAATTACTAGTTACTGGTGTTTGATCTAAAATATTAGATTTCAATTGAGAAGTATTTTGTAAAAGGTTATTTAATAAAAAGGTATCTGAGGAATAAGAATAAATTAATTGGGCATTTAGAAGATAAGTTAATGGAAAAATACAGAAGAAACCAATTGAAATTGCAATTATAGTTCCGCCTAATCTTCGTGTAAAATAAAATGTTCGTAATATTATTCCAAGTGGTAATAGAATACTAATTGAAACAATACCAGCAAATTTTAATAAATATGCTTGAACTTCTATACTTAAAAGTGCAAATACTAAACTTGTAAGTACGTGATTTAAAACACTTAATAATGGTGTAAAAATAGTTGATAAACTAATTCCAATAATAAAATTAAATTTTAATGATGCAATTAATGCTAAAATTACATATATTGATGAAATAGAAAGTAGCATGACGCTAACCTCATTAAATAAAGATAAAAAATGCACACCATTTATAGCAAAACCATTTAAACCCGTAAGAAAATTATATGCAAAGCAAATAGCATAATTTGTACTTTCAAATCCAGGACAAGATAATGTTGTTGAGCTTTTTAAAACAATATTATTAATCATATTTGTAATTAAACCGCCCTTACTAAAGATTAAGAATAAACTAGAGAGTATAGCACCATTAATTAATGATTGAAATAATTCTGATTTTCCAAATTCTTTTAATGTTTTTTCATTTAGTGCAATACCTAAACCCAATATAATTCCTGCAACAATTAGCATTATACTAATTATACTGAATCCAATAAAATATCCATTAAAAACAAACATATTATCAATTTTGTATTTAGATTATGTTACATTTGAAATGGAATTAATTGTGAAATTGCTTAGTAAATGAGTAGATGCTGTTGCAAAAGATGTTGATGCAACACTTAATACTGCAACAACAATAGCTCCAATAATTATATTTATTGCAGCAGTATGAAAATTAGCTTTTTTATCTGGTGGTAATAACTGTCCAATTGCATAAAATATTCCTGCTATGATAAATAAAATAGCACTTAATACAGGACCTGTTTGATCTAAAATTATTTTAATATAATTTAATTGATTTAATATACCAAAAGAAAACATTGCTGCATTACTATTAGTTACTATTAAACTAATAAAAAATAAAGGAAATATCATATATTTAATCATTTCAAATATTATCAAAATAGTTTTATTGTTTTTATTTTGTTTATCTAATTTTTTTGTGTTTTGTTTAATTTTATCACCATTTACTTATCTATTAAAACATATACTAAAGTATATTATAGTTTATATAGATAACTATTTAAGTATTTTGGTAAATTAAGCATAAAACTTAGAAAAAGTCAGATCTAATTATAATAATAATATAAAATAGAGCACAAAAAATCAATTATTAATATTCTTAATAAAGATAACTATTAATAAATTTATTTGTTCTTTAATTATTTAAGCGGGAATGGCAGAGCCCGGTCAAATGCGATGGGTTTAGGGCCCATTTTCATTAGTGGATGCGTGAGTTCGAATCTCACTTCCCGCATTTTTGTTATTTAATAAATAAAAAGTATATATATTTCATTTATATGTTTAATATAAATTAATTCATATGCTTACTTTTGTTTATTAATTTTAGAAAATCTTTTATATGTTAATGAATAAAATAAAAATAAAAAAATAAAGACAACTAAAATTTTTAATGAAAATAAAAGTGAAACTATGTTAGGACCACATTTAACTTTAGATATGTATGGATGCAATAAAGAAAAATTACTAGATTATGATTTAATTTATAAATTGTTAGATGAACTTCCAGCAATGATAAATGTGCATAAGTTTTCAAAACCAATACTTACAATTATACCAAAAATTGAGAATTCATTTGATCAAGGTGGTTTAACAGGTTTTGTTATATTAATAGAGAGTCATATTTCAATACATACATTTCCAGCAGATTCTTATGTTTCATTAGATATTTTTTCATGCAAAGCATTTAATGGAAAACAAGCAGTGAAATATATAACAGAATTGTTTGAAGCAGAAAAAATTGAATTTAATATAAAAAGAAGAGGAAAAGGATATGTAAAACATTATCCAAAAAATGTTGAAAAATCTCAAAAAATAGTAGTTGAAGATAGAGATAAAGCAGTAATATAAAATCTAAATTTTTTATTATTCACTTTATAATAATTTTATTAAATAATTAATAGAAATTATTATATTGTTTATTAATATTTACCTTTTATATTTTTAAAACATTATTTTAATATATTATAACCAAAAAAATCCTACTACTAATATAACTGAAAAAACACCACTTAAAATAGTAGTTAATATAATTGTTTTTTCTTTATATGGTATTATTTTATTTATTATTTTTTTTGTCTTTTGATTTTTAATTAATATTTGTTTTTTTGGATTATTTTGTTTTATAATATTATTATTATTTTTTATATCTTGTTTTTTAATTAAATATTTTTCTTGTCTTAATAATAATTTGTTATCTTGTTTTTTTATTATTTTCTGAATTTTAGTATTTACATATACTGTATTTGATTTTATTAGTGGTAATGATACACCAAAAATTAATGTTCCTATTGCTATTGAATTTGTTAATCCATGAAAAAAGGTTTTTGATTTATTTTTAAACATTTTCATATCCTCATTTATTATTTATCTTTAATAATATACTATTTTTATAGTATATATTTTTATTATTAAAATTAAAAATATTTAATATCTTAATATTATATTCAATAATTTAGAATTTGTAGATCCTTATTTATTATAATATTTTTAGGAAATTTAAATTAAATATATTTTAAAATTTTATTGTTAAATTAAGTTCTATTC
>CAZRZO010000001.1:10609-42906 GCA_964604635.1 Microcaldota archaeon | reverse complement strand
AGGAAATTTAAATTAAATATATTTTAAAATTTTATTGTTAAATTAAGTTCTATTCATAATTTCTATTCTAATAAAAATTATTTAATTTAAATTTTAGTTCTTTTTTCATCATTCCAGGATTCCATGCAGGACTTAGTACTAAATCAACTCTTAATTTTCCAATGTTTTTTATTGCTTCTACTTTTTCTTGAATTTGTGCCATAAGCATTGAAATAAAAGGACACATTGGAGATGTCATTGTTAATTTTAATTTAATATTATTTTTATTATCAATATTAATACCATAAATTAATCCAATATCAACTATATTTGCATTAATTTCAGGATCAAAGCATTTAGATAATGCTTTTACTATTATTTTTGTTTTTAATTGTTTTTTAATCATTTTCTACTTTTTATTTTTTTTAATCCTTCTTCTTTTGCTATTTTTGCGAAAACAGATGCTTTTTTATATGCTTTTCCTAATTCAAATGCTGTTCCTATTTGAATTATGTCTGCACCACTTGAATATACTTCCTTTACTTCTTTAATATTTGTAATGCCTCCTGCAACAATATATGGGATATTTATATTTTCTTTTACTGCTCTTATCATTTCATTTGGAACATGATTTGAATTTAGAAGTTTTGGATTAGATCCAACATCAGTAATTATAAATCTGTTTCCTAAATATTCTCCTGCTAATGCTAAAGCTACTGCTATCTTTGGTTTTTCTCTAGGAACTATATTAGCATCTCCAACCCATCCAACTGTTCCACCAGGATTAATAACAATATATCCAACTGGTAATGGTTCTATTTTTAATTGTTTTATTACTGGTGCTGACAATGCCTGAGCTTGCGTTATCCAATAAGGATTTCTAGCATTTAATAAAGACATAAAATATATTGCATCAGCATATCTTGTTACTGTTGCAATATTTCCAGGGAATAATACAATTGGAATATCAACTGATTCTTTAATTTCAGCAGTTACCTTATCTAATAATTCACCTTGTGTTCCAGTACTTCCACCAATTAATATAATATCTGAACCTGCTTTTGCAACTGATTTTGCTGTTTTTAATACTTCTTCATTATTTTTGTAATCTAAAGGATCGATTAAAGAAAATAATAAAGCACCTTTGGAATTAAGCAGTTCATTTATATACAATTCAACTTTTCCTATTTTAATAGCCATAAATAAAACACTTATTTATCTTTTTTATATCTTAAAAAATCTTCTATCATTTTTAAACCTTCTTTGTTTAATGTTCGTTTAGGTTCAAAACCTATTTCATTTTTTATTTTACTAATATCTATAATTCTATTACTGGCTAAAAATTCAAATTCATCATAATTTATATTAAATAATTTTACAACAAATTTAGCAAATCCCAAATTAATTTTTTTAGATGGTGCTTTAACTTTTAAGGTTTTTGCAATTAAATCAAATAATGATTTTGAGGTATATGGAATTGCATCAGTTACATTATATATTTTATCATATGCTTTGTTATTATTTGCTACATCAAATATTGCATCAGCAGCATCATTAACATGAATAAAAGTTAAATGATTAGTCATTGAACCCATAAAATACATTTTTTGGTTTTGAATAAGTCTGAAAACCTTAAAAAATGAAGGATATTCATAAGATTTTCCATAAAATGTTGCTAATCTTAATATTGTATATCTAATATTAGAATTAATATCAGCAAATGATTTTATTACTTCTTCAGCCATTAATTTTGTTTCTGAATAATGACTTGATGGATGAACTTCTGTTTTTTCTGTTATTTTTTGTGATCCTGATCTGTAACCATATACAGTAATACTACTTGTAAATATAAATTGAATTTCTTTTTTCTTATTTACATTAACTAATGTTTTTAATAAATTTTCAGTTGCCAAAACATTTTTTTCAATTAATTCATTGAATGTAAATTTAAAATTATATGCAGCACCAGCAATATGAATAACAATATCAACATTTTTGCAAGCGTCTTGTAGTATTTTTGTTGAGACAAAATCAGAAGTATTTAAATTAACAATAAAAGGAATAACACCACTTGGTAATTTTTTCCATTCTGGATTTAGTAAAAATTTATCTTTGATAATAACTCTTATTTGGTGACCTTGTTTGATTAGTTTTTTTATTATTTCAATACCTAATCCACTTGTTGCTCCTGTTATTAAATAAATTAATTTTTTCTTTTCTTTATCGAAATTATTATTTTGTTTTAAATTAAGATTTTTATTCATAACTATCTACTGGTTTTTTATTTTTTGTATATCTATTTTTTAGTATTGATATTGCAATATCTTTTATATAACCATCAACAAGTCTATCAATAGCATAAGGTATAAGATCTTTTCCATATGGTGCGTATAAACTTATTTTATTCATATTTATCATTTTAAAGTTTTTTTTATTGTAATTATCTAAAGGCAATTCAAATATTAAATTCTTTTTATATTTATCTTCTTTAATATCTTTAAATATTTTACTGATTAATCTATAATCATGTATAAATAATGTTAATTTTAAACCTTTATTAGTTAAATTTTTAATTAAATCCATATTTTTTATAATTTGTTGATGCAAATTTTCTTTTTTATTTTTTAAATCTAATTTATCAATATCTTTAATTTTATCTGATGTTGTAATCTCATTATTTATTAATATATTTGATATATTTTTGTATATAAATAATTTAACTTTATCATTACTATTTAATTGATTTTCTAATTTTTTAAATTGAATTGGAATTTCAATACCTAAATATTTTGAATTTGGTTTGTATTTTTTATAAATTTTAAATAAAGTTGATATTTCTATATTATAACCAGCTTCTAACCATAAATCCATTTTGAATTTATTTGATAATTCAATAATTTGTTCTAAACCTTTTAATGAATTATTTGGATTAACATTATATCCAATTTGAGATAATCTCAAAGAGATTGATGTATTCAAGTTAAATTTTGATAATTGTTTTAATAATTGAACATAAGTATTAATATTGTATTTTGCTTTTGATTGATCTATTTTATAATCATTTAAAAAGGTTATTGTAGTATTAAATCCTTTTGAATTTAATTCTGTGATATTTTTTTTTGCTGAATTAAATGTTAAACCTAATATATGCTTTTTTATCAATTTAAATATTAATTTTTTTATTAAAGAATTTTTATTTGACATATTGTTATCTCCTTTTTGCTATTAACTTAAATTTGTTATTTAATTAAAATTATTACTTACTTTAAAAATACGCCACTCGTCTTTTTTTGCATTATATATAATTAATTTTGTTATTACTGCCAAATCAATTAGCAATTCCTCTAATTCTATTTTATTATTTTCATCATATGTTCTTATTCCTTTTTTGTTCAAGTTTATAATAATTTCATCTGTTGATACTGGTCCACTGATTAAAAATTCCAATACAGATTTAATTGGTTCTGCTTGCTTTATTCTATTTTTAATCAAATTAATATAATCTTTATAATTTAATTTATTTCCTAAATTTGTTAATTTAATTTTATCTTTTTTAATATATATCAAATTTAAAAATCTAGACATATTTATAATCGGTATAAGATCATCTATTTCTTCTTCTGCTTCATCTGATAATTCTGATATTAATATTGAACCCCTATTTTGTTTTACTACTTTAATCAAACCTCTTATTTTGCTCAAACTAACATTATTTGGAATTGTGAAAGACATAGTATTCTAGATAAATTATATTCATGATTTTTAATAAAATAATATAGTACTAATTTGATTTATATTTTAAATGATTTTTAAATTATTAATATTTATAAACAAAATATCTATTAACAATTATATTTATTAATCTATTACTTTTATTTAAATTTCCGTCTTATTATTTAATCTTTTAATTTTTGTATTAAAGAATAAATATTATTTTTTAGGTCTTTTTTAGTTGAATTATTAAAAATTAATATGTCTGCACTTTTAATTGTGTCTGCTACACCCCATTTTAATTCTTTATCTTCTCTCCATAAAAAGTCTTTATAAGATTTTGTATCATCTTTTCTTGCTCTTTTTGATATTCTGTCATATCTTATTTTTTGATCACTAATTACTGCAATAATATATATTTTTTTAAATAATTTTTTAAAATATCTAATTTCTTGTAATGATCTTATACCTTCTATAAGTAATTTTATTTTTTGATTTTCTTCTTTTTTTAAAATTGTTTTTGCTCTTTTTACTGTTAATTTTGCAACAATTTCATTCCCATATTTTTTTCTCAGCTCATTTGAAAAATTTCTTAGGTTTTTATTATTTATTTCAATTTTTTGCTTTTTCATTAGTTGTTTTATTTCTAAGCTCATTCCAATTACTTTAAAGCCAGTTGCTTTAAATAATTTAGCTGAAACTGTTTTGCCGCTTCCTGGTAATCCTGTTAAACAAATTATCATATTATCTTTTATTAAATTTTATTAATCAACTCTTGTTCTAAATGAAAATACTTTAATAATATTATTCAATGTGTTTGGTAATGAAGAATATGTAAAATTAAGCCATACATATCCATTAAAAGGTGTTCCAAGTTTATTTATTGTTGGTATACTTGATGGATTATTATAACAATAAGTTTTTATTAATACTTTTTCTCCCCCAAAAACTCTCATTATTTTAGTATTTGCAGGATAATACTTTGCTCCATCTGTAGAAACTGGACTTAATAATTTAATATTCCCATATTTTGGACCATTTCCAGTTGAGTTTATTTGAGATGAACATCCTATTCCATTTATAATAATTGAACCTGGAAAAAGAGTTTGAAACATTATGTAAACAGTTCCATTTGCTTTAAGTGTATATGCAATGCAATTAAAAGAGTGTGCTGCAGTACAGTTTGAAATAACAAGATTTGGATTAAAAACACCTTCAGCATATAATGCATAAATAACAACAGCTAAAAAAAGTAGTGCAATACCATAAGAGAACATAAAATCTATTGCTGATTGCAATTTTTTCTGGTTTTTTAAAATGTTTTTATTCTCCATTTAATTTTCCCATACGTACTTTTACTTCATCATTATCTCTTGTTATTTTTATATCTAAATTTTCATTTTCAAATAATTGTTGTAATTCTTCATAAGTGTATGAACCAATATTTGCTTTTGATTTATTTTTTAAAATTTCTTCTCTTTTCTTTATTAATTTTTCTTTACTAATTTCTTTAAAAACAAGTCCTAATTTTGGTATTTCATTTGATTCAAATATTGTTTCTATATTTAGATCAATTAATCTGCAACCTTCATCTTGTAAAATAAATGGAATTACTGCGTTAAATTCTTTTTCTATTTCATTTACTATTTTTTTAATATTATTTGTTGTTCCACCAATTACAAAGGCATTACTATTCAAGAATCCAATAAATGTATCTTCTTGATATTGCTTTATTATATCCTGAAGTAATTGAGAAATTAATCTTATAACAACCATTGCTGATTTTTCATTGAATTTTTCAATATATTTACGTAAGTTTTGTATTTCTAAAATTTCTGTTTTATAATTTGGATCCATTATTATTGATTGCTCTATTTCATTTGAAATTCTTTCTTGATCTGGCAAATCAATTAAAGGGTCAAATTTTTTACCTTTTTTCTTTAAAAATAATGTAACGAGAATTCTTAATTCATTTGGATCAAATGGTTTTTTAATATAATAATCAGCACCATATTTTATTCCTTTAAATCTATTACTTGTTGGATCCATTGCACTTATAATAATAATTATTGTATTTTTTGTTTCTGGGTCTGATTTTATTGTTTGACATATGTCTAATCCATCTTTATTTGGTAGCATTAAATCTAAAATAACTAAATCTGGTTTATTTTTTCTAATAAATTTTACTGCTTCTTCTCCATCATATATTTGATTAATTTCAAAACCTTTTCCAACAGATAAAGACATTAATTTATTAATATTTTTATCATCTTCAACAATTAAAACTTTTCTTAAAGAATTTTGTTCTTGTAATGAATAATATGTTAAAACACCTCCACTATTTCTAGATGTTATTAATTTTTGATTTTCCAGATCAGAAACAATTTGCTTTATTTCATTTTCATCATTATCTATTGTTTTTAATTCTTTATAGGTTATTTGTTGTTTTTTGTTTATTAATTTTAATATATCATTTAAATCCACTTTAATTTTATCAATCATCCAATCACTTATACTTTTAAATATACTTTAAAATATAAAAATATTTATTAAAATATAATTTATTAATTTTATCTGCTAAATATAAAAATATTTATTAAAATTTACTCTTATAATATATTATTACGTTAAGATTATTTAGATATAAAACAATATAAAGAAAAAAAGATAATGAATTAAAAAAATAATACTAAAATATGTTTGTTAATAATTTAAATAATATTTTTTATTGATTATATTATGTTTAAAAAGAAGCCCCAGAAGGGAATTAAACCCTCGACCCCTTGCTTTTTGTTTATTTTAATACCAAGCAAGTGCTCTTTAGTGCAAAAGAATCACTGAGCTACTGGGGCATATTAATATGTTTCTTAATTAAACATAAATATTTATAATTAATATTATTTAAATAATTTAATTTATATTTTATTTCTTGTTTAATATTTAATTTATTATTTTTAATTTAAGGTTTACTATGAAAAATATTTATGAAATGAAAAACTATAAAATATTAGTAATTATACCAATAGTATTATTACTTATTGGATTATATTATATTCCAAAAATTCAGCTAGATTCTTCATTAAAAGGGGGTATTGCAATTGTTATACAAACAAATAATACTATTAATAATACAAAGCAAATTGCATTGTTAATAAATAAAAAAATTATTGATTCAGATGCAAAAGTATCTAGAGTAAATTCTAATAATTTATCAATAACAATTAATGCAAATACTAGCTTGGCAAATGCGGAATTAGAATTGCTGTCAATTTATAATGAGTATAAAAATTATTCAGATGCTGTTTTAATAATTAGTAGAGATCAAATTTCATTACAAAATAAAAGTATTACAAATGTATCTACTTTAAAACGTTCAATTATAAGTCAAAAATTGAACAAAGCAAAATACATTTCAAAAATGAATGCAAGTTTAAATAATGAATTAGTTCAATTAAATCAACTTATTCAAATTAAAAAATACAATTTAACTAATCCAAATAAAATGATGTCTCTTGCCCAATCATCATATACAAATGCATCATCTATTTATAAAAAAAATATACTTCAATTAATAAATTCAATTGTTCCTTTCAAATCTTATTCATATAATGCAATTACACCAAGTTTAGGAAGATATTTTCTTGGAAAAATCAAGCAGATAATAATAATTTCATTTATTTTAGTTGCAATCGCTGTATTTGTTATATTTAGAAATCCTATTCCTTCAATGACAGTAGTTTTTGGTGCTGGTAATGATATTATTGTTGCATTAGGAGCAATGGGGTTGTTTGGAATACCATTAGGTGTTGCGTCAATTGGTGCGATATTAATGCTAATAGGATATTCAATGGATACTGATTTATTATCTTCAATAAGGATTTTAAAAAGAAGCAATGGAACTGCATCAAAAAGGGCTTTTTCTACTTTAAAAACTGGAATGACTATGACAATTGCTGCGATTATTTCATTTTCTGTTTTATTAATCATTTCTTACATAGTAGGAATATCAATATTTTTTGAAATTTCTGCAGTAGTTCTTTTTGGACTGATTGCAGATATAGTTACAACTTGGTTTGGAAATACAACACTAATTTTGTGGTATCAACAACATTTAGAAAATAAAAGAAAAAATTAAAATTAAATTTATCTTTATTAATTATTTTTTTTCTTTAATAATCAAAATAAATACTAAAATATCGAATAATAAAAAGATAAATTATAATTTAATAAAATTAGTTCTAATAATTAAATAATCAAAAATATTTTATTATTGTTGATTATTATTAAAAAAGATCTATTGAATTTATATTACTAATCTTATAAATTAAAAATATAGTAGTGTTACTAAAATAAAATTTATTATTTCATTATATTTTTTATTTATTAATAAAATCTTTTATACTTTTATTTTTAGGAAAAGCTCTTCCATTTTTTGTTTCAATAGGTAAATCTAATTCATTTGCAATTCTTAAAAGTTCATTTATGTCAATTATTCTATCACAAAAGAGTTCTATAAACTGATTTTTTCCAATGCTTATTTTCTTGGTTTTAAATTCAAGTATTTGTAACATTCCTGTTCTTTTTACTTCAATTTTAATTCCTCCTTTTTTAATTATTTCTTCTGTTGTTTGATTAGATAACATAAATAGATATTAATTACAAGAAAATAAATATATTCATTTAAATTATTTTTTTATTCAATATATTAATTATAAAAATGAAAATAAAAATTAAGTTGATAGAATGAAACAATATAAATTTAAAAGATTTAGTGTAAAGTGTGAAAAGGTGAATTTACCAAATAAAACAAAAGCATTAATGCAATTTATGGTTCATAATGGTGGTGTAATTATTTTAGCTATTTATAATAAAAAAATAGCAGTAATAGAAGAATATAGACCAAGTATTAAAAAATTTATACTTGAATTACCCGCAGGAACACTTGAAAAAAATGAAGATCCTGCAATAAGAGCTAAAAAAGAATTAAAAGAAGAAACAGGATTAATTACAAATAAAGTAAAATTACTATTTAAATCCCATCCTTCTCCAGGTGTTTCAAATGAGATGCATTATTTTTTTCTAGCATTTCCAAATAAAAAAGAAATGCAAGAATTAGAAAAACATGAAGTAATAAAATTAAAATTTTTAGATAATAAAAAAATACTACAAATGATTAAAACTAATAAAATTATTAATGGACCAATGATTCAAGCATTATTATTTTATAATCAATATTATTTAAAAGCCAAAAAAACCTAAAAAACATTTGTTTTTTTATTAATGTAAATAATGTTTTTGATATTAAAATTATTATTTTATTTTAATCAATATTAATTTAAATAACTCAAATTTATTACTAATAATTTCATTATATCTATTACAATTAAAATATAAAATAACTAACTAGAAACTTGTATATTAATTATTTTATTAAATATCGCAATATTATAAATTATATTGAAGAAGACATTAATCATAAAAAATTAGGTTATTTAATAACCTCAAAATAAACTATTTTTTATTTTTTGCTGTTTGTATTATTTAATTATATAATTAAACATATTGTTTTCTAACTTTTTTAATTGCTTTATAAAACGAATTAATAATTAATGCATTATTTAATAATTAATTCAATTAAAAGAATAAATGATAAAAATGCATGATTTATCTGGTTTAGAAATCAATATTATTTTAAAAGAATTCAATCAATTAATTGGAAGTTATATTGACAAATTTTATGAAATTGATAAAGATGTTTTTAGACTAAAATTGAGTAAAGAAAAAAATAAAATAAATATTGGTTGTATTTTACCAAATAGAATAAATATCACTTCTTTTATTATAAAAAAAGAAACAGTAACAAATTTTGCTATTGCTGTTAGAAAACAAATAAATAATTACATAATTAATAATATTTATCAATTAAATAATGATAGAATTATTGTATTTAATTTAAAAAATAAAATAACTGAAAAAAATCTTATTTTTGAGATGTTTGGAAAAGGAAATTTAATAATAACAGATAAATTAATGAATATTCTTTTATCTTATAAAATACATGATTTCAGAGATAGACAAATAAGACCAGGTAAAATATATGTAAAACCAAAAAATAATTTTCTTGGATCTGATTTAAATAAAATTGAAAAAATAATAAATGATTTAGAAATTAATTTGAGAGAAAATTTAACCATAAAAGGATTTAATAACAAATTAATATCATTATTATCAAAATATTTGAATTTTGGACCTTTATATCTTGAAGATGCTTTATTAAAAGAAAATTTAGATCCAAAAGATCAAATGTCTAAACCTGATAAAGAGAAAATAACTAAAATAATTTTTGCATTGAATAAGGAATTCAAAAATCCTAAAATACAATATTTACTTTATTTAGATAATAATCAGATCATTGATTATTCAATATTTGAAATAAAAAAGTATCAAAATTTAACAAAAAAAATATTTAATTCATTTAGTTCTCTTTTAGATTTTTTAAGTGAATCTGAAATTAAATTTATAAATTCAACATCAACTCAAACAGATAAACAAATAAAAGAAATATTAGAAACAGAGAATAGTATAAAGAAACAACATAAATTGTTTAAAGATAATTTAGAACAAATGGAAATAAATAGACATAATGGTGAAATAATATTCAAAAATATGACTATCATCAATATAATAATTAATGAATTAAAAAAGAACCAAAAAATATCTATTAATGAATTAGAAAATATGTTTCAGGATATTAAAATTATTAATATTGATTTAAAATTGAAAAAGATATTAATTGAATTGAATTAATAAATTCTAAATAATTTAAATATCTTAAATATTAAGCTATAATATTATTATAATACTAAAATTAGTGATCAAATGCACGTTTATGATTTAGAAGAAGGCAATGAATTAATAAAAGCTGCAAGATCTTCAATAGAACTTTATCTTAGAAATCCTCACTTTGATAAAAAATTAATATTAAATAATTTAAAAAAATTTAAAGAACATAATGGTTTATTTATTACTTTAAAATATTATAAAACAAATGAATTACGTGGGTGTGTTGGGGTTACAACACAAGATAGAGAAGTAAAACAAAACATAGTTCATACTGCACTAGCAGCTGCTTTTGATGATCCTAGATTTTTGTCTATAACTTTGCAAGAATTAAATAATATAATAATAGAATTAAGTATTTTATCTGACTTAGTAAAATTTTCTGGAAATAAAGCAGAAATAATAAAAAACATAAAAATAGGTCGTGATGGATTAATAATTAAATATGGTATTTATAGTGGATTATTATTACCTATTGTTGCAGTTGAACAAAAATGGAATATCATAGAATTTTTAGAAAATGTTTGTTTAAAAGCAGGATTAGATAAAAATTATTGGTATTATCCAAACATAAATCTATATAAATTTGAAACTCAAATATTTAAAGAACAAAAACCAGAAGGTAAAGTTTTAGAAATAAAATTATAATGTTATATATAAAAAAGTAATAATTAAAAAAATAATGGGCTTGTAGCTTAGTTTGGTTGGAGCGCCTGACTGATAAAACTTAATTGTTTAATCAGAACAGAAATCAGGAGGTCGAGAGTTCAAATCTCTCCAGGCCCACATTTTAACTTTATTTAATATATAATTATTTTACTAAGTTCATTTGTATTTCTAATTCTTTAATAACTGGTAATGAACATATTGGTGCTGTATTGTTTATACTTGCACAAGTATAAGTAATATAAACATCAGCAGCAGCATATTCTGCATAAGCAAATTGGTCATTAAATGTTTTTAATTGATTCAATACTTGTTGGTGTGTCATAAAAGTTAATGGCAATTTACTAGAAGAAGGTGTTGAATTACCAAATACTATTGCATCTGCACCTGGATCTAATGTTGTTCCCCATAATGTAAATGGTGTTCCTTCAAACTTATTTGTTGAATTCATAAATTCAAATGCTCTTTTATATGTTTGATTTGGTGCTTTTTGTATAAAAAATAATAATCCTGTTAATGGTAATACAAATCCTTTTTTAATATTACTCTCATAATCTGCAGATATAAAATTAATATATTTGCTAGAATAGTAATTTGCATAACCTAATCCTGAATTTGTCGTGTAATTATATTTATTCCAATAAATTGTTGGAACATCATGATCTCCAAAAGAACTATAACCATAAAATAGTTTATTAAATGAACCAAATTTAGATAATGCTAAAGCCATTGCCCATCTATTTTCACCACAATAAATACAGGTTATTGCACCTATATAAATAATACTTGGTTTGTTATTAACAATAAATAATGGGTATTGATTTTTTTTGTTTGCAGAAATTGGTAAAACTGGATCATTTAATGAATGATTAAGTAATTTTTGTCCAGCAATTTCATAGTATTTATTTGATGCATTATTAATAATTGCTAAATTTGCACTACTAAATTTATTATCAATATGTATTAATCTAGTTCCAAAATTAGGTTTTAATGAATTTGTAAGAATTGGTTGAAGATATAGACTTAAAATAATGATAATTAATGCAATTAATACATACATCATTTTTTTAAGTATTTTATATTTTTCAATAATTTGATTATTTGATACATTATTTCTATTGCTTTTTTTACGTTTTATTTTTACTTTTTTTGTTGTGTTTTTTTGTTTACTAACCAAATAATCACTTAATTATAATTATTTTTATATTTATATTGATAATGTTTATTAAATATTCTTTTTATTTACATTATTATTTTATTTAATTTAATGATTATATTTATATTTTATAAAAATTATTCTATAATTAAATATATAATTTAATAAAAGATATTATGCTGTTGTTTAATGATTTAGAAAAAGATATTATAAGTATTAAGAAATATTTATTAAAAAAACAAAATGTTTTTGATAAAATATTAAATGAATCTAAATTAATTATAAGAGAATCAGCAGAATTAATTATAATGGTGCATAATACTGATTTAAATTCAAAAAAAATAATTAATTCTAAATTAAAATATTTAACTGATCACATAAAAAAATTAGATCAAATAGACAAAGGATTCGAATATCATACATTACAAGCATATCAAGAATATGTTGAAGCTAAATTATTTTTTGAAATTAAGATTAATAATAGATTTTTACCTGATTTATTAATTAAAGCAAAACCAGAAGCATATTTACTTGGTGTATTAGACCTCATTGGTGAATTAAATCGTGAATTTATTGATTCTCTTAGGAAAAATAATATAAAAATAGCAGAAATGTATTTAGATATGATGATTAAAATTCATGATTTAACAGTGCCTATCCGTTTTTCATCTTCTTTAATCCCAAATATGCGAAAAAAACAAGATGTTTCAAGAATTCTTATAGAACATGCTTCTAATGAATTATTGTTATTTAAAAAAAATTAATATCTAATTTTTATAAAGATTAAATTATTTTTTATTTATTTGTTATTATATTTTTTATTGTTTTAATTAAACTATCCATGTCTCCATGTTTTGATAATAATTTATCAATATTTAAGAATTTAATTACAATTAAAAAAAATGAGAAATTTTTATTGCTTATGTTTGAATAAAAATAATGTATTAATTTATGTATTCTCAAATCAAATAAATATTTTTTTCTCCATTTTTTTTCATAGTTTTGTAGTGGTTCATTATTTTTTAAATTTTTGTACACTACATTTGCAGCTATTTTTGCGCACATTGCACCAAAGATAATACCTCCACCTGTTGATGATTTTACTTGTCCTGCTGAATCTCCAATTAAAATTACATTATCAATAATTGTTTTTTTTCTTGTTGCAATTGGGATAATGCTTGCATATTGCGATTCAATTTTTGCATTTAGAATTATATGTTTAATACATTTTTTTTGAATAAATTTATTAAAAATATGCTTGCTATTTATTTTTTTATTACTACTTATTCCAATACCTATTTCAATTTTTGAATTAGAATGAGGTGCAGTCCAACTAAAAAAACCATTACTTAAATTATTATTAAAAAATAATTCAACAAAATGTATGTTTTGTATATTTGCATTGGAATATATTGCTTTATATGTTAAAACATATTCATTGATTTTTGGAAAATTAAATACAGATGCAACACTAGAAATAGCACCATCTGCACCAATTATTATATTATTTTTATTTCTTTTTAATTTAATTAAATCTTTTTTTCCAATCTTAGTATTAAATTTGAATTTTATGTATTTATTATTCTTTAATTCACCATATAAAACTTCAATTATTTTTTTTCTATTGATTATATATGCAATAATTGTATTTTTTTTCAATTCAATTTTTTGATTATTACTATGTATTATTGCACCATTTAATTTGTTTTCAATACTTGAAGAGAAATTAATATTTATTTTATTAAGCCCTGTTTTTGATAATATGCCTGATGCTTTGTCTGCATTTTCAGATATATTAGACTTTAAATCATAAATCTCACACTTAATATGAAATTTTGATAATTCTTTTGCAAAAATTAATCCAATAATTCCAGCTCCAATTATAATAATTTTTTTCAAATTCTCACATTAATTAAAAAATTAATAAAATAAATATTTAAATTCTTTTATTACTTAAATTTAATATAATTAAGGTGTATTTATGTCAAAATTAAATAAGAACAAGTTAAAATTAAATAAAAATTTATTGCCAGTAATAAAAATCCAAAATTTCGTTGTTAGTGTTGATTTGCACGCAAGCATTGATTTATATGCATTATCTGATAAAATCAGAGAAGTTGATTACGAACCAGAACAATTTCCAGGAGCAATATTTCGAATTGCAATGCCAAAATCAGTTCTCATAATATTTAAAAATGGAAAAATGATTTGTACTGGTGCAAAAACAATTAAAGATATTAAAGAAGTATTAGCTTATGTTTCTAAAATTCTTGCTAAATATGTTATTAAAGAACCAATCTAATGTTATAAGAATTAAAAAATTTAATAATAAGTAATATAATGTCTTATGAAATAGTACTAACAGCAGATCGGAGTATAATGAGTGAATATAGAGATATACCTCTAGGAGATTTTTTTTCTTGTGCTCCAAAAGAAATAGTACCTAAACCTTTATTTTATTATTTTGCTAAAAAATTACCAATTATTAATAATGGAATTGCGTCAAGAGCTCCTTATGGTTTAAGAAAATTTGAAGCTTCAATTACTGATTGGAAAATTAATAAAGTAGTAACAGTTGATCCAGCTTATATTAAAAATTTTATTGATAAAAAAACAAAAATTGTTGCTATAAATACAATGGATCCATTAGCACTAGGTCCAGTAAGTATGATGTTTACATTTGGTGGAATAACAACTTCTTATTCTAAATTTTTATTCTCTGAATTAATAAAGCAAATTGGAGAGATAAGAAAAAAAAATAATTATAATTTTAAATTGCTTATTGGAGGTCCAGGAGCATGGCAATTTGAATTAAGATCAAATTATTTAGAACGAGAACCATATAATAATATTGACAATATTATTATTGGGGAATTTGATGGGATTGCAAATAATGTTTTGCATGATTTATTAAATAATAATTTGCCTAAAATTTATAGAAGTCATGAGTTTCCAATAATATCAGAAACACCTAAGATAAGAAATCCTTCTTTAAACGGATTAATTGAAATAATGCGTGGATGTGGTAGAAATTGTGATTTTTGTGAACCTAATTTAAGAAGAGCAAGATATCAATCGCTTGATTATATTAAAAAGGAAATTCAAGTAAATATTGATTCTGGTTACAAATATTTATGGGTTCAAAGTGATGATTTTTGGCTTTATAAACTTGATGATCATAAAACATTTAAGCCAAATAAAGATGCATTAATTGAATTATTTTCTGAAATTTCTAAAATAAAAGGTTTAAAAGAAGTACATCCAACTCATGGTTCTATTGCTCCTGCTGCATATGATCCAGATCTTGTTAAAAAATTAAGTGAAATTATGCATGGTGGAAAAAATAACTGGATTGGTATTCAACCAGGACTAGAAACAGGATCACCTAGATTAATGAAGCAAGTAATGCCTTTTAAAACAAAACCTTTTTCACCTGATGAATGGGATGATGTTGTTATCAATGGAACAATTAATTATAATACTAATTACTGGTTCCCAGCATATACACTTATTCTTGGAATTCCAGGTGAAACAGATGAAGATCTTAAAGATACTATAAAATTATTACATAGAATGGAAACAGAGATACCAGATAAGATAGGAAAAGAAAAATCTCATTTTGTTACTGTTCCTTTAAGTTTTATTCCAGCAGGAACAATGCGTGGTGATTCATTTTTTGATGTTGACAAAGAAATGACTGAACTACGTTTTTTTGTTTTATATATGTCCTGGAAACATATTGTATATGAATTAAGTCATGCTTCACCAGGTGTTGTTAAAGGTATATTATCAAAAGCATTATTATATACAAGTGCTCTTCCAACTTTTTTAATTCTAGTACACTTCTTAAAGTCATGGGCACATAAAAAAGGTTATGATTTATCAAAAATAGATAAAATTATAAATTCTTAATTATTCTATTAATATTTTCTTTGTTTGTTTAAAACTTTTTTTAAATAAAACATATGTTTCAATTTTTTTGTTTAATTGATTATTATTTTTTTTGTCTATATTAAATTTATTTATATTATTAGACTGATATCTATTGTTTTCTACTTTTTTAAATTTACATCTTATTATTATTTTTTTTGATATATTGTTATTTTTATTATACATTATTGCATATACTTTTTTTATTTTTATGATTTCAAATATAAAATAAAGTAATAAACTAATTGCATTTTTACCAAATTCTTTTTTTCTATATTCTTTTCCAATTAAATAGCCTATTTCACATTCGTTTTTATTATAATCTATTTGCATTACTGAAAATAATCCAACAAATGAATTTAATTTATTTTTATAAACCCCAAAATGAAATTCAAATATATTATTAAATAAATCATTAGATTTATTAATAAACATTTTTACTGCGTTTAAATTATAATTAAATTTAAAATCAAATTCAGTATTTGCTTGGTTTAAATATATTCTTAATTTTTTTGCATCTGTATTTTTTAAATTATTTAAGTAAACTAAAGAGGATTCAGAATAAATTTTCATTAAATCATTTATATTATTTATTATTTTCAATATTCTATGCTTTTATTTGTTTTAATTTTTTATTAAATTTTGTAAAAAATATATTCCAAGAATAATATTTTTTTATTCTTTCAAGTCCTTTTTTACCAATACTTTTTGTAATTGATGGATGTTCTATTACATATTGCATTTTTTCTGCCATCTCTCTTTTGTTATTTATTAAAAATCCTGTTTCATTATTTATTATTGTTTCTTTAGGTCCACCTTCATTTACTGCAATAACTGGTTTTTTTGATGCCATTGCTTCTAATGGAACAAGTCCATAATCTTCATCTAATGGTGGATATAAAATAGCAGTTGCATTGGAATAAAGTGACTTCATTTTTTTATCATCAATATTTAGTAATATTTTAATATCACCAACTTTTTTTATTTGTTGTTTAAGTTCATTGTAATAATTTCTAAAACTTTTATCTTTTGATAAAGATCCACAAATAATAAGTTTATATTTATTAGAATTTCTTGACTTAAAATTTCTTTTAAATATTTCAAATGCAGTAATTGCATAATCTTGTCTTTTATTTTGAGATATTCTTGAGGGATATAAAAAATATTTTTCATCATCTTTATTTTCATATGATTTATAATCAATACCCCCATTTAAAACTTCAGTATCAGTTCTTTGATAATATTTTATTATTCTTGATTTTGTATTTTTACTATTTGCAAAAATAAAATCAATATTTTTTGTTATCTTTTTATCTATGTATCTTATTGTATGAATTCCTAATTTGTATATTGGTTTCTGATAATTCTTTTTTAAAGATAATCTATATTCACATAAATCATATATGTCTCTTAATGGTGTATGGCAATACCATAAAACTCTATTATTTTTATTTTTAATCCAATGACTTGGTGCCATATGTGCATTTATAACATCATAATCTTCTTTTAATTTAAAATTGTAAAATGCAGATGCATATCTAATTCCTTGACTACTTCTACCATAAGGCAATAATTTTGATAATATTTTATTTCCAATCACTTCTATATTCAAGTCTTTGAATCCTTCAAAAGTTTTATCTTTTTCATATTCTGCAGTATAAATTTTTGCTTTATAATGCTGTGCTATCTTTAAAATAATTCTTTCAGCACCACCTTTAAGTGTTAAATTTGATTGCATTATGATTAATTTTATAGACATAAAATCAATTAATAAAATAATTAATATTAATAATAAAATAAAAAACTATATAATATAAATTATAAATAATATAATTAAATTTGAATTTATTTTAAAATTAAAAAGAAATAAAAAATGATTAAATGGTAGAATGCTTATTTTGTGATATTTATAAAAATAAAATAGAGATTTTATACGAAAATGAAAATTGCTTTGTAATACTTGATAAATATCCAAATTCTAGGGGTCATAGTCTTGTAATTTCAAAAGATCATTATGAAAATATGCTGGAAACACCTGATAAAAATATTGAATTATGTTTTAAAACAGCAAAATATTTTGGAATTCATTTAAAAACAAAATTAAATCTAAAAGGATTAAATATAAATACAAATATTGGAAAAATTGCAAAACAAAAAATCATGCATTTTCATATACATGTAATTCCAAGATATAAAGAAAAAATAGATTTTATTTATTGGAAAGATAGAGAATTATCAACACAAGATACACAAGAATTAATAAATCTTTTAAAAACAGATAATATATACTAATTATTAAAATATTTTTATTAGTATATACATTATTCAAAATAACTAAAATGTTATTTTTTGTTATTTCATGTTCCTCTATTAGCACTAAACATTTTAACTGTTTTTGGTTTTAATTCATTAACTAAAAAGTTAAATGATTCTTCTGGTTTGCTTTCTTTGCCACAAGAATAAATATCAATAGTAGCATAATTACTTTCTGGCCAAGTATGTAATGCTATATGGCTTTCTTCAAGTAATGCAATTATAGATACACCACCACTTATACTATTTATTGCTTTAAATTTTTTTACATATAATTCAACAATATGTAAATTACCAATTAATACTGATTCTTTAACAATCTGTGTTAAAAATTTAGAATCAACTAAAAATTTATCACTAATTTGATACAAATTACCATATATATGTTTTCCAATAATTTTATACAATTGTTTTTGTTGATTAATCAATACCATCTTTATCACTATATTATATTTATTTTTTTACACTATTTTTGTTTTTACTTTATTTGATTTTATTTGATCATTTGTTTCTGATAAAATATTATGTTCTTTATTTGTAATAAATATTATTTTTTCATTTTTATAAATACAATTTTTCAGTAATTTAATTTTACCTGTTTCTGTTGAATATTGTGCTGTTGCTATTTCAACTTTATTTTCTTTTAATTTATTTTCTATCATTGGACTTTCTTTTAATAATTTTTCTATCTGGATTTCTTCATTTTTAATAATTATTTCATTTAAATTATCATTATAATGTAAATTTAATGGATTAATAATATTTGCTTCAATAAATTCTGTTAAAAATTTTGATTTTAATATTTCTTCTTTTTCTGCATTTGAATTAATATCTAATAATTTAAAAGCAGCTTTTATTGCACCGCAATTAGTATGAGATACAAATAGTATTTTTTTAACATTAATAAGTATTGAATATTCTATTGAAGCTATTGATGAATTATTAAGAATACTTCCCATTTCTCTTATTGTAAAAATTTTACCTAAATCCATTTCTTGCTCTAATTTTAATCTAGAATCACTACAAGTTATTAAAGTAATATCTGGGTGTTGTCCTTTACTCAGTTCTTTGATTTTTTCACTATTTCTTGGTTTATCTGCTGATTTATTTATATAATCAATACATTTTATTAAATCCATTATCTCACTTAAAAATTAAATATAAAATTAATATAGTGATGATTTCATATTTATGTTTTTTTAATTTTTATTAAGATAATACAATATTTTTAGAAATATTATCTAATAAATAATTATTATTTCTATTTGTAAATATTATCTCTTTTATATTTATATTATTATTTTTATAAATATTAATAAATATCAATAATGCGTTTATTGTTATTGTATTGGGATTTAATGGTTGAAAAAAATTCAAAAAAGATTTTAGAAGAATTTGGAAATTGTATTGTAAAAGATATTGAACTTTCTAAAAATCCTAAATTTATTACATTAGTAAGATCAAGATCAAATATTTTATATGATGAAAAAGGTGGTTTTTTAAAATTAGGAAAATCACAAGAAGAACGTAATTTTATGAATGTATCTCAGACAAAAAGATTTATGCAGACAATTGCAATTGCTTCAAAATGTCATAAATTTGTTTCAGAAAATTTGCATACAACAATAAGGGGTTTATTTTATCAATTAAAATTTGCTCTTGGTGAAGACATTGATGAGAATATATTTGGAGAACAAGCAGAATCTAATCCATTAATAGAAGATCTTGAAGTTGCATTAAATATAAAAAGAGAGGATTTAAATTTAAATGCAAATAGAAAAGGAATTCTTGCAGGAAATATGAAAGTAATTGATAAATTTGGTGATGAAGAAGTAGAAATTGATGCAAGCAAGCAAGGAAGAAGTGGTTGGCCAATTCCAAGTGATGTTGATAATGATATTGATTTTGTAGATATTAAAGCAAAATATGTTCTTGTTGTTGAAAAAGATACATTGTGGCAGAGATTAAATGAAGATAAATTTTGGAAAAAGCAAAATGCAATATTAATATCACCACAAGGACAAGCATCAAGAGGAACTAGAAGATTAATAAAAAAATTAAGTAATTCAGGACTTCCAATTTATGTATTTAATGATTGTGATGCATGGGGCTGGTATATTTATTGGACAATAAAAACAGGAAGTATGAATTTAGCATATATTGGTCCTGAAATTGCAACACCTTCTGCAAAATTTATTGGTGTCACAATGTCAGATTTAGAGCATTATGATTTTCTTAAAAATCTTACAATGAGAGCAACTGATGTTGATTTAAAAAGAACACAAGAAATGTTAAATTATCCTTGGATTAATAAACATAAGGAATGGGAAATTGAATTAAAAAAAGTAATAAAGTCAAAAATAAAATTAGAACAAGACAGTTTACAAGCACCTAGATTAACATTTGTTGATGATTATATAATTGAAAAAATAAAAAACAATGATTTTTTACCTTAATTCAATTAAATTTATATAATATAAAATATTATAATTATAAAACTTTGAATTGATAGAATGACTAATTTTTCACCAGTAATAGGACATATTTTTGGTATTGATATTCAAATTCATTGGACTTTAGTTATTTTATTATTATTTTCTTTAATAAGTCCAATATTTTTTATAATTATTTTATTACTATGGATATGTGTATTTATACATGAATTAGCTCATTCTTTTGTTGCTTTAAAAAATAATGTTAAAGTAAAAAAAATTGTTCTTAATTTACTTGGTGGAGCATCTATAATAGATATTGATAAAATAAAACCAAATATTGAATTTAAAATATCTATTGTTGGTCCTATTGTTAGTATTTTAATTGGATTAATATTTGGATTATTTGTAATTTATTTAAATGGTGGAATTTTAAAGCAAATAGTTCAAACATTATTTATATTAAATATACTTCTTGGTATACTGAATCTATTACCAGCATTTCCATTAGATGGTGGTAGAGTATTTAGAAGTTATTTAGAAAAAACAAGATCTTTTATAAAATCAACACAAATAACAGTAAAAGCAACAAATGTTATTGCTATTTTAATTGTAATTGGTTCTATAATTTATGTTGGTATTGAAAATTCAACTTTATTTTATAAAGAATTTTTTGTGTTTTGGGATATTATTATTGCATTATTTTTATATTCTGGTGCACAAGCAGAACTTCAATCAGTATATATTAAAAAATATTCAGCTAATTTGCATGTATTTGATGCAGTTAATAAAAATTTTATATTAATAAAACAACCATTAACAATCAATAAGATATATGAACAAATTCTTAAATTTCATACACCTATTATATTATTTAAAGATAACAAAAGTATATATTTAATATCAAAATTTAAGAACATATACAAGCAAAAAAATATTAACAAAGATATAATAAAATCAATTTCAGTTAAAATTCCAAAAATTTCATACACTTCTTCATTATCTAAAGCAATAAATATCATGTATATTGAAAATAAAACAATTATTGCTGTTACTAAAAAAAATAAAGTAGTTGGAATTTTAACTGAATCACATATTGAATCAATTATATCATTACGAATGTCAAAAGAAGTAAAAAAAGAGAAAAAATAAATTATTAAAATTAATTTTTATGATGGTGTAAATAAATGTTATATATTGAAGAAATAACACTTCATAATTTTAAGTCATTTAAAAATTCTAAAATACTGTTTACAAATGGCTTTAATTGTATTGTTGGACCTAATGGATCTGGAAAATCAAGTATATGTGATTCAATATTATTTGCACTTGGTGAATCATCACTTAAAAGATTAAGAGTAAATACTAATATTAATTTAATCAATAATTCTGTAAAAACAAAAAATAAAAAAGAAGTTAAAAAAGCATTTGTTACTATAAAATTTAATGGAACAAAAAAAATAGAAATCCAAAAACTAATTGATTCTAATAATAATACTTTTTATAGATTAGATGGTAAAAGAATTTTGAGGCAGGACATTATTGAGGTATTAAAAGCATATAAAGCAGAAATAAATAATACTAATACAATGATGCAAGGAGAAATAATTCAAGTATTAAATTATAATCCAAAAGAAAGAAGAACACTAATTGATACTGCTGCAGGAATAAAACAATTTGATGATAAAAAAACAATTGCATTAAAAGAATTAGATAAAGTTGAATTAAAAATTAATGAAGCAAATGTTTTGCTTAATGAAAGATTTGGATTTTTAAAAGAATTAAAAACAGAAAAAGATGAAGCAGAACATTATATTGAATTAACAAAAAAAAGTAAACTATTTAATTTTATTAAACTAAAAAATATTGAGCAGGAATTATTAAAGATGTATGAAGAAAATTTAAATAAAATAAATCTAAATAATAATTCAATTAAAAAAATTCAAGACTATTTATCAAATTTTAGTGCACATATCAATACATTATCAAATCAAAAATTAGAATTAACAAAAAAAATGAATCAAGATTCAACAGCATCTGGAATGTTAAATAGAACCTTAAATGAAATCAATAAAAAAATTACTGTAAAAGAATTGGAATTAAATTCTTTTAACTCTGAAATTAATAATATAAACCAAAAATTAATACGATCAAATCAGGAACTTTCACAAATAAAAGAAAAAATAAAAGCAAATATTGAATTAATTGAAAATCAGAAAATTAAAATACAAAATATAGAACAAAAAACAAAAGATTCTAACAATACAAATAAAAATAATAATAAAAAATTTATTGAAGAATATAATAGATTAAATATAGAACTTGAAAAATCTAATAATGATTTGTCAAATATTAATCAAGATAAAATTAAATATGAAGAACAAATTAAAAATATTGGTAAAAATTTAAAAGAACAAAAACAAAAATATGAAACAAATCAAAAAGAAATTAAAAATTATGAATTAAAAATTAATGAATTAAATCAAGAAATAAAAAAAACAGATAAAATATCAAATGAATACAAAGATCAAATAAATCAGATCAATAAAAAAATTAATATATTTAATAAAGATATTGATAATAATGATATTAAAATTTTAAATATCAAAGAAAAAATAGCTATTTCTAAATCTAGTTTAGGGGTTGAGATAGATAATATATTAAAAAAAGAAATGAAAGAAGGATTTTATGGATATGCATATGAATTTTTTTCTAATAATGAAAAATATAATATAGCAATTAATGCATGTGCTGGAAATAGATTAAATTATTTTATTGTTGATTCAATAGAATATGCAAATAAAGCAATAAACATTTTAAAATCTAAAAGATTAGGAATAGCATCATTTATTCCTATTAATGACTTAATATCAAAACAGACTAAACAAGTTCAAAATACAGATAGATTAATTGATTTAATTAAATTTGATAAAAAATTTGAAAAAGTGTTTCAATATATTTTTTTTAATTCTTATTTTATTAAAGATATAAAATATGCAAAACAAATAGGACTTGGAATTTATAGGTATGTAACTAGTGAAGGAGAAGTAATAGAGCCATCAGGAATAATTAGTGGTGGAAGTTTCAAGATTAAAAAGAAAATTTATCAATTAGAAGTTGAATTAAATTCATTAAATTTACAAAAAAGCAAAATTAAACAAGAAACAGAAAATTTAAATAATAATATTAAGTCATTTGCTACAATTATAGCAAAACAAGAAACAGAAAATTTAAATAAAACTATTGAACTTAAATATTTACAGAGTAATTTAGAGAATTCATTAAGACTAATAAATAATATTAATACAATAGATCAAACAAATAAACTAGAGTTTGATAAATTGAATAAAATTAATCAAGAATTAGAATCAAAGCAGGAACTTATTAAAAATAAAGTGCAAATACTAAAGCAAAATATTAAAAAAATATATTCTGGTTTTGATAAAATAATTAATAATGAAGAAATATCCAATAAAAATGAATTAGAAGAAGATTTAGTGAAAGATCTTGAAACATTAAAAATACAATATGCTTCATTAACAAAAGAAAATGAAATGATCAATATTCGAATTAATCAATTAGAAAAAGAAATCATTGAAAATAATGAAAATAAAAGAGCAATAAAAACAAATAAAATACAAGCAGAATCTGAACTAAAAACATCTACTCAAGAATTAGTTGATTTAGAGAATAAAATAAAAACAAAATATAAAAATTCAGAATCAGTATTTAATCAAATTAAAGCATTAGAAAATAAAATATCTGAAATTGGATTTGAAAAAGGTAAATCTGAAAGTAATTTAGAAAGAATTAATAAAGATAATATTGAATTTAATTTGAATAGAGAACATATGCAAGTAAGATTAACAGATATAAAATCAGAGATTAATTCAATAAATGAAGACAATATAATACAAATAATAAATAGTTTAGAAGACAAAAACAATAATAATGAAATTAATAAAGATAATATTGATTTTATACTAATTCAAAAATTATTTAAAATAGATACTATCGAACAACTTGAAATTGAATTAGAAACAACTAAAAAGGAACTTGAAAAAATGCAAACAGTAAATCTTAAAGCTCCTGAAATCTATTTATTAAAACAAAAAGATCTTAATGATATGCAACAAAAATTAAGTACTCTTAAAACAGAAAAAAATTCAATTCTTGAAATGATTAATGAAGTAGAAAATAGAAAATTAAATATTTTCAATAAAACATTTGATTTAATAAATTTAAATTTAAAAAAATTATATAAAGTTATTACTATTGAAGAACAAATCAATTTAAAACTAGATAAGCCATTAGATCCATTTAATTCTGGTTTATTTATTAATCTTACAAAGCAAAATAATAAAAAAGATATAAAATCAATTGATATTTTATCAGGAGGTGAAAAATCTCTTTTAATGATAGTTCTTTTATTAGCAATACAAATGAGAAATTTATTATCTTTTTATTTATTTGATGAAATAGATGCTGCATTAGATAAAGAAAATTCAAAAAAATTATCAAAATTAATAAAAGAACTAAGCAAGAATTCACAATTTATTGTTGTAAGTCATAATGATTCTTTAATTATTGATGCAGATACTGCAATTGGAATTGCAAAACAAAATGATGAATCTAAAGCAATTGGAGTACAAATTAATAAAATATAAAAGTAATAAATAAAAAATATTAGTAGATTTATATGAAGAGAAAAAAATCAAAAAATAATACTTCAAATCAAATAAGTACTGGACCTTTGTATATTTTGATAATTATTTTATTTATTGTTTATATTTATTTTCAACATAATTCTGCATTTTCTTTAGTTTTTGGTTTATTATTGTTTATATTAATAATTATTTTAGTTTTTCTTGAAATTTTAAATATTGCAAAAGAGAATAAAAAAGATCTTAAAAAAGATTTAATTGAAATTGCAATTGCAGTTGTTTTTGTTGTTTTATTATATTATGGTCTTAAGCTTATTTTAAATACTAATTCACCACTAAACGTTGTACCTAGCTGTAGTATGTTACCTGTTTTGCAAAGAGGTGATTTGGTTGTGTTATCTGGAAATATAAAAAATATTAGAGCACCAATAATTAATATAAAAGATAATTCATTTAAAAAGTTATTAAACAATATAAATAATGAATCTCTTGTATGTGGTTCATATAATCAAACAACACAATCTGTTTCACAATTTTTTAATACTGGGGATATACTATTTTTATATAAATTAAATCCAATTACTAATACTTATTCAATAGTTCACAACCAAAATAATAATATAATACAATATAAATGTGGTGTAAGAAATATTAAATTTATAAATAATACAATACAACAAGTTGCTTATACATCTTCTATTACAATAAATAATAAAACAATAAATACTGACATTAATAATACAATTATTGTCTATAAAACAATAAAAAAAGATTCTTTCAATAAAATGGGTGATCTTTTTATTGTACATAGAATATTTGTGATATTAAATGTTTCAAATAAGCATTATTTTCTAACAAAAGGGGATAATAATCCTGCATTAGATTTGCAGTATGGAAATTATCCTATAAAAAATTTAGATATTGAAGGTAAAGTAATTGCAGTAATACCTTATTTAGGTTATTTGAAACTTGTATTAAGTAATAATATTATTCAGCCTTATGGGTGTAATTTTACAACAATTCATAAATCAAAATTCGGAATAAACTAAATATAAAATAAATAAATTATTAAATATCTTTATTACATTTATTTTATTATAATTTAAAATTTAAAAATTTTTATTTTAAAAACAATATTAAAAAGTGCCTATTTATGACAAAAGACTTATTAAAAAACATCAAGACAACAAAAGACATAAAAATTCCCAATAAATTAATTGATCAAGTTATTGGTCAAAAAAATGCAGTAGATATAATAATAAAAGCAGCAAAGCAAAGACGAAATGTTTTATTGATTGGTGAACCTGGAACTGGTAAAACAATGCTTGCTCAAGCAATGGCTGAATTATTACCAGTAACAGAGCTTGAAGATATATTAGTATATAAAAACAATAATAATGAAAATATGCCATTAATAAAGTCAGTAAGAACATATCAAAATCCAGAAAATATTAAAAATCAACAAGGTCAAGGGCGTTTAATACTACAGAAAGAAAGAATGAAAAATAGGATGTCAGTAAACAAGCATGGTTCAATAATAGGACCAATTGTTATTGCTATTGTAATTATTTTGTTTGGGGTGACATTTACAGGACTTATAAAAGGTACTGAACTAGTTGTGTTTGCTGCTCTAATTTTAGGTATATTTATTTTTGGTTCTATTTTTCTAGTTACTAATGGTTTAACAAAGAAAATGATGCTTCCTGGTATGGGTGATTCTAATGAACCAAAATTAATAGTTGATAATACTGGACTGGTTCATGCTCCATTTATTGATGCAACTGGTTCAAAAGCAGGTGCATTATTTGGTGATGTAAGGCATGATCCTTTACAAACAGGTGGTTTAGGAACACCAGCACATTTACGTGTTGAAAGTGGTGCAATACATAAAGCAAATAAAGGTGTTTTATTTATTGATGAAGTTTCTAGTTTAGATCCTAAATCACAGCAAGATTTATTAACTTCTTTACAAGAAAAAAAATATCCAATTACTGGACAAAGTATAATGAGTTCTGGTGCATTAGTTAAAACAGAGCCAGTTCCTGCTGATTTTGTTCTTGTTGCTGCTGGAAATTTAAGAGATATACAAAATATGCATCCAGCACTACGTTCAAGAATTCGTGGTTATGGTTATGAAGTTTACATGGAATCAACAATGGATGATACTGAAATTAATAAAAATGCATTAATTATATTTATTGCACAAGAAATTAGAAAAGACAAAAAAATTCCTGACTTTGATAAAGAAGCAATAGAAGAAATGATTGAAGAAGCAAAAAGAAGATCAGGAAGAAAACAAAAATTAACATTAATTTTAAGAGATCTTGGTGGATTAATAAGAGCTGCAGGTGATTTAGCAGTTGAAAATAAGCATAATATTACTGTAAAAAATGATGTTATAAATGCAAGAAAACTTGCAATGCCAATAGAATCACAAGCAATTGCACAAGCAATTGAATTTAAAAAAGATTATCGTGTTTTTAAAACAAGTGGATTTAGTATTGGAAAAGTAAATGGACTTGCAGTTATTGGAAGTTCTGTTGTTACTTCTGGTTTGATTGTACCAATTGTAAGTGAAGTAACTCCTGCTAGTTCGAGGTCAGAAGGAAAGTTTATTCCTACTGGAAAACTTGGTAAAATAGCAAATGAAGCAGTAAAGAATGTAAGTGCAATAATAAAAAAGCATGGCAAAAATATTGCAAATTATGATATACATGTTCAATTTTTACAAACTTATGAAGGAATTGAAGGAGATAGTGCAAGTATTTCAGTTGCAGTAAGTATTATTAGTGCAATGGAAAATATACCAGTAGATCAATCAATTGCAATGACTGGTTCTTTATCAGTACGTGGAGAAGTATTACCAGTTGGTGGTGTATCTAGTAAAGTAGAAGCAGCAATAAATGCAGGAATAAAAGAAATAATTTTACCTTATTCTAATGTAGATGATATAAGTTTAAGTAAAAATATGCTAAAGAAAGTAAAAATAATGCCTGTTAAAACATTATCAGAAGTAATTAAATTAGCATTAAAAAATACAAAGAAAAGAAAAGAATTTACTGATGAATTAGAAACAACCAAATAAACTTTTTTTGCTTTTGTTTTTTTATTTAATTTTTACTCTAATATTTAATTTTTATTTAATAACTAAAATTACTTTTTATCATTATAATGTTATTTATAATTGATAAATTATTTTTTGAAAGAATTAAATTTATAATTTAAGTGTATTAAAAATAATAATTATTGTACACAAAATATTGATTATAATAAAAATAAACTATGTAATCAATTAATAAAAGAATTCCAAGTCTTTTTAATGAAAAGAATAATAGAAAAATGTAATACTTATATTCTAATTAAATTGCAAAACAAATGTTTTTTTATTGATAAAAATACTTATATATATTATTCAAAAAAGATAATTGCGAGTACCGGGATTCGAACCCGAGTTGTTGACTTTCATCTTTTAAATAAACTTTTTAAAAAAAGTTCAAATGGAAGGCCAAAGTCCTATCCAGACTAGACTATACTCGCTTTTAATAATGTAATGTATGTATTTTTATATAAATATTATTGTTTATTTTCATTATTTTCAATTAATGAATATAATTTTGCAAATTTTCTGTTTTTTACTTTATTTTTTTTATGGTATCTTTGCATATTTGCATATGCAATTCCGTGCTTAAATCCATTTAATATACTATTTATTGCAATTTCAGCTTCACTAATTTGTTCAACATTTCCAATAAAACTAACACTACCCCCATAAACACTTATTTTTGCACCACTTGTTCTTTCAATATATGCTTTTGCTTTTCCTTCTCTGCCAATTAATCTTGCTTTAATTTGCACTATTCTTTTTTTACTGTTAAATAAAATTTTGATATTTATTGAAGAAAAATAACAATTTTCATTAAATAAATTTTCAGCTGTTTCTAAATCAAAACCTCTTCCAAACGCATGAATAACATTTTTTACAGTAAACTCAGTATATGGATCGGATTTAATATGAATAATATTTTCATTTATTTCAATTTCACAATTACATTTAGTTTCAAGGTATTTCTTAATTCGTGTTTTTTTAAACTCACGCATTTTTTCATGAGTAATATTTATTTCTTGCATAATTATCTTTTACTATTTTAATATATTAAGATATATTTTAATAAAAATATATAAATATTATAAAAAATTAGAAGTTTTTTTAAAAAATATTAACTTCCACTAATTCTTATTATAATAACATTTAAATACTTATTTGTACATTAATAATTCATGATTGAATCATGATTCATTTATGCTTCATTAGTAATTAAATAATGAATTAATTATGATTATTTAAATTTGATTAAAATCAATAAATGATATTTATGCAACAAACAAATAAAAAGGATATTGAAAAACAACTTTTTGATATTAAGAAAAAATTAAATTTATTGACAGATCAAAGTAAAGACAAACAAATTTTAGAAAGTGCAAAGTCTCAAAATGTTAATTCTAATATGTTTGCACTAATTAAATATATGATTGATGAAAATAAAAGAACAACAATGTTATTAGAAACTATTACTCAAACCATTGGAAAATTAGAAGAAGAATTAAAAGAACCTGTTAGTAGTAATGTAGAATCTAATGATAAAGAAGATAATATAACAGATAACAGAACAGAACCTGCAAAACAATTAATTTTATCAGAGCCTGATATAAAAATAATTCAATTAATTCAATTATCTTCATCTAATATGGCATGTGCTGATGATGTTAAAAAACAATTGGGTTATAAAGGCAGAAATGCTGCTTGTTCACGTTTAAATAGATTATATAAACTTGGAGTTTTTGAAAGACACCAAGTTGGTCACAAAGTTTATTACAAATATGATGCTGGCAAGACGAACTTTTTTATTATTTCCCCAACAAATTAAAACATAAAGAGTTGAAAGGCTCTTTATTTTTTTTGTTTTGATAATTAATATGATATTTTTAATTATTTTACAATAATATTTATAATTTTATATTATAAATTCAATAATACTATTTTTAATACTGAGATTATGAACAATGAAAATAAAGAAGATACTATTGAAAGCAAAATTATAGACGAAAATGCAGACATAAGTAAACTATTTATGGATTTACCTTATTCTTATAAAATAACACATAAAGCAATGCAAATAAAAAATAATTATGAGCATTTAGAAAATAAAGAAGTACAAATTGCAGGAAGAATAATTGCAATAAGAAAATCAGGAAAACTTGTTTTTGTTGATATATTAGATTCATCTGAAAAAATACAAGCATATTTTGATTATACTTCATTAAATGAAAAATTTGATCAAGTAAAAACTTTTAATATTGGGGATATTATTGGTGTATTTGGAACTACTTTTAAAACAAAAGCAGGAGAAATAAGTATAAAAGTAATAGATTACCAATTATTATCAAAAATACTTAGAACATTACCAAATAAATATAAAGGACTTATTGATATTGAAACACGTTATAGAAAAAGGTATTTAGATTTAATAATGAATAAAGATTCAAGAGATGTATTTATTAAAAGGAGCATTATTATTGATTATATAAGACAATTTTTGCATAAAAGAGAATTTATTGAATTTGAGACACCAGTATTGCAACCTTTTTATGGTGGTGCTGATGCTGATCCTTTTAAAGTTTTTGTAAATACATTAGATGAAGAAAATTATTTAAGAATATCAAATGAATTATACCTCAAAAGATTAATTATAGGTGGATTTGATAAAGTCTTTGAAATATATAAAGCATTTAGAAATGAGGATATTGATGTTACTCATAGTCCAGAATTTACAATGATTGAACTTTATCAAGCATATTCTGATTATAATGACATAATGAAATTAACACAAGATATTTTAATAGAACTAGTAAAAAATTTATTAAATTCTAATTCATTTGTGTATCAAAATAATACTATTAATTTAGATTTTAAAAAAATAAATTTTGTGGATTCAATAAACAAAAAACTTAATATTGATTTATTAAATGAAAAAGAAGAAAAATTAATTGAAATTTTAAATCAAAAAAATGTTAAAATACCAAAAGATAAAATATATAAAGCACATTTGTATGAAAAAATATTTGAAACATTTATCCAAAAAGATCTTATTCAACCAACATTTGTTTTAGATTTTCCAAAAGAAACATCTGTTTTATGTAGACAAAAGAGAGATAATCCAAAATTAAGTGAAAGATTTGAATTATATATTTCAGGAATGGAAATTGCAAATGCTTATTCTGAACTTAATAATCCAATAATTCAAAAAATAAATTTCGAGAAAGAAATAAAATTAACTCATAATAATAATATAGATATGCCATTTATTGAAGCAATGGAATATGCAATGCCACCAACAGGAGGTATTGGAATTGGGATTGATAGATTAGTTATGTTATTAACAAATAAACAATCAATAAAAGAAGTGATTTTATTTCCAATGGAAAAAAAATTATAAACTAAGTAAATATATTTTCAATTATTTACGTATTATACTTTTAATATTTTCATTTTTAATTATTTTTTTAATTAATTCATATGTTTTTATATGATCATAAGATAATTCATTA
>CAZRZO010000001.1:0-10509 GCA_964604635.1 Microcaldota archaeon | reverse complement strand
AATTATTTTTTTAATTAATTCATATGTTTTTATATGATCATAAGATAATTCATTATTATTTGAATTAATATTTTTTAAAAAATCTATTATCTTTGTTCTTTGATATTCTGATTTTTTAATTTTATTTAAATCTTCTATTACTTTTGTATATGGTCTAAATAAGAACTGTGATGTTTTTAATATATTAAAATCATTTGCAATAAAAGAAATTATTATAATATGTTTTCCAAGTTTTGATCTTTCACTTTCAAAAAGTAATGGAAGTAAAAAACTTAATTCAGATGTTTTTGTTTTTGAATTAGTTTGCTTTGAATTAAGTTTTGGTATTACTTCTAAAATTTTTAATAAATTTTGTTTGTTACTATTATTATAATATGTTTTATAACTGAATCTAAATATTTTTTTTCTTTTTTTTACATAAATCTATTTCTTTATTATATAATGCAAAATTACCTATAAAATAAGCAAGTGACTCATTTATACTTTTTTGTACAAGACTTTGTTTTAATTTTTGAATTTCTTTATTATCAATATATTTTTCTAGTTTTTTTGATATTTCAATATCTGTTTTATAATTACTATTTTCTAGTTTTTTTATTAAATCTAATTTTTTAAGTTTTTGAACTGTTTTAAAGAATAAATAATTATAATCTGGATCATCTTGATATATATTTTCAGTAATTTGTATATGATGAGTTAATTCATGAGTTAAAAAATCTCGAAAACAATTTGTTGAAAAATAATTATTTAATTTTTGGTTTTTTTTATTAATATATATTGTTCCTGTGGTGCTATTATATATCCCTTCTAAATTATTATTTATTTGTTTTATCTCAATATTAGGTTTAAGAACTACTATATTTAATAAATTTTTAATAATTTGTTCAGCTTCTAAATATTTTTCTTTGATTTCTTTTTCTACTTTTTTATTATTAATGTTATTCTGCATATACTTCAATTTTTATTAATTTAAAATATATTTATAGTGATAAAATTAGCTAATAATTTATTTATTTGCATTTTTTATTAATTGTTCAAAAATATTAAGTGCTTTTTCAATATTATATTTTTGAATTGTTATTGCAGGTATTAATCTTATTGATGATTCACCACATCCCAATAAAATTAATCCTTTATAAAATGCTTGCTTTACAATTTCATTTCTTTTATCAATAGCTGGTTGTTTTGTTTTCTTTGATTTAACAAATTCAATACCAATCATTAAACCAATGCCTCTTACATCTCCAACTATCTCATATTTTTCTTTTATTTCATTTAATCTATTTAAAATTATTTTAGATTTTTCTTTTATTTCATTTTCAATATTTATTTTATTTTTATAAATATGATTTAATAATGCATTTCCTCCTGCCATTGCAATTGAATTTCCCCCAAAAGTATTTGCATGAGATCCACTTGGAATATTTTTGTTTTTTCTAACAACTGTTACTCCTATTGGTATTCCACCCCCAATTGATTTTCCAAATGTGTAAATATCCGCATTTATATTAAAATTATCTAATGCAAGAAATTTACCTGTTCTCATTACTCCTGCTTGTATTTCATCATCAATTAACATAATTTGTTCTTTGTCTAATAATTTTTTTAATTCTTTAAAATAATCTTTTGGTGGAACAACATATCCACCTTCACCTTGTATTGGTTCAATAAAAAAGCCAGCAACTTCTTTTCCTGACACTTCTTTTGATAGTGCATATTTTTTAATATAATCAATACATGCAAATCCACATGTTTCTGAATCTGTTTGTTTAAAAGGACATCTGTAACAATAAGGATAAGGAACATGAATTGAATTTAAAAAAGGTCCAAAATGTTCCCTTTGAATTAGTTTTGAAGATGTTAATGATAAAGAACCTTGACTTCTTCCATGAAATGAATTATAAAAAGAAATCATATATTGATTATTACTGAATATTTTTGCAAATTTAATTGCTGCTTCATTTGCTTCTGTACCTGAGTTTGAAAGAAATATTTTTCCAAAATCCTTTGGAAAAAATTTTAATAATGTTTCTCCAAATTTAATTGGCAATTCTGAATAAAAATCAGTAAATGCAGAATGTACTAATTTATTTGTTTGATCTTTTATTGCATTTGCTATTAATTTATTATTTATCCCAAAATTATATACACTTATAAAAGTTGAAAAATCAATAAATTTATTATTATTAATATCAAAAACAATATCATTATTTCCATGATCTACTATAAAAGGATAAGGTGATCTAGTTGTTGTTAAAAATATTTCTTTATCTCGTTTAATGATATTTCTAATATTTTTTGTAATCTTTATTTTTTGTTTCATATACTCTTTATTTAGTATTGTTTTGTTTTGCTTTTGAATAATCAATTAATGCTTTTAATGATCTTGCTGCAGCCATTGGAGAATCATAAACAGGTATATTTGAATTTTCAAGTGTTTTTCTATGTGACAATGTATATGTACCTCCAATAGCTATAACAATTAATGGTTTATTTATTTTATTTTTAATATTAATTATTTCTGAAACAACTGCTGAATCAGCTCCAGGTGTTTGAAATAATACAATTATAATAATAATATCAACATTTGGATCATTTACAACAACATTTATTGCATCTGCATATCTATTTCTATCTGCATCACCACCAATATCAAGTGGCATTGTAATATTTACAATACTTGGCATTACTTTTCTTAATTTTTGCATTGATTCTTTTGTTAATGTTGCTAATTCCATACCATTTTTATAAATAGCATCTGTTACTAAAACTCCAGCACCACCACCATCAGTTATAATACCAATTTTATTTTTTGTACATAATGGTTCTGTTTCAAAAATTTTAGCAAAATATAATAAATCATATAAATCTTCAGCAATTATAAATCCAAATTGTTTAAATATTGCATTATATACTTCACTATTTCCAGCAAGTGATGCAGTATGTGAATGAGCAGCAATAGCACCCTGATTAGTAATACCTGCTTTTATTATTATAATTGGTTTTTTAAGTGCAAGTTTTTTTGCTGTTTCAATAAATCTTTTTCCATCTTTAACTCCTTCTAAATAAAAAATAATTAATTTTGTTTCCTCATCTTTAACAAGATAATTTAATATATCACTCTCATCAACAATATCAGCATTTCCATATGAAATAAAACAAGATAATCCAAATCCTTCATGGTCTATTAAATCTAAAACAACAGTACCTATTGCACCACTTTGTGATATAAATCCAACATTACCTATTATTGGTTTATCTAATTTAAAAGAAGGTAAATACATTGTATCTGTTCTTGATCTAAGATCCATAATACCTAAGCAATTAGGTCCTATAACTGCTAAATTATATTTTTTTGCATTTTTAATTAATTGTTGTTGTAAATCAATATTACCAATTTCTGCAAATCCACTACTAATAATAACAATTCCTTTTACATGTGCTTTACCACATTGTTCAATTATTTTTGGAACTGTTGCTGCTGGTGTTGCAATAACAACTAAATCAATTTTTTGTTTTATGTCTGAAATACTTTTATAAACTTTTAAACCAAGTAAATCTTTTTCTGCATTAACATTTACTGGATATATTTTTCCAGCAAATTTACTATGAATATAATTTCTAAGTATTATATGTCCAACTTTATCTGCATTATATGATACACCTACTATTGCAACGCTTTTTGGTTGAACTATTGATTTTAAATCGTAATATTTTATTTCTTCTTTTTTATTTGTCATCTTTTTGCCATTTATTTTTTATTAATTCATATACTTTATTTATTTTAAAATTCTAATGTCAACTGCTTCTAATTTATTATTATGGATTATAATTGGATTTAAATCTAATTCTTGAATATTATTTTCAGTAAATAATTTTGATGCATTAATTAATAATTCAATAATATCTTGTTTTTTAATATTGCTTAAAATTATTTGTTTTGATTTTAAGTTTTCTATCATATCATTTGCATTTTTATTATCAATAGGACAGACACGTAATTGAAAATCTTTTAATATTTCAACGTATATTCCACCAAGTCCAATTAATATTACTTTTCCAAATTGCGGATCTATTTTACCACCAACAATAATTTCAATTCCCTTAATCATTTTCTGTGCAAGAATTTTATAAGGCTTGAATTTTTCTGCTTTTTTTGTTAATCTTTCATATGCTTGTTTTAATTCTTGCTCTGTTCTAAGATCAAGTTCAACAAGACCTTGCTTTGATTTATGCAATGCAATAGGATTTTGAGAAATAGCTTTTAAAACAATATTACTATTATCTAAAGAATTAGAGAATTTAAGTAAATCATTAAAATTTTCTAAATATTTACTTTCAATTGAATTTATTTTATATTTACTTAAAAGTTTTTTACCCTCTTTATAATCAACTAAAACCATAAAACATCAAATAATATTATTTTTATTTATTAAATTATTTATTCTATATAAAGATTTAATAAGATTATGGATAAATATTTTTTTGTGTTTTTTGTTTTTAATTTGTTTGATTTTATTTATTATGTTATAATATAATTTTAAGTAATAATATCATTTCTTTTATATTTATTAAGTAATTATTAAGTAAACTAATAGATATACAATAAATTAATTTTTGGATTAAATGAGAGATAAAGAAGAAATAGACCTTGATTATATTTATAATAAATTAAAATCTAATTTTGGTTTTCTCAATTGGTGGCCAGGTGATACAAAATTAGAAGTAGTTATTGGTGCAATATTAACGCAACAAACAACTTGGAAAAATGTTGAAAAAGCAATTATTAAACTAAAAAATAATAATTCATTAACTTTTAATTATATTGTAAATTGTAATTTAGAAGATTTTGGAGAAATGATAAAAGAAGTTGGATTTTATAAACAAAAAGCAAAGTACATAAAAAATATATTTCAATTTATTGAAAAAAATTATAAATCATTAGATAATTTGTTTAATTTAGATAAACAAGAACTTAGAAAAATATTATTGTCTTTAAAAGGTATTGGAGATGAAACAGCTGATTCAATTATTTTATATGCTGCTGAAAAAACTAAATTTGTAATTGATGCGTATACAAAAAGAATAATGCACAGACTTTTTAATATTAATAAAAATATAAAATATAATGATCTTCAAGAATATTTTGAAAGGAATATTAAAAATAATTTAGTTTTATATAAAGATTTCCATGCTCAATTTGTAGAGCTTGGAAAAAATTATTGTAAACTAAATCCACTATGTATTAATTGTCCTTTAACTAATATTTGCAAAAAAATTATTAATTAATAATATTATTTTGCAATCCATTCTCCATTTGCATTTTTTTCATAATAATGAGCTTCGCCACTTGATACACATATTGGATTATTAGTGTTGTCAAAGCTTTTTTGTATTTTATTATATGTTGCTTTGTTCATAAATACTACTTTCTTTTCATGGTTTAATTTTTTGCTTAAAATATCTAAAATAATGAGTCTATCATGTTTGCTATAATCACCAACAAGTATTTCTCTTTTTTTAATGTAAAAATAGTTTGTTTTTAATACTTTTTCATTTTCTACTTTTTTATATTCATATATGCTTTCTTTGTTGTTTTTAATTTTTTCCATATTCTCACCAATAAATTAAATATAAAACATACCTCATATTTATATGTTTCTATTATCCTATTAAATTATTTTTATTTAAATTAATTTAAATAATATTCCATTATATAAATAAAATTTTGATAAATAGTAAATTTGTTAGTTAAATTAAAATAGAAGAAAAAAATAATTAGATATGATTTTATTTTATAATATTTTTATCTAAAATTAATAAAGATAAACCAGATATCTGATAGATATTAATAATATTAAATTTATTAAGATTATGGAAATTTAAAAGATTATAAAATCAATTTTAGTAATGATTTTTTCATTGATCTATAAAGCAAATTAATAATATTACAGTGTTTTGTAGTAGTATTTATGAAAGATTAATTAATGAACTTTATATAAAATGAAAAACAAAAAATTAAAACAATTAAAAATTTTTTAATAAAATTATCAGAGATTTTTCATTAGCTATTTTTATAAATAGTACTATAATAATATTAGAAATAAATGACCTAATAGCAAAAAAGCAACTAAAAATATAAAATATAGTATACTAAGATTTCATATTTATAGAATAAATCAAATGAATTGTGATAACATTAAAGATAATGTAGATAAATTAGAAAGAAAGCAAAAAATAAAGTTTAAGAAATCTATAGAATAAAAAAGGAATATTCTATGTAAAAGATGTAAAGACTTACTAGAAAATCTATTAATTATGTATCTTTATTACTATCAAAAAGTAAAAGAAAGAGTGCAGAATAGGTTGTAATATGTTCCAAATATGAATTCTTTATAAAGTGTATCGTTCATAAAGCTGTTTTTATATCTGTTTTATATTTATATTTAACTATTATAAACTTATAGATTAAGTTTCAAAAGTCATAAAAATGATAACTGATAAAAAGTATATAGTAATAGAAAATATAACTGGATTATATATGGAATTTAAGAGTGTAAAGAAATAGTATGCTCTTATAGGATACTTTAGGCAATACAGATTAAAAGAAGAGTAACACACATCAGAATAAAAGCAAGATAAATTAAAGCAGAAGGAAAATAAATTATAATAAAAACAACATTTGTTAAATTATAAAAAGAATAAATAGATCAATGAATAGAAAAATCTTTGAAAAAGGAAGTAAAAAAAATTATAAAGGTAAATATAAAATTATTATAAATTTAGATAAACGCCCTAATTTTTTATCAAAAGCAAAGAAAACTCATATATTTTATTTTGATAATGAACCAACACCAGAACAGATTAATGATAGTATTAGATTGTATAAAGAAGAGATTTTATCTGATCCTAAAATATTAGGTACTAAAACAGATAGAAGCGAATAATTCTATTATTAATACAATAACATTAAATATAAATTTACTTTTTAATTTTGAACTAAAAATGCTTTTAAAAATAACCAATTAACTAACTAAAATACAATTTCCTTTAGACATTGAATAAGTAATAAAAGACAATAGAGTATATATTCTGCAAATAATATTTTTCTAAATAAAAAATTCTATTTTATCTATATTAATATGTTATTTCATCATTGGAAAGATAAGGAATTATTAATTTATATAAAATAAAAAACGATTTATAAATAAGATATTAGGATAATATAAAATGAGATTTTTAGATTTCCAAGAAATAGAAAGTTTAAATATACTGTTTGTTGATTTATTACAGAATAATAATTTCATACTTACTAGTTTCGAAAGGTATTAATGTAATTTTATCAAAATACCAATATAGTGTTTTAAAGAACAAGAATATTAAATTATTATATTTCAAGTTACATATTATTTATACATCTAATTTATTATTCTAAATAATACATAGAAAATTTACTGAGAATGAAAGATCTGATATATTTTTCTTGTGAATAAAAGTAAAGATTATGTTATTGATTAAAAAATGACTTACTTATTAAATGAAGTTAATAAAATTTAATTAATACTTTATATCTGATTTTCATTTATCTCACATATTATTAATTTTCTAATTTCAAAATAAAATTTAATAATCTCAATATATAAGATATTAAAATACATATGTGCTTCTTATGATTAATTGGAAGAATACCTTAATAACCGCAAATCCTGGAACAGGAAAAACAACAATTTTAGCAAAGAGAGTTATTGAATTGCTTAAAGAAGGTGTAAAAGGTGAAGATATAATTTGTATGACCTTCACAGAAAAAGCAGCTAATGAGATGCGTGAACGTATTAATGAAACAGTAAAAGAGAGTAAATTAAACATTAAAACAAATAAAATTACAGTGAATACTTTTCATAGTTATGCATATTCATATCTTAAAGAGATTAATGAAGCAAAAAACATAGCTGGAAATAATATGATACGATATTCAATTTTGAAAAGTTTCATAAATTCCAATGCATTTACTTATTCTTTAGATTATATAATAAATGACATTGTACCAAAAACTGAAAATGCAATAAGGTATCTAAAAAGTTTTGGAATCCTTCCAGAAGATATAGATATGGTTGGTACATTAGCTGAATTAGAAATAGTTTACAATAATAATAATATAACAAACATTACATTAGAAGAGAATAATAAATTTCTTGAATATTTTCTAATGGCTTTTAAAAATTATGAAGCAGATAAAAAAGTAGGAGGATATATGGATTTTAATGATGTATTACTAGAATTTATTAAAAAAAATAAAAAAATAAAACATTATAAATTTGTACTTGTGGATGAATTACAAGATGTAAATGAAATTGAAGCAGAAATAGCTATCAATTCTGGTGAAATCCTTTTTTTAGTTGGGGATAAAAAACAAGCAATTTTTGGATTCCAAGGTGGTAGTCTTGAAAATTTTTCAAAAATGAAGGATATTAAGAATTTGGATGAAGATACTCTAGATATTAATTATAGGAGTTTTCAAGGAATATTAGACTATTCAAAGAATCACTTTCTGAAACATACTAATGATAATGATTATGAAAAAGAATTATCTGGTTTATCAAGTAACAATAGAGGTGAAGCAACAGTTGTAATAACTACATCTAAGGACACCATAAAAGCAGCAATTTCAAAACTTATTAAACTTATACAAAATGACAACACAAATTCGACATATGCAATAATTACTAGAACAAATTCCCAAATAAATAGTATATCTAAAATACTTGATGTAAAAGGTATACAATATAGTACAACAACAGGGGGATATGTAGATAATGAGGCTAAGAAAGAGATGATTTCATATATTCGTGGAATTTTATATGATGATAAAAATTCCTTGATAAATGCATTATTTACTCCTTTTTCAGGAATAACATTAAAAGAGGCATTTGAAATCTCAGAGCGAATAAAAAGTAATAATGATGATGGGATTCAATATGCAAAGGCAATAGCAAAGGTATTTTTTGATATTAAAGACAAAATCACAATAAACGAATTACCAGACATATTTACTAAATATATTCTGCCAATATCAGTATCTATAGGAAAAGAGTACTATTTTAGTGGCTCTTCTTTGTACAAGAGTATAATAGAATTTTTTGATATTGTAAAAGAACCAACTAGAAATGATTTTTTTAACTATTTGCAGATAACTGAAGATAATTATGAACCAATAAATAAAAAAAGTAGAATTATATTAACAACAGTACACAAAGCAAAAGGACTAGAGTTTGATACTGTTATATATGTACCAAAAGGTATGCAAGAAAAAATAAGTTTTATTGATGCAATAGTGTATTCAATAATAAAGAATACTAAAGGGATTAATGTACAGGAGGAACTTGAGGAGGAAAATCTTAGAGTTGATTTTGTTGCTTTTACGCGAGCGCGAAAATCCCTTTACATAATGTCTACTAAAAAAGATACTGAATGGTATAATGTTGATGGTTTTGATTCAGTAAATGATATAGATAGTAATGAAGAAATTGAACCAATATCATTAAAATATGATGAAGCGTATTTTCTCTTTATAAACAAGAGGTATAAAGAATCAAAAGATATTAGTTCCTATTATGAAAAGTGGCTTCCTGATGTTATATATTCATATTTTGACAAACATTCAATTCTTTCTTTTACTAAAATAGAGAGATCTAGTAATATTTTTTCTTTTCTAAAAGAAGATATATTAGGAATCTCAGAATATAGATCAGATGCTATTAGAATAGGAACAAATATACATGAAATGGCTAAAAAGTTATACAAAAAGAAAATAGATGAAAAGAGTATACCTAAAAAATATTTTCCTTATTTTTATAATATAAATAAATTAAATGATGAAATAATAAAGAAATATAATGCAAAACAGATATCTGTAGAAGAAAATATAAGAATCAATCTAAGTGACATATTCATAGGAGAATATGATGATATTGAATTTGTTGCTAAGTTGGATGCAGTTTATGAATTTATTGGAGAAGATGGAAAGAAAAAATATTTTATATTAGATTATAAAACAGATAAAAAAAATAGTAATGCATCAAACCATAGAAGACAACTTGCAGTATATAAAAGAATTTATGCTATAAAAAATAATATAGCTGAAAATCAAATTCTTATTGGAATAGGTTTTATTGGATTGAAAGGTAATGTGAATACTGGTAAAATTGAATGGGAATTAGATAATTCACAACCTAAAAACATCCAGATTACTACATTTAAGAAACATCTTGATAGATATGTAGAATATATGAAAGATCCGGATAAATTTATTGATAAATTATTAAGTCAAAGTATTAAAGATTCACTATTTAATAGGGTGAAAGAAGAATTACTGAAAAAGTAGGAATTGTTAATATATCTAAAACCAATAATATATACAAATATTTTAATATAGTAATATTTATTTATATAATTTTCTTTCATTGCTAAAAGTTCACTTTTTGTAAGTATTACATCATTAATTAAATACCC